>NZ_BAEH01000061.1 GCF_000241305.1 Gordonia effusa NBRC 100432
GACCTGGTTAAGGTCGACATTTTGTTGCAAGGTGAGGCAGTCGATGCGTTCAGCGCGATCGTGCACCGTGACGCCGCCTACGGCTATGGCAACAAGATGGCGACCAAACTCAAAGAACTCATTCCGCGTCAACAGTTCGAGGTGCCCATCCAGGCCGCCATCGGGTCGAAAATCATTGCGCGCGAAAACATTCGAGCGATCCGCAAGGACGTGCTGGCCAAGTGCTACGGCGGCGATATCAGCCGTAAGCGCAAACTGCTGGAGAAGCAGAAGGAAGGCAAGAAGCGCATGAAGACGATCGGCCGCGTCGAAGTGCCCCAGGATGCCTTCGTCGCCGCCCTGAGTTCTGATGCGGTCGGCGATAAGCCGAAGGGAAAGTAACGCAATGCCGCAGGCCAATTCCGTACTCGCCGAGTCTGATCTGCCCTATGGGTTGCCAGATTTCGCAGTGATCTCCGACGGCGATTTCCTGCCCGCATTCGACGCCGCGATGGCCGCTCACCTAGCTGAGGTGGCGACCATCGCGGATAACGCCGAGCCGGCAACTTTCGCCAATACGATTGAGGCACTGGAACGTTCGGGTCAGGATCTGGGCCGGCGTGCCCACATCTTCTTCAATCTCGTAGGGCCCGACACCAATCCCCAGCGTAACGAGATCGCACAAGAACTTTCGACGAAACTTGCCGAGCACTACAGCACGATTACGTTGAATGCCAATCTATTTGGCCGCATCGATCAGTTGTATCGCGAGATAGCCGACGACGATCTCGCCGAAGATCAGCAGCGCCTGCTCAGTAAGTATTACCGCGACGCGATCCGTGCCGGCGCGGGCCAGGACGCCGCCGGCCAGCAGCAGATGCGCGAAATATCCTCGCGTTTGGCCTATCTCACCAATCAGGTGGGACAGTTCATCCTCGACGACACCAACGCGTCGGCGGTTGCCTTCGACGACGCCGCCGCGCTCGAAGGGCTCGGTGCCGGCGAGGTCGCCGCCGCTGCCCGCGCGGCCGCCGATGCCGGACAAGACGGTTACCTGGTTGCCCTGGAGCTGCCGAGCAGTCAGGCGGCGGTTGCGTCCCTGGTGAATCCCGATGCGCGGCAGCGAGTTTTCGACGCTTCGGTGAGTCGATGCGCGCGTGACAACGAGAACAACACCGCTGCGGCGATCCGTGAGATTGTCGAATTGCGGGCCCGGCGTGCCGAACTGCTCGGTTACGCCAACCACGCCGAATACACCATCGCCGAAGAGACCGCGCCGGACGCCGAAGCTGTGTTCGCATTGCTTGCTCAGCTCTCGAAGGCCGCGGTAGAAGCGGGGGAGCGAGAACTCACCCGGTTGGCCGATCTTGCCGGAACCGACCTCGCCGCGTCCGACGTCACCTACTGGCTGGCGAAGGCGCAACAGGCGGATTCGGCTGTGCCACTGGATGATTTCGCGGCCTACTGCGAACTGGACACCGTTCTGCACGACGGCGTGTTCTTCGCGGCCGGCCAGCTGTACGGCCTGAGCTTCCAGGCACGCCCCGATTTGCGCGCCTACCATCCCGACGTTCGGGTGTGGGAAGTCTTCGACGAGTCCGGTGCGGGCATCGGCCTGTATCTCGGTGACTATTTCGCGCGGCCGTCCAAGCGCGGCGGTGCGTGGATGAACAGCATCGTCGATCAGTCGAAACTGTTGGGGCAGTTACCAGTTGTGGTGAATGTCCTCAATGTGCCCAAACCCGCCGACGGGCAGCCGGCACTGCTATCGACCGATCAACTCACGACACTGTTTCACGAGTTCGGCCATGCCCTGCATGGTCTTCTGTCGGCGGTGCGATACCCCTCGCAATCGGGAACGTCGGTGCCACGCGATTTCGTCGAGTTCCCCTCGCAGGTCAACGAAATGTGGGCCCTGCATCCCGAGGTGCTCGCGAATTACGCGCGCCATCACGCCACCGGAGCGCCAATCCCGACCGAACTGGCCGATGCTGCCCGCGCCGCGGCGCAGACCGAGAGTGCGCATTCGACTATCGAATACTTAGCCGCCGCGGTGCTTGACCTCGCCTGGCATCGGCTTTCCGTCGCGCAGGCGACCAGTGAGGCAGTCGCGGATTTGGCCGCGTTTGAACGAGCCGCATTGGCCGATGCGGGACTGGGTGGTGAGTTGATCCCGCCGCGATACCGCACCGCGTACTTCAACCACATCTTCGCCGGCGGGTATTCGGCCGGCTACTACAGCTACATCTGGTCCGAAGTGCTCGATGCGGAGACCGAGCAGTGGTTTCTCGCGTCGGGCGGCTTGCGTCGCGAAAGCGGGCGGGTCTTCGCCGATCTGACGTTGAGCCGCGGCTCCAGCGTCGAACCGATCGCCAGTCACCAGCGGTTGCTGGGGCGTCCGGCGGGTATCGAACCACTTTTACTCAGGCGGGGGCTGACCGCATGACGATGGCAGATTGGTCTTTTAATCACCTTGAACGAAAGTTCCCGGCAGGGCGGAGGCGGGCGTGAAAGGCTTCGTGACGTGGTGGGATAGCGTCGAAGAATGGTTAACAGCGCTATCTTTTGTGCCGCAGTTGCTGGTTACCCTCGCGGTGGTAATCCCTCTCGCGATTGTCGCGGCAATTGTACTGAATTGGCTGGTCAACGTGGTTTCTCGGATCTTTGACCGCCGTAGATTTGCTGACGACGACGGATCGGGTTTGTGAAGATGATCAAGTCACGGGTAACGATCGCTCTCATCGCATTAGTCGCTCTTGTACTCCTCGCCTGGTTTCTGACGAGATAGCACAACGGGCGGCATCCGACCAGCCCCGGATAGTCAGCGGGCTTTTCGACGATGTCGCGCGCCTGTTTGGTTGTTAGCGTTTCTGCGCTACGAGTTCATCGCGAATGGTGGACTCGACGACAAACCACAACAGATGGAGGTCCGAACGTGAAGCACATCGCAGGTGTTTCCGCGGTCGTCAGGGCAGTGTCACTGCTCTGCGTCGCGGTCCTGGGAGTGGGGGTGATCAGTGCTTGCGGCGGTGGCTCCACCGATGAACCGGGCGGGGTCGATATCTCCAGTGGCTCGCGCCACCTCAACCTCGTCGCCTATGCCGTACCCAAGCCAGGCTTTGACGTGATCATCCCGGCGTTCCGGAAGACCGAGACAGGCCGCGATATCGGTTTCTCGCAGTCCTACGGTGCCTCGGGCGATCAGTCGCGCAAGGTCGCGCGCCGGGTACCAGCCGACGTCGTCAACTTCTCGGTCGAGCCGGACATCACCCGTCTGGTCAAAGAGGGGGTTGTCGACGAGAACTGGAAGAAGCAAGCCCCGAACAACAGCACGCCGTTCGGTTCAGTTGTGGCACTTGTGGTTCGCGAGGGTAATCCTAAGAACATTCATACCTGGGACGATCTTCTGAAGCCGGGCGTCGAGGTGGTGACCCCCAACCCGGGTAGCTCGGGTTCGGCGAAATGGAACCTGTTGGCGCCCTACGCGGCGAAGAGTCAGGGCGGCGTGGATGACAAGGCCGGGTTGGACTATGTCTCGAAACTGGTGCGCGATCACATTCGCGTGCAACCGAAGTCAGGTCGAGAAGCGACCACCGCGTTCGAGCAAGGGCAGGGCGATGTCCTGATCAGCTACGAGAACGAGGCGATCATGCTCAAGCGCAACAACGCGGTCGCAGCTGAGAACTCCAAGGTCGACTATGTGATTCCCGACGAGACCTTCAAAATCGAGAACCCGGTCGCCGTGGTGAACACCAGTGACGACGTGGCCGGCGCCAAAGCATTCGTCGACTTCCTCTTCACCGACGAGGCGCAGCGTCTGTGGGCTCAGCAGGGATTCCGGCCAGTCACGCAGTCGATCATCGATGAGACGAAGGGGTCGTTCCCGGGCGAGATCCGAAAGCTTTGGACCATAAAGGAATTGGGCAAAGTTCTCGGCGAGGGCACGGCCGCCGACAATGACGGCAAGGATCTGACCGGCTGGAAAGCGGTGGACTCCAAACTCTTTGGCCAGAAGGGTGCGATCACCAAGATCTATGCCAAGGGAGGGAAGAAATGACGACTCAGGCACAGACGGCTCCGGACAAGCCGAAGCCGTCGGACTCCACCGACCGGTTCCGGCCACGGACGTTCCGCGGTGTCAGTCCACTTGGTATCGGCGTCGCAGGCCTATGGCTGAGCATTATCGTGCTTCTTCCGCTGGCCGCGATCGCCGTGCAGGCATTCGGGTCGGGCTGGAGTGGTTTCTGGGATGCGATTTCCGCCGATGCCGCGGTCGACGCGTTGGTCGTGACCGTCGAGGTATCCATCGTAGTCGCGTTGATCAACGTGGTCTTCGGAACGTTGATCGCATGGGTTCTGGTACGAGATGACTTCTGGGGCAAGGGATTTGTTAACGCGATCATCGACCTGCCATTCGCGTTGCCGACGATCGTCGCCAGCCTCGTGCTGCTATCGCTCTACGGTCCCAACAGCCCGGTCGATATTCAGCTCAACGCCACCAAGCCCGCGTTGGTCATCGCCCTGACATTCGTCACGTTGCCATTCGTGGTGCGGCAGGTACAGCCGGTGCTCATCGAACTCGACACCGACGTCGAGGAGGCGGCGGCCGTTCTAGGGGCGTCTAACTGGACCATCTGGTGGAAGATTGTCGTTCCGGCTCTACTGCCTTCGATTCTCACCGGTGCCGGCCTCGCCTTCACCCGTGCGATCGGCGAATTCGGTTCAGTCGTTCTCATCGGCGGCAACATTCCAGGAAAGACGCAAGTCGCATCGCAGTACATCCAGCAGCAGATCGAGATCGACGAGCCGGTGGACGCGGCGGCCATCTCGGTGGTCCTGCTGCTCATCGCCTTCATCGTGCTGCTGGTGCTGCGCGTCGCGGGCCGTCGCCAGACGCGTCGAGAGGAGCAGTGACATGAAAGTCTCACCGCTGTCGAAATATCTGCTGCGCGGTATTGCGCTGCTCTATCTGTTGGTCCTGCTGGTAGTGCCCGTCGGCGTCATTTTCTGGCGTTCGTTCGAGCATGGTCTGGGCCAGTTCTGGGATTGGATCACCACACCGGCCGCGATCGCCGCGCTTCAGCTATCGCTGATCATCGTGGTTATCGTTGTGCCGCTGAACGTCGTGTTCGGTGTAACGACCGCGCTGGCCCTGGCTCGGGGCAAATTCCCGGGCAAGGGAATCTTGCAGGCGGTCGTCGACCTACCGTTTGCCGTTTCCCCGGTCGTCGTCGGCGTCGCGCTGATCGCGCTGTGGGGGTATGGCGGCTGGTTCGGCGGAGTGGAGAATCTGGGTTTCCGAATCATCTTCGGATTCCCCGGCTTGGTATTGGCCACGCTCTTCGTGACTCTGCCGTTCGTCGTTCGTGAGGTGGAGCCGGTGCTCCGCGAGATCGGCACCGAACAGGAACAGGCAGCCGCGACCCTGGGTGCCAATGCGCGCCAGACGTTCTGGCGAATCACCCTGCCAGCCATCAAATGGGGCCTGACCTATGGCGTGGTGCTGACGGTCGCGCGCGCACTCGGTGAATACGGCGCGGTGACAATGGTGTCGTCGAACTATCCGGGCATTTCCCAGACGCTGACACTGTTGGTGTCCTCGCGGTACACCGACGACTACAACGAGTTTGGTGCGTATGCGGCTGCGACGTTGCTGATGTTCGTGGCCGTACTGGTACTGGTCGCGATGACCTACGTCGAGCACCGCGGTAAGCAGCGTCTTGCCGACGCGAGCAGTTCCTATGTCGGCTCGGATGAGGCCGACGAGGCCGACGAAGCTCCCACCCTCGAATCGCTGCCCGTGGCGAAGCACGGCAAGAACCCGAACGTGAAAGAAGGCGTGTAGATGTCTATTTCAGTAACCGACGCGAATAAGAAATACGGCGACTTCGCCGCGCTGGACAATGTCTCCATCGATATCCCGGAGGGGTCGCTGACCTCGTTGCTTGGGCCGTCCGGTTCAGGCAAGTCGACGCTATTGCGTTCGATCGCGGGTCTTGACTCACTGGATTCGGGCAGCATCAAGATCAATGGAAAGGATGTGACCAACGCGTCGCCGCAGCAACGCGACATCGGCTTCGTGTTCCAGCACTATGCCGCGTTCAAACATCTCAACGTGCGCGATAACGTCGCGTTCGGCCTGAAGATCCGTAAGAAGCCGAAAGCGGAGATCGACGCCAAGGTGGACGAGCTGCTCAATATCGTTGGGCTGACTGGTTTTCAGCGCCGGTTCCCGGCGCAACTGTCGGGTGGCCAGCGTCAGCGCATGGCTCTGGCTCGGGCACTCGCGGTTGATCCGAAGGTGCTGCTGCTCGACGAGCCGTTCGGCGCACTTGATGCGAAGGTGCGTGAGGATCTGCGAAAGTGGTTGCGGCGCTTGCATGACGAGGTGCATGTGACCACTGTGCTGGTGACTCACGACCAGCAGGAAGCGCTCGACGTCTCCGATCGGATCGCGGTCCTCAACAAGGGACGTATCGAACAGATCGGTGCACCCGACGACCTCTACGATCGTCCATCCAATGCGTTCGTCGCGTCATTCCTCGGGTCAACGGTGCGGGTGAACGGAGAGCTGGTGCGCCCGCATGACATTCGTTTGGGACGCAACCCGGAACTCGCTTGGCCGTCGATCGATGCCGAGTTGGACACCGGCATCATCAAGGCGACAGTTCAGCGGGTCGTTCATCTCGGATTTGAGACCCGCGTCGATCTGGTCGCTACCGCGACCGGGGAGGAATTCCTCGCACAGGTGACGCGCGGTGACGCGAATGCTCTGAATCTCAGTGCGGGAGAAGAAGTCTACGCCCGCGCGACGAAGGTGCCGGCTATCAGCGAATAGTCGTCTTCGCACAACGCTAGTCGGTCCGTACCACACACGATCTATGGTGGTACGGACCGATTTCGTTGTACGGACCGGCAAGGAGTGGCATGCCAACCAATTTCGACATCAAGTCGCACCGCAAGGATCTGTACGCGCCGAAGAGGGGAGTATTCAGCGTCGTCGATGTGCCATCGCTGAGTTTCGTGATGGTCGACGGCGCGGGCGATCCCAATGTGTCACCGGAGTATGCGGCTGCCATCGAGGCGCTGTACACCGTCTCCTACGGCGCACGCGGGATCGCCAAGAAAGAACTCGACCGAGTCCACACGGTAGGTCCGCTTGAGGGGCTCTGGGATGCCGACGACATGTCGACCTTCACCACCCGTGACAAGAGTGCGTGGAAGTGGACGATGATGATCGTTCAACCGGAATGGATCACCGCCCAGATTGTCGAGCGAGCCATTGACGGTGCTGTCCAAAAAGGGTTTGCCGCAGCCCATCTCGCGCGTTTCGAGGAGTACACCGAAGGGCGGAGCGTGCAGACCCTGCACATCGGTTCCTTCGATGACGAGGGGCCGACCCTGGCGCGCATGCACGATGAGTTCATCCCGGACAACGGATTGACTATGACCGGACGTCATCACGAGATCTATCTGTCAGATGCTCGGCGGGTGGAGCCGGCGAAGTTGAAAACGATTCTGCGCCAACCGGTTACCGACGGTTAGGTCCATCAGCCGATAGCGAGCCGCGACGTCCGCAGTCCACTGAAGTAGTCGGTGGCGCCGTTACTCATTCGACTACGTCGAATCGCGACGAGCGGCGCAGTGCCGTCGGTGGCGATGAGATCGACGCCGTCGGGCAGTGCCGCGGCCAGTCGGTTCACCAATCGGCTCGGACGCCGCCCGCCGACTCCGACGATCACCGTACTCGCCGCGTTGTCGATGGCGGCGTCGCGTAGAGCGTGTACTGGGTCGGCGAAAACCGTTTGGGTGACAACGCCTTTCAGTCCGCAATCCCAGGCGACTTCGCGGCTTCGGCGGAGCGCTTCGTCGATAATCGCTGACTCGCTCAGTTGATACGCGTCGGCCTTGAGAACGTCGAAGTCGGAGTCGCGTCGGCGGGTGTCCCTCGCGCGTGCCGGCTTCACGGCGCACAGCAATACGGCCGCCGGTACGGGACCGACCAACGTCGGAGCCGACGCCACCGCCCGTAGTGATGCAGCAGAACCGGTGCAGCCCAAGATGATTGGTCCAGAACGCGCGACCCGATCGAGGTGTTGCCATTCGCGCCAACGTGGGTCGCGGTGACTCATTCGCTTCATGTCGTCCTCCTCGGTCGGATGATGGTCCTACCGTACATAAGAAAATGAAGTAGAGCAATAAGAAATAAAAGCTTCTACTCTAAAAACATCTTGGAGGCGTACCATGTGAGGATGACCAGGCGTAGTTATGACCAGTTTTGCGGTTTGTCCCGCGCCCTCGACATCGTTGGCGAGCGGTGGACACTGCTGATCGTTCGCGAATTGATGTCGGGGCCGAAGCGATACTCCGATCTCGCCGGGACGCTCGTCGGGATCGGGACTAGCCTGCTCGCGAATCGGTTGAAGCAACTGGATGCGGACGGCATCCTCACCCGGCGATATGTCGGGCCGCCTGTCGCATCGACGGTGTACGAACTCACTGACGTCGGCCAAGAATTGGCCAATTCCCTTGCGCCGCTGGCAATCTGGGGTGTTCGGCATCAGATCTCGGCTGGCCCCGACGATCACGAGACGTATCACGTCGAATGGACGTTGTTATTCTTGTCGCGAATGCTGCGGCCGGCCGAGCTGAGCGAGAATTACTCGTATGAAGTCCGCGTCGGTGATGACGCCGCATGGCTCACTATTCGCGATGGCATCGCGTCCGTGGCCGTCAACGGGGTCGACGGCGCCGATGCTGTGGTTACCACCGACCCTGAGACGATGGCGGCGATATCCGGCGGGCGCGTAGCTATCGGCGATGCGATCGGTGACGGACGAGTGACGGTCGAGGGCAATCCGGATGCCTTGGCGTTCCTGCTGCCGGTGTTAGAAGGAGTGCAGGAGCGAATCACGGCCAGGCTGTGAGCTGGTCCCGGAGGAATGGCTGACTCCTCGGAGCGCAGTCCGGTAGTTCGACGTCACGGCGTCGATCAGTGCTCGATGCTCACCGATCGGTGCGGCGACGAGAGAGTCGGGGCGGTAGGCGAGTACCTTGCCGATGACGCGTTCGGTGAGCAGGCCGGCCGACAGAAAGTATGGGCTCAACACGATTCGGTCCACCCTAGCGTCTTCCAAACGGCTTACGGCGCTGCGCAATTCTTTGTCGTGTTCGCCGGGCTTGGTGGCGAACACCACCTCGACGGGTACTTTCAGCCGCTCACTCAGTTCTGCCGCACGACGTCGCGCTTGGGCATCCGATCCGGCGTCAGACGAGCCCACGGCGCACATCAGCACCCCGTCGTTGGAGCGGAGACCGGCCTCGGCGAGGCGACTGAGGAGCGCGGGTACCAATGAAGTGTCACCGACGACCGGAGTTTGGCTGGTGCGCAACGAAATTCGTTGCCTGGTGGCCGCGGACAGGATCGCCGGCAGATCGAACCGGCTGTGATAACCGTCGCCGAGTAGCAGCGGAACCACAACCACATCATCTGTTCGCGGTCCGAGGGTGGCGAGCGCATCGCCGACCAGCGGTGCGTTGAGATCGAGATAACTCAACTCCACCGCGACGCCGGGTAATTCGCCGGCGACCGCGTCGCGGATCTGCTCGGCGGTCACGACGAATCTGTCGTCGCGACTACCGTGCGCCACCAGCAGCAGAGCCGGGCGAACCATCTTGCTCATGTCAGGCAGGCTGCGCCTGGGATAGATGCAGGGGAGCTAGAGCGTCACCGACGAGACCTGCGGCCAGCGTGTTGCCACCCTGTGGGTCGATCAACAAGAAGCTGCCCGATTCGCGGCTAATCGCATAGTCGTCGGCTGCGATCGGCTCGGCGGTTTGCACGGAGATCAGTCCGATGTGGTTGAGTTCCAACGCTTCCGGACCGTCGAGCAACGCGAGATTCTGCTCGTCGAACAGCGCGTCGAGTCCACCGATGATTGCCTGGGTGGTCTTGGTGCCGTGTTTGAGTAGCACCCGTGCACCGGGGCGCAGCGGCTTGTCGGCCAACCAGCACACCGTCGCGGTGAACTGCTGAATTGGCTCGGGGGCATCGGCGACCGCGGCGATCACGTCGCCTCGCGAGATGTCGACATTGTCGTCGAGAAGAAGCGTCACACTACGGCCAGCATGTGCCGATGCCAATTGTCCATCGGCGGTATCGATTTGGGTGACTCGGGAACGCGTCCCCGACGGCAGTACGACAACCTCGTCGCCGACGGCGACGGTGCCCGCGGCGATCTGACCGGCGTAGCCGCGATAGTCGGGGAATTCCGCTGTGCGTGGCCGGATTACATACTGCACCGGGAATCGCAGCCCAAGCGGAGCGTGGTTGTGCTCGGTGACATTGGGTACCGACTCAAGATGCTCGATGAGGCTTGGGCCATCGTAATACGGGGTGTTGTCCGAACGGCTCGCGACATTGTCGCCGTGCAACGCCGACACCGGGATGGTGGTGACTTCGTCGTCGGACCAACCCAATGAGCGGGTGAGTTCGCTGAACTCCGCGACGATCTGCGCATACTTCGCTGCCGCATCGTCGACGGCATCGATCTTGTTGACCGCCAACACCAACTGAGGTACGCCGAGCAGCGCCATCACCGCTGCGTGTCGCCGTGTTTGGGAGACAACACCATTGCGGGCGTCGACAAGCAGGATGACCAACTGAGCGGTCGATGCGCCGGACACCGTATTGCGGGTGTACTGCACGTGACCGGGTGTATCGGCGAGCACGAAAGACCGTGCGGGCGTGGCGAAATACCGGTACGCCACGTCGATGGTGATGCCCTGTTCGCGTTCGGCACGCAGGCCGTCGACGAGCAGCGAGAGGTCGGGACTGTCCAATCCGCGGTCGACCGATGCCTTGGTTACCGCATCGATCTGGTCTGCCAGAACCGATTTGGTGTCATAGAGGAGGCGACCGACGAGCGTGGACTTACCGTCGTCGACGCTCCCCGCGGTCGCGATGCGGAGCAGGTCGGGGGCGTGCTTCATCAGAAGTATCCTTCACGTTTGCGGTCTTCCATAGCGGCCTCGGACACCCGGTCGTCGCCACGGGTGGCGCCCCGCTCGGTCAAGCGAGACGCGGCGACCTCGTCGAGCACGGCGTCGTTGTCGGCAGCCTCGGAAAGGATTGCGCCGGTGGTCGATCCGTCACCGACGGTGCGATAGCGGACCGAACGGGTCTCGAGCGCTTCATTTTCTCGCGGGCCACCCCATGGGCCGGGAGTCATCCACATCCCGTCGCGCGAGAACACTTCGCGCTGATGCGCGTAGTAGATCGGCGGAAGGAGCACCGACTCGCGGGCGATGTAACGCCACACGTCGAGCTCGGTCCAATTGGACAGCGGGAAGACGCGGACATGCTCGCCGGGGGCATGCCGGCCGTTGTACAGATTCCACAACTCGGGACGCTGCCGCTTCGGATCCCACTGGCCGAACGCGTTGCGCAGGGAGAAGATTCGCTCCTTGGCGCGTGAGCGCTCTTCATCGCGGCGGCCACCGCCGAACACGGCGTCGAAGCGGTTCTCGGTGATCGCGTCGAGTAGCGGAATGGTTTGTAGCGGGTTTCGGATGCCGTCGGGTCGCTCGGTGAGCCGTCCATCGGCGAGGTAGTCCTCGACCTTGGCGACATGCAGTCGCAGGTTGTGCCGCTCGACCACCTCGTCGCGGAACTGCAGCACCTCGGGGAGGTTGTGTCCGGTGTCGACGTGCAGCAGCGAAAAGGGCAGCGGTGCAGGCCAAAACGCCTTGAGTGCCACATGTAGCAGCAGAGTGGAGTCCTTGCCGCCGGAGAATAGGATTACCGGGCGTTCAAACTCACCGGCCACCTCGCGGAAGATGTGGATGGCCTCTGACTCCAGTGCGTCGAGGGTGGTGAACTCGCCGGTCACCCCGCTGTCCCGCTCGCCGGCATTGACGGTGGCTTCTTCGGTAACTGTCATGATGCGTGCAGCCCACATTCTGTCTTGGCCCGACCGGCCCAGCGGCCGCTTCGGGAATCTGAACCTGGTTCCGGTTTGACGGTGCACGGTGCACAGCCGATGGATGGATAGCCTTCGTCGACAAGAGGATTCACCAGAACCCCGTTGCTGTCGATGTAGTCCTGCATCGTCTCGTCGGACCATGCCGCGATCGGATTGATCTTCACGAGGCCGAAGGCTTCGTCGAAGGAGATGAGGGGAGCGTTGGCGCGGGTTGGCGCCTCGACTCGGCGGATGCCGGTGATCCAGGCGCTGTAGCCCGACAACGACTTCCGCAGCGGGACCACCTTGCGCAGCCGGCAGCATTCGCCGGGATCTCGCTCAAAGAGGTTGCGGCCCAACAGTTGATCCTGCTCGGCAACGGTGTTGTCCGGCGTGACGTTGACTAGTTCAACGCCGTAAACCTGCTCGACGGCGTCCCGGGTGCCGATGGTCTCGGCGAAGTGATAGCCAGTGTCGAGGAAGAGGACCTTCACCTTGCCGCCGTCGAGTGTGTCGGTCGGGATGTGCTTGACCGCGAGGTCGACCAGCACGGCGTCCTGCATATTCGACGCGACCAGAAAGTCGGTGCCGAAAGTCTCAGCGGTCCAAGCGATCAACTGCTCGGGAGTGGCGTCGGGGCCGAGTCGTGCGGCACCCTCCTCAGCGATGGCGCGCAGCTCTTCTTCGGTGCGCGTTCGTGCTGATATCTCAGTATCGGTGGTGGTCATCGCAACGCCTCCTCGTCCGCGCGCACCGTCCATTCGGCAAAGCGTTCACCGTCGTAGCGCTGGGTCGTGAAATTGCGCACCACGCGTTCGATGTAGTCGCCGAGCTCGGGGCTGGTTACCTTGTGCTGCCGCAACTTTCGGCCGAATCCGCTATCCAGGCCGAGGCTGCCACCTAGATGAACCTGAAATCCTTCGACTTGATTCCCGTCGCCGTCGTCGACCAACTGTCCCTTGAAGCCGATGTCGGCCACCTGCGACCGCGCGCAAGAGTTGGGGCATCCGTTGATGTTGATCGTGATCGGGATGTCCAGGTCGGCGTTGATATCCGCCAATCGGGCTTCGAGGTCGGGCACCAGGGCCTGCGAGCGTTTGCGGGTCTCGGCGAATGAGAGTTTGCA
The DNA here is from genome assembly GCF_000241305.1 of Gordonia effusa NBRC 100432. GTDB lineage: Bacteria > Actinomycetota > Actinomycetes > Mycobacteriales > Mycobacteriaceae > Gordonia > Gordonia effusa. The sequence continues at coordinate 13,069 of NZ_BAEH01000061.1, forward strand.
GAACTCGATACCCGAGCACGCCATCAGATTCTGGCGCCAATGCGACGGCCGGGCCGGTAGACCGAGTTCGTCGAGACCGGCGACCAACGCGTCGAGCTTGTCGTCGGGGACGTCAAGGATGATCAGCTTCTGATACGGCGTGAAACGGATCGCGTCCGAGCCGGCCTGCTCGGCAAGGTCGGCGACCTTGCCCAGGATGGTTCCGGAGACGCGGCCGGCGATCGGGGCGACACCGATGGCATTGAGTCCGTCGGTCTGCTTCTGGATGCCGACATGGTCGATGGGATGCTTCGGCTTGTCGACGGCGGGGCCGTCAATCAGCTTGCGGCCCAAGTATTCATCTTCGAGGACCTGGCGGAACTTCTCGATTCCCCAGTCCTTGATCAGGAATTTCAACCGGGCCTTCGCGCGCAGCCGACGATAGCCGTAGTCGCGGAAGATCGAGACCACGCCTTCCCACACGTCGGGTACCTCATCGAGCGGCACCCATACGCCGACGCGTTGAGCGAGCATCGGATTGGTTGACAGCCCGCCGCCGACCCATAGGTCCAGTCCAGGACCGTGTTCGGGATGATTGACACCGATGAACGCGACGTCGTTGATCTCGTGTACGACGTCGGGTTGACCGGAGATGGCGGTTTTGAACTTGCGCGGCAGATTCGAGTACTTCTTGTCGCCGATATAGCGCCGCACGATTTCGTCGATAGCCGGTGTCGGGTCGAGGACCTCGGTACGTGAACGGCCGGCCATCGGCGAACCCAACACCACGCGGGGGCAGTCGCCGCATGCTTCAGTGGTCTTGAGACCTACGCCTTCCAGGCGCTCCCAGATCTCTGGAACGTTCTCTACCTCGATCCAGTGGTACTGAACATTCTCGCGGTCGGAGAGGTCGGCGGTGTCGCGAGCGAACTCGGTCGAGATACCGGCGATGGTGCGCAATTGTTCGACGTTGAGTGCGCCGGCGTCGCAGCGCACGCGCATCATGAAGTACTTGGCTTCGAGGATGTCGATATTCTCGTCGCCGGTCCAGGTGCCGTCGTAGCCCTGCTCACGCTGGGTGTAGAGGCCCCACCAGCGGAAGCGGCCGCGGAGGTCGGACTTGTCGATTGAGTCGAATCCGCCCTTGGAGTAGATGTTCTCGATCCGGCCGCGGACGTTGAGCGGATTGTCGTCCTTCTTGGACTGCTCGTTGGCGTTGAGCGGCTCGCGGTAGCCGAGTTTCCACTGGCCCTCGGCACGACGCTTGGTTGGCCGAGCCTTGCGGGCCGGACGTGCCTTGGCCGGAGGTGTGTCCGGCGTGGCAGCGGCACTCACATCGGTGGTGGTCGTCATGAATTCTCTTCTCGAGTGTGCCCACGGCAGCGCAAGGCCATGTGCACGGGCTGGGTGCTGGCATCAGAGACGTTCGGGGCTGGCGTCGCGGGCTAGCGCGATCGAAGTTCAGGAGGGGCGACGAATCGCCGGAACGTCAGCTAGAGCTGACAGTTCGCGCTGCAAACACGCTTGAGATCGATGTGGCGACGTTCGGCAAGCCACACTCCTGGTGAAGTCACGTCGTCCATAGTGCCATGTGTACCTCGACGTCGTCTACTTGGGAATAGTTTTCCTCACCGTGATGGAAATGGGTCGTGGCAGCCACCCGACATCGACGTGCGGGCGCGCGGCATGATGGTCAGGTGGCAATAATCGGTACGGAGTCGTCGGTGAGCGAGCGGTCCCCGCTCGCGACGTCGGCGCACGGTGACGGTCTGGATGAGTCCGCGCGACACCGATTGTCCAGCGTCGACGCCGAGACGCCGTTCGGTCTCTACATCCACGTGCCGTTCTGTGCGACGCGCTGTGGATACTGCGATTTCAATACCTACACCGCGGGTGAACTCGGAACCGCGGCATCGCCGGCGTCGTGGCATGAGGCGATTGAACGTGAACTTGATCTCGCGGTGGCTGCGTTGTCGCCCGCGCGCGAGGTGTCGACGATCTTTGTCGGAGGTGGAACACCGTCGTTGCTGGGCGCCGATGGATTGGTCCGAGTGCTCGACGCCGTGCGGTCGCGCTTCGCGTTGGCCGACGATGCGGAGGTGACCACCGAATCCAACCCGGAGTCGACGTCGGGGGCGTTCTTCGACGAACTGCGCGCCGGCGGCTTCACCCGAGTGTCGCTGGGCATGCAGTCGGCATCGGAACGGGTGTTGCGGGTGTTGGAGCGGACTCATACGCCGGGGCGCGCGCTCGACGCCGCGCGTGAAGCGTCGGTCGCGGGCTTCGACCACATCAACCTCGACCTGATCTACGGCACGCCAGGTGAGACTGACGCCGATCTCGATGCCAGCCTCGACGCTGTCTTGTCTACTCCAATTGACCATGTCTCGGCCTACGCGCTCATCGTCGAAGATGGCACCGCATTCGCTCGTAAGGTTCGGCGCGGGGAGATACCTGCCCCCGACGACGACGTACTCGCCGAACGCTATCGCCGGATCGATGAGCGATTGTCGGGGGCCGGGTTCGGGTGGTACGAAGTCTCGAATTGGGCTCGGCTGCAAGGTAATTCGCCCGATCCGACGTCGGAGTGCCGACACAACCTGGCCTATTGGAACAGCTATGACTGGTGGGGACTGGGGCCGGGCGCGCACTCGCATGTCAACGGTGTGCGCTGGTGGAATCGCAAACACCCGGCGAGATATGCCGCCACGCTCGCCGACGGGATACTGCCGGTCGACGACCACGAGATTCTGGCCACGGACGACGCGCATACCGAGCGGGTGATGTTGTTGGCGCGCTTGCGTTCTGGATTGCCGGTGAGCGAACTCGACGTCGAGGAACGGGCGCGGGCGGCGCGGTTCGTCGACGACGGGTTGCTGGTCGAGGTCGGAGAGTCATTGGTGCTGACCGACGTCGGGCGGCTGTTGGCCGACGGTGTAGTGCGGGACATTCTGGTGGACCGCGCCTGAAAACCGCACCTACCGGACCCACCGAGGGTGAAGTGACCTCGGTGACCCGACGTCGGGCGGTTTTCGGCTACCGGGAGGGCGGCAGAGTCCACCCGCCGGTAGTGGGACGAGGAGTGCGCTGGGCTCCGACCACCGGTCGAGCCGGGGTCGGCATCTCTGATCCGTTGACCTGGTCTTCGACCGAAAGTGCGCCCGGCGACAGGTCGATGATGTCCAGGTCGAGCATCCGCGCGTGGATGATGTGCCGGTTACGCAACGCCGACCGAACCGCCCGATGCAGTCCGTCTTCCAGGTAGAGCTCGCCTTGCCAGCGGACGATATGGGAGAACAGGTCGCCGTAGAATGTGGAGTCTTCACTCAACAGTTTGTCGAGCGCCAGCACCGACGTCACCGTGGTCAATTGGTCCAGCCGAAACTGCCGCGGAGGGATCTTTGCCCAGGCTCGCCCGGAAAGTCGGTGCTCGGGATACGGTCGCCCGTCCTGCACTCCCTTGAAGATCATGAGCCGCATGCCTCTCGATTTCGACGCGAGCCGCTGCCCGACGCGCATCGCGAACATATGCTACGACGACCGCCGGGCACCACGCCCTAAGATGGATGAACGCGACCACAGTATGAGAGGTAGGACACATGTCGAGCACCGATGACCGCAGATTCGAAGTCTTGCGTGCCATCGTCACCGATTACGTCTCCACTCAGGAACCCATCGGATCCAAGGCGCTCGTCGACCGGCACCATCTGGGCGTGTCGAGCGCGACGGTCCGCAATGACATGGCTGTCCTCGAGGCCGAGGGATATATCGCGCAACCACACACGAGTTCGGGCCGCATCCCGACCGACAAGGGCTATCGACTGTTCGTGGACCGGATCAGCGAGGTCAAGCCGCTGTCGAAGGCCGAGCGTCGGGCCATCCTCTCAGTCCTCGACTCCGGTGTCGATCTCGATGATGTGCTGCGGCGGTCGGTACGACTGCTGGCGCAACTCACCCGGCAGGTCGCGATCATCCAGTACCCGGTGTTGTCACTGGCCACCGTTAGACATCTGGAGTTGGTGTCGTTGGCGCCATCGCGGCTACTGGCCGTCGTTATCACCGACTCCGGGCGGGTTGAGCAACGGATGGTTACGCTCGCCCGCGATATCACCGACAATGAGCTGGCGTCGCTGCGCGATATGTTCGCCGCGGCACTGCACGGAAAGCGCCTCGAAGAGGCCTCCGCAGCGGTGGCAGAACTCGCTAATACCGCACCGTACGATATTGGCGACGTCGTGATCCGGGTCGCCACCGTATTGGTGGAGACGCTCGTAGAGCGCGGTGACGACCGTCTCGTGTTGGGTGGGACCTCGAACCTCGCGAGGTCGGCGGCCGACTTCGCGCCGGAAGCCGGTGGCATGGATACGGTTCTGGAAGCACTCGAAGAACAAGTCGTGGTCCTCAAACTTCTCGCCACCACTCAGCGCAGCGGAATGGTGACCGTTCAAATCGGCGAGGAGACCCAGACGGAGAACCTGCGTGGTACCTCGGTGGTCTCTACCGGGTACGGTGCGTCAGGAACGGTTCTGGGGAGCGTGGGTGTGGTCGGACCCACACGCATGGACTACCCGGGAACAATCGCATCGGTCGCAGCCGTTGCGAAATACGTCGGTGAAGTGCTCGCTGAGCGCTGAGCACCCAAGCTGTGTATGTGAACTCAGAGGAATAATAGGTCAGTGGCCAAGGATTACTACGGCGTTCTGGGCGTGGCCCAGGGCGCGTCGGATCAAGAGATCAAACGTGCGTACCGCAAACTCGCCCGGGAGTTGCATCCTGACGTCAACCCCGGCGAAGAAGAGCGCTTCAAAGAAGTCAGCACCGCATATGAGGTGCTGAGCGATCCCGAGAAGCGTCGAATCGTCGACGCCGGTGGTGATCCGCTCGCGAGTGCCGGTTCCGGTGGATTCGGCGGCGGCGGTGGATTCGGCGATGTCTTCGAAGCGTTCTTCGGCGGGGGCGGCGGCGGTTTCAGCGGTGGATTCGGCGGCGGTGGTCGCGGACCGCGCAGCCGCGTGCAGCCCGGTGAGCCCGCGCTGGTGACCATGCAACTCGACCTTGACGAGTGCGCCTCCGGGGTCAACAAAGAGATCACGGTCGATACCGCGATCCTCTGCGACGTCTGCACCGGCAAGGGCACCAACGGCAAATCCAAGCCGCGAACCTGCGACACCTGCAAGGGTGCGGGCGAGATCCAGGCCGTACAGCGGTCGTTCCTCGGGCAGGTGATGACGGTTCGACAGTGCCCAACCTGCATGGGCGTCGGCGAAGTTATCCCCGATCCGTGCCACAAATGCGGCGGCGATGGCCGGGTCCGCTCACGACGCACCATGACCGTCAAGATCCCCGCGGGCATCGCTGGCGGAATGCGTGTCCGGCTGGCCGGACAGGGCGAAGTTGGGCCGGGTGGCGGGCCAGCCGGCGACCTGTACGTCGAGGTCAAGGAACGTCGCCACGACACCTTCATCCGCGATGAAGACGACCTGCACTGCACCATCAAGGTGCCGATTGCCGACGCCGCACTCGGCTCGGAAATCACCATCAACACCATCTTCGACGATCCGGTGACGGTCACCATCCCGGCCGGTACCCAGCCCGGCCAGGTTGTGCAACTGCGTGGCCAAGGGATGCCGCATCTCAACACCGGCGTACGCGGCACCCTGCATGTTCACCTCGACGTCGTGGTGCCGACAAAACTTGACGCCGCGGCAACCGACACCCTCAAACAATTCCGCGAGCAGACCATCGACGATCGGGTCGAACTCGTCAGCGCGTCGATGGCGTCGTCCGGCGCGGGCGGCGGATTGTTCTCGCGACTGCGCAACGCCTTCGCGGGCCGATAGTCGCGGGTCGAGCCGATGAGTCCGCCGCTGTTCTGGATCGACGATGTTCCCTCGGCCGGTGCGCAGACCACGCTGCGCGGTTCCGAAGGCCGACATGCGGTGACGGTCACGCGGCTACGTGCTGGTGAATCGGTGATTCTGGGCGATGGCCGCGGCGCGACAGCCCTGTGTGAAGTGACCGGGACGTCGGGTAAGGACGCGCTCGATGTGCGCGCGCTGTCGTATCGGTTCACCGATCGTTCGGGGCCACGGGTCACCGTGGTTCAGGCGTTGCCCAAGTCGGAACGTTCGGAACTTGTCGTCGAATTGGCGACCGAGGCTGGCGCCGATGCGATCGTCCCGTGGCAGGCTTCGCGGTGTGTCGCACGATGGTCGGGCGGTAAGTCAGATCATCGAGGAAAGCCGGAAAAGGGTGTCGCCAAATGGCGTGCGGCCGCGTCCGCTGCGGCGAAACAAAGCCGGCGTCCCTGGATTCCCGAAGTAGCGGACTTAGCAACGACGACCGTGGTGCGAGCGCGATGCGCGGACGCGATTGGAGCCGGCGGTCAAGTTCTCGTATTGCACGAAGACGGAGCGGTCGGCTTTGCCGGAGCGGTGCGACCGGCGGCGTCGGAGATCGTGTTGATCGTGGGACCCGAAGGGGGACTTGCGGATTCGGAGATCGCGGACTTCGCGGCGTTGGGCGCGACGACGGTCGTGCTCGGTCCGGAAGTGTTGCGCACCTCGACCGCCGCCGCGGTTGCGCTCGGTGCGCTTGGTGCTCTTACTGATCGCTGGGGCCCGGCGCGGGGCAACTGACGCCGGATCGGACCAGGGCTATGCGACGGATCAAGGTGGCGTACGGCGATGCACCGGCGCAATTTGGCCATGTCTATCTGCCAACCTGTACCCCTGCCGACTATCAGACCGTGCCGTTGGTTGTGCTCGTACACGGCGGCTACTGGTCGACCGAGTTCTCACTCACCATCGAGACCGCTATCGCGCGTAGCCTCGCCGAGCGTGGGGCCGTGGTCTGGAATGTCGAGTATCGACGTGTCGGGGATCCCGGTGGCGGGTGGCCGAATACCGGGCGTGACGTGGTCGCCGCGTTGCGCGCGCTCGACGGCCCAGTTGCCGACGCGCTGCCCGACGACGTGCGCGGTCGCGTCGCGTGGCGATCGGTATCGGTGGTCGGACATTCGGCCGGTGGCATGCTCGCGGTCTGGGCGACGGCCGAGATCGGCGCGGCCACCCGGCGGGCGGCGATCACGACGGTCATCGCGCAGTCCTCGCCGTTGGATCTGACGGTTGCTGGCGGCCACGAACGAGGATCGGTGCGCAAATTGATGGGAGTGTCCTACGACGTCGCGCCGCAGCGGTATCGGGAAGCGTCACCGGCCTGCCAGCCGGTGTGCGCGGCACATATCATCGCGATGCACGCGGGCGACGACGAGATGGTGCCTGTTTCATCGAGTCGGCATTACGTCGACACCGTTACCGCACGCGGACAATCGGCACAGTTGGTCATCGTCGAAGGTGAGCGGCATGAGGCGTTCATCCATCCCGACAGTGCCTGCGCGCGTCGCACTGTCCGATTATTGGGTTTGTAAGCACCGTTTACACTGGATAACAGCCACATACCCCCAGGAGTGATGTCATACGTGAGTGACGGCCCGACCTTGGACCCCGTCGACGACTCGTCGTCGCGCAATTCGTCAACCGCGAGTTCCCCGACTGTCAATTCCCCGGCCGTCAATTCGACCGTGGAAGTGGCTCCGGAAGCGGTATTCGGACTACTCGGTACTAGCGACATCAACCTGCGCACGCTGGAGGAGCTGTTGCCAGCCGACATCCACGTGCGGGGAAATAAGGTCACCTTGACCGGTGTGCCAGCCGACGTCGCGGCGTCGGAGCGGGTACTTGACGAACTGCTCAGTCTGATTCGCCGAGGTACCCCGTTGACGCCGGACGTGGTGCGCAACAGTGTGTCGATGCTGACCGAGGGGACCGCGGAATCACCCGCGGATGTCCTCAGCCTGGACATCATTTCCCGGCGCGGCAAGACGATTCGGCCCAAGACGCTGAACCAGAAGAAGTATGTCGATGCCATCGACAAGCACACCATCGTCTTCGGGTTAGGGCCGGCCGGTACCGGCAAGACGTACCTCGCGATGGCGAAAGCCGTTGCGGCACTTCAATCCAAGCAGGTCACTCGGATCATTCTGACCCGCCCGGCGGTGGAAGCCGGTGAGCGCCTTGGCTTTTTGCCGGGCACGCTGAGTGAGAAAATCGATCCGTATCTGCGGCCGTTGTACGACGCGCTGCACGACATGATGGATCCAGAGTCGATTCCGAAATTAATGGCGGCCGGCGTGATCGAGGTCGCACCGCTCGCATATATGCGGGGCCGGGCCCAACCAGTTTCCACAAAAGTATTGACGCCCAATGGGTTTCGCCCCATCGGTGAACTGGGCATAGGTGACTTCGTCATCGGATCGTCGGGAAAGCCGACCGAAGTCCTTGGCGTCTATCCGCAGGGTTTCAAAGAAATAGTTCGTGTGACAACTCAGGAGGGTGCGTCCACACTGTGTTCAACCGATCATCTCTGGTCGGTCTACACGCGAGACGATAGGCGGCGGGGTAAGGGGCCGCGGGTCGTGGAGACCAAGGAGATGATCGGAAATCTGCGTGCGGCGCACTATCACCGATACGAGCTGCCATTGCTCGAGAACCCAGTGGAGTTCGCCGAGCAGCCGGTGCCGTTTGATCCGTACGCTCTTGGGCTGATGCTCGGCGACGGCTGTATTGCTGGCGTTACCACGCCATCTTTCGCTACTAAGGATCCCGAGCTAGTTCACGCCCTGGAAGCGTCGGTGCCCGGAATTCGTGTTCGTCATAAGTCCGGTGTGGACTACGTGCTCAATAGGATCACTACTCCGGGCGAGGTCATCACGATCGAGAATCCGGTGACGCACGCCATGCGTGAATTGGGCTTGTGGGGTACCAAGTCGTCAACGAAATTCGTTCCACGGCAATATCTTTACAATTCCGTGCAGGTGCGGCTCGCGGTCCTGCAAGGTCTGCTGGACACCGACGGCGGGCCGGTGTCGCAGAGCGGCCGCACCTGCCGAGTGCAGTACACGACGGTGTCGGACCAACTGCGCGATGACGTCGCCTTTTTGGTGCAGTCACTTGGCGGCATCGTTTACTCCCACACGCGACTGGCCGAAGGTCGAAAGCCGGGTAATGCGCGGGGTCGCGAGGTGTACTACCGCCACGACTCGCATGTGCTCGACATCCGTCTTCCCGACGGACTCGCACCGTTCCGTCTGCGTCGCAAGGTAGACAAGTACGACGCAGACGGGGTGAAGCCACCCAAGCGCTATATCGAGTCCATTGAGGAAGTCGGTACCGAGGAAGCTGTCTGTATTCGCGTCGCCGCACACGACTCGCTCTATGTCACCGAAGATTTCTTGCTGACGCATAACACCTTGAACGACGCCTTCATCATCCTCGACGAGGCTCAGAACACCACCGGCGAACAGATGAAGATGTTCCTGACCCGCCTCGGTTTCGGTTCGAAAATCGTTGTCACCGGCGACGTTACGCAGGTTGACCTACCGGGCGGCGCTGAGAGCGGTTTGAACGCCGCGGCACGGATTCTCGAAGGTATCGACGATATCCACTTCTCGCGACTCACCAGTGCCGACGTCGTTCGGCACCGCCTGGTCGCCAACATCGTCGACGCCTATGGTCGTGCGGAAGAGTCTGCGCGCGTATCGAATTCGGGCCCGTTGCGGGGTAATCGCGCGGCGCGGCGTACGGGAGGACCGAGGAGTTCATGAGTATCGAGCTGTCTAACGAATCCGGCGTCGACGTACCGATCGATCTGGTACTCGACGCCGCGAAGTTCGCTATCGGTGCGATGGAAGTCCACCCGGGTGCCGAATTGTCGGTGATCTTCGTCGATCTCGATACGATGGCCGACCTGCATATGAAGTGGATGGACCTTCCCGGACCGACCGATGTGATGAGTTTCCCGATGGACGAGCTCACGCCCGGTGGCGGCCGGCCCGACGCGCCCGACCCAGGTCCGGCAACTCTCGGCGACATCGTACTGTGCCCGGAATTCGCTGCGGCACAGGCGAAAGAAGCCAAGCACTCGTTCGAACACGAATTGGCGGTGTTGACCGTGCACGGCGTATTGCATCTGCTCGGCTACGACCATGCCGAACCCGATGAGGAACGTGAGATGTTCGGCTTGCAGAACGACATCCTGTCGCAGTGGTACGACGACCGCCGGCGACGCGATATAGAGCGTCGTCAGTCCGACCGCGATTCTAAGTTGTTGCGCAACATCGGATTCGACGAGAGGAACTGAGTCGGCTTGTCGTCGAGTGTGTGGTTCATCGTTGCCGCTATTGCGCTGACGCCTATCAGTGGCATCTTCGCGGCCATTGATGCCGCGCTTGCCACGGTTTCCCAAGCGCGGGTGTCTGATCTGCGTAAAGACGGCCGTGCGGGTGCCGGGCATTTGGCGCAGGTGTTGGAAAGTCGAGCTACCTACGTCAGCCTCGCGGTGCTCCTGCGCGTCGTATGCGAGACGGCGGCAACGGTTTTCGCTTCGGTCGCGGCAGTCGATCTACTTGGTAGCAAGTGGGGGGTGTTGGTCGCGATAGCGGTGATGGCGGTGGTTTCGTATGTGGTGGTCGGCGTTGGGCCGCGGACCCTCGGCCGGCAGCACGCCTACTCGATCGGTGTCTTTTCCGCGGCCGTGCTCCAGATTGTCGGTCGATTGCTCACACCGGTCACCCGGCTGCTCATCCTGGTCGGTAACGCGATAACTCCGGGTAAGGGATATCGCAACGGACCGTTCGCAACCGAGGTCGAGGTCCGCGAGATCGTCGACCTGGCCGAGGCACGCGGGGTGGTCGACGCCGACGAACGCAGGATGATTCAGTCGGTCTTCGATCTCGGCGACGCCAATGCTCGCGAAGTGATGGTGCCGCGTCCGGAGATGGTGTGGATCGAATCGGAGAAGTCGGCCACCCAGGCTGCCAATCTCGCGATCCGCTCCGGACACTCCCGGCTGCCGGTGATCGGTGAGAATCCCGACGATATTGTCGGCGTCGTTTACCTGAAAGACCTTGTGACGCGCGCATTGTCGGGATCGGCGCAGACGATCAAGGTGGCCGAGTTGATGCGGCCCGCGCAGTTCATTCCCGACTCCAAGCCGCTCGACAAGGTACTCGGCGATATGCAGCGCACCCGCAACCATATGGCGCTGTTGGTCGACGAATACGGCGGCATCGCCGGACTGGTAACCATCGAGGATGTGCTTGAAGAGATCGTCGGCGAGATTACCGACGAATACGACCGCGACGAGACCGCGCCGGTCGAAGACCTCGGTGACGGTAGTTATCGAGTGTCTGCCCGACTTCCCGTCGAAGACCTCGGCGAACTCTTTGACGACGTCGAAATCGATGACGACGAAGTGGAAACGGTCGGCGGATTGGTGGCGCTGGTGCTCGGACGTGTCCCGCTGCCCGGCGCGAGTGTCGACTACGACGGCCTGCATCTCGTGGCCGAGGGTGGACCGAATCGGCAGGGGCGCCAACGGATTACCACCGTCGTCGTGTGGCGTGTGGATGAGTCCGAGCCAGATGTCGCTCACGTGGCTGCCGATGATGTGAATGACGAGAAGCTTTCCGTTCGACGAGAGGTTGATGATCGTGCCGGGCGATGAGTTGGGTGACGAGGACCGCAAATTGGTGATTCTGGCGCGTGGCGCGCTGGCCAGGTCGGGCTCGGCGAGCGGCGCCGCGGTCCGCGACGCCGACGGCCGGACCTACGCCGGAGCGCGGGTCGATACGGCGACGTTGGCCCTCACCGCACTGCAAGTGGCGGTTGCCACCGCACTATCCAGCGGGGCAACAGGTTTCGAAGCCGCCGTGCTGATTGGCGGAACAACTGACGATCCGGGTATCGACACCCTCCGGGAAATCTCCACCGACACAAACGTTTTCGTGACCGACACCGCAGGCCGACTTATCGCCGGAGAAGGATCCAGATGACCGACCACGATACTCCCGAATTCCGTTCCGGCTTTGTCTGTTTCGTCGGGCGGCCCAACACTGGCAAGTCGACGTTGACCAACGCCCTCGTCGGCGAGAAGATCGCGATCACCTCGAATCGACCGCAGACGACTCGCCACACTATTCGCGGCATCGTCAACCGGCCGGACGCTCAATTGATCTTGGTCGATACGCCGGGCCTGCATCGCCCGCGAACCCTACTGGGACAACGGCTCAACGATCTGGTCCGTGATACCTACTCCGAGGTCGACGTAATCGGTGTGTGTATCCCGGCCGACGAAGCTATCGGCCCCGGCGATCGATGGATCGTCGAACAGGTGCGCACGATGGCTCCGTCAACGACGGTGATCGGAGTGCTGACCAAGATTGATAAGGTCGCGCCCCCGTCGGTGGCCAAGCAACTCCTGGCGTTGTCCAACCTCCTTGGCCCCGAAGCAGAAGTGGTGCCGGTGTCGGCTAAGTCGGGTGCGCAACTCGACGTGCTGGCCGATGTCCTGGTCGGGCTGATGGCGCCGGGTCCCGCGTTCTACCCCGACGGCGAACTCACCGACGAACCCGAGCAGGTCCTGATGGCAGAGTTCATCCGCGAGGCCGCTCTCGAAGGCGTTCGGGATGAGTTGCCACATTCTCTCGCGGTCACCATCGACGAAGTGATTCCGCGCGAAGATCGTCGCGAGGACCAGGCGCCGATGGTCGATGTTCACGCCATCTTGTATGTGGAGCGCGATTCTCAGAAAGGAATCGTGATCGGGCACAAAGGTTCTCGCCTCAAACATGTCGGCACCGTTGCACGTGGCCAGATCGAGGCGCTGCTGGGCACCAAGGTCTTTCTCGACCTCCGGGTGAAAGTTGCCAAAGACTGGCAGCGTGACCCAAAACAGTTGCGCCGGATGGGTTTCTAGTGGGCGCGCACGATAAGCCAGATGACAGTGACCCGACGCGGGTCGTGCCCGCAGACACGGGACGGACGCTCCTCGACGACGGCGTCGACGAGGAGCAGGCGCGCCGCGCGATAGCCGATGTGGTCGGGCACCCGAAGTTCTGGCTTGCGCCGGTCGCCGCGGTCGTCGGGCTGATGTGTCTGATGGCCGCCATGTACATGGGCGCGGTGGTCAATCCGACGAAGAATCTGCACAACTTTCCGATCGCGCTCGTCAACGAAGATGTCGGCGGTTCGACGGCCGAAGGGCAGCCGAAGCAGAACTTCGGCGACCAAATCGTCAAGTCGATGGTGCCGACGGCGGCCAAATCGGGGATCGTCCTGACCGAGACCGATCGAACCGGGGCACTGCGAGAACTCAACTCCGGCAAGGCATATGGGGTTGTCTACATCGGGCCCAATTTCACGAATGTCGCGATCAATATGGGGCGGTCGGCGGCTCCGCTGATCCAGATCAAGCCCGAACAACCGAAGATCGATATCTACATCAACCGCGGATCGGGGACCTTCGCGTCGTCGATCACCACGGTATTCGCCGAACGAGTCGGCAAGCAGGTCAACGCCGAATTCGGTAAGCAGATGACCGCGACTGTCCGTCAACAGTTGGTCGCGAACGATTTGGATTTCTCCGGAGCCGCACAGCTCGCCTTGGCCGCGCCGGTCGATGTCGTGGTGTCCGAACCAGCGCCGCTGCCCGATGGGTCCGCGAACGGTCTGTCCGCGTTCTACTTCACCCTGTTGTTGGTGCTGGCCGGGTTTACCGGCGCGATGATGGTGTCGGTCATCGTCGATGGGACGCTGGGACAACTGCCGGTCGAATTCGGCCCATTGTTCCTGCTGCGCAAGCGATTACCGATCTCTCGGTGGGGGACGCTCGCCGCCAAATGGACGATCATGATGATCATCGCGGCGCTGCAGTCCGCGCTCTATCTCGCCGTATGCGCGGCGGTTGGGACATCATTACCGAATTCCTTTGTCCTATGGCTGTTCTCGGTGTTGGCCATCACCGCCGTCGGTGTCACCGCGAGCGCGATGATGGCGGTGTTCGGCAACCTCGGACTCATTTTGAACCTGGTGTTCTTCGTGATCCTCGGGCTGCCGTCGTCGGGTGGCACGGTGCCGCTGGAGGCAAGCCCGCGGATTTTCGAATGGCTGGCCAAAGTCGAGCCGATGCACCAGGTGTATGTGGGGGTGCGCGCGATCCTCTACTTCGACGCCGACTTCGGGGCTGGGTTCGGTGAGTCGATCATCGTGTGTGTCATCGGGCTGATACTTGGTTTGGTGCTCGGCGTGGTGGTGACCAAGTGGTACGACCGGCGTGACTGGCATCGCCTTCCCGATCAGATCGCGCTGCCACCCAGGTTGGCCAAACTCACCGAGTGAACCAGCCGTCTGCGGTATGTCGCGACGATTCCTGTCCTATACCGGTGGAAGAATGACCGAGTGAGGTTTTACCGGGACGAGGCTGTCGTGTTGCGCCAGCACAAGCTGGGCGAAGCCGACCGGATTATTACCCTGCTGACTCGCGAGCACGGCCTGGTTCGGGCGGTTGCCAAGGGCGTTCGACGCACTCGGTCGAAGTTCGGTGCCCGCCTTGAACCGTTTGCCCACGTCGACGTACATCTCTATCCCGGTCGCAACCTCGACGTCATCACCCAGGTTCACAGTCTGGACAGTTTTGCCGCCGATATCGTCGCCGACTATGGCCGGTACACCACCGCCTGTGCCGTCTTGGAAACGGCAGAGCGTCTAGCCGGCGAGGAGCGCGCACCGGTGATGGCTCTGCAGCGGCTGACCGTCGGAGCACTGCGGGCGCTCGCCGCGGGGGAGCGCCCTCGTCAGCAAGTGCTCGACGCGTATTTGCTGCGCGCTATGCATGAATCGGGCTGGATGCCGTCGCTGGAGCACTGTGCGCGATGTGCGGAGCCGGGGCCGCATCGCGCGTTTCACGTAGCCGCGGGAGGTGCGGTCTGTGTGTATTGCCGGCCAGCCGGCGCGGCATCGCCGTCACCCGGTGTTCTCGACTTGATGGATGCGATGTTTCGTGGACAGTGGGAGCACACCGTCGACGCCAGCGAGTCGATGCGACGGCAGGCCAGCGGGCTGGTGGCCGCACACCTGCAATGGCATTTGGAACGGCAGTTGCGCACATTGCCGCTGATCGAACGCGCGGCACCGCATAAGCTCAGCGAGACCGGCGCGCAAACGCGCGACGCCGGGTGAGGAGAGATCACATGGTGCGCCGCGGTTTGCGTCGAGCCGAGGAAGCCGGATCGCCTCGGACAGTTCGTCCGCCAGATCCCCATCCGTCGGGAGCCACCCCACCGAATATCCCAGCTGAGTTCGTGCCCAAGCATGTCGCACTGGTGATGGACGGGAACGGCCGCTGGGCAACCGAGCGGGGTCTGCCGCGCACCGAGGGACATAAGCGGGGCGAGGCCGTCCTGATGGACAGTGTCTGCGGCTGCATAGAGCTGGGTGTTGGCTGGCTGTCGGCGTATGCGTTCTCTACCGAGAACTGGTCCCGCAGTCCCGACGAAGTGAAGTTCTTGATGGGATTCAATCGGGACGTGATCCGGCGTCGGCGCGACGAGATGAACGAGATGGGTGTGCGCGTACGGTGGGCTGGTCGCCGACCCCGGTTGTGGCGCAGCGTGATTCGGGAGTTGGAGATCGCCGAGGAGTTGACCAAGGACAACACCGTGATGACGTTGACGATGTGCGTCAACTATGGCGGCCGCGCCGAAATCGCTGACGCCGCAAAGGAACTCGCGCGCCGAGCCGCACGCGGCGAAATCGATCCTGAACGCATAACCGAGGCGTCGTTCGCCAAGTATCTCGACGAGCCCGACATGCCCGACGTCGACTTGTTTCTGCGGCCGTCGGGCGAGCAGCGCATCTCGAATTTTCTGCTGTGGCAGTCGGCGTATGCCGAGATGGTGTATCAGGAGAAGCTGTTTCCCGACTTCGATCGACGCGATCTATGGGACGCCTGCCTGGAGTACGCGAAGCGGGACCGTCGATTCGGAGGGGCGCAGTGACTGAATCGGAGACCGCGCTCGCCCGGATCGCTCGGCTGGCCGCGGACCTGGGCGATGTCGTCGTAGTAGAAGATGCCGCGATGATCGAAGTTGGTGGTACCCGGGCGTCGGTGCGCGTGTTAGATCTGGGCGATGGCCTCGAGGTCGTCGCGGTGACACAACTGGTGGCATCTGGGCTGGCAAATACTGACGAGTTACGCGACGCCGTTGAAACACGAAGTGCCGGTTTGAGTTTCGGTTCGCTGCGGCGGTCGGGCAATGGCGCGGACACAGTCGATGTGCTGCTGTCGTACACCTTCCCGCTGGGCGAATTAGCCGACCTGCCGCTACTGACGGTGCTGCATATGGTGTTATCAGCCGGGGTCGATACGCGGGCCGAGGTGCTTGGTTCGTCAGGCGAGTGACCTACGTGACGGCTGGTCGAGTGGTTGCGAGTGAGGGAGACTACCGACGGCTGGTCGAGTGGTTGCGAGTGAGGGAGACTACCGACGGCTGGTCGAGTGGGATCGCGATCAGCGAGGGACGCTACCGACGGCTGGTCGAGTGGGATCGCGATCAGCGAGGGACGCTACCGACCGCTGGTCGAGTGGGATCGCGATCAGCGAGGGACGCTACCGACCGCTGGTCGAGTGGGATCGCGAGCGCAGCGAGTGATCCTGTATCGAGACCACCGGTCGCTCGAAAGCTAAGAGCAACTTGGTATTTCGTCTCACCAAGG
>NZ_BAEH01000060.1 GCF_000241305.1 Gordonia effusa NBRC 100432
CTGATGCGGGCGACGAGGTAATGACCCCGCAGTGCGCGAGGCGATCTCCGCCGACCGTGGGGGAGTGAACCGGCAACGGTGTCGGCACGGTATCGCCCGGTTGGGGCACCTCGGATTCGTCGACCGCCGGTGGGGTGTTGACCTTGTGTGGACAGTGGTCGGTTGGCACCGGCGACGCATTGCCCGGTACCGCGGGAGTCGCGAGTAGCCCGAATATCGCTACGACCGCTGCGACGACAAAGACCCGCGCGGCGCTCGCGAATATCGTGCCCCCGTTGGGCTGTCGAGTGACGTAGCTCATTGCGGAGAAGTCTAAGTCATCGGTGATCCGGCTGCGCGACCTCAACCACAGACGGCGATTCCCCGACGTCCGCGAACAGTATTCTGGGTCGTCACCGTGCCGTTGACCGCGACTTCGCAGCTGGCGCGTGACCCGCTGGTCTGCAGGTAGACGACGAATTCGGCGACCTGACCGCGGGTGGTGTAGGTCAACGTCGATGACCACAGGCCAGCCTTGCTGTCGAAGGTGGACAGGATCGGATCTTGCTGGGTGCGTGGCCGGTTGGTTGAGTCGATCCAGCCGGCCGCGATATTGCGTTGCTGATCGGATGTGAAGGTGATTTCGACGGTGTCACGCGCGATTGGAGCGGCGCCGACATTCGCGACGAGGGATGCGGCGTCGAATAGTGCGACCGCGAGAACAGCGAGTGAGGCCGAGCAGATGCGTTTCATGGGTTATTGGACGTTGCGGGCATCGGGTTTGGTTCCATCGAATCCGCAAATCTCGCCCCGTGACAATGGAAACCGCCCCGCCCGACAGGAGTCGGACGGGGCGGTGGTCTACGAAATGTCTAGCGCGAGAACATCAATGCGCGCTTGACCTCTTGGATTGCCTGTGTGACCTGGATGCCACGCGGGCAGGCGTCGGTGCAGTTGAAGGTGGTCCGGCAGCGCCATACACCGTCGGAATCGTTGAGGATGTCGAGCCGCTCGACGGCGGCCTCGTCGCGGCTATCGAAAATGAAGCGGTGCGCATTGACGATTGCGGCTGGCCCGAAGTAGCTACCTTCGTTCCAGAAGACCGGGCAGCTGGTGGTACAGCACGCGCACAGGATGCATTTGGTGGTGTCGTCGAAGCGGGCGCGGTCCTTCTGCGACTGGATACGCTCATAGGTCGGCTCGTTGCCGCTGGTGATCAGGAACGGTTTGATCGCCCGGTACGCGTCGAAGAACGGTTCCATATCGACGATCAGATCCTTCTCCACCGGAAGGCCCTTGATCGGCTCGATGGTGATGGTGATGTCTTTGTTCTTGTCCTTAGGCAGCATGTCCTTCATCAGGAGCTTGCAGGCCAGGCGATTGACGCCGTTGATCCGCATGGCGTCCGAACCGCAGACGCCATGGGCGCAACTGCGACGGAAGGTCAGCGTGCCGTCGAGGTAGCCCTTCACGTACAACAGCAGGTTGAGCAGCCGGTCGGTAGGCAGAGCGGGAACGCGGAAACTTTCGAAGCCGGCGGCGTCGGGATCCTCCGGGTTGAACCGGTAGATCTTGAGAGTCACCATCGTGGCCTCCGGCGGTACCGGGGGCAACGGTGGCTCGGTTGTTGCCGGGTTGTCTTCGACGATAGCGGTCATCAGTACTTACGCTCCATCGGCTCGTAGCGGGTCTGGATCACGGGCTTGTAGTCCAGCTCGATGTCGGCAAGCAGACCATCGCCGCGCTTGTAGGCCATGGTGTGCTTCATGTAGTTCGCGTCGTCGCGGGTTGGGTAGTCCTCGCGGGCGTGGCCGCCGCGCGATTCCTTGCGGTTGAGCGCGCCCACCACGGTGACCTCGGCCATTTCCAGTAGGAAGCCCAACTCGATGGCTTCGAGGAGATCGGAATTGAATCGCTTGCCCTTGTCGTGCACGCGGATGTGGGCGTAGCGCTCTTTGAGAGCACGAACCTCGGTGAGCGCGGTGGTCAATGTTTCTTCGGTGCGGAACACCGATGCGTTGTCATCCATGACGCGCTGCAGCGTGGTGCGGATGTCGGCGACGCGCTCGTTGCCGTGTTCGGAGAGAACAGATTCGAGCCATTCGTCGACCATCGCGGTCGGTGCTTCGGGCAGCTCGGTGAAGCCAACCGAGTTGGCGTAGTCGGCAGCGGCGATGCCGGCGCGGCGTCCGAACACATTGATGTCGAGCAGTGAGTTGGTGCCCAGGCGGTTGGCGCCATGCACTGAGACACAAGCACATTCGCCGGCCGCGTAGAGACCGTGCACGACGGTGTCGTTGTCGGAGAGCACCTGACCTTCGATATTGGTCGGGATGCCGCCCATCACGTAGTGGCAGGTCGGATAGACCGGCACGTACTCGGTAACCGGGTCGACGCCGAGATATGTGCGGGCGAATTCGGTGATGTCGGGCAGTTTTTCGTTGAGGACGTCTTCGCCGAGGTGAGTCACGTCGATGTAGACGTAGTCCTTATTCGGGCCGGCACCACGACCTTCGAGTACTTCGAGCACCATCGAGCGGGCGACGATGTCGCGGGGTGCGAGGTCCTTGATGGTCGGAGCGTAACGCTCCATGAACCGCTCGCCGTCGACGTTGCGCAGAATGCCGCCCTCGCCGCGGACCGCCTCGGAGATGAGGATGCCCAGGCCCGCCAGGCCGGTCGGATGGAACTGGTGAAACTCCATGTCCTCCAAGGGAAGTCCCTTGCGGAAGATGATGCCCATGCCGTCGCCAGTGAGGGTATGAGCGTTCGACGTCGTCTTGTACATACGCCCTGAGCCGCCGGTCGCGAAGACGATCGACTTGGCGTGGAAGACGTGGATCTCGCCGGTCGAGAGTTCGTAGGCGATGACGCCGGTGGCGACTTTCTCGCCCTTCTCGTTTTCGCTCAGCGCGATGTCGAGGGCATAGAACTCGTTATAGAACTCGACGTCGTGTTTGACGCAGTTTTGGTACAGGGTCTGCAGGATCATGTGGCCGGTGCGGTCAGCGGCATAACAGGCGCGACGCACAGGAGCCTTACCGTGATCGCGAGTGTGTCCGCCGAAGCGACGCTGATCGATCTTGCCTTCGGGCGTGCGGTTGAAGGGCAGGCCCATCTTTTCCAGGTCGAGCACGGCGTCGATAGCTTCTTTCGCCATGATCTCCACCGCGTCCTGGTCGGCGAGGTAGTCGCCGCCCTTGACGGTGTCGAAGGTGTGCCACTCCCAGTTGTCTTCCTCCACGTTGGCCAGTGCGGCGCACATGCCGCCCTGGGCCGCGCCCGTGTGGCTACGCGTGGGGTACAACTTGGTCAACACCGCGGTGCGGGCGCGCGGCGCGGATTCGATGGCTGCGCGCATACCGGCACCGCCGGCACCCACAATGACGACGTCGTAACGGTGTTCCTGCATGGTTTCCCTGGGTCTCCTCTGGGCGGGGCTAGCTTCTAGTTGCCGATAGTCCGGGTAGCTCTAGCTGCCGACGCTGCTGGTGTCGAAAGTGAGTAGCGCGTAGGTGCCGAGCACGAGCACGAGGATCATCGACAGACCGAGCAGCACATTGAGCCAGAAGCGGGTCGAGTCCTTGCGGGAGTAGTCGGCGATCACGGTGCGCACGCCATTGCCACCGTGCAGTTGGGCCAGCCACAGCATGGTCAGGTCCCAGACCTGCCAGAACGGTTCCTTCCATCGTGCGGCGACGAATGAAGCGTCGATGCGGTGCACGCCGTTGTCCCACGCCAGCATGATGAACATATGCCCGATGGTCAGGATGATCAGCGCGAGACCGGAGAAGCGCATGAACAGCCATGCGTTCTTCTCGAAGTTGCCGCCCTTGGGCTTACGAGGTGAGCGGGGGTTGTCCAGGCTGGCCGGACGGTCGTATTCCTTGCCCAGGGACTTGGCGGTGCCTGGCGCGGCTTGCGATGCGGTCATCAGGTGCCTCCCTTAGAGCGAGTGGATCAGGATCTGCAGCAGCCGGATGGCAGCCGCACCGAATACGACGGCGAAGATGGCCAGGATGGTCCAGAGCATCTGACGCTGGTAGCGCGGGCCCTTGGACCAGAAGTCCACCAGGATGATCCGCAGGCCGTTGAATGCGTGGTAGAGCACGCAGAAGACCAGCGCGATCTCCATCAGACCGATGATCGGGGTCTTATAGGTCTCGATGATCTCGGAGTACTTGTTGGGGTCGATACGGATGACCGCGGTATCGAGCACGTGCACGAAGAGGAAAAAGAAGATCGTCACGCCGGTGATGCGGTGCAGAACCCAAGACCACATGCCTGGATCGCCTCGATAAAGCGAGATCTTGCGCACCGGTGCGGGTGCAACTTCGGTGGGGGTGCTCATGGCGAAAAACTGGCCTCCGCTGTTCTCGGGCTGGACCGCTCTACTGTGTGGCCGAGCGACACAGTGGCTTGTACCGCTTAGATCACTTCGACCCCTAGCAACAGACTTTAAACCTAAGCTGAGTGCCATTGTTAACTGGCTGAAGTGATCTGAGCGACTAAGAATTTGAACTAAGGATTGCCTTACCAAGCTTTTGTTGCTATAAGCGGTATCGAAATTCGCGAAACAGTGCCCCGGGAGAGGATATCGGTGACATCGGTAGTTGACTGGAATCTGTTGCACCACAAGGCAATTGATGCGATGGGTAACGCGTACGCACCCTATTCGGCCTTCCCCGTCGGGGCGGCGGCACTAGTCGATGATGGACGTTTAGTCCACGGATGCAATGTGGAAAATGTCTCATACGGGCTCGGTGTCTGCGCCGAGGTGACACTCGCCGGAAACCTGGCGGTTACCGGCGGCGGCCGACTCGTCGCGGTCTCGGTTTGCGACTCGCGCGGTGAATTGCTAATGCCCTGTGGACGGTGTCGCCAGGTGTTGCTCGAACATGGCGGAGTCGACCTGCTGGTCGCCTCGCCGTCCGGACCGAGGCGTCTGGGCGACTTGCTACCTGACGCGTTCGGTCCCGACGACCTCGCCGGAGGACGGTTATGACAGTCGATGCGCACGCGCTCGACGCGGTGTCGATCATCGCCGCCAAACGCGACGGCGCCGAATTAACCAACGAGCAGATCGACTACATCATCGCCACCTATACCGCGGGCGAGGTTGCCGAAGAACAGATGTCGGCGTTGCTGATGGCAATCGTGTGGCGGGGGATGACACGCCGCGAGATCGCGCGCTGGACCGCTGCGATGATCGCCACCGGCACTCGGCTCGTCTTCGCCGGTCTTCGCCGGGACAGTCGGCAACTGCCGACCGTCGACAAACACTCCACCGGTGGCGTAGGAGACAAGATCACCTTGCCCCTCGGCCCACTCGTCGCGTCATATGGCGTAGCGGTGCCCCAATTGTCGGGCCGAGGGCTCGGTCATACCGGCGGCACGCTAGACAAACTTGAATCGATAGCCGGCTGGCGCGCGGACCTGAGCGTCGAGGAGATGACGAACCAATTAGCCGACGTCGGGGCGGTGGTATGCGCTGCCGGTGCCGACCTGGCACCGGCCGATCGCAAGATCTATGCGTTGCGCGACGTCACCGGCACCGTCGAATCCATTCCACTGATCGCCAGCAGCATCATGAGCAAGAAGATCGCCGAGGGCACCGCGGCACTCGTCCTCGACGTCAAGGTTGGTTCGGGTGCGTTCATGAAGAATCTCGACGACGCAACGGAATTGGCGCGCACGATGGTTGAGCTGGGTGCCGACGCCGGGGTCGCGACGACGGCATTGCTCACCGACATGAACACGCCGTTGGGCCGGACCGCGGGCAACGCCTTGGAAGTCGCCGAGTCGCTAGAGGTGCTTGCCGGCGGTGGCCCCGAAGACGTGGTCGAACTGACGCTGGCGCTGGCACGGGAGATGCTTTCGTTGGCGGGGCTGCCCGACATCGACCCGGCAGAGAATCTGCGCAATGGTCGGGCGATGGACTCGTGGCGGGCGATGATCGCGGGGCAGGGCGGCGATCCCGACGCGGCGCTGCCCGTCGCGTCAGAGCGTGATGTCGTTGTCGCACCGGCCGACGGGTACGTGAGTCGGCTCGACGCGATGGCTGTCGGCCGCGCGGCGTGGCTCCTCGGTGCCGGTCGTGCCACCCCCGGACAGCCGGTGCAGGCTGAAGCCGGCGTGCAATGGCATGCGGGACTGGGTGATCGGGTACAAGCGGGCGATCCGTTGTTCACGCTGCACACCCAAACTTCCGAGCGATTCCCTTCTGCGCGTGCGGCGTTGACCGGTGCGGTCACAGTGAGTGAGGCTGCCGTACCGGTTGCCGGGCGAGTGGTGGGCAGAATTTCCTAACTTGATGTCGACGTCGCGGCCAAGGGCCGCAACGATATTCCGTTGGACTGCTGGCTGGGACGGAATTCACCGTGGCGTCGGACAACGTTCTTGCGCGACATCGGCTACGGAGCCTGCATCGGTCGTAGATTTTTGACAGGCTGAGGTGATGATCCCGTCACTCGACCCCGCGAAATTGATACTCGCGCCCAAGGTGGTTCTGCACGATCATCTCGACGGCGGACTGCGTCCGCAGACCGTGATAGAGCTGGCTGACGCTGTCGGCTACGACAAGCTGCCGTCAACCGACGTGGCGGACCTGGGGCGGTGGTTCGCCGACGCCGCCAACAGCGGGTCGTTGGAGACGTATCTGGAAACCTTCGCTCATACCGTCGCGGTGATGCAGACGGCTTCGGCGTTGCGCCGGGTCGCGCGTGAATGTGTCGCGGATCTGGCCGACGACGGTGTGGTGTACGCGGAGGTGCGGTACGCACCCGAACTACACACCGAGCGTGAGCTGTCACTCGACGACGCTGTCGAGGCGGTGCTGGCGGGATTCGCCGAGGGGGAAGCCGACGCCGCGCGGCGAGGCAGTCCAATCATTGTGCGGTGCTTGGTAACCGCGATGCGGCATGCCGCGCGGTCGCGCGAGATCGCCGAACTTGCCGTGCGGTATCGCCATCAAGGCGTCGTCGGCTTCGATATCGCGGGTGCCGAGGCCGGGTATCCTCCGACACGTCATCTCGACGCCTTCGACTACATGCGAGCGAACAACGCGCACTTCACGATTCACGCCGGCGAGGCGTTCGGATTACCCTCGATCCACGAGGCGATCGGCTTTTGCGGGGCGGACCGTCTCGGTCACGGCGTACGCGTTATCGATGACATCACGCTGCCCGACGGCGCCTCAGCCGATGATCATTCGTTCGACGGTGCCGTACTCGGTGACGTGGCAAACTATGTGCGGGACAAGAGAATTCCGCTGGAACTGTGCCCCAGCTCGAATATCCAGACCGGGGCAGTCGCCGACCTGGCGTCACATCCATTCAACATTCTTGCCAGGTTACGGTTCCGGGTTACCGTCAATACGGACAACCGACTGATGTCGGACACCACGATGAGCAATGAATTCCGTTGTCTGTCAGAGCAATTCGGCTATGGGTGGAGCGATTTCCAGCGGTTCACGGTGAATGCGATGAAGTCGGCGTTCATTCCGTTCGACCAGCGATTGGCATTAATCGATGATGTGATCAAACCGGGGTACGCGGTCTTGCTGGGCTAAGCCGCGTATGAGCGAGATACGCGTGTGGGTTTGGAGAACCGCGCGTTTAAGCCCCGACGTTGGCGCGGGCGAGGGTCTGCGCGGCGATCTCCAGTTGATCGCGCAAGGTCACAATCAGCGCGCGCATCTCCTGAACTTCTTCATTGGTTGCCCCGGCCGCCGCGGTGACCGCCTCGATCATCTCGATCGACGCGGGCTTGAGTCGATATCCGGCCGCGGTCGGGGTGAGGGTTACCGCGCGCCGATCCGTCGCGCTGCGGTCGGCGGTAATCAATCCGGCGATGGTGAGTCGTTTGACGAGGGGCGAGAGCGTCCCGTAGCCGAGCTGGAGCAATTCGCAGAGATCCCTGATCGACCGGCCGGGCTGCTCCCAGAGCGCGAGCAAAACCAGGTACTGCGGGTAGGTGATTCCCATCCGGTCGAGAAATGGACGGTAGGCAGCAGTCATCGCCTGGGATGTGCTGTACAACGCGAAACACAGTTGGGCCGCGGGCGCCAGCAATGCTTCACGGTCGTCGGCGCCCTTGGTATTTCGTGTCTTCGCCTTATTGCGGTTATCGCTCATCAGGTAATCGTATCGCTTAGCGCGCCAACCACCGCCCCGCTTGAATGACAGTCGGCGACGGTGATGCGCACACCGGACGTGCAATCCTTCACCGCGATGCGCGCACGATTGAACGCATCGAGCACCGCGATGGAATCCGACGGACTTCGGTACGACACGTGGACGAAATTGGCCGCGCTGGCCGCGACATCGAATCCGAGGTGCCGAAGACGCGTCGAGAGGCGGTCGCGTTCGACGATTATCGGCGTGATGCGCTCCAGCAACTCCGGCTCGGCGCGGTAACACGCGGCTACAGCGACCTCGGCAAGAGCGTTCATCTCGAACGGAATAAGCCGTCGTCGAATACGCTCGATCATCGTCGGTGAGCCGATCCCGTAACCAATTCGCAGCGCGGCCAAGCCGTAGGCTTTGGAAAAAGTCCGCAGTACCAATACATTTGGGAACATCGCGACCAGTGCCAGTGGATCGGTGCGGTGTGCGGGATCCGCGAATTCCACGTACGCCTCATCGAGGATCACCGGGATCGTCGGATCGATATAGGTCAGAAATTCCGCGAGTTCGGCTGGGTCGACGCAGGTGCCCGTCGGGTTGTGCGGACTGCACACCACCACCAGACGGGTCCGGTGATCAACAGCGTCGGCCATCGCCGCGAGGTTGTGCTCGCCACTTCCGGTCAAGGCGACAGCGTGGCATATGCCGCCGGCCATTTCGGTCAAGATCGGATAGCCGTCGAAGGTCGGTACCGACATGACGACGTTGTCGCCGGCGGAGACGAACTCCCGGAGCAGGTGGGTAAGAATCCCAGTCAGGCCCGGCCCCACCACAATCTGGTCCTGAGTGGTGCCGATATGTCCGCTGATGATGTCGGCTAGTCGCGACGGGAAGAATTCCGGGTATCGGTTAACGCGGCCCAGCGCCTCCGAGAGAGCCAACCGCACCGAGGGCAACGGTCCGAACGGAATCTCGTTGAGTGCGAGAAGATGGTCAACCGGCTCGGTTCGATGCTCGACGATACCCGAAGTCATCTGCCCGCCCCGCCCCACCGAAAGGCCGCGGCGCCCGCGAAATCTCCGGAGTGGGCGAATCCGGCGAACATCACTAGCGACCCAGGCTTGACCGAACCCGTGGTGAGCACATGATCGAAAGTCACCGGAATCCCCGCGCCGAAGAGATTGCCGCATTCGTCAAAGGTGTCCGGATGCCGATCTTCGGGCAGCAACAAGGCCTCGCGCCAGTTGCGCAGAAACATCCGGTTGGGTTGATTGGTCACCAGTAGATCTAGATCGCTCGACGCGACTCCGATGCGTTCGCACACTTCGCTGGCAACCTCGGGGACGAGACGATTGCCGCGGCCAACGACCTTCGCGATACGCGACTCGGTAAAACCGACATGCAATTGTCCGGAGCCGGCTTCCCAATACTTACGCGGCGGGTCGGCCACGCCAATCATGTCGCCGGCGTATTCGGGCAGATGCCGGCAGACCGTCGCGAGTATCGGTGACTCGTCCGACTTGGTCAGATATCCGACTCCGCAGCCATCGCCGGGTATCGCTGCCTGCGCGAGGCCGCGCACCTGCTCTTGGGTGAAGACCTGACCCGCGGAATTCTGGGCGGTGCAGATCAACGCCGAGCGCGCCGAAGTAGTCTCCAGGATCTGCTTGGCCAGTTTCATCATGTAGACAAATGCGACGCAGCCGCCATTATGCAGATCGATTACCCATTCGGGTGCGATACCGAGGCGGTGGGCGACTTGTCCTCCCGCGCCATGGATGGGCAGCTCGGGCAGTTGGGTATGCGTGATCAGGACGTCGACCTGCGAAAGCATCTCGGATCCGTGCCGGGCAAGCAATGGCTCGACCGCGCGCTCGATCATATCGGTCACCGTCTCGTCCTCGCCGATGTGGTGACGATATGCCGGTGCCTTGAACATCACCGAGTTAGCGAGTTCGTCCGATTCGGCGAATTGCGCGAAATACTCAGCGCCCACTCGATTTTCGGGCAGATAACTCGCTACATCAGTAAGGCTGACGACGGTCATTTCATCCACCCCGGGGTGATCGGCTCGCCATTGCGGTGGCGATGTTCGCAAATGGCTTTGAGATTGCGCAGTTCCATTAGGTGACCGGCATAGAACAGTTCCCAGAAATCGCCGACCCACACCTTGCGATCTTTCGGTGCGGTTTCCGGGTACGGATTCTCGTCGTAGAACGGATGATGACAATTGGTCCACAACACGACCGAGCCAGGTTTGTTCAGGACAGTTTGGGCGTCAACGACGCGGATGAGATAGATCATCCACAGATGTTTGCCCTGATCCCATGCGCAGTAATAGTCAACTGTGCGCGCATCCGCGCTGGATTCGGTCCGGGTGTAGATTTCGGTGTTGTCCCCGATGCGATCCTGTGCGATCCACAAGCCGGCCTCATCGGTCTCCTCGAACCCACGCAAACTGTAGGTCCACTCTTCCAGGCTGCGAGTATCAGCGAGATAATTGAAGACGTCCTCGGGCGGAGCGTCGATGAATTCTTGTACGGTGATGTATTCGCCGTAGACCTGATCGTGCGGGTAGACCGCGCGAGTCATATCCAGCACCATCGGCATTCCGGCCTTGACGCTGATATTTTCGATCCGATACACGCCGGGTATATCGATGGACGTTATTTCCGAGCTGGTCATGGATTCACTTCCTTCATCAACGGGGCAAACGGTGGGATTTCATCTGGATCGCATTCCACGCAGACGAATGCCGGACCACCGGCGTGCGTGAGTTCGTCGAGTGTTCGTGTCAGCTCGTCCAATGACTGGACAGTCCGAGTGGTGAGGGTGGGAAACATTGCTGCGACAGCGTGGCCGATATTGGCAGGGGAGAAGCGGTTGAAGCTGTATTCGGCATCGAAAAAGATCTGTTCGCGAGTGATGCACATAGCGTGGGCGTTGTTGTTGAACACGATGAATGTCACCGGCACCTGATGCTCGACCGCCGTGTGAACTTCGAGTCCGTGCATGAAGAACGCTCCGTCGCCGGCCAGGACGTAGGTTCGCCGTTCCCGGGCGATGGCGCTGCCGATACCCGCTCCGAATGCGTAGCCCATCCCGCCCATACCCAGGGCGACGACGAATCGTCCGTCGTCCGGTGTCGGCAAGTAGTGCACCGCGGCTGCCCCGGTATTGCCGGCGTCGGCAAACACCCCGTCGCCGGTTCTCAGTCGCGCGCCGATCGCAGCCATTGCCGGTCGGTAACGCACCCCGGGGCCAGACCCGTCGGGAACCTCGAGTTCACGCACCCTCGCTAGGTTGGGTAACGGTTCTCGTCGAGTTACGTTGTCGGCCAGCAAGTTCAGTGCCTCGCGAAGCTCTCCGCCGACGCTGGTCTCCGCGTCGACGAATGGTGGACGATCACCGATGTGCAGGATTCGGCTGGCGGCGAGGACCGGATCGAGGCCACCGCGCTCGGTCATCGTCAGGGGAGTGCCGACTACGACGCACAATGCGGCATCGCCGATAACCTCGGCGATGCCGCGGTGGCCCATCACCCCACTCACTCCGACGAACAACGGATGTGACTGCGGGAAAACGTCTTTCGCATCCGGGGTTACCACCACCCCGGCTCCCAGTGACTCGGCGAATCGTAGCAATTCGGCACGCGCATCAGCTCTGGCCACACCCGAGCCGGCGATCAGGATTGCCGGCCCGCTAGCGGTCGCGGTCAGTAGTTGTTGTGCCGCAAGGTAATCGGGCATATCGGGGCGGTGAGGTTCTGAGTGAGGCTCGGCCGGTGAACTTGCTGCAGACTGGTTATCGAGTAGCTCTTGCTGAATATCCTTGGGCAACAACAGTGTTGCCGGGCCACCTGACCGGGCTGCGGCAATCGCGGCGTCGAGAAGTTCGGGTACCTCGGCCGCCGACGTCGCCTTCTGACACCAGCGCGACACCTGCCCGAATAATGTGGTGGCATTGAGTGTTCCAGCTCGTCCGCTGGTGTCCTGGAATGCCCCGATGCCTTCGAATTTGGTTGGCGGCTGGCCGACGAGCGCGAGGACCGGAACCCGCGAGTCGAATGACTCGCCCAGTGCCGCAACAAGATTCAACGCACCGCCACCGGAGGTCGCGGCGACGACGCCTAATCGATTCGTCGTTCTGGCGTAACCGTCCGCCATCGTCGCCGCACCAAACTCGTGCTTGGCCACAATTCCGGTCATCGATGGGCCGAATCGATCGATCGCGTCGTACAGATCCTCGATATTCGCTCCGCCTACCCCGAAGACGTGATTCGTGCCGATAGTCGCGATGCGTTCGACCACATAATCGGCTACTCGCCGGTTGTGATTCATAACCCCCCTTTCCATCGTGCACGATGTATTTACGATCAAAACGCTATCCCCAGAATTCGGATACCGCAACTACTTAGCTCGAATTTCCCCTGGTTAACAAGCGATTTCCCAACGGCAAACCCCACCTACGGCGACATCCCCGACCCAAAATCAGGGTCGGGGATGTCGCGATGAGTCGGGTTTGCGAGGAGGCGGGTTACCCCTTCTTCGACAGTCGGTCTTCGAAGTCGTGTACCGCGGCGCGGAATTCTTCGGCTTCGTTGTCAAACGGACCCGACGGGGCGAGGCGTTTGGGGTCGGGGTTGATCGCATAGTCGACAAACCAGCCCAGCGGTGTGGTCGACGCGAAGGCTTCCGCGACGGCGTCGTCGCCAGCGTAATCCGCTGCGTCAGTGAGCAATTCGACTGCGAGCTCAAGTTGATTCGAATCGATGCGACGGGGGCCGTCGACGATGTCTTCGGCTAGGCCGGGCAATACGTACACATTGTCATCGGTGACGTCGTACTCGAGCGATCCGTCCGTGGCGGCGACCTTGACGTCGTCGAAGGTGGAAACCTTAGCCAGATCGTGTGTGTCGGCGTTCGCCAGAAAACGCGTCAGTGCACGCTCGGCCGAGAAGACGTAAATGGCGCCGTTGCTGCCGAGGAAGACCGGCTCATCGCCGAGATAGCAACGCAGCGAAAGGTATTCGCCATCGGTGGTGACGATGCGGATCGGGTCGATGCCTACGTTGGCCCAGAAATCGTCTTCGTCGATCTCGTCGTCCTCGCCGAGTTCGTCGTCGGCATCATCGCTGTCGTCATCGTCTTCGGATTCCCCGTCGGCGTCGATGTCATCGTCGGATGGTTCGTCCTCTTCCTCGGCCGGGACAGCAGCCTCCAGTTCCGCCTCCGCGATGGCAACGATGTCGGCGGGGACGTCGGGTGTCGACGTCACCTCATCAAGGGCGTCGATGACATCGTCCCAGTGCTTGGCGATCAAGCGGCCGATCCGCACCCACAGGTCCAAACCTTCGCGGCCCTCGAAGTTGCGTGTCCCGGTGGTAACGGCACCCAGGATCGGGTTGCCGTTGAAGAACTTGGTGATGACGGTCAGTTCGCATACCTCGCCGAGGATGCGGACGATCTCTAGCGCGTCTTCGAGTTCGGCGATGACGGTCGGCTGCGGGTCTTCCGCGGCCAACTCGGGGACACCGATCAGGTCGTAGCTGTGCCGCGCGTCGGGGACCAATTCATCGGCCTGCAATTCGACGACGGTCGACCACGCCGGATGTTCGACGAGATCGTTGTCGTCGCTGGACCGGATGAACGCGACCAGTTCGGCAACGCCGGGAAAGGTATAGAGATCTTCGTCGAGTCCGAGGAACGCCTCCCACTCGTCGTCGCCTTCTCTCCAGCGAGGTGCCCACAGGGTGAACGAGTTGCCGTCGGTCAGTCCGAGTTCGATCGGGACGATGTCGCCTGCCATGGGCACAAAGCCTAACGATCTTTGCTGAACGTTGCCGCATTGCCCCTTCCTCCGGGCCCGTGGCCGTCGTCAACCGCCAGTGTCGGCAGCTACGGCGTCATGCGATCGCCCGACGCCGGAGTGCTCATCGGCGGCATCATCGCACCCGACGACGGCGGCATCATCTGCCCGCTCATCTGCGGTGACATGCCGCCGGGCATTGACGGACTCATCGGTGCCGACGACATCGGCGCGGTCATTTGGCCCGACATCGGTGTCGTCGACGACGGCGTGGAATCGGTCTTGGAATTGTCGCAGGCCCCGAGCAGTAATACACCGGCGGTTGCGGCAGTCGCTGCGGCGAGCGGGAACAAAGCGGAGCGGCGAAGTGAGCGGGACATGTGAATCCTTTCGTCAGGGTGGCGGGCGCCGGGTGGGCCCTACCGGTCATTCGGCGCCGCTCGGTCGATGGATTGGTGCGACTTCGACGACCAATCCGTGGCGTGCGCGGTGGCGAAGTACATAAGGTGAGGACGACCTTCGACAGTGGAGAATGTGTGAGCGTGGAGCAAACCGACGATCACGGTTTGTTGCTGTGTGCCGTCGGTCGGGGCGACCGGGATGCGTTTGATCGCCTCTTCGACGCCCTCGCGCCGCAGACCTACGGGTTAGCTCAGCGGGTCGTCGCGAGTTCGGCACGCGCGGAGGAGGTCGTCCAGGAGACCTGGCTGCAGGTGTGGCGTAATGCCGGCCAGTTCGACCCGGACCGCGGTAGCGCTGCGGCATGGATTCTCACGATGGCGCGACGCCGGGCCATCGACGCGGTGCGACACGATCAGGCCGCTATCGGCCGGGACGTCGTGTACCACGCTCAGCAGGTACCGGATTACGACCGCGTGAGTGAGGCGGTGGTGGCGTCGGATGAGTCTCGGCGGGTAAGGCACTGCTTGGGCGGTCTAACGGATTTACAGCGCGAGGCAATCGATTTGGCGTACTACGGCGGCCTGACCTACGTGGAGGTCGCGGATTCGCTGGCCTGCAATCCGGCGACGGTCAAGACCCGAATCCGAGACGGCTTGCGGCGCCTGCGCGCTTGTCTGGGAGGTGTGTGACATGGCTGACGAGCACGAAGAATACGCGGGATTCGCTGAGCTCTATGTCGTCGACGGATTGCCGCACGACGAACGAGTCGCATTTGAAGAGCATCTGCGGGCCTGCCCGATCTGCGCCGAGGACATCGCGGGCCTGAGGGAAACGGTTGCGGCACTGTCGGTTCCAGGTGCGACATTGCCGACGGGGGTGCGGGAGCGGGTGATGGCGGCGGTTGATGCCGAGTCGGAGGCCCGCTCGTCCGGCGGCGTGGTCGAACTGACCACCCGACGTCGTCGCACACAGACGTGGCTTGCCGCAGCGTGTGCCGTCGTCGTCGCTTTTGGTGCGGCAGTGGTGATTTGGCAAGTGACCGATACGACCACATCAGAACCGCCGGTCGCGAATCCGCCGATGGTGCAATCGGTACTGACGGCCCCGGATATGACGAAAGCGTCCGGTGCGCTGGAAAAGGGGACTGTCGCCGCGATGTACGCGCCGTCGCAGCGAGCGACAGTCGTGGCAACCGAATCTCTGCCCGCCATCCCGTCGAACATGATGTACCAAGTGTGGATCACGGTGGGCGGCAAGAAGAAGAGCGCCGGGATGGTGCCGGGTGGGCAACCGGATAAGACTATGGTGGTGATGACCGACATGGAACGGCCCACGACGGTGGGGTTGTCGGTGGAACCCGCGGCGGGGTCGTCGCAGCCGACGTCGCCACTGGTCGTCGACTTTCCGGTTTCCTAGGGGAACGCCAACTACCCCACAGCTGAAAGGTGCTGCACGACAATTATTGTCGTGTACCTCGGAAAATCTGTGGGGTAACCAATCCACACCCCCGACCGTGCCGAATTATCGGTGAGAGCGTTGGCGCCCGTTGCCCGACGCCGAGACCGTAAGGAGTTGGCGCATGGTCACTTTGGCGCTGTTGGGTGTGATCAGCGGGTTGATCACCGGAGTATCCCCATGTGTATTACCAATGATTCCGATCGTCTTCGTGACGGGCGGAACGAGCGAGAATCAGAAGACCTCTTCGCGGCCGAATTGGCTTCGGCCGGTGCTGATCATTATCGGAATAGTAATAAGCTTCGGGACCATCGCCTTGTTGGGCACCCTGGTCTTGTCCCTGCTCGGCTTGCCGACCGGGTTGTTGAGGTGGTTGGGGATCGCCTTGTTGGCGCTGGTTGGAGTGAGCCTTATCGTGCCGAAAGTCGCGCACGCGCTGGAGAAGCCCTTCGCCAAATTGCCGTCGTGGACTCCCGGCCACAGCGACGGGGTACTGGGTCCGCTGCTACTTGGTTTGGGGCTCGGCACTCTCTACGTGCCATGCGCGGGTCCCGTGCTCGCCGCTATTTCAGTTGCTGGCGCGACCGCCGAGATCGGTTGGCAGACAGTGGTGTTGACCATATCTTTCGCGCTCGGTGCGGCGATACCGCTGGCATTCTTCGCCTTGGCCGGAGCGTCGATGACGTCGCGATTGGGGGCTTACCGCAGGAGGCAGCGGGCATTTCGGCTTGGTGGCGGCGTGATATTGGTGGCGATGGCTGTCGCGATCGCCGCGAATCTTCCGGCGACCCTGCAGCGCTTGGTACCTAGTTACACCAGTGGCGTTGAGCGGGTGATCGCGCGTCAGGACGCGGTCACCGATGCGTTGCGGCCAGCGGGCGCGTCTGGACCGCGAATTGACCTGTGCGCCAAAAACTCCGGCAACATTGCCGACTGCGGTGCGGCGCCGGAATTTTCCGGTGGCGGGCGATGGTTCAACACCAGTGGTCAGCCGCTAACGAAGGCTGGTCTGCGCGGCAAAGTGGTGCTCGTCGACTTCTGGACCTACTCCTGCATCAACTGCCAGCGAGACGCGCCGTATGTCAAGAAGTGGTACGACGCTTATCGTTCGGCGGGGCTGGTAGTCATCGGAGTGCACACTCCCGAGTTCGCGTTCGAACACGATGCCGGGAATGTCGGCCGAGCGATAGCGGATGAGGGCATCGCCTATCCCGTGGTGCAGGACAACAACTTTGCGGTCTGGAATGCCTACCGGAATCTGTACTGGCCGGCCAAATATCTCATCGACGGTGCGGGCAATATCCGTGCGACCGCCTTCGGCGAAGGGAACTATGCGAATACGGAAGGCAATATCCGTACCCTGCTCCGGCAAGCGAATCCGTCGGTGACACTGCCCAAGGCAGTGACCGGCGGTGTCGACACAGTATCGTCGGCCCCGACGACGCCGGAGATATACCTGGGTGCCGCGCGAGGGGCAACGTCTTACCAGGGCAGCGGCGATCTGACAACTGGCTCGGGAAAGATGTTCACACTCAACGCCGTACAGCCGGTTGACACCTTCAGCGTCGGTGGGCGGTTCGATGTCGCGGGCGAGTCGATCACGTCGGTTTCCGACGCTCATGTGCGGGTCAACACGCGTGCCGCCAAGGTGTTCACCGTCTTGTCGGGAACTGGAACCTTGCGTATTCATTCGGCGGGTATAGCGGATAAGACGATTGACGTATCGGGCACACCGAGGTTGTACACGCTGATCGATGCGGCATCGGCGCAACGGGTGCTCGATATCAGCTATACCCCGGGAATCTCGGTGTATACGTTCACCTTTGGGTGAGGAGTTACCTCGGCCCAAACTGCCGATCGCCCGCGTCACCTAGACCAGGCACGATGTAGTTGGCCTCGTCGAGCCGATCATCGATCGCGGTGATGACAAGTCGCACCGGCAATCCGGAGTCGTTCAAGGCGGCGACCCCGGCGGGAGCTCCGACGACGCAGACGGCAGTGATGTCCTGTGCCCCGCGTTCGACGAGCAGATTCAGTGTGTACAACATCGAGCCGCCGGTGGCGAGCATCGGGTCGAGGACGAAGACGGGATGTTCGGACAAGTCTTCGGGCAACGACGCCAAATAGGGAACGGGCTCGGCGGTCGCTTCGTCGCGGGCAATGCCGACGAAGCCGACCTGCGCCTCGGGCACCATCGCGTGAGCCTGGTCGACCATACCGAGGCCTGCCCGCAGCACCGGCACGAGCAGTGGTGGGCGGTGCAGGCGAACGCCGGTATGGGGCACCAACGGCGTCTCGATCTGACGATCATCGGTGGGCCAGCCACGCAATGCCTCGTAGATGAGCATTTGTGTCAGATCGTCGAGCGCGCCGCGGAACGCGGCGTTGTCGGTGTTCTTGTCGCGCAGAGTGGTCAATCGAGTGAGCGCGAGAGGATGGTCGACGGTCGTGATCTGCATGCAAACAGTATGTCGGTCGGCTCGTAGTGCGGCGTCCGTTGGGGCGTTAGAAGTCTGACATCGATTCGGTGAATGGGATCAGGACGAAGATCACGAAGGCGCTGGCCAGCGTCACGCCCACGGTGATACCCAGTGTGAACCCGGCGATGTGCCCACGTCGGATCAGTAGGGCGATCAGAGCGGCAATGCTCGTGATCGAGACGACTGCGCACGCCACCATTGCGACAGCGGTGCTCAGCAGCATGATGGCTCCGGCGCCGACAAGTGTGCCGAACCATCCGACGACGCCGCAGGCGACAACTTCGCAGATGTACTGCAGCACACCGAGCGCACTGTTGGAGAGACGTTTTCCCCGAGACTCCGGGGTGAGCCCCTCCGTCACGTGATTCACAATAGTGATCATACCCTGTACGAACGAACATCCTCGATGGTCGAAAGATGAGTGGAACCAATATGGGGTGCCAGCGCGTCCAATTCGCATGGCCCTTCACACCGAAACCCCCGCAGTCACCGACTTCGCCCGCCGACAGCACCACGTCGCTACCCGCGTTTCCACAGCCGCGACTTCCGTTCGCTCCGACATCGCGTCACTCGCCGGCACCTTCGGATTGATTGGGGCCGACTTCCTGGCAGCGGTAGCCGTTGTCGTCGACAATCAGGCGCGCCGTCTGGAAACAACCGCCGCGCGCTATCAGTCGTTGTCGACCACATCGACCGACGCCGCTGAGCGGTACAACTCGACCGACGAGAAAGGCAAGCGTTCGTTGGAGGTGCGGGTCTAATGCTCACCGCCGATGTTCTCATCATGCCGCTGAAAATAATGGCGACCGCACTGGGCACGGGTGTGCTGCCCGCCGATAGTCCTCTCACTCGGTTGCAGTCGAGTTCCACGACGCTGGACGACGCCCGTTCTCAATCCGAATCCGCATCGAAAAAGGTTGCCGCGCAATGGAAGGGGCGCGGCGGGGAGGCGGCGCAGAACGCGGCAAACGCTACCCAACATAAGGCGATCGTGTTGGCCGGCGACGCGAAAACCGTTGTGTCGGCGATCGAATCAGCGAGCGCGAAGGTAAAGCACGCTGCCGACGAGATCAATTCCCTTATCGACTCCTTCGGTCGTTGCGCTGCGGCACTTGGACCGTCCTTGTTCACCATTGCTGGACTAGCCGCGCTGCTGCCGGTCGCCGCCGATCACGTTAGCCGTGGCCTGGCCGTCGTCACGCGGGCGCAAAGTGCGTTGCGAGTCGACACGGCAACCGTGCTCAAGTCTGTGCGACATGATGCCCCAGCCGCGACCAAAGTTGGGGGCAAGACACGTGACATGGTGAGCTGCAAGGGAATCGCGATCACGCTGCCCGACGGTTCGACCGCATACGCGCCGAACGAGCGGGCGGCCAAAGCGGTACGTGCCGCCTTAAGTCAGCGCGGGGTGAAGTACTCCTGGGGTGGCACCACTACAGCGGGATTTGATTGCAGCGGGTTGACGCAGTGGGCGTATCGGCAAGCGGGACTTGAACTTCCGCGCCTCGCCCAGGATCAGGACACAGCGGGTACTCGCGTAGCGCAGTCTCAGTTGCTGCCCGGTGATCTCGCGGTCTGGGACGGGCACGTCGCGATGTACATCGGCAACAACCAGATGGTTGAAGCCGGCGATCCCGTCCAAGTGTCGCCGGTGCGTACAACCAATCTCAACCAAGGGTTCCAGGGCTTCTACCGACCGCGGTAGAGGTCCGGCGCTATCGTGCGGTCGCCGACCATCGTCCA
The DNA here is from genome assembly GCF_000241305.1 of Gordonia effusa NBRC 100432. Classification (GTDB taxonomy): domain Bacteria; phylum Actinomycetota; class Actinomycetes; order Mycobacteriales; family Mycobacteriaceae; genus Gordonia; species Gordonia effusa. Next base: position 19,994 of record NZ_BAEH01000060.1, read on the forward strand.
CCCATTCGCCGCACCACAACACCGTGGTCGAAACACTTGCTAATCGTGTCGGTCGTCAGTGCGCTCTTGACTGGCCCCGACGCCACCGTCTCGCCGTCGGCCAGGAGCAGAGCATGCGTGGTCGACGTCGGCAGATCCTCCAGGTGGTGGGTTACCAGCACAGTGGCCAACTCTTCCTGCTGGCTACGGAGTTGGTCGATGCTTGCCAGCAGCCGTTCGCGGGCCGCGAGGTCTAACCCGGTTGCTGGTTCGTCGAGCAAAAGCAACTTGGGCCGTGGCATTAGCGCACGCGCGATCAGCGTTCGGCCCCGTTCGCCCTGACTCATGAACGGCCACAATGCCTCTCGCCTCGCCGACATGCCCAGCAGGTCAAGTAGTTCGTCGGCGCGGGTGTGTTCGCCGGCGGTGTAGTCGTGGCGTCGGTCCAGTTCGGGAGTATTGGTTAATCCCGTGAGCACCACGTCATGCGCGGAAATTGGCACGTCGATTCGCCAGCGCGGATCCACATGCCCGATATGAGTGCGCAATTCGCGCATATCGACCTTGCCGAGTCGCCGACCGAGAACGTCGACAAAACCGTGCGTCGGATGCGATCGCGCACCGAGAATCGCCATCAAGGTGGACTTGCCCGCGCCATTGGGGCCGAGCAGTGCCCAGTGTTGGCCTGCCGCAACCGACATGCTCACGCCACGCAACAGATAGCGTTTGGACCGCACGACATCGACACCAACGGCATTGAGTAACAAGGTCATTCCATCAACAGTAGGGCAGCGCTCAATTAGACCGGTGCTCAATCGGACCAGTAGGCGATCATCGTCTCGGTATTGAGTACGGCTCCGCCCTTGGTGATCGTCAACGACTCCTGGCTTATGACATACGAATAGCCGTCGTTGGTCGCGGTGAAGGCGTTGCCGCTGCGTACCGGAAAGTCGATCTCGACGGAATTCCCGTCGGCCGTTCCCTTGTAGTAGAGGTTGGCCGTGCTGCCGACTTGGCAGATCACCACGCGAGAGCGGTCGGTCAAGCCGATGGCAACAGCCGCATCCTTTGAGGCGTTGCATCGCGGACCGTCGATGAATCCTTGCCAGTCGGTGTCGGCCACAGTTGGCTCGCTGTGCGTGGTGGGACTCGTCGAACCTGGGGCGGGAGCCGGCGGGGGTATAGAGGCTGGCGGACTGGTATTGCTCGAACCGCCGGGCCTGACCACGGACGTGGTGATCGATGACACCGGCGGCGATGACTCTGACTCTGGGATCAGAATTAGCGCCGCCAGCACTCCCGCGACAACCAGTAACACCCCGGCCGCGATCGCGGTCAACACGATCGGTGACCGCCACGGCGAACGCGGCGGTTCGGGCGGTAGCCCTTGCGAATGCGGCCCCGACGGCTGGTAGTTGCCACCTGGGTAGGTCATGCCTGCCCTCCTTGGGTAAGTCAGTCGGCTAGCAGTTCGGTCAACGCGGCTGTGGCCAGCTGAGCGGCGCGTTGTTTGAGGTCGTCGAGCGATTGAGTATGACCGTATTCGTTGGCAGCTACAATCGTTTCGACGTAGTACTTGATCTTCGGCTCGGTCCCCGATGGACGGACCATGACTCGCAGTCGCGCATCGGTGGTCGTGCCGGTCATCAGGATTGCGTCGGTCCGCAATCTGTCGTCGCGCACGGCATAGTCCTCGACACTCAATCGGATACCCGAAACCTGCGCGGGCGGGTTCGACCTCAGATTGCCCATGACGACCTCGAACTCGCCGGAGTTCGATAGCCGCCGTGATCGGGCCGATGTGTGATGTACCCCGAACTTTCGATACAGCTCGTCTAACATGCCGCTTAGGTCGCCGCCACGCGTTTTCTGCTGCCGAGCAAGCGAACTCAGCACTATCGACGCACTGATGCCATCCTTGTCGCGGACCGCGTCAGGATCGACGCAATGGCCGATCGCTTCCTCGTAGGCGTAGCGGAGTGGGGGGAGGTCGGGGTTGTCGTCGGCGCGTGAGAGCCATTTGAAACCGGTCAGTGTGCGTACGGTGTGCGCCCCAGACGCTTGGGCGACGGCTCCGGCGAGTGTCCCCGAAACAATGCTGCTGGCAACGGTTTTCGGGCCCGGCGGCGAATTCTCCAGAAGGTACGCGCACAGTAGTGCGCCGGTTTCGTCTCCGCTGAGCATCCGCCATCCGTCGGCGGTTGGTATCCCGACCGCGACCCGGTCGGCATCGGGGTCCAGCGCAATCGCAAGGTCGGCGCCGACGTCAGCGGCGGTGGCGAGTAACAGTGCCGCCGCACCCGGTTCTTCCGGGTTGGGGAACCGAACCGTGGGAAAGTCAGGGTCGGGTGCGAATTGGGCTTCGACGAGGTGGATATCGTCGAAGCCCGCTGCTCGTAACGCGTCGACCGCGATATGCCCACCAACGCCGTGCATCGGTGTCAAGGCGATTCGCAAGGGCGTTCTCCCGTCGCCGAGCGGCAGGCTGGCCAGTCGTGTTAAGTATTCGGCCCGTACCCGCTGTGCTCGTTCGTTCGACGAAACTGCCACTCGTGCAACATCTTTTGCCGCCATGGAGCCAGCCATGATCGCTTCGATCTCGACGTCGTCGGGCCCGACGATCTGTCGTCCACCTTGTGTGTACAGCTTGTAGCCATTGTCGGTAGCGGGATTATGCGAGGCGGTAATTTGTATACCAGCGACCGCTCCCAGGCTCCGCGTGCCGAACGCTACCAGCGGCGTTGGCACCGGATCAGGGAGCGCGACGACGTCGAACCCTTGCGCGGCAAGCACTTCGGTGGTCGCGGCGAAAAAATCGGCTGAGCCGTGTCGTGCATCGCGTCCTACGACAACGGTGCCCCCGGCGTGGCCGTGTCGCCGAAGCCAGGTGGCGACAGCGTATGTCGCGCGCGTGACCGTCGCGACATTCATGCCATTCGGTCCGGCACGAACGATGCCACGTAGTCCCGCGGTCCCGAAATGTAGTGTGTCACCGAATCGTTCGCTCAACTCGACCGAATCATCGAGCAGCGCTTCAAGTTCGACGCGAGATGCGGCGTCGGGATCGGCGTCGATCCAGGCGCGCACCGACTCAGAGTTCGGCGATGATGTCATGGAGTAGCTCGCCGATCCGCTGCGCCGAATCCTGTCCCGCCGCAAGGACTTCTGCGTGGTCGAGCGCCTTCCCGGTGATTCCTGCCGCGGGGTTCGTGACCAGCGAGACACCGAGCACCTTCATCCCGGCGGCACGCGCGGCGATCGTCTCATGCACCGTCGACATGCCGACCAGGTCGGCGCCGAGCGTCGCCAGCATCCGGATTTCAGCGGGTGTTTCATAGTGTGGCCCAGGCAATCCCGCGTATACCCCTTCGGTCAGCGTCGAGTCGACACCGCGGGCGACGTCGCGTAGACGAGGCGAGTACGCGTCGACTAGATCGACGAACTGGGCGCCGACGAGGGGAGATCGTCCGGTGAGGTTGAGATGATCGCTGATCAACACCGGCTGCCCAACGCCATAGTCGGGGTTGATGCCGCCGGCGGCATTGGTCAGCACGATGGTCCGAGCACCCGTTGCCGCGGCGGTGCGGATCGGATGTACGACCCGCGCCAGATGGTGACCCTCATACGCGTGGGTGCGCCCGACTAGAAGCAACACCCGGTGATCGCCAACCCGAACCGACACGGCGGTACCGCTGTGTCCGGCCGCCTTCGGTGGCGTGAATCCGGGCAACTGCGCCATCGGCACGCTGACAACGGGATCGCCGAAGCTCGCGACAGCTTCCCCCCAACCGGACCCGAGAACTACGGCGACATCGTGAGTAGGCGAATCGGTCGCGGTCGAGATGGCGGTCGCGGCAGCACGGGCGGCAGCGTCAGCGTCGACGGTGGGATCCATAGCAAGGATGTTAAGTGATGCGCCGCGAAGTGACCGTCCGGACTTGGCGCGGCCGACCCGGTAGAGCGCGGAGCACGGCCACGTCGGTCGTAGTGGCTCGATATCTGAAGCATCCCCTGGTCACCCGCGCAAAGCGATGCGACTAAGGTCAGCAACATGCCATTTTTGCGAGAAGCTGACGACGTGTTCGAGCTCTACCTGGGCACCGAGGGCGTTGAACTCGACGAAACCAACCCGGAGAACCGTTTCCACCCGGATTGGATCGTGACACTCAATGGATTGCTCGATGACGTCGCGGCGGCCGGTGCGTCGAGTAAGAAGGCACTGGTAATCACCGCTACCGGCAAGTTTTTCACCAATGGTCTCGATACCGACTGGATTTTCGGCAACGCCGACAAACTCCCGGCATATCTTGACTCGGTCCACGCTGTTTACACCAAGGTCTTGACGTTGCCGGTGCCGACGATTGCCGCGATCAACGGTCACGCCTTCGGAGCTGGCGCGATGCTGGCCGAATGCACTGACTACCGGATCATGCGCACTGAGCGAGGCTTCTGGTCATTGCCCGAAGCGCAGCTGAACATGCCGTTCACGCGTGGCATGGCGGCGCTACTTCGTACGCGCCTACGGGACGAGACAGCCACCGAGGCGATGTTGACCAGTCGCCGCTATGGTGCCGACGACGCGCTCGCCGCGGGGATCGTCGACGAAGTCATCGACGCCGACGCACTCGTTGAGCGGGCGCGGGCGGTAGCTGCTGAGCGTCTGCCGCTCGCCGGGGCCAACCTGGGAGTCATCAAGTCAGGACTGCGCCAGCCGCTACTTGCCGACCTCAACACCCCGACGCCGGCGTCGTTGTTCTAAAAGGGCCGGGCAATGACTGACGTGACATCGCGCAGCGGGCAGGAAGTTATCGATGCCTGGCTGGCCGCGCATACCGGCGACCTCCTCGGGTGGCGTCGTGACTTCCACGAGCACCCGGAACTGTCGCGTCAGGAAGTGGTTACTACCGACAAAGTGATGGCGGCGCTGACCGCGATCGGATTGTCGCCGAAGCGGTTACCGCTGGGTACCGGGGTGGTGTGTGATTTGGGCCCCGACGCCCCCGGCCGCATCGCGCTACGCGCCGACATGGACGCACTGCCGATCCCTGAGCACACCGGTCTGCGATTTCGTTCGCAGATCGACGGCGTCTCGCATGCGTGCGGACACGACGCCCATACGGCAATCTTGCTCGGCGTAGGACATCTCCTGGCTCAGGCGGGCCAATTGCCGGTCGGTGTGCGACTGGTCTTTCAGGCGGCCGAGGAAGTGATGCCCGGTGGTGCGCTCGACGCCATCGAAGCCGGCGTGATGAATGGCGTACGCGAAATCTATGCGCTGCACTGCGATCCGCGGCTACCGGTCGGATCAGTTGGTTTGCGGACTGGCGCGTTGACGTCGGCCGCCGATCACGTTGACCTGACGCTACATTCGCCCGGTGGGCATACGTCTCGACCGCATCTGACCGGCGACTTGGTCTACGCGATGGGCACTGTGATTACCGGTTTGCCGGGGATCTTGTCTCGTCGCGTCGACCCGAGGTCGGGGACAGTCATGGTGTGGGGTGCGGCCAACGCCGGCAACGCGCCCAACGCGATTCCGCAGGAGGGGCGGCTCAAAGGTACCGTCCGGACCGGTACACACGAGGTGTGGATCGAACTGGAACCGTTGGTACGCAGTATCATTGGCGAATTGCTTGGGCCGTTGAAGGTCAGTTATGACCTGTCGTACTTCCGTGGTGTGCCGCCGGTCGTCAACGACGCCGATGCTGTCGCGAAACTGGCGCGCAGCGTGAGTGCCTGCGGCCCAGCGGCGGTTGCGGACACTCCGCAATCGCCTGGCGGAGAAGACTTTTCGTGGTACCTGGAGCATGCTCCGGGTGCGATGGGGCGACTCGGAGTGTGGGACGGCTTCGGTCCGCAAGTTGATCTGCATTCGCCGAACTTCGACATCGACGAGCGCGCGCTCGCGGTCGGAGTGCGAACCCTCGCGGGTTTGATTCTGGGTTAGGTTGTCGAGAGTTGCCGTGCGTGCGTTGGTATTTCGGCTCGCCGGGTCTCGATACACCTCGTCGCTAGCGCTCCTCGGCACTCGGCCATCGCAGTGGTCAGCGTCGAGCGTTAAGTGTCGGTACCGGCAGTCGGGTGCCCAGTACGCGCGGTGAGTAGTGGTGTCCACACAGATGGTCGAGTGCCCGGCGTCCGTAGTGAGTCATGGTGCCCACACTGATGGTCGAGTGCCCGGCGTCCGTAGTGAGTCATGGTGCCCACACTGATGGTCGAGTGCCCGGCGAGGCGCTAGCCGAGTCGGGTGTATCGAGACCTCGCAAGCTGAAATGCAAACCCGCCCAGTTCAACTCGACTGCCGCCGAAGGCCGCACGACCATCGCCTACCGGCGGCACAATGCCCTCGGTAGGCAACTGTCGTGCGGTTTCGGGGGAGCGTCGCGCGCCTAGTCCAGGTCGTCGTGGCGCACGAGCTGGCGCGCGGCTTCGATTACCGACCCCGACAACGACGGATACACCGACAGCGTCTGTGCCAAGTCGCTCACCGTCAGCTTGTTCTGAACCGCCAGCGCGATCGGCAGGATTAGCTCCGACGCCGTCGGTGCGACGACCACCCCGCCGATCACCACACCGGTAGCTGGACGGCAGAAAATCTTGACGAAGCCGCGACGCAGACCGCTCATCTTCGCGCGTGGATTAGTCGACAGTGGCAACATCACCGTGCGCGCGGGGTACTCGCCCGAGTCGATCGCGTTCTGGGAAACGCCGACGGTCGCGATCTCTGGTCGCGTAAAGATCGCCGATGCAACAGTTTTCAGCTTGATCGGGGTGACACCTTCACCGAGCGCGTGGTACATCGCGATACGACCCTGCATCGCGGCAACCGACGCCAGCGGAAAGAGCCCGGTACAGTCACCGGCTGCGTAGATACCCGGCACCGACGTGCGCGACACCCGGTCGACCGTGATGTAGCCACCTTTGTCGACGGCGACGCCGGCGTTCGCGAGACTCAACGAGCTGGTGTTGGGCACCGAACCCACTGTCATCAGTACATGCGATCCCTCCACAGTTCGGCCATCGGCCAAGTGAACCGTTGCACCGTTGGCAGTGCGATCGACTCGATCGGCACGGGCATGTTTGACCAATTCGACGCCGCGCTCAGCCAACGCGTCCTCGAGGACCAGTGCGGCATCCTCGTCTTCGCCGGGCAGCACCCGGTCGCGACTCGACACCATCGTGACCTTCACGCCCAGCTCGGTGTACGCGTGGACGAACTCCGCGCCGGTGACACCCGAGCCCACGACCACTAGGTGTTCGGGAAGTTCGGTGAGGTCGTAGAGCTGGCGCCATGTCAGGATGCGCTCGCCATCGGGTTCGGCATCGGGCAGGATCCGTGGACGAGCACCGGTTGAGATCAGCACGACGTCGGCGTCAAACCGTTCCTCGCCGCCATCGGCTGTTTTCGCGATAACGGCGTGAGTGGAAACACCGACCTGAGTGTCGGCTAATTCGCCGACGCCGGACACCAATTTGATGCCCTCGCTGACCAGCCGCGATCGTATGTCGGCCGACTGCGCGAACGCTAGATCGCGCACGCGTTGATGGACCTGCGGCAGGCTGACCAGCGCATCGTCGGGATGAAGATTGATTCCGAGGTCGACGGCACGACGCACTTCGGTGCGAATTCCAGTCGAGGCGATGAAGGTTTTCGATGGCACGCAGTCGTAGAGCACGCAGGCGCCACCGACGCCGTCGGCGTCGATCAACGTGATGTCGGCGCCGTACGCGGCAGCGGCCAACGCAGCTTCGTAACCTGCGGGTCCGCCACCAATGATCACGATCTTGGTCATCGTTTTATCTTCTCCTGCCCAGATGTTGCCCAGTACAAGTTGTCAACAGCGTGGATGTTCGCTGCCGGATATCAACCTAATCGGTTGGGAGCCACCCCACCACTTCCACAGGCGCCGGGCAGTGTTCTAGGCTTTCGCAGTGCCGATTTATGCCGCCTACGGGTCCAACATGCATCCCGAGCAGATGGCCGAGCGTGCCCCGCACTCGCCGATGGCGGGTACCGGCTGGCTGCACGGTTGGCGTCTGACCTTCGCCGGCGGCGACATCGGATGGGAAGGGTCGCTCGCCACGGTCACCGAAGATCGGATCGACCCCAACGCGAAAGTCTTCGTCGTGCTCTACGACGTCACCACCGAAGACGAGGACAATCTTGACCGCTGGGAAGGGTCCGAACTCGGAATCCATCGCAAAGTCCGGGCACGGGTGCACACCGAGAACGGACCGGTCTTGGCGTGGCTGTACGTGATGGATGCGTTCGAGGGCGGCCTGCCTTCGGCCCGCTATCTCGGCGTGATGGCCGACGCCGCCGAAATCGCCGGTGCACCAGCGGAATACGTCCAAGATCTACGGCTGCGGGAAGCCCGGAATGTTGGGCCTGGGCCGGGGGCAGTCGAATAGGAGCCGATATCTGGGGCTTCGAAAACTGCTGCGTAGCTTGAGGTCTGCGACGGCCCGAGGGTGAGTTTCTCGTTACGGTGGCATCTTGTCGATTGTCGCCTTCGTGAAAGCTATTGCGCGGTTGCAGATTTCGTCGATGGGTGGGGCTTGAGGAGAACCAAACTGGGCGATCGTGGAAACGGTCGACCGTTGCGATTGGACATGAGCCGAGCAGGTGGCTGCATTGACTTCGGAAATTGCGACAGTTCGCCCGTTTGCAATAATGTCAGTGCGCCATTTCAGGTCAGCTTGGCTAGCTTTGTAGTCGGACAGGCTCGTACTGTTGCCGACGATTTGACTGATAATCCAGCGTCGGTTGTCGGTAAGTTTCCATCTGCACCCTCTAGCCGTCTGGCCAGTTGCCGCTGCGGCGTCCTCCTGCGAACCGATGTTGACTTTCAATGAACTTGCTACCTCGCTTGACAACGCGTCGCACGGTTCGTAAGTGGTTCCATCATTGCCGGGATTAACTCGACTCATCAGGGATGCGCTTGCCTGTGAGTTCTCCGAAGAGGGCATCACATTCTCACTAGGGGAGCAGGAGGTAGTTGCCATCGATACCGCAGATGCGAGAGCAGTAATACCCAGAAATATTCGCTTCACGCCTGGACCTCGGATCCAATGTTCGTTCCATTCCTCTTGTCGCCAGCCTCGATCTGAGAGCGTGTTGTCTTACAAGCCTCCGTTAGATTCTCAAGAGTCTCAGCCGAGACAAATAGTGCGCTAGACCATGAATTCGATCCAGTGGAGAGGATGAGGCGGAGTGCAGAAAAGACGCGTTCCCCTTCAGTGCATCCACTGCCGAGGTAATTGTGGGCAAGAACTCCCGAGACAACAGCCGCGCTCACCCTTAACTCCTCCGCCCCCCAACTCGCCACCTCGGCTCGCGCTCGCCATGCTTGCTCTTCCATCTGGACCACCGTGACGCGTTTGGGACTCACGCTGTTCTTGTCGCCGGCGCCGCTGTGGGGTGTCGTGACGTGCGGGGATGACCAGTTTCCGTCCGGTCGCACATAGTCGCCGGGTAGTGGTTTTGGTGTCACTGCGCCTCCCTTGCTCGTGACATCGCCTCTGGGGTGATCTTATGTTGGACGCACGCGGGAGGCGTTTGGTTCCATCTAATTTGAGTGCTGGTCATCTGCGAAATGGAGTCGTAGCATCACCCGCATGGTGGCAGGGGGAGCTCGGACGGATTGGGATGCCCATTCCGTCGCCGATATCATCGCGAAACTGCAGACGATGGACTCGGCGCAGGCCCGGGCGGATGCGGCGGCGCTCGCGACAGCTGTGTCGTCGGCTCAGGCGGTCGCGCAACGGATCGCATCGGTTTTTGAGAACACCGAATGGATCCTGAAAGGCAAAGCCGCCAATGGCGGATACAACGCGGCGCAGCGTATTGCCGTCGATATCGCCAAGGACGCGAGTGTGGCGTCGAGGGCGATCTCCGCGTTGTCGGAGGCCGGCGAGACGTTGCGGGCGGCAGCGCATACCCAATTCACGCTCGTGGCGCTACAAGCGCAGATGGCTGCCGAGCCGGAGAATGCGGCCGTCATCAAGGCTGCGGTCACCGAAACAATGAACGTGAATTACAGCGATCCGATGAGTGGGACGCCGGTTCCCGGAGCCTTGGCAGGCAATACCGTCAAGCCAACCGCGCGGTCCGGGCCGAACGGCGAGGACACCGCGGCGCCGAGCGCACGACAATCCCCGGACGACAAAACTCCAGCCACTATCTCCCCAACTAATGCCCCCTCGAACACCAAGTCCCCGGGATCCCAGACGCCTGCCAGCACGAAGAATGCCAAGACACCTACGACAACCATTGGTACGCAACAGAACTCGGCGCCAAAGTCGACCGATGCGCCGACCGCGAATGACAAAGGTCAGCGCGACAAACAGACGCCGACACCTATTCGCACCGATCCTAACTGGTCTAAGAAAGACAAGCCGCTCAATCTGAATCGCGGTGCCGCACCGCTATCGATCCGATCGCCAGGTACTCGCGGCGCCGTTCCCGCACCGGCCATTCCGCTACGGCGCGTGGGCATTTCGCCGATCGCGCCGGCTTCTACGATGACCCCGGGAACGCCTTCACCGGCGAACCGCGGCTCGATGCAGCAACCGTATGCGCCACATGCCGGACGCAGCCGAGGTGGCGAAGATGGCAAACACAAGGCCGCATCGTTTCTGAACACCGCGCGCAACGGTGAGGAGGTAGTCGGGTCGCTGCCCCTGGTTGGCCCGCCTGTGATCGGCGACTGGGCGGGGTCGCCCGACCAGGCGCGGCCGGTAGAAGCCGATCGGAAAGCGGAAAAATGATCGCTCCCAACACCTCTCGCGAGGCAGCGATGCGGCACCGGATCGATACCATGCCGGGGCTATCGCTGGTCGTCGACGCTCTCGACGTTTCTGACATCCCACGCTGTCTGGTCCTGATAGCGATTGCGTGTGCCGACGTCAGCGGGATCGGAGCCGAACCCGATGTCGCGGACGCTTTCGATCAGTGGCGGACCGGCGGGCGAATATCGGAGTCGACGATGACAGCTCTGGAACGCAGGGGCTCCCGGGCCGAACTTGAGGCCGGCGACCCACGCCTCGACCGCGCGACCCGCGACATCGCCTTTCGACGTGCGCGCGCCCTCGCCTGCCTGCGTTTCGCCTGTGTGACGGGTGCGGACGAGTCTCAATTGATGCTACGAGAGGTGTTGCGGGAGAGCGCATATGAGGCGGCACATGCGATAACAACAGCCGGCGTCGTCGGCGTCGTTCGGTCATTCGCGGTTAGCGACCCTGGCTGACGTCGTCAGTTCAGGTCAAAGCTGTGCTCGACCGCGCGGTTCCATTGCGCGTATAGGTCATCACGTTTGTCCGCGGCCATTTTGGGCAGCCAGGTCTTGTCCTGCGCCCAATTGTTGCGGATATCCGCTTCGCCATCCCAGTACCCGACGGCGAGCCCGGCGGCATAGGCCGCGCCAAGTGCGGTGGTCTCGTTGACGACCGGTCGCACCACGGGCACCCCGAGAACATCGGCTTGGAATTGCATGAGCAACTCGTTGACCACCATGCCACCGTCGACTTTGAGTGTCGAGAGCGTCACACCGGAGTCGGCTTGCATCGCCTCGATAACTTCCCGTGTCTGAAAAGCGCTGGCTTCCAAGGCCGCTCGGGCCAGGTGGCCCTTGTTCACATAGCGGGTCAGACCTACGATGACACCGCGCGCATCGGGCCGCCAGCGCGGCGCGAACAGGCCGGAGAACGCGGGGACGAAATACGCGCCGCCGTTGTCGTCGACGCTGGCGGCCAGAGGTTCGATTTCGCTCGCGGCAGATATCAACCCGAGATTGTCGCGCAGCCATTGGATGAGTGATCCGGTCACCGCGATCGATCCCTCGAGCGCATAGTGGGCAGCGGATTCCCCGATTTTGTAACAAACGGTGGTAAGCAACCCATGATCGCTGAAGACCGGCGTGGTTCCGGTGTTGAGTAGCAGGAAATTGCCGGTGCCATAGGTGTTCTTGGCTTCACCGGGGGAGAGGCACGCCTGACCGAAAGTAGCCGCTTGTTGATCGCCCAGGATGCCGGCCAACGGAACACCCGCCGCCGGTCCGCTCTGCCGCAGAGGGCCGTAAACCTCTGAGCTGCTCCGGATTTCGGGCAGCAAAGACATTGGGATGCCCATGTCCGCGCAGATCTGCTGATCCCAGTCGAGAGTGGTCAAGTCCATCAACATGGTGCGCGACGCATTGGTGACGTCAGTGATGTGCAACCCGCCGTCGACGCCGCCCGTCATATTCCAAGCACACCAGGAATCCATTGTGCCGAAACATAATTCACCCGCATCGGCGCGTGCCCGCAGCCCCTCCACATTCTCCAGCAGCCAGGCGATCTTGGGGCCGGCGAAGTACGTCGACAACGGCAGGCCGGTGCGTTCTCGATAGCGGTCGACATCGCCGTCGGCCAATCGGTTGCAGAGTTCGGCGGTGCGGGTGTCCTGCCATACGATGGCGTTGTGCACGGGTTTGCCGGTGCCGCGATCCCAAATGACAGTCGTCTCGCGTTGATTGGTGATACCGCATGCGGCCAAGTCGGCACCCTTGAGGTCCGCCGAGGCCAGGGCCGATGCCGCGACCCGCCTGGTGTTGACCCAGATTTCCGCGGCGTCGTGTTCGACCCAGCCGGGTTGCGGGAAGATTTGTCGATGTTCGATCTGTTCGGAACCAACTACGCGACCGTCGTGATCGAAGATCATCGCCCGCGTCGACGTGGTGCCTTGATCGATCGCCGCTACATACTTGCCGCCAGATTTCGCCACGGAGCCCATCCTCGCATGTGGGGGTGGTTGCGCACTACGACTCGCACGCACGAGCCGTGACTTGGTGATCGGCCGACATCGGCGCGTGAACGGTAGCGGGGACGGGAAAACCCGGTAGGGTCGGGCCAATGGAGACCGACTTCAATCCGGACCGACCTGCGGATTTGGGCCCAGCGCAACGAGTCGAAGCGTGGCGCAGGCTCTCTGAAGAACAATTCGACATTCTCGTCGTCGGCGGAGGAATAGTCGGTGTAGGAGCGGCGCTCGACGCCGCGACCCGAGGTCTTCGGGTCGCTCTGGTGGAAGCTCGCGATATCGCTTCGGGAACGTCGAGCCGATCGTCGAAGATGTTTCACGGTGGACTGCGGTACTTGGAGCAGTTGGAGTTCGGGCTGGTGCGTGAGGCACTGCATGAGCGCGAGTTGTCGCTGACCCTGCTGGCGCCACATCTGGTCAAGCCGTTGCCGTTTCTGTATCCACTGACGCAACGATTCTGGGAACGGCCATATGTTTCGGCGGGACTATTTCTGTACGACCGGATGGGCGGCGCGAAATCCGTTCCCGGACAACGGCATGTCAGCCGATTGGGTGCCCTGCGGGTAGCGCCGGCACTCAAACGTAACTCGCTGGTGGGCGGAATCCGCTATTACGACACGGTCGTCGATGATGCTCGGCACAGTCTCACCGTCGCGCGGACGGCCGCCCAATACGGAGCGGTAGTGCGCACCTCGACGCAGGTCGTCGGCTTCTTGAAGGAAGCCGACCGTGTCCTGGGCGCGAAGGTCCGCGACACCGAGACAGGCGAGACCACTGAAATCCGCGCGCACTGCGTGATAAACGCAGCTGGCGTATGGACTGACGAAGTGCAGGCTTTATCCAAGCAGCGCGGGCACTTTCGCGTCCGCGCATCCAAAGGTGTGCATATCGTGGTCCCGCGCGATCGCATCGTCAGCGAGACCGCGATTATTCTGCGGACGACCAAGTCGGTACTTTTCGTGATCCCGTGGGAGACGCACTGGATTATCGGCACCACCGACACTGACTGGAATCTCGATCTCGCACACCCGGCCGCGACGCGTGCCGACATCGACTACATCCTCGATCGCGTCAACGAAGTGCTCGTTTCGCCGTTGACGCACAACGACATTGAAGGTGTCTACGCCGGGCTACGACCACTGCTTGCCGGCGAGGATGACGATACATCGAGCCTGTCGCGCGAGCATGCGGTGGCAGCGGTGGCACCCGGACTGATTTCGATCGCGGGCGGCAAGTACACCACGTATCGCGTGATGGCAGCTGACGCCGTCGACGCATGCAACGACTACATACCCACCCGGGTCGCGCCGTCCATCACGCAGCGAGTACCGCTGCTGGGCGCCGACGGCTATTTCGCCCTGATCAATCAGTGCGAGCACCTCGGTCATCGATTTGGGTTGCACCCGTACCGAATTCGGCGACTGCTCAACCGGTACGGATCACTCGTCGACGATGTGCTCTATTACGCCGACGACGATCCGTCGTTGCTCAAACCCCTTGCCGCGGCGCCCCAGTATCTCCGCGCGGAATTCGTCTACGCCGCTCGGAACGAGGGTGCCCTGCATCTGGAAGATCTCCTCGCGCGACGAACGCGAATCGCAATCGAATACAACCATCGCGGCGTCGACTGTGCGGCCGAAGTCGCGGAGCTGGTGGCACCGATTCTCGGCTGGGACACTCAGCGGACCGCGTTCGAGGTGGCCAATTACGTTGCCCGCGTTGAGGCGGAGATCGCCTCCCAACGCCAACCCGACGATTTGTCGGCCGATGCGTTGCGCGCAGCCGCTCCCGAGTCGCGCCGCGAAATCTTGGAGCCGGTGCCGGTACCCGAGTGAACGGGCTCACCGCTGACCCGGCGATGTGGGCATTGCTATTGGGTGGTGCGCTGACCGCGGGGTGGATCGACGCTGTTGTCGGCGGCGGTGGGCTGGTTCTGATTCCGTTGCTGCTCATCGTATTTCCCGAACTCGCACCGGCAAAGGCGCTGGCGTCGAATAAGCTGGCCGCGATCTGGGGTACCGGTACCGCTGCGGTGTTGTTTGTGCGGCGCAACGGAATCGACACACGCCTGGCGACCACGGGGTTCGGCCTGGGTGCGCTAGGTGCGGCCATTGGGGCGTCGCTGGCATCGGCGATCAGTGCGGATCTGTTGCGCCCGGTGGTGATCACACTGATGATCGCAGTCGGCGTATTCATTTGTGCCAAGCCGGCGTTTGGGCGCAGCAGTCAACAGAACGTGACCCGACCGGACCGCAAGCACCTAGTGATCGTGACCGGACTGTTCTGCGTCATCGGTTTCTACGACGGCATCTTCGGCCCCGGCACGGGGATGTTCTTGATTCTGTCGCTCTCGGGGGTGTTATCGGCAGACTTCTCAGCAGCGCCACCGTGGCAAAGGTGGTCAACACCGGCACCAACCTGGGAGCCCTAACTGTGTTCGCGGTCCAGGGAAACGTGTTGTGGCTGTTGGGTTTGACACTCGCGATCGCGAACGTGGTGGGGTCGGTAATCGGCTCCAAGATGACTCTCAAGGCGGGCAGCGGCTTTGTGCGATACGCACTGCTTACCGTCGTGGTCGTAATGAGCGTGAAACTGCTGATCGATCAATTCGGCTGAGTTCGCTCAGCTTTCGGCCAGCCTTCTCCCAGATTCGGTGCCTATTGTCGTACCAATGACCGTGACCCGTGCTGTGCCGCATACTCGTGCGACGACCCGCGCGGTGCTGGTCACGGTCGCTTTCGTTATCGCCGCGGCCGGCGTGTTTGTCGCAGCCGTATGGACTTCGCCGGGGCAAGCGGTCGACCAATGGTTCTACAACGTCTGCCGGGGCCTCGCACCCACCGGCGAGATTCCTCTCGTGGCACGGTACAGCGTCATCGCCAGTCCGCTGATCTGGGCAGGTGTCGCGGTCGCCGCGATTCTGCTGGCCGCGACCCGGCGGTTCAGCGGAAGCTGGTCGATCCGACAAGCGGTCATGTCCATCGGCCCATTGCTCGTGTTTCTGCCGGTAATGGCCTACGGCGCCGGGTTCCTTCGCGATCACGTACTGCCGCGACCGCATCTACATGACTGGATCAGCCAGATGTCCAACTCGGCGCCAAGCGGCCACGCCGCGGCTGCCGCTGCTTTCGTGGTCGTCCTGGTCCGGGCCGCGCCACCAATCCTGCGTCTGCCACTCGCCGTCGCCGGTGGAACGTGGGCCGCGGTCGCCGACTTTGGATTGGTCGCCGACGGTTGGCATCGGCCGAGCGATGTAATTATCTCGACCCTGCTGGTCGTCGGTATCGGGGCGGTGCTGCCCGACCCGTGGCGTGGACACGACTCCCGATCGGCTGCCTGGCTAGCTTGGCCCGCGGGTGCGGTCATCGTCGTCGGGGCAGTCGTATTCGCGACGTCGTACTATCCGGCACCCGCTCAGTTGATCACGGCGACCACAATCGCGGTCGTGATTGCCGCGGCGCTTGTCGTCGCAGACCTGGTGAGTCGTACTCCGGCCGGTCAGGTGCGGCCGAACACCATCGATTCGGTGACATCGTCGAACCGGTGGTCGATCGCATCCCGGTAATAGTTATGACGTACCCGCCACTTGCCCGTTGTGCCGGCCTTGGGCAATGCCTCCGGTGCGCGCTGAACGTATCCGGCCTGTAGGTCCCAGAGCGGGGTCGACGCCATCGAGACCGCACCGAGGTGCGGATAGGCGTGCGTATAGCCCTCAGAGCGCATGTACCGCAACAGCGTTGCCACCGCTCGGGCGGTCATATCGGCTCGCAGCGTCCACGAGGCGTTCGTGTAACCTACCGACCAGGCGAAATTGGGGACATCTTCGAGAAGGTGACTCTTGAACATAAAGCGGTCATGTGGCTTGATCTCAGCACCGTCCATCGACAGCCGAATCCCGCCGAATGCCTGCAATTGTAAGCCGGTCGCGGTGACGACGAGGTCGGCGTCGAGGTGGCGCCCCGAGGTTAGCGCGATACCAGTGGCGTCGAAATGATCGATATGGTCGGTGACCATTTCGACTCGGCCCGAGCTGATTTCGGCGAAGAGGTCGCCGTCGGGCACCATGCACATGCGCTGATCCCACGGGTTGTACGTCGGAGAGAAATGCACGTCGACTGGATAACCGTCGGGCAGTTCCCGCGCGACACCCGCGGTGAGGACCTTGCGCCCGACTTTGGGGAAGCGATGCAGCGCATGAACAAGCGCGGCGGTCTGCGCGGCGTATCGCGTGCGGATTACCCGGTGAGCGGCGTTGGCGGGCAACAGTTTTCGGATGACTGGATTGATTCGCTGGCGTTGGGACATCGACGCGATATACGACGGTGAACGCTGAAGCATGGTGACATGCCCGGCGGTGCGCGCGAGGGCGGGAATCATGCTGACTGCTGTCGCTCCGCTACCGATGACCACCACTCGCTGGCCCGCGTAATCCAGGTCTGCCGGCCAGTGCTGCGGATGTACGACGGCACCGCGGTAGTCGTCGACACCGGCGAATCTCGGCGTATAGGGGGAGTCGTAGTTGTAGTAGCCGGTAGCGAAGTACACGAAGCGGCACCGATGAGTGGTCATCGTCGCCGCACCGACTGCCCCTTCGGTTGATGAAGTGATCGTCCAGGTGTCCGACGTCGAATCCCAGTCGACGGCCCGCACATGCTCACCGAAACTGATCTGTGAAGCGATGCCTTCGCGGTGGGCGGTGTCTTCCACGTAGCGGCGGATGTCGGCGCCCTGAGCCAGCGCTTCGGGGCGGCGCCAGGGTTCGAACGGAAAACTCAGTGTGTAGATGTCGCTGTCGGAACGGATGCCCGGATAAGTGAACAAGTCCCACGTTCCGCCTACCCGCGCTCGTCGTTCGATGATTCGGTAGCGCAGGTTCGGATTCTCCTCGCGCAGGCGATAGGCGGCGTCGATGCCGGATAACCCCGCGCCAATGATGACTACGTCGAGTATTTCCGCCTTGGACCGATTGTCGTCGGTGCTCGGTTCGCTCACCTGGGGACGCCTCCTTGCGTATGGCCGTGCGAACCACGGTAGTTCGCTTCCCGCATGACAGGTTGGGAATGGCCGCTGTCGTTCGCGGCGAGGGACTTTCGGCCCTATGGCCGGGGACCAAGCGTGCGTAGCGTCGGGGGTGTCATCAAGTTTCGATTCCTGGAGGACGACATGGTTGACGGCAACGTGGTCGAGGCTGTGACAGTTGAGGAAGCATGGACGCTGCTCGCGTCGCGAGAGTTGGGGCGGGTCGCGACGAGCGCTAGTGGTGAACCCGATATCTACCCGGTGAACTATTTTGCCGATGCCGGACGGATATTGTTCCGAACCGCGGCCGGGACGAAACTGTCGGAGATCGCAGTAAATCCCCGATTGGCTTTCGAAGCGGATTCTGCTGACGACCATGGCGGCTGGAGCGTTATCGCGAAAGGTGATGCGCGGATCCTCGTCACGACTCGCGACATCGCAGCAGCCGACGGACTCCCGTTGCGCAGTTGGGTGCCGACCCTGAAATACGACTACGTGGAGATCGCGGTGGACGAGATCAGCGCTAGGCGGTTCGTCTTCGGCCCGGAACCGGAGCGCTATCCGATGTGAGGCGCGTCTAGATCTGACACGTTGGGCAGAAATACACGACACGCTCCATTCCGCTCTCTCCCATCGTGTCTCGCACTATCAGGTTCCCGCACCTGCGGCAGGGCTGTGAACGGCGCCCATATACCCACAGTTGCTGTCCACGTCTGGTGTTGCCGGTGGTCACCCGCTCGACGCGATCGCGATTGGCGTAGAGAAGTTTCCTGGACAGTTCGACCATCGGCCCGATATCCACGTCGCGGACCGGCCTGCTTGGTAGCACTCCTCGCAGGAAGCAGATTTCGCTGCGGTAGACATTCCCGACGCCGGCCATTAGCCGTTGGTCAAGGAGTGCGACACCGATTGGAGTGTCGGGCTGCGCCGCTATTCGGGAAATAGTCTGTGTCGCATTCCAATCCGAGCCGAGCAGATCGGGGCCGAGGTAATTTAGGGCGGCGTCGGCGTCGGTGAGGAGTTCCAGTACGGGAAGGTCGAATCCGACGCACTGAGTTGATTCGGTAACCAGTACGACCCTCGCCTTGAAACCCGGTCTACGCCAACGTGCGTCGCGATCGTAGATATCCCACGCGCCATCCATCCCGAGATGCGAATGGATCGAGATGGGTTTGTCGTCGGATTCGACGTCGACTAACAGGTGTTTGCCGCGCGAACGGACACCGCTGACCGTACGTCCGGAGAAGTCGACGGTAGCCAGCGCGGGCACCCGAAAGTCAGTCTTGACCAATAGTTGGCCGGCGAGTGCGCGCCGTAACCGCGCGGCCGCCCGGTAGACGGTGTCACCTTCGGGCACCGGAATACCTTAACCGCAGCCCTCGCGGGGTGGTCGCGAAACCGGCCCCGACAAAGATCTTCGACAACGCCGTGGACAACGCGGCGCTGCCGTCAATGTGGTCGACGTTCAGTTTGTCGACCCGCCCCGAAGTGACGGTGTCCACGAGGCGACCCGCAGCCGCGGTGAGGGCGTCATCATCGGCGGTGAAGGTGAGCACCGTCTTGCCGCCACGTTCGACGAAGAGAGCTAGCATGCCGTCGACCAATACGACCAGCGCACCTGCCTTTCGTCCCGGGCGATGGCCAGCGGCGGCATCCTCGACATCGTCTCGCCGCGGCCAATCTAACGCCGCCCCATAGGGATTCGCGGGGTCAGTGGCAGCGAGCACAACCGCGGAGTTCCGATGAGCCCGTGTTACCTCGACATGTTCGCGCAGTGCGTCGACGGTCGTCGGGGTGGCGAACTGCGCCCCGCCGAGGCCGTCGACGAAATAGCCGCGACGCACTTTACCGCTGTCTTCAAAGATGTTGAGGGCCTTGTATATTCGGGCGAAACCTCCACTGACGCCGGTTGCGGCGACGGCCCCTTTGGTGACCACGCCGTACCGATCTAGAAGTTGTTCGCAGAGGACCTGTGTCGCCAGAGTTGTATCGATGTCTTGTCGGGGAAGCAGCGACCAGCGTCCCGCCATCGTCGGAGGCGTCGACACCGCCGACGATGCCGAACCGGCGAGATAACTCGATGACAGGCGCGCGGCGCGTAGCCGTGGTGGGCGGCGTGACCGATGGCTCGGCGCCGGCGCGGACGCGCGGGCCGGCCGGGCGCGGAGTCGTTCTCGCACGGGTGCGAACGAGTCGTTGGTGACCTGCCCCGACCAGACTAGCGACCACACCGCCTCTTCGACGTCGGCGACCGTACCGACGTCGGCGGCCAATTGTGGAAAGCGCACCGCGCCAGCGACTTTCAGTGTGTTGAGCACATGGGCCGCAGTAACGGTGACGTCAATCTCATCGGGCGGTCCGAGCGTTACCGGTAGTACGTCGGCCGGGTGAAAAGCCACCGAACCGTCGGCTCCGCCAATCGCCCCATGTCCGGTCCACACCACTTCGCCCGCACTCAGCAGCTCATCGAGCATCGACGGCAGATAATCGCTGACGCGACTTGGCAAGATGAGCGACTCCCACGCCGAGGCTGGCAGCGCGACCCCGGCGAGTTGATCGATCACCGCCGCGACGCCGTCGATGCCGCGCAGCGGGGAACTGACATGCTGCCAGGTGAGTCCGAATCGGGCCAGCGCGTCTGGCGGTACCGGAGCAACCTCGGCCCGGCTAGCTGCGAGGGATCCGCGTCGGATCTGGGCGAGGACATCGGCGTGACACCATTGCGGCGGCGGCAGGTCTCGGACGAATTCGCCCTCGACGACGCGCCGCTGGCCCGCTAATCGGGTCAGCGTATCGACCACTACAGCAACGCCGAGCCCGAGTGAATCGGCAGCCGCGTCCGCGGTGAATGGGCCACGTGTGCGCGCATAGCGGCCGACGAGATCGCCCAGCGGGTCGGCCACCGCTTCGGTGTACGCGGACGGAATCCCCAGGGGCGCTGGGATTCCCAACCCATCGCGAAGGCGAGCCGTATCGTCGATCGACGCCCAGACCGTGCGTCGGGCGTGATTCACCAGGATCACTTGGCCGTCGGTGTGGAGTTGGGCGAGTACGTCGGCGATCGGCTCCTCGCCCTGATAGCGGTGCGCCACTTCCTCGGTGGTCAGCGGGCCGAGCCAGCGCAACAGATCGACCAGATCTTCGGCGTCGCGCGCCTGACGTTGTGGGGTGAGTCGCTGCAGGCGCGCTTCGACGTCGGCGATGACAGCCGGATCTAGGAGTTCACGGAGGTCGAGGCGGCCGAGTAGCTGCGAGAGCAATGCGGTGTCGAGGGACAGTGCCGCGGCCCGGCGTTCGGCGAGCGGTGCATCGTCGGCATACATGAACGCGCCGACGTAGCCGAAGAGCATAGCGGCGGCAAATGGTGAGGCGCTCGGGGTTTCGACTTCGACGAGCCGCACCTGTCGCTTTCCGATCCGGCGCAGCAGATCGGTGAGCGCCGGAAGATCGTAGACATCCTGGAGGCATTCGCGCACCGTCTCCAAAATGATGGGGAAGTCGGGGAATCGCGACGCCACCGCGAGGAGTTGGGCACTGCGCTGGCGCTGTTGCCACAGGGGTGCGCGGCGTCCGGGATCGCGACGCGGCAAAAGCAAAGCACGCGAGGCGCACTCGCGGAACCGGGATGCGAATAGCGCCGAGTTGGCGAGTGCGTCGGTGACCAGCTGCTCGATGTCGTCGGCATCGATCGTGAAAACCGATGCGCCCGGCGGATCGTCGTCGGTGTCGGGGAGACGGACGATGATGCCGTCGTCGGAGGCGGTGGTGGCACCGTCGAGTCCGAGTTCTTGTTGCAGGCGAGCGGAAATGGCACTCGCCCACGGTGCGTGCACGCGCAGACCGTAGGGCGAATGCAGGATGACGCGCCAGTCGCCGAGTTCGTCGCGGAATCGTTCGACGATGAGTGTTCGGTCGGTGGGCACCTGACCGGTTGCCGCGGCCTGCTCGGTGACCAGTGAGGTGAGATTGTTGCGGGCAAACTCGGTTAGTCCGAGCGTATCTGCCTGAGCGTTAAGCTTTTCCGGCTCCACGAGCGTGCCGGTAAATTTGCCGATGGCGGCACCGAGTTCGGCGGGCCGACCAACGGTGTCACCGATCCAGAACGGGAGTCGGCCAGGTTGGCCGGGGGCGGGCGAGACGAGAACGCGGTCATGGGTGATGTCCTCGATCCGCCAGCTGGACGCACCGAGTGCGAAGACATCGCCGACGCGCGACTCGTAGACCATCTCCTCGTCGAGTTCGCCCACCCGGGCCGAACGCGTCGACCCGCCGCCGTCCTGGTCACCCCCGACCATGAAGACGCCGAAGAGTCCGCGGTCGGGGATGGTGCCGCCGGAGGTGACCGCGAGACGTTGCGCACCGCGCCGACCAGTCAGAGTGTTAGCGGCACGATCCCAGGTCACTCGGGGGCGTAGTTCGGCGAATTCGTCGGAGGGAAATCGGCCCGCGATCAGGTCGAGGGTTGCCTCGTAGATCGCGCGACCCAAGTTGCGGTAGGGCGCACAACGTTTGACGGTGTCGTACCAGTCGTCGACGTCGAGATCATCGAGGGATGCGGCCGCAATCGTCTGCTGCGCAAGCACATCGAGCGGATTCTGCGGAACCGCGAGTTCTTCGATGAGGCCGTTACGCATCCGGTCGACCGCGACGGTTGCATGAATGAGATCGGTGCGATGTTTGGGATACAGTGTGCCGCGGCTGATTTCGCCAACCTGGTGTCCGGCGCGGCCGATCCGCTGTAGCCCGCTTGCTACCGAAGGCGGCGTCTCCACTTGGATTACCAGATCCACCGCGCCCATGTCGATGCCGAGTTCGAGCGAACTGGTGGCCACTACGCAGCGCAGTCGCCCGGCTTTGAGATCGTCCTCGATGAGGGCTCGCTGTTCCTTACTGACCGATCCGTGGTGCGCGCGTGCGAGCACCGGATCGGCGCCCGCGGAGCTGCCACTGCCCATCACGTAGGCAGGCGAGCCACCGGGAACGTGCCCGTTGACTGGCTTCTCGGCGGGAGCGAGTCCGGCGCGTTCGGCGTGAATCTCGTTGAGCCGCGCGGTAAGTCGCTCGGCGAGGCGTCGTGAGTTCGCGAAGACGATAGTCGACCGGTTGGCTTCGACTTCGTCTACGATCGACTCTTCGACATATGGCCACAGGGAGCCCGCGGTCGGGGACGTAGCTTCGTCGAGGTCGGCATCGTCTCGAAGCGGGATATTCGCCATATCGGGGACGGGCACGTCGACGCGGAGGTCGAAGGTCTTCGATGCGGGTGGTTTGACGACCGTGCACGGGCGTGCGCCGGATAAGAAGTCGGCTACAACCTGAGGTGGGCGGACCGTCGCCGATAGGCCGATGCGCTGCGCTGGAGCATCGAGCAGGGCGTCGAGCCGTTCCAGTGAAAGGGCAAGGTGGGTACCGCGTTTGGTGCCGGCGACCGCGTGGACTTCGTCGACGACGATGGTGTCGACCGACGTCAGTGACTCCCGCGCCGACGACGTGAGCATCAGGAATAGGGACTCCGGCGTTGTGATGAGAATGTCCGGCGGTGAGGTGACGAGTTTGCGGCGGTCAGCGGCTGGGGTGTCGCCCGAGCGAAGGCCGACGGTGATGTCGGGTGGTGGAAGTTCCAACTCAGCGCAGGCGCGAGCGATCCCGGCCAACGGGGCCCGCAGGTTGCGCTCCACGTCAACGGCGAGAGCTTTGAGCGGGGAGATGTAGAGGACGCGGGTTTTGCGTTTGGCCGTCGTCGGTGGTGTCGATGACAAACGGTCGAGCGCCCAGAGGAAGGCCGAGAGTGTCTTTCCCGAGCCTGTGGGTGCGATGACCAGGGTATTGTCGCCATTCGCGATGGCATTCCAAGCGCCCGTCTGCGCCTTGGTCGGCGCGTCGAACGCGCCGGTGAACCACCGGCGGGTCGCCGGTGAGAAGCGGTTCAGGACGGGGTGTGGCACAGGTCCATCTTTCCTCATAGGTGTGACAACCCGAAGAGCGCGGAAAGGATATGTCCCGAGAGTGAGTCAGATGCCTATATAACGCCTGACCTCGCGACGGGGCATAACCTCGACATCGACGGAACCGGAATCACGTGCGCTGCGTCCATCTACCCATGGAGAACAGTGGGGTATTCACCAGCCGGGAGCTGAGGTCCAAGGGCCACAGTGGGCGGAGCATCCGGGCGGCGGTTGACGTCGGGAACCTGGTTGCTCACCGCCCGGGTTGGTACTCATCCCCGGGAGCTGATTCCGAGACGGTCTCGGCGATCCGCGCGGGCGGAGTGCTGACATGTTGTTCGGCGTTTGCCTTCTACAAGCGGCAGGGTATTGGTCTTTGGATACCGCCCGGACGAGATCTGCATGTGCGGCTCAGTCGTGCGGCGAAGGTCAAACCGGTCTCGCGGGCGGGATGGGTGAAGATTTGCCAGGGATACGGTAGGCCGATTCCGGCACTCACCGCTGTCGATTCGATTCCGCATGCTCTCAACTGCGCCGCGAGATGTGTGAACAACGACTACTGGATTGCCATGTGCGACAGCGTCTTACACAACACCTCCTGGACCATTCCGGACCTGCAGGCACATATGGGAACGGTGCCCGGCAAGCTGATCGCATTGATGCGAAGATGTGATGCGGCAGCCGAATCCGGAACCGAGTCGCTCGTGCGGGTCCGTCTTGAGTCCGCGGGCTACCGAGTTCATGTCCAACCGCGGATATCTCGTGGACGCAAACGCGGTGACCTCCGAATCGGGCGTCTCCTTCTGGAAATCGACAGCGAAGGATCGCGCAGCGGCGAGGCCAGACGGCAAGACATTCGGCGTGACCGCAAGACCCTTGGTAAAGGGTGGCTCACAATGCGGATCGACTACCGGGAAGTTCTGGAATCGTGGGACGAGGTGCTGGCCGACATCGCCGAGCTGACGATGGCAGGAAAACATCGGATCGGAACGCGCGACTATCCGCTGCCGATTGAGTAATGCCGTAGAAGATATGTCCCGAGAATTACTCCGATGCCTATATAGCGCCTGACCTCGCGACAGGGCATATTCCAGCGAAGCCTCTTCCGTTGTACAGTCATCACAGCCAGTCGACGCGGGGAACCCGGTGAGAATCCGAGACGGTCGCGCCACTGTGAGCAAGCGCAAGCTGCGAGTCAGACACCTGCACTGGCCATGAGTCACAACTGAATCGGACGCGTAATCCGGAAGGGACACCCCATGACCTCCACAGCGAAAGCTGTATCCAAGCCCCGCTCGCTCGCGGTACCGAATCTGTCGGTCGTCAGCGCGGCGCTTCTACTAACCGCCACGGTGCTGATCGCGGCGCTCGTGTACTACTTCCTCGGCTACGACCAGGGTGCGGTTTCGGTATTCGGTTCGGACACTCACGTGCACGAGTTTGTGCATGATGCCCGCCACTTCCTCGGCTTCCCCTGCCACTAGACGAGCAGGAGACAACAGAACATGGCGCAAACAGCATCCGGCACTACAACTGTCGGAAAATTCGTTGGCGCAGGCCTGCTTTCGGGTCTGATTGCCGGAATCGTCGCATTCGTCTTCGCTCGTATTTTCATCGAGCCGCAGGTCGCGAAGGCGATCGACTATGAAGAGGGACGCTCACACGCCGAAGAGATGCTTTCTGGCGAGCATGGGCACGAACACGAGGTTTTCACTCGGGCAGTTCAGGAAAATGTCGGCGCGGCCATTGGGACTATCGGCTTCGCGCTGGCGATGGGCGCGTTCTTCGCCGTTGCCTTCACAATCCTGTGGGCGTACATCGGTCGGCGGTATCCGGCGGCGGATCCGCGATGGGTTAGCGCGGCGCTGACGGTGATCGGCTTCGTCGCCGTCGTCGGTGTTCCGTTCTTCGTGTACCCGCCGAATCCGCCAGCTGTGGGCAACGACGACACCATCGGCTCTCGATCGGGCTCGTATTTGACTCTGACGTTGATTTCGGTGGCTGCGGCCGTCGTGGCGACGATCCTCGCGCTGTGGCTTCGACCACGGATCGGCGGTTTGCTCAGTGCCGTCGGCGCGGCAATCGGCTACCTCGTGGTGATTACGATTACGGCCGCTTTGTTGCCTAATTTCGACGAGATCCCGTTGCCAGTCACCAACGATGCCGGCCAGATTGTTTACCCGGGTTTCCCCGGTGACGTGATCGGATTATTCCGCACGTACTCAATCGCCAACCAGGTGATTCTGTGGACCGTGTTGGGCGTCATCTTCGCGCTGGTTCTCGGATGGTTGTCGCGCCGCGCAAAAGAGGTCGAGGCGACACCGGAGTCCGTAGCGGTCTAGTCGGTCGGGTTGCGGGGTCTCGATACACCTGGCTCGGCTGGCGCCTCGCCAGGCACTCGACCATCGGAGGGGCTGGCTTGTGGCCGGTCGGCCAGGCACTCGACCATCGGCGGGGTGTTGCGCTGGCGCCTCGCCAGGCACTCGACCATCGGTGGGAGGTATGACCTTGCAGATCATTACCGCGGGCCGGACCGCACCTAACAAACTTGTGTGCTTCGGCGGGGCTGATACGCCGCTCGACGCGCGCGGCAGTCGCGATGTCGAGGCACTGCGAACATCGGTCGACTTTTTCGGCAGTGCGCTGCGCTGCGGCCCGGAAGCCGCCGTCGTGCAGACGGTGCGGTTACTGGGGTGCGAGCCGATCATCGATGATGCGCTGCGCGGCCTCGACGTCGGGCGTTGGGACGGGCTTCGTCCAGAGGATGTACCCATCGAGGAACTGGGTACGTGGTTCAGTGACCCGACATCGAATCCGCACGGCGGCGAGACTGTGGCGGCTTTCGTCGAGCGGATCTCCACGTGGCGCGAACAGTGCCAGGTGGACGTCGTGGTGGTTGCGAAATCGGTGGCACAAGCGTTGCTGTGCGGGGACATCGCGCACTTCTTCGCGACCGAATTGCGGCTGGGAACGCGCTATGACGAGGGCCGCTAGAGACATTTGGGATGTTTTGTGTCACAGTTGTTGGTAACTCAGCTAGAACATGTTTCACCCCGAGGAGTCTGAATGTTCGAGTGGTCCGAAGAAGACCTGATGGTTCGCGATGCGTTGCGGCAGTTCATCGACAAGGAGGTGCGGCCGAATATCGACGAGCTGGAGACGGGTCAGCTTCCGCCCTACGACATCACGCGAAAGATGTTGTCCACCTTCGGTATCGACGCGATGAACCGCGATGCCCTGGAGAAAGAACTCGCCGCCGAAGAGTCCGGTGAGGAGAAGAAGTCAAGTGGTCCGGGCAGCCTGGGGGGCTCGATGTTCCTCATTCTCAACATGGAGATGGCCGGCGTAAGTCTGGGCATCATCGCATCGATGGGAGTATCGATGGGGCTGACGGTGTCGACGATCAAGTCGCGCGGCACTCTCGCCCAGAAGAAGCGTTGGCTGCCCGAGTTGGTCACGATGGAGAAGGTTGGCGCGTGGGCGATCACCGAACCCGACTCCGGTTCGGACGCCCTCGGCGGCATGAAGACGACCGTCAAGCGTGACGGCGACGGCGGATACATCCTCAAAGGTCAGAAGACGTTCATCACCAACGGACCCTACGCCGACACGATGGTGGTATTCGCGAAGCTCGACGAGGAAGATGGCACCCCGATCCGAGATCGCAAGGTCCTGACCTTCGTGCTCGACACGGGCATGGAGGGGCTCACCCAGGGCAAGCCCTTCAAGAAGATGGGCATGATGTCCTCGCCCACCGGCGAGCTGTTTTTCGACAATGTCAAGGTCGGGGCCGATCGGCTGCTGGGCGAGACCGAGGACACCGGCAGTGACAAGCGCGGCGGCGATAGTGCGAAACAGGGATTCACCGCCGAGCGCATCGGCATCGCGGCACTCTCACTCGGCATTATCAATGAGGCGCAACGACTTTCGATCGATTACGCGAAGAGTCGGACCCTGTGGGGACAAGAGATCGGGCAGTTCCAGCTAATCCAGCTGAAGCTTGCCGAGATGGAGGTCGCTCGTCTCAATGTGCAGAATATGCTGTTCGTCGCGATGGAGGCATCGAAGAACGGCAAGCCGCCCACGCTCGCGCAGGCATCGGCGATGAAGCTGTATTCCTCAAGGGCCGCAACCGAAGTGGCGATGGAGGCGGTGCAGCTCTTCGGCGGCAACGGCTATATGGCCGAATATCGGGTCGAGCAATTGGCGCGAGATGCGAAGTCGTTGATGATCTACGCGGGCAGCAATGAGATCCAGGTGACGCATGTCGCCAAAGGGTTGCTCAGAGGCTAGCTCAATTCCAAAGCGGTTCCCGTGAGTCGAGCAGATCCTCCTCCGCGTATTTGCTCGACTTACGGGGGACCGCTCGGCAGTGCGTTGCGCGGACCGCCGGATCCCGCCGACGCTCATTGTTGCCCTGGACTGCAATCTGCGTTTCTAGGTTAGCCGAGGGGGAGCGTTCCCTCTCCGACGATCACGGCGCATATCTCGGCCAGGCCACTATCTGCGTCGTTGTGCCGGCCGAGGGGCGTTGTCCCTCGGCGGCATCCCACGATGCAGGTTGGAGCCTGGCGCGAGCAGGGCTAGCTGACCAGTGCCGATGACTTCTGATACCGCATGAAGCGGTCGTCGACGTCGCCGTTACGCAGCTGTTTGACATCGGCCGCGACGCTCATCGTCATCTGCCACGGTGCGGCGGTGCCCTGCTTCGGAAGCCAGTCGAGCGCGCGTTTCACATAACCGGCATCGAAGTTGAGTAGTGGGCGAGTATCCATCGTCGGCTCGGGGATCGGCTGGACCGATGCGTAGCCATGCTTGTCCATGTGCTTCAGTACGCGGCAGAAATACTCACACAGAAGACCGATCTTGAGCGTCCACGACGAGTTGGTGTAGCCGATCGCGAGGAGGAAATTCGGCACCCCCGATAGCATCGCACCGCGGTACGCGACCGATTGAGCCAAGTCGACTGGCGTGCCATCGGTACTCAGCTCCAGTCCGCCGAACAACTGGAGGTTCAAACCCGTTGCGGTGACGATGATGTCGGCATCTAGGGTGGTGCCATCAGTCAGTTCGATTCCGGTCTCGGTGAACGTCTTGATATGTCCGGTCGAGATTGACGCCTTGCCGCTGCGCAAGGTCCGGAACAGGTCGCCGTCGGGAACGACGCACAGTCGCTGATCCCACGGGTTGTACGGCGGATTGAAATGGGTGTCGACATCGAAACCCTTGGGCAGCATCGCGGCGTTGGACTTGCGGATGATTGCGCGTGCTTGTTTGGGGAAGCGCTGACAGAGCTGAAATACGATGCGCTGCTGAAGGATATTCTTCTGGCGAGACAGCGCGTAGCCGCGGTTATCGCCGAGGAACCGCTTGAAAGCGTTGGCAATGACGTCTTCTCGGGGAAGCGGAATCACGTAGGTTGGTGTCCGCTGCAACATGGTGATGTGTTTCGTCTCCGGCGCCATCGCTGGGATGAGGGTGACAGCCGTTGCGCCACTGCCGATTACGACGACATTCTTACCCGCGAAGTCCAGATCCTCGGGCCAGTGTTGTGGATGTACGATCTGGCCGGTGAAGCGCTCGCGTCCAGGGAACTCGGGGGAGTACCCCTCTTCGTAGTTGTAATAGCCGGTGCCGGCGAAAATCCATCGCGCCTTGACGGTTTCGGTTTCGCCGGAGTCGTTGTGGCGCACAGTGATCGCCCAGACTTGCTCCGCCGAAATCCAGTCGGCGGCCACTGCCCGACGGTGAAGTTGGATGTGTCCGGACAGGCTATCTTCGTCGATCGCTTCGCGCAGGTAGTCGAGAATCCGAGGGGCATCGGCGATTGCCTGCTTGTCCCGCCAGGGTTTGAATTCGTAGCCAAACGTATGCAGATCGGAGTCGGAGCGAATTCCCGGATACCGGAACAGATCCCACGTGCCGCCGATGGTGTCGCGCGATTCCAGAATGGTGAAGGACTTTTCCGGGCATTCGGTGCGCAGATAGTGCGCTGCGCCGATGCCAGAGATGCCGGCGCCGAGAATTACGACGTCGAAGATATCGGTGGCAGTGGCTGGTTGGCTGGTCATACACGCTCCTGGTCGCCTATTTGGTGTTACCTCATTTTCCTCGGGCAGCCCTGGGGCAGCAAGGGTGATATGAACCAGAATCGCCACCCATCTGGTTCATAATGAACACATGGACTCCGATTGGGAACAGCCGTCTCCCGGGGCGGCAGCGTTGATCGTCGCCGCGGTCGCACAGATCGCCGACCCCCCGCAGGGGTGGATGGACGAATTCAATCTGGCGGCACTGCAAGGTGTGCGACTCGACGAGATCGTTGACGACGCGGCACTGACAGATGCGTTGCGGGAAACCAACGAAGGGAATCTGGCGCAGTGGGCTCAGCACAACCTCGTCGAACCAGGAGTTCGCGTGCCGGTCCGCGTAGTCGAGGATGGCGCCGACATGGTTCGCGAAATGGTTCGACGCGGGCTCGATGCGGGCATGCTCGACGCGTTCCGGACCGCGCAATCGGTTGCCTGGCGACGGTGGATGGAGGTCTGTTTCGATTTGACCGACGACGTTCAGTTACTGCGTGAGGTGCTCGATGTGACGTCGCGATCGATCAGTGCATTCGTCGATGACACTGTCGCGGCGCTTGCCGATCAGATCGACGTCGCGCGTGCCCAACTGGCCGGAGACACCCATGCGGAACGACGAGCCGCGGTTGCGCTTGTCTTGGAGGGCGCGCCGATCGCACAGTCGCGTGCCGAAGCGCAATTGCACTATCGCCTGGCCGGCCCGCAAACCGCCGTAGTGCTGACAGCGATCACCGCGGCGATGAGCCGGTTGGAAGAACTATGTGAAGAGGTCATGTCTGCCAATCGGCTGACGTCACGGCTGAATGTGCTCGCCGGCGCGGACCGGCTGTGGGTCTGGTTTCCCACGCAGTCGCTCGACATGACCGCGGTTCTCGACGACGTCGATGGTGTGCGTATCGCGATCGGCCGTCCTGGGGTTGGGCGAGAAGGCTTCCGGCGTAGTCACTTTCAAGCGCTGTCCGCTGACCAGACGCTTACTCGTCTCGGATCGACGCGCACGGTGGTCCGGTACGACGACTTGGCGCTCATCGGGGTCACGAGCGACGACCGCGCCGTCGTGGATGGCTTTATCAGCGAAACGCTCGGCGAATTGGCAACCGCCGACCCTGAACTGCGCGAGTGCCTGCGTGTATGGTTCGCCGAGCGGTGCAACTCCACTACTACGGCGGCTCGGCTCTACACGCACCGAAATACCATTGTGCGGCGAGTCGCTCGCGCCAGTGACCTATTGCCGATCCCGCTGTCGCACAATGCTATCGGCGTCGCCGCAGCGCTCGAACTGTCGCATTGGCTGCCGTAGGGCCTGATCAAGAACTGGGTGACAGGTAGGGCGTCGACGCGGATACGTTGTCGTCGACCATGATTGGGCGGCCGAGTTGCGGAAAAGCGCGCTGCGCGCAGTCTGGCCGGTCGCATACCTTACAGCCGGCACCGATCGGCACCGCTCGACGCGGATCGCCGAGGTCGACGCCGGTGGAATACACCAGCCGATCGGCGTAGGAGAGGTCGCAACCTAGTCCGATGGCGAAACTGCTACGGACGCCCAGGTAGCCCTGCTGAGGTTCGTCAGTGGTGCGAGCCAGCCAGAAGTATGACCGGCCATCGGGCATCGACGACACTTGTGTGACGATCCGGCCGGGCGTGGCGAATGCGTCGTGGACGACCCAGAGCGGACAACTTCCCCCGACGCGGGAGAAATGAAACGCGGTGGCGGACTGACGTTTCGAGATATTGCCAGCGCGGTCGGTGCGGACAAAGATGAACGGAACTCCGCGCAGACGTGGGCGCTGCAATGTCGACAGCCGATGACAGATCGTCTCGAAACCGACTTCGAATCGCAGACTGAGCACCTCGATGTCGTAGCGGAGCTCCTCGGCGGCGGCGTGAAACTGCTTGTACGGCAACACCAAGGCGCCGGCGAAGTAGTTGGCTAGGCCGACCCGTGCCACCGAAGCCGAAGGAGCGCTGAGGTTTTCGGCCGACGCGACGATATCGTCGATAAGTGGACGTTGTGTCAGAAACGCGAGTTGGGTCGCCAACTGAAACGCTCGCTGGCCTGGACGTAGGCGTCGAGCGATGGTAATCACCCGATTATGCGGATCATAGGTACGTTTGCTCACCGCATCATCGAGTACGACTCGAATTCCGAAGTCGCGCTCCAGAATCGCGCCAAGCTGCTCGTCGAGGCCACCGACAGTAAGGCTGTGAGCGTGGAACATTTCCTCTGCGGCGATGTCTAGATCGTGGATGTAGTTCTTTCGGTCGTAGAAGAAGTCGCGGACCTCCTCGAAGGGCATCGGGGCGCGGATCTGTTCGGTGTCGTCGCGAGTGACGCTGGCGCGATAGGTCTCCAATTCCGTTGTCGCGGCGAGAAGTCGGCGGTGCATGTCGACGAGCGTCTTTCCGACATCGGGCATCCGCGAGACCAGCTCTTCGATCTGTCCGCCGACATCACCCGAGTCGCCGTGTGCGGATAGGACTTCGGTCAGGTCGCCGACCAAGCGTGCGTCGGAGTCGGTGGCGAAATAGTCGGCGCCGAGGTCGAACTCGCGGCTCAACGTCAGCAACACCGACACGGTCAGCGGCCGATGATCGTTCTCCAATTGGTTGACGTAACTCGTCGACAAGTCGAGGCGGCGCGCCAGCGCGGCTTGGCTGATACCGCGTTCCTCGCGCAATCGGCGAAGCCGTGCACCCGCGAACATCTTGGCCATGGGAGGTAAGCGTACTCGCATCGACGTACACAACGTTCGCAAAAATACTCGTCAAGGTTTGCGAAAATACGCATTTGCAGGGGCTTTCGCTGCTGAACTGTGGTGCGTACGGTGCAAATATGATCAATCATATCGTGCGAACCCGACGTAGCGCTGACGACTTTCCGCAGTCCGAGCACCTTGCTTACAAACTCGCGCAGCTCGCGACCGACGCCGTCGAGGTGCCCGCCGACACGACCGAGATGATCATCAATCGGATCATCGACAACGCATCGGTGAGTGCCGCATCGGTGATTCGCCGACCGGTCACCACCGCGCGGTCACAGGCCCTCGCGCATCCGGGGAAGCCGGGTTCGCAGGTTTTCGGCGTGCCGGGGAGCTATTCGCCGGAATGGGCAGCATGGGCCAAT
>NZ_BAEH01000059.1 GCF_000241305.1 Gordonia effusa NBRC 100432
CCTCAGCCACTCCCACACCGTTAGCGTCCAAACATGATCATCTGGTCACTGATGACGGCTGGAAAGTTGATCTACGCGCGTCGGAGTTGGTGGTCAACCCGATGTCGAACGTGGCCAACAGTTTCGCCTCCCGCGAAGGATGGGTCTCCTCCCGAGTGAAAGGGACCATCACCGGCGCCGGACACGAAGACGTCCAATCAGCAATCCTCGAACAGGTTCTAGTCATCGGGTGCCAGGTCGACGTATCAGACGGCGCAACCCTAGGTCTCGCCACTTCCATCGGGCCAAATGCCAGCGTCACCATCAGCGGCATGCCCAGCGCACAGATCGGCGGAAGCGCCTCAGTCTCGCCCAGCGTCACCTCCAAACTCGCTCCCGGCAAGATCAGCGAATTCAGCCTCGGCAAAAAGACCCTCCAAACCGACCACGCCTCCATCCGAGCCAAAAGAATCAGAGTCTCTGTTGATGGATGTGTAGGACCGACCACGGTCAGGGTGATTGCTCGATTCTCGGTGTCCACCAAAACCTCTGACGACACCACCACCGTCTACTCAGCCCGCATGTGGCTCTAAACCAAACCAGGGGGACAACAGAAAATGACACACACACCCACCACCAGACGCTTAACGGGCCTCATCGCCCGTGTCGCCGCCGTCCTCACACTCGGCACAGCCCTCATAACTGCCATGGTCGCCACCCCTACCGCATCAGCGGAAACACCCGCCGAACGCTGCGCCCGGGAAACCAACGCCTACAACAGTGCGTGGAAACAATCCTGGGTCGCCGCACACCCCGGCAAAACAATCGGCGATGCACCCGCACCACCAGTGCCCTACACCTGCCACGACCCACAAACCACCACACCCACCACGCCCAGCACCCCGCCACCAGCAACCCTGCCCGGCACCACAACAGCAACCCCCGGCCCCGGACCCAACATGGGAGTCCACGCACCCACAGACATACCCACCTACAACAACACACCCATCGTAAAAGCACCAGCAAATCGGACGCAACCGAATGGTGACCAGAGCAAACGGACCCCGGCTGGGGTTGCACCTAGCCCCGCACGATCAGGCGCTCCGACACCACCCACAAGCAAATCCGCCGAGCGACACTCACCCCGGCCCGAGTTCATGGATGCAGGCAACGGCCAAAACCTCTCGCCCGCAGTCTGTAAAAAGGCACTATCGGATGCCAACGCCGGAAGACCGATAAGCCAGTTCGACGAATTCGTCAACCCGTGGAACTCACTTGATGGCAGCGATATGGATGTCGCAATGCACACCAAGTACACCAGCGAGACTCGCGGAGCGATGGGCACGTGGGATGGTGTCGCCGGCTTAAGCGTAAGAGAAGATGGCGCTTTCTCATCCTCTGACCTAACGATCAAAGATTCGAGTGCCCCCAACGCGGAATGGGACGCTTACTACGATCCGAGAATCGACACCATAGTCCTCAATAGCTACTATTTCGACACGTATGATGAGGCTACGCGGCAAGCGGTGATCACCCACGAACTCGGACACGCCTTCGGGCTGTCACACAGCTGTGAAGGCACCGCGATCATGGATGCAACCACACCTGGTCGCCCGTCAAAACCGACGCCACTCGACCGAGCACTCCTCGAACAATTGAACTACTGATCCCGACAGGACAACATCATGGCGAAACAACCATACATTCGAGCAAGCACGGTACTCGCGATCGCAACGGCCATCGGGATAGCACTTTCGACGTCGGCGTGCAGCAGCAACAGTGACGGTGGAGCACAAGCGAACGCTGAACAATGTGTTCAGGTTCACAATGTTGTCAACATCGCCAATCGCACCGCCGTAGCCAAGGCCGTAGATGTCGTCGCCGTCATTGAACAGGTGAAACTCGGTAGCGCCGGGTCGGATGGCGCCGCTCTTCCGGACAGGACGGCAGCCTTTACCGCCAAGCCGGTAGCGACAATAAAAGGTCGGAAGCCCACCGGCACAACGCGGTTCGTCTACGACGACTTCAAGAAATGCGGCGGGGGCGTCAAAGAACAACTCAAGCCGGACGCGAATTATCTCGTCTACGGAAAAGGGGTCGGTCAAGACCTGCGCGTGTGGAAAGTCGAGGAATTGACCGACGCACAGATTCGAGCAGTCGTGCAGCGTGATGATAGCCAGACTCCAGCAGCAGTCCGCGATGTCCGGAATGCGGTCAACGAAAAATAGACAGATTACACAGAACCGTCCCCGACCATTAGTCGGGGACGGTTTGCTGTCAAGGCGGCGGTAGCCTCAAGCCGCTCCGCATTTAATGGTCCGGCGAATCCGATCGAGCATACCGTGAAGTCGACTGGCTGTGGCTCCGAGCCCTCGTCAATTAGCGGTGGGGTTTCGGTGCGTGCCCCGATGATCGCGATCCAGTTCGCGGGCGTCCCGGCTTCGTCGTTGGACACGGCGGGCGGTGAATCGCACGTTGGGCAGGTCAGGGAAACTGAACGTAACGCTCTCTGGCATCGAGTAGTCCTATCGAGCGGTTCTATGCGCCCATTTAGACGCCGAAGAAGTGGGCAAGTCTCCAAATATCGCCGACGGCGGACATAGGTGACTGTGGTGTCGTCGGCGACTCCGAGATTTGACGGCGTGGAGATACCAGGTTGCGACGACCTCCCCAGCGTTGAGGTAGAACGGCATCGGCCTGCCCGGCGAGATCGGGCCGGTGACGTCAGAGCCATTCACGCGCAGGTGCCACGTCGCGGGTGTTTCGACCCACGTACCTTTGGACGCTCCAATGCCGCCGTCGTACCACTCCGACGTTGCCCATGTGGAAAAGGGCAGCCAGTAGTGGCCGGCTTTGGCGAGGGTGACCTGACCGCGCCCGATGTAATTCACGGTGATACCGGTAGCGAAGTATGTCGATGACGGGGTAGCTCGCGGGCAACGCGAACGGAGTCGGGTTGTGGGCTTGACGCGGTACCCGAGTAGGTGTCGACTTTGGCGGTGCTTGACCGGATGAGTCGCCAGAAACTGGACCCACTCCGCGCGGACGGGCTGTCATGGTCTGCTGATCGGACGATGTCTAAGCCGACGCGAACGTCTGATCGCCGCCGCAGACGCGTTATCTCAGCCCTCGCGATTTCCCGCATTAGCACATTCTCGGCACACTCGGGGGTAGGAAATGAAGAACGGCCCGGCCAGAAAAGTCTCTGACCAGGCCGCTTCTTGGTGGAGCTAAGGGGACTCGAACCCCTGACCCCCACACTGCCAGTGTGGTGCGCTACCAGCTGCGCCATAGCCCCGTGTTCAGTTTTCGCCCCGCAATCTTGCCCGCGGTGCAAGAGGAAAAACTACACCATCTGCGCGAGCGCAGCCAAATCGCCAGGACGCGGCCAGGGCGAGAACACCGGGAAAGCGCTCCCGCCCGACGACGCGTTACTCTGCCTTGGCGGCCAGCAGGTTCTTCAACCAGTTGGCGTCCGAGATATTCAACGGAGCACCGGCACTCAGCACGGTTGGTGTGCCGACCTGTCCACCGGACGCCTTGGCGAGCTGCGTCTGCGATGCATCAGCGGCCGCCTTTGCCTGGTCAATCTTGGCGCCGTCGGAAATGCACTTCTGCGTCGTCGCATTAGCACCTTGCTCGCCAGCGATACGTGCCAGGTCGGCGTTGGAGAAGTCGCTACTTCCCCCCTCCTGTGGCTGCTGATTGAACAGTGCCGAGTGGAATTTCAAGAACACCTCGGGCTTTTCACCGGCAGCGACACACTGCGCCGCTCCCGCCGCCCGGGATGAGTAGTCCCCCGACGCCGACTTGGAATCCAGGAAGTTCAGCATGTGGAAACGCACGCGGAGTTTCCCGTCTTCGACTGCCTTCACAACCTCCTCGCCCGACTGCTTCTCGAAAGCTCCGCACGCCGGGCACAGGAAGTCTTCAAACACGTCGATGGTGTGGCCGGCCTCGGCAGATCCGACGATCAGCGATGCGTTCTCGGCAAGAACCTTGTCATCGACGCCGCCCTTGTTGCGCTGGCTATTCCAGATCACGCCGCCAATCACCAGGCCGGCAATCACGACGACGGCCAGTCCGGCGAGCACATAAGTC
The DNA here is from genome assembly GCF_000241305.1 of Gordonia effusa NBRC 100432. Taxonomy (GTDB): domain Bacteria; phylum Actinomycetota; class Actinomycetes; order Mycobacteriales; family Mycobacteriaceae; genus Gordonia; species Gordonia effusa. Next base: position 4,081 of record NZ_BAEH01000059.1, read on the forward strand.
ATCGTGCTCGACGTCGACGATGGTTGATATCCCTTGGGGACCTTAGGGTTTGATCCAGACTGCCTGCTCACACCAGTTCCTTATTCTCGTCGGTCATTTCGTGGCCATGATCTTGTACGGACACTCGCAGTCGAGATCCGAGACCCAGTGCCCATCGGGTGCGCGGAAAAATACTGAGCCACAGCGCGAGTGCCAGGAAGCCGACGTCGCGCAGAATCTCGGTCAGATAGTGACGCCAAGTGACCGATGCGTCTTCGCCGCCGCCGCCAAAGCACCCGCAGTCGATTTTGTACCCGCGTGCCCATACCGAGGCGATCACGCCGATCAGCACCACGAACAGTATCGCGGACACGATGGCCGTCGGCCGCACGGCCAAGCCGATCAACACCAGCAGGCCGAGCGCGATCTCGAACATCGGCAGCACCAGCGACGTCGGGTAGATCAACGATTCCGGCAGGATGTGGTACGCGCGTACCGCAATCTCTGACTGATCCGGGTCTATCGCCTTGAGCGCACCCGAACTGACGAGGACCGCGGCTAGCCCAACACGCGCGAGCAAACTCAGCCACGGCACCCAACGACTCACCCCAGCAACAATAGTGCTCGACGGCTAAGAAGAGCCTGAGCAGGCGTTATCTGTGCGGCAAAACACCGTCGGCTAACCGAGCACTCCGTCGACCAAATCCTGTGCTTCCTGCTGCACCCGGGCAAGATGATCAGAGCCTTCAAAAGACTCCGCGTAGATCTTGTAGACATCCTCGGTCCCCGACGGCCGCGCCGCGAACCACGCATTCTCGGTGGTGACTTTCAGCCCACCGATTGGCGCGCCATTGCCGGGCGCCTCGGTGAGAATGGCGGTGATGGGCTCGCCGGCCAATGTCGTCGCCGACACCTGGTTTGCCGACAGTTTGGCGAGCACCGCCTTCTGCTCGCGCGACGCCGGCGCATCGATTCGGGCGTACGCCGACTCTCCGTACCGCTCGACCAACGTGGCATACCGCTGACTGGGGCTCTCGCCGGTAACCGCCTGGATCTCCGACGCCAGCAACGCCATGATGATGCCGTCCTTGTCGGTGGACCAGGGCGAACCATCGAAGCTCAGGAACGATGCGCCGGCACTCTCCTCCCCGCCGAAGGCGATGGAACCGTCGAGCAGGCCGTCGACGAACCACTTGAACCCAACAGGCACCTCGAGAAGTTTCTTGCCGATCCCTCCGACAACTCGATCGATCAACGACGAAGACACCAGCGTCTTGCCAACCGCGGCGTCCGCCCCCCACCCGTCGCGGTGCGTAAACAAGTATTCGATCGCGACCGCCAGGTAGTGATTCGGATTCATCAATCCGGCATCGGGAGTGACGATCCCGTGCCGGTCGGAGTCGGCGTCATTTCCGGTAGCGATGTCGTATTGCTCGCGGTTGGCGACGAGTGATGCCATCGCATTGGGCGAAGAGCAGTCCATCCGAATCTTGCCGTCGGTGTCGAGAGTCATGAAGGCGAACCGCGGATCGACCGTCGGGTTAACCACGGTCAGGTTCTCGAGGTTGTACCGGAAGCCGATCTCCGCCCAGTAACCAACCGATGCTCCACCGAGCGGATCGGCACCGATATGAATGGCCGAATCGCGGATGGCGGCCATGTCGACGACGTCACCGAGATGATCGACGTACTCGGTGGAGAAGGAATAGTCGATAACCAGCCGCGAACGTCGAGCCTTCTCGAAGGGAACGCGTTTGACGCCATGGAGACCCTTGACGAGCAATTCGTTGGCGCGGGCGGCGATCGTCGATGTGATCGTGCTGTCGGCCGGCCCACCTGACGGCGGGTTGTATTTGAAGCCGCCGTCGCGCGGCGGATTATGCGACGGCGTCACGACGATGCCGTCGGCAAGCACACCCGGATGCTCCTGATTGAACCGCAGGATGGCGTGACTGACCGCGGGCGTCGGAGTGAATTTGTCCTTATCGGCGGTGAGTACCTCGACGTCGTTGGCGACCAACACTTCGATAGCGCTGCGCCACGCGGGGATCGACAACGCATGCGTATCGAAGCCGATAAATAACGGGCCACTGATCGACGCCGACGCCCGGTACTCGACGATCGCTTGCGTGGTGGCCAGGATATGCGCCTCGTTGAAGGCACCGTCAAGGCTCGAACCACGATGCCCCGAAGTCCCAAACACGACCTGCTGCAACGGATTTGCGGGATCGGGTTCGATCCGATAGTAGGCGCGCTCTACCGCGGCGACATCGATAAGGTCTTCGGGGCGGGCGGGTGTACCTGCTCGAGGGTGCGCAGTCATGGAGGATATTGTGCCAGTACTTTCCGATGACAACCTGCGGCTCAGCCAAACAGTGTTGGAGTGTCGGGCGACCTCACATAAAGTGACGTCGATGCCCAGTCAACCCGCGAATGACCTAATGACACGATTGCTCCCCTCCCGACGACCGGCACTGTCGATCCTCGTCCTGCCCGGCGGCACCGACTTCAGCTATCGGCCGTTCTCGCCCCTGCAGGCGTCCGCCCTGCGGATGTACCCGTTTACCTGGGCGCTACGTGCCCGGTTCGGCTCGCGGGTGCGCGTAGCCCAGGCCCGCTACCGGGTCTACGGCTGGAACGGCCAGCAGGCCAGTCCGATGTGGCACGCACGCGCCGCGCTCGATGCTCTGGCCGCCGACAATCCCGGCGGACCGATCGTCGTCGTCGGCCATTCGATGGGTGGACGGATCGCGGCGCAGCTCGGCAGCGATCGCCGGGTCATCGGCGTGGTGGCGCTCGCGCCATGGTGGCAGTTCGCAGACTGGCGCCAGATCCACGGCGGCGCAAAGGTTTTGGCTCTGCACGGCAGCTCCGACACCACCACCTATGCCCATCGCACGCGCAAGGGCATCGCCGAGCTCGCCGCCCGCGGAGTCGACGCCACGTATGTCGAGGTGGCCGGCGGCGGCCACGCGATGCTCGACCACATCGGCTTATGGCAGTCGGCGCCGATTAGATTCGTCAAAGATCTTCTGCGGCAAGTGCATTGAGAATCGACGCCTCGGTGTCGTCATTACTTGCGACACCGAGCTGTCCGGACTGCCCAATCTGACCACCCTGACCCAGACAGCGTTTAGTATTGCCCGGTGACAATTCGCTTCGCGACCGTAGCCTCGACGCTGGCTATCACACTGCTCGCCGGATGCGCCACCGCCGAGAAAGAGTCGGCGCACGAGCAGCCGAGTTCTCAACCGAGTTCGATGCAGCAGTACCTACTGACGTCCGAAGATTTCCCGGCGGACACTAAATTTCAGCACGTAAACCAGGAAGAGTTGCGCAAAGCCACCACCAGCCGCTCGGCCGCCGACTCGGACGATCCGGAGTGCGCCGCGCGACTGAAGATAGTCAATGTGCCCACCACCGACATCGACGGCGTCAACGCTGTTCCCCGACAAGGAACCCTCTTCACCAATCTCGTTCTCAAACCGCAATACGATCGCGATGCCGTCGCGCGTTCAGTCTCTGACCGATGCTCGAAACAAACCGCGACCACGCAGGGAATCCCGGTGGAGATGACCTTCGAGGAAGTCCGCACGCCTATTCCCAATACCTTCGTCCTACGACAGACGGTGACCAAACAAGCCGATGGCACAACGATTTCCAGCACGCTAGTCGGTTATGCGAATCGCCGCGACGTAACTGCCAGCCTGACCATGATGGTCCTCCCGGAAGCGGCTGCGTCCAGCGCCACCGAAGCCGATCTCGCCGAGTTCGAAAAGTACTTCGCGAAAGCTGTCGCCAAAGTCGAGGGCTGACTCGTCAAGGGCACAACTAACTTCACCGTCTGATTCGATCAATCTCGCGGGCCACCGCGACAATCTCGTCAATCGCCACGCCGCCCAGGCCCGCTGATCCGTCGGGACCAAAAGCGGTGCTGCGCACCGAAAGTCCGTCGGCGATCAGCAATATGGTGGCGGCGACAGCGCGGTCGGCGCCGACATCGACGAGCTCCTGTTGCCAGCGGGCATAGGCCGATTCGATAGCCGCCTTGGCCCGCGTATGCGATCCCATCGCCAGGCGCGTCACAGCCTGGTAGATCAGTTCGAAGCGCTCGTCGAGATGATGCGACGTCCGCAGTAGGTAATCAATAGGCCCGTCCGGGGCGGCACGCATCGCCACGACATCCTCGGCAACCAGCTCGTCTAGTAACTCGGCGAGACCGTCGGCGAGCGCCGACTTCGATGCGAAGTGATACAGCAGCCCACCCTTGGACACCGCCGCTCGGCTGGCCACGGCGTCGAGCGTCGCGGCACGCTCGCCACTCTCGACGAGGATCTCGGCGTAGGCGTAGAGCACCTTCACACGGGCGGCAGGTTGTGGCGGCACGGCGACAACCCTACTTAACGAGAGTCACATTGAAAGAAATACCGTCCAGACGGTACAGTATCGATAGTCAGGAGACTCGCAACGACATCAGGAGAGCGCACATGACTTCCGCGCTGCGGAATACCAGCACAAGCCACTCGAAGGGCGGTGCGCCGGATACATCCACGCAGGATTCAACCTCGCGCCGACGGTGGCTCGCGATGGCGGTTCTGCTGTTACCCGTCCTGCTCGTGTCGATCGACAACACCGTGCTGAGCTTCGCACTTCCGCAGATTTCGACGACTCTGGCACCGTCGAGCACTCAAATGCTGTGGATCATCGACATCTACCCGCTCGTCCTCGCGGCGCTGCTGGTTCCGATGGGGTCATTCGCCGACCGGTTCGGCCGACGTCGAATGTTATTGCTGGGCGGTGCTGGCTTCGCCGTGGTTTCGGTGGTGGCAGCGTTCGCTCCCAGCGCTGGTGCACTGATCGCCACCCGTGCGGCAATGGGCATCTTCGGTGCGATGCTCATGCCGTCGACACTGTCGTTGCTGCGCAACATCTTTACCGATCGCAACGAGCGGCGTTTCGCCATCGCGATCTGGGCGGCGGGCTTTGCCGCGGGTGCCGCGCTAGGCCCGATCGTGGGCGGCTTCCTCTTGGAGCACTTCTGGTGGGGCTCGGTCTTCATCCTCGCCGTGCCGGTGTTGGTGCCGTTGCTGATACTCGGGCCGATCTTCCTGCCCGAATCACGCAACGAAAGTCCGGGGCCGATCGACTTCGCCTCTATCGCAATGGTTTTCGTCGCGATGGCAGCCCTTGTGTTCGGCATCAAGGAATTCGCGACCGATGGGATTACCGCTAGCGCCTTGGCAATCTTCATCCTCGGTCTGGCGATGGGTTTCCTCTTCGTCCGACGCCAGCTACGTTTGCCGACGCCGATGCTGGATATGTCGCTGTTCACACGTGGAGCGTTCAGCGGCGCGGTCCTGGTGAATCTGCTGTCCGTATTCGCACTCGTCGGATTCCTGTACTTCGCCTCGCAGGAGCTGCAGTTGGTCCACGGCCTGAGTCCAATGACCGCCGGACTGGTTCTAGTTCCCGGCCTCATCGGAATGGTCGCGGCGGGCTTGTTGTCCGTTCCCGCGGTGAAACGGTGGCGACCCGTGGTCGTAGTGTGTTTCGGCCTGGGGTTCTCGGCCGTCGGCTACGCGTTAATCGCGGGTGGCACAGGCAGTTTGGTGATGCTGATCGGCGCGTTCGTTGTGTTGGCAATCGGCATCGGCGCAACGGAGACGGTCTCGAACGATCTGATCATCTCGGCTGTCCCCGCGGAGAAATCCGGTGCGGCGTCAGCGATTTCGGAAACGGCATACGAGTTCGGCGCCGTACTCGGCACCGCGGTGCTGGGAAGTATCCTCAATGCGATCTACCGATCGCACCTGAGCGGTCCAAACGCCACTGCCGCCGACACCTTGGGCGGCGCCCATCAAGCCGCGGCGCAACTACCAGCCGAACAGGCGAACTCGTTGGTGCGCAGCGCCAATGACGCGTTCGCCTCGGGCGTCGGGGTGACCGCAGCGATCGGCGCGGTGCTCATGGTGGCGGCGATGGGACTAGCGGCGCGAATGTTGCGCGAGCCGCGTCCGTCGGCCGAATGATTTATCCGGGACCGGCGGTGGAACATCCCTAGACTTCGGGGTTATGCCGGACCAACGCACCCAGCGCGGCGGTCTCATGACATTCGCCCTGGGCCTGTTTGCGGGTCCCACGATCGTCGCCCTCGGCTACCTGGTGCTGCTGATCGTGCAACCATCGAATCTGTCGGAATGGGTCTGGCTCGTCCCACTTCTGATTCCGGTGGCACTGACGGCAGCGTTGTTCGCGACGTCGCGCCGGCGAGAAGCGTTACTGCTTCTCGCCGGCGCAGTCGTGGGGACCAGTATCGGGTTCGGCATCGTCATCGGATTGATAACGCTGGTCGCGTATCAACTGTCTGATCCGATACCCAGTTGACACGAATTGCCTAGCGGGTGAACACCTTTCGCGCCGGGTACGTCTCGACAGCATCGATCGCCTCGCGGGTCTCGATACACCTCGTCCACCCAGTGAAGGTCGCCCCTAACCAATGGTCAACCCCCGACCGAAACCAGCCCTGAAAGCCACCCCATCAATGGTCGAACCCCGCCCAAACCAGCCCTGAAAGCGACCCCCATCGATGGTCGAGTGCCGCCCGACGAGCCCGCGAGTCGAGCGGTGTATCGAGACCACGGGAGTCGAACGACCAAGGTAACCAAGGAATATGACTTACCGGTCTCGATACACCTCGTCGCTAACGCTCCTCGGCACTCGACCACCCAACTGCCTAGCGGGTGAACACCTTTCGCGCCGGGTACGTCTTGACGGCATCGATCGCTTTGCTGAGGCCGCCACGGCGAGAAGGCATCTCGCGTTCTTCCCCGTCCTGCCACGCTGTGTAGTTGTAGTGCTCGTGTGGGAAGTACTTGTTCCGCAGCCAGGCCTCGGCCATCATGCTCGGCCGCAACAAGATGTCACCCTGGTAGTTGATGTAGTAGGTGTTGGTCCCCGCACACAGTTTCTGCGCCCAGTCGGTGTCGTTAAGCCGACTAACGCATTGCTCGAAGTAGTCGTTATGCGGTTCTTGCTTGACTTCGACACAGGTGGCGCCGCGGTCCAAGGCCTCGACGATCGCCCGCCGAGCGTGCGCCGCTGTGCATTCGATCGCGGCGATCTGCGAGTTGGGCGAGTAACCGTAAGGCCCATCGATGAGGAATCCGTTCGGCCAGCCTGGCGCCGAAACACCCTGATAAGCCTGAAAGCGGTTCTGGTCCCAGAAGTCGCCGAGATCGACGCCGCCCCTGCCGAGCGCCGGAAACTCCGGGGTGTACTTATGCTCACCGACGTGAAAACCGGTGGCACACACCAGAACATCGATGTCGTGATGCTTACCGTCGGCGGTAACGATCCCCTTCTCCGTGACCTCGGTCATCGAGTCGGTAACCAGATCCACGTTCTTGCGCTTGAAGGTCGGCAAGTACTTATTCGACAGCGACGGGCGCTTGCAGCCGATCATGTATTGCGGGGACAACTGAGATGCGAGCTTACGATCGCGGACCATCACGGCGTAATAGATCCGTGCGCCGAGCACCACGAGCGGTCGAACCTTGGGTGCCATCCGCTGAAGCGGTTTGGAATAGGCGATTGCTCCACCGAGCGCGACATCGAGCCCCAGAGACACCACAACGCGAATTGCCTTGCGGATGAACGGCACACTCATGATTTGGTCGCCGCCCCAGCGAATCGGAAAGTCCGGTTTGGGGCCGACCCAAATCGGCGTTCGCTGGAAAACTGTCAGGTGAGAGGCAATCTTCGCCATCTCTGGAATGAGTTGCAGCGCAGAGGCTCCGGTACCGATGACGGCGATCTTCTTGCCGTCGTAGTTATAGTCGTGATCCCACCGTGCCGAGTGCACGACCTTGCCCTTGAACTTGTCGAGCCCCGGGATATCGGGCATCTTCGGAACTTCGAGGAAACCGAGTGCGGGGACGATAAACCGAGCGGTAATCGTGCGCTCGCCGTGATTCAGCTCGACCCGCCAGACGTGGTTTTCCGGGTCCCACTCGCCGCGCGTCGCGGTGTTCGATAACTGGAGATGCCGGCGCAGGTCGTATTTGTCGACGACGTGATTGGCGTATCCCATTACCTCGGCACCAGGCGGGAAGACGCGGGTGGACTTGGGGTACGGCTCGAACGAGAAACTATAGTAGACGGCTGGAACATCAACTGCGACACCGGGATAGGTGTTCGCCTTCCATGTTCCGCCAACTCCGTCGTGGCGGTCGATGATGATGAAGTCATCTATCCCCGCCCGCTTAAGCTCAACGCCGGTGCAAATTCCGCCGAATCCGGCGCCGATTATCAGAACGGTCGTGTCTAGCTTTACGGGCTCGGCGGCTGACCTGCCGCGCTTGGAACGAGTGGCCGTGGCTGTCATTGTCAACTCCTAGGCATTCGCGAATTCGAGGAGCACCCCTCGTGGCCCTCGCCTGTCTGGGACAGACTAGCTCATAGTTACTGGTTAGTACACGACTTTTCGGCGTTCGCAGATCTCGGAGAATGGCATCGCGCCGATGAGAAGTAGGACTTCTCATCGGCGCGAAGTATGGGCGTAGACCGACGCTATGGCCGGACTACTTCAGATCGCTGCGAAAGACCTTCCGCGCCGGGTACGTCTTGATCGCGTCGATGGCGCGACTGATCATCCCGCGACGCGACGGCAACTCGGCACCTCCGGTTGCTGGCGCTGTGTAACTGTAGTGCTCATGCGGGAAGTACTTGTTCCGCAACCACGCTTCGGCCATCATGCTCGGCCGCAGCAAGATGTCACCCTGGTAGTTGATGTAGTAGGTGTTGGTCCCCGAGCACAACTTCTGCGCCCAGTCGGTGTCATTGAGCCGGCTGAAGCACTGCTGGAAATACTCGTCGTGCGGCTCTTGTTTGACTTCGACTCTGGTCGCACCGCGATGGACGGCTTCCTCGATCGCCCGACGGGCGTGCCCGGCCGTGCATTCGATCGCGGCGATCTGCGAGTTCGGCGAGTAGCCGTACGGCCCGTCGATGAGGAAGACATTTGGCCACCCCGGCACCGAAACACCTTGGTACGCCTGGAATCGCTTCTCATTCCAGAAGTCGCCCAGGTGCTCGCCACCTTCGCCGAGAACCGGGAATTCGGGAGTGAACTTGTGGTCGCCAACGTGAAAGCCGGTGGCGCACACCAGGACATCGATCTCATGGTGCTTACCGTCGGCGGTAACGATAGCCTTCTCGGTGACCTCGGTAACCGAATCAGTAACCAGCGCAACATCATCGCGCTTGAACGTCGGTAAGTACTTATTCGACAGCGAGGGACGCTTACATCCGATCATGTAGTCCGGCGACAACTGCGACACCAACTTCTTGTCTCGAACCATCGCACCGTAGTACAGCCGAGCGCCGAACACCGCGAGCGGCCGAACCTTGGGCGCAATACGTTGCAGCGGCTTGAGGTAGGCAATAGCGCCGCCGAGGGCGATGTCGAGAACGATAGAGACGATCACGCGAACAGTCTTGCGGACAAACGGAATTCGCAGGAGATAATCGGCGCCCCAGTCGATCGGGAAGTCGGGCTTGGGACCAACCCAAATCGGCGTGCGCTGGAAAACGGTGAGATGGGAGGCCATGTGCGCGACCTCGGGAACCAACTGCAGAGCCGATGCGCCCGTGCCAACCACTGCGATCTTCTTACCGTTGTAGTCGTAGTCGTGATCCCAGCGGGCCGAGTGGACTACCTTGCCCTTGAACTTGTCGAGCCCGGGGAAATCGGGCATCTTCGGAACTTCCAAGAAGCCGAGCGCGGCAACGACGAATCGAGCGGTAATAGTGCGCTCACCGTTGTTGAGTTCCACGCGCCAAAGGTTGTTGGCCTCATCCCATTCGGTGCGCGTCGCGGTATTGGACAGCTGGAGGTGCCGACGCAGGTCGTATTTGTCGACGACGTGATCGGCGTACTCCATCACCTCTTGTCCTGGTGGGAAGACCCGAGTGGACTTGGGGTACGGCTCGAACGAGAAGCTGTAGTACACGGCCGGAACATCAACTGCGACACCAGGATAGGTGTTCGCCTTCCACGTGCCACCAACTCCATCGTGGCGGTCGATGATGATGAAATCGTCAATCCCCACCCGCTTGAGTTCAACGCCGGTGCAGATTCCGCCGAAGCCAGCACCGATAATCAGAACGGTCGTGTCCGGCGTTACCGGACCCGCCGCGCGGTCATGATCAGCGCGAGTTGCCGTGGCTGTCATCGTCGACTCCTAGTCGTATGCAGTTTTCGAGGAACACCCCTCACGGCTCCTCGACTGTCCCAGACAGATTACCTCATTATGGGGATTAGGCACAGATCTGGATTTGGTCCGTGGTCACCGGGGCTGGAAGACCGCGGCCCGCAGGAGTCAGATTTGGGTTAAGTGGCGACAAGCTGAAAATTTTGTCCCCCTTAGGGCTATCAAAGGGCATATTGCCCTCGGCACCTGCTCACGGGGATGAAAATCTCAGAAAGATCTGCCGAAAGACGAAACCTCCCGCTTGCTGAGACAAACGGGAGGTTCGGTGGAGCTGCCGGGAATCGAATCTGGCAATATAGCTAAGCATAATCGCAGCTCATTTGTCAAATATCGACTTTGATCTGCTATTTCTTTCCGGACCACTGCGAATGATTCCGCTTCTTTACGTGAGGTTTGTGTCCAAAATGTGTCCAAACTTGGTCCGCGACCTACTGCGCTGACTAGGCAGGTGCTCCGCCAGTAAGGGTGTCGATTTGTTGGGCGGCTGCGGTGGCCGCTTTGAGTTCGGCCCGCGCGCGTTTGAGGGCGGCCTGTGCGTCGACAGGGGTTGTCTTGCCGGTGAGGTAGTGCAGTGTTGCAGTCAGTGCCGCGTCGCGCTCGGTGTGTGTGGTGTAGCGAGTGGTGACCTCGTGCCAGGCGTGGTCGAACTGGTCGCGTTGAGCATCGGGGAGATCGGCGTTGTGAGCGTGCAACCACATGTCGATCTCGGGGTTGCTCGCTCGCTGCTGTGGTTGCGGGGGTGGGGCGGATGGTTCGGGCAGAGCAGGAGGGAGCACGGTGTGTTGTTGTTGATGCAGGAGGTCGATCAGTGTGGTGATGTCGTCTTGTTGTTGCTGGGGTAGATCGGTCATCGCCTGGGCGAGCAGGTAGTGGTGGTTGGTGCGGTCGGCGCGGGCACGCCATACGCGTTCAGCCACGGTGGCGTGTGCGTACCTGTGGTGAAACTCGGCGGTGAAGTAGGCGATGTCGACATCGAACGCCGCCGCCAAAGCCTCCACGGTCCAAAAAGATGGCATAAGCGCGACACCGCTACGGAGCTGACTTAGATACGACTCACCCACAGCCACCGGCCCCGCACGCACGGTGCGGGCACTAATCCACTTTGCGGCCACTGGCCGTCCTGTCCCGGTGGTCGTCGCCGCAAACAACCCTTCCAACAACACACCGAACGGCACCTGCGATGCGAGGTCATCGCTTCGTCTCGCCACGTTGTGGCCTCACTTTCCCACACTATTTTCCGGTCCGGAAACGAACTTTTGACCCCTGACCTGCACTTTAGTGTATTAAATTGAAACATGACTTGCGCGGATCGGGTGGCTATGCTCATATTGAGCAGAGTTCATTAACTGCATCACTATGCAGTGTCGGAAAAGGGAGAACCGAATGTTACGTCGGGTCGGGGGGATCGCTGCCCTCGTCATAGCTGGTGGTCTTACAGCATCAGGGTTAGCGGGACCGGCGTCAGCCACGCCCACACCGTTAGCGTCCAAACATGATCATCTGGTCACTGATGACGGCTGGAAAGTTGATCTACGCGCGTCGGAGTTGGTGGTCAACCCGATGTCGAACGTGGCCAACAGTTTCGCCTCCCGCGAAGGATGGGTCTCCTCCCGAGTGAAAGGCACCATCTCCGGCGCCGGTCGCGAAGACGTCCAATCAGCAATCCTCGAACAAGTCTTAGTGATCGGCTGCCAGGTCGACGTGTCCGATGGTGCGACCTTGGGGTTGGCTACCTCGATTGGGCCGAATGCCAGCGTCACCATCAGCGGCATGCCGAGCGCACAGATCGGCGGAAGCGCCTCAGTCTCGCCGAGCGTCACCTCCAAACTCGCTCCCGGCAAGATCAGCGAATTCAGCCTCGGCAAGAAGACCCTCCAAACCGATCACGCCTCCATCCGAGCCAAAAGAATCAGAGTCTCTGTTGATGGATGTGTAGGACCGACCACGGTCAGGGTGATTGCTCGATTCTCGGTGTCTACCAAAACCTCTGACGACACCACCACCGTCTACTCAGCCCGCATGTGGCTCTAACCCAAAGGGGGACAACAGAAATGTCACACTCACCAAACACTAGACGGTTAACGGGCCTCATTGCCCGTGTCGTCGCTGTCCTCGCACTCGGGGCAGCACTCGTCGCTGCCGTGGTCGCCATCCCTACCGCGTCGGCGGAAACGCCCGCTGAACGCTGCGCGCGCGAAACCAACGCCTACAACAGTGCGTGGAAACAATCCTGGGTCGCTGCGCACCCGGGTAAGACCATCTCCGATGCGCCAGCGCCACCGGTGCCTTACACCTGCCACGACCCACAAACCACTACGCCCACAACACCCAGCACCGCACCACCGGCAACCCTGCCCGGCACTACATCGGCAACACCAGGCCCCGGCCCCAACATGGGCGTCCACGCACCCACCGACATACCCGGCCCCGGCAAAACACCCATCGTCAAAGCACCAGGCGGAACTTCGGTGAAAACCACGCCGCCGCCTTCTGACGCTTCGACTACAGCTGCACCCCCCGCACCAAAGACCCCTGCGGCAGGAAACACTACGTCCCCGCGGCCCACCGTCCAGAGCCCGACCTCCCTACGGGATATCACCAAACTGCCCATCATTGATAGCGGTTACCACTACACATCTGCATTCGACACGCCTCCCCCCAGCGATCCCATTAACGACGGGTGTAAGTACTGCAAACGCGATAGCATCAATCGCATCTTGGAGGGAGACGCCAACTCCCCAGACGGCTGGCTCGATACCTGGGGATGTGCCGACGGTACTCACAAGGCTAGGCCCGGCCTTTGGCAACGGTGCTATACAGACTATGACTATCGCATTGAGAACCGTCGGTTGGTGTCGATCGCACCGAAGCCGGGCGAAGCTCCTGTCGGGATGTGTCAACGTCCGGACCGCAAGGCGGTCGGCGAGTGCAAACAGACTGTGCAATTGAGTAACGAAACTTCTCAGACGGCGTCGACTGAGTCGTCAGCAGAAGGCAGTCTAGGCGGCGGGGCTGGCGGTATTGACATCGGCGGGTCGATGGGCACCACCAAGACAACCGAAACTGGGAGCACAAATGGGACTACGCGCGGCGGGGAGTTCACAGCCCCTGGTGATCTCAAACCCGGCGAGGAAGTGGCCTACTACCAACTATGGGAATTGTGGAGCTACGACATCGTCTCCGAAAAAGACGGAGTCATTACCCGATACCATGCCTACCAATGGGTCCCCACAGGTGGTTCTCGTCCGGTTCGCGGTCCGATGGGGTCGCACCTTCAGTGGAAGGGCTGAACATGACTGTCATCAAATTGACGAAATGGCGTACAGCAGGCCTCGTCGTAGTGGCCTTAGCTATAATCTATTTAGTGCTCGTGCTTGGTTTCGGTCGCCCTTTAGGACTCATCACACTTAACTCCGAGAAGTCGGCGTCTACGGGAGCAACTGTCACCAGCCGCTACGACGACTGGGAGAATTATCGGCTCACGAAACTAGTCGGACAGACGGTTTCTCAGGCAAAGGCCGACCTGGGGTCACCTGAAGTCGACAACACCCTCGCGAAGGCCGGCGGGTTGACCGTGGTGTCGGCGACCAATAAACCGGAAGCCCTTAAGGGGAAAAGCGATTCCGAATTGACCATCACCGGCTATTGCATTCGAATGGAACTCGCAGACCGTCACAGGCTCACCCTAGCGGCCGTACCGACAAGTTCCGTGAGTTCAGACTTGAGAGCACGCCTCAAAGAGGATCCTGAAAAAGCAGTCTATGAATACCAAAAAGAGGCGCGCTGCGACCCAGAGACAATCGGACAAGCAATATCTGACATACTCGTTCGTCCACGCAACTCAGGCTAGTTTCCACGAAGAACTGTAGTCACAACACGACAATCACTCCGACAGTTAGCGCACCACCCCGTACCGACACGGCAACAACGGTACGAGGTGGTGCGCTTTTTGTAACGAGTAGTAGACCTGCACTCAATCGACAGCGATATTGTCTAGATTCCGCGAACGGCTACCTAGTAGTTAGCCGTTAGCATAGTTGCCGCCGTTCTTGATCGCCCCAGTTCCCCGCAACCGGGAATGCAGCGTGGTTCCGGTTGCGGTTGGGTTCCAATTGGCTTCGTCCTCATCTCGGTGGGCTAAGTGTCTGAACGGTGACCGACAGTGCGGGGCCGCCCGAAACTTCCTCTGCCGCAGCATCTTCGCCTGAGGCAGGACAGTTCTGGTACTACTTCGATGATGATCGTTGGGTGTGGTCGGACGAGGTTGCCCGCATCCACGGATACTGCTCTGCCGATGCGGTCACGCCGACGACAGAACTTCTCCTTGAACACAAACACCCAGACCACAAGTGGCGGATGGGTGAACTCATAGATTCGGTTCGACGGGACCGAGCCGCATTCAGCAGTCACCACCGCATCATTGACACACGCGGCAACGATATCCCCGTTCACGTCATCGCAGACACCATCCTCAACGACGCTAGAGAGTGCATCGGCACCTCCGGGTATTACATCGTTTTGTCGAGTGAGGGGCGAGCGCTCAGGCCCTTACCTATCAATGACGAGCGCCTTGAAGTTCTTCTTACCCACCGTAGGCACATCGAGCAGGCTAAGGGCGCACTCCAAGTGGTCTATCACCTTGACGAGGACCAGGCGTTCGACTTGTTAACCTGGCGATCCCAAGAGACCAACACAAAAGTCCGTGACCTCGCTGCGGTGATCTGCGAACGCATGGCGTCGCTAACTGTGTCGTCAGATATGCGGGTCGAGTTCGACCATCTCCTTCTCACCGCCCACGAAGACACTGATTTCGCGACACGCGCAGAAACGAGAAGCGAAGAGCAATAGTCTAGTTCGCGACCCGGACCGCCGCGACGAAACAAGTGTCCTTACTCGTCGTAGATGGTGATCAGTAAGGTGCCGTTAGCGCCGGGACCACCGTTTTTGATGGCTCCGGCGCCCCCGCCGCCACCGGGAAAGCCGCCTGGTCCGCCGACTCCGCCGGAGGCGAACCAACCGGTGGCGTACTGTCCTCCCCCGCCTCCGCCACCACCAGACGGTGACCCGGCGGGTGCGTTATCTCCGGCTAGGCCATCTCCGTTGGAGGCGCCCCGCCGTCCTCCTGCGGCGAACGCCGAGGGTGCCCCGTCTTCGGCCGACAGCGCGTAGGAGGTTGTGTCTCCGGTGATGACGAATCCGGATGCGCCACCGTTGCCGGGTGTGGCCGCTGACGGCTCAATGAACCCATCGTCACGCTCGTAACCGCCCGCACCACGTACCGAACGCAAATACTCAGTACCACTCGATCCGAAGATGGTGAGTGTTCCGTTGGCGCCGTGCGAGTTTCCTGACGTTGCCCCGGCCCCGCCCACACCGATCGTGAACGGTACCGAGGTGGGTAGTTCGTCGGTCCAGAAGTCCTTTTTCCATCAGCCACCGTTTTGCCCGCCGGGAAATTGGCGGGCAGGTTGCCCACCGATGCCGGTGGTTCCACCTTTTGCCGCCGTCTCCGCCGCCGATGCAAATCACTGTCATCCGCCGCCGGATCGTCGGGGGCGGGTTGGCCCATGTACCTGACGTGTTGTGTTGTGTCCGCATCCCTCGCCCTTCCACAACGGTGATCCGTGAATCGAGGAAGACGACGCCAGCTGATGCCGTTGACAGAGCCCCCGATGTTGTTGTCTGCCAACCGGTCAGCGTCGAGAACCAGTCTTTGACCTTCTGCACCGCACTATTGATTGGCGTGACTGCATACCCGTTGACGATGTCTCCGAGTGTGGGTGAGCATCGTGTTCAAAGCGCCAAGGTCGCCCAGTCAAGCCGGTGATTTTTGATTGCGCCAGATTGCCCAGCAGCGCACCGGGATTCCGCCAAAAATCCGGACAGAAGGTTATCGAGGTCGGCAACCGCCACCTATTACAAGCCAACGTTGCCGCAGCCCCAACGAGGCCCAAAAAAGCGCCCTACCCGTGTAAACAGGTAGGACGCTTCGGTGGAGCTGCCGGGAATCGAACCCGGGTCCTTCGTCGTGTTGATGGGGCTTCTCCGTGTGCAGTTCGCTGCGCCTCTACTCGGATCTCTCAGTCACGCGAACAAGCCGAGATGACGATCCCAGTCGCTGTTGATTGTCCCGTCCTCCCCCGCGACCGGCGAGGACGGTGAGCTCTCGAAGATGATGCCGGGGACCGGACTGAGAGCACGTCCGGGCCGACAGACTAGCCTGGCTGCTTAGGCAGCGAGGGCGTAGTCGCGCTGATTCTTATCGGCGCTTAATTGGTTGCTGCGACGCTCATACGGTGGTCTCCAGCCTGCACCGACACGCTTCCCCCATCTCGACGCACGCAGTCGAAACCGTTCAGCCCCGAGAGGGATCCACCACTGGTGTGGCGGACTATTAATTCTAACAACACTCGCCGGCAACTTCATCCCATTAATCCGCGCGGCGATTCCACAGGTTCTACCAGCGAAAACTAGCCACCGCCGATAGGCAGCGGCACCGTCAGACGATCTCCAGTAACGCGGTATCTCCGGGGGCAACCCGCACCGACAACGCACCATCGCGCGCTTGATACCGCTTTGACGTCCACACATCGACGCCGGCCACCGTATCTCCGGTCAATCCCAGCGACGCCAGCGAAACGGTGATGGTCGTCGCCTTCGACGTCCGGTTGGTCATCGACACGGCCAGGCCCTTGTGCCCAATCGCCCTCGACCACACCTGCGCATCCCCGGCGACCGGCGCTCCGGACACCACCCGCGCGTCCTGATCGAGGGCCACCATCGCCTTGTTCGCGACGAGCGACAGGTCGCTCGTCGACAACCGCGTGAGATCGGTACCGAGCATCAGGGGCGCGGCCATCATGGCCCATAACGACATATGCGTGCGGGCATGCGGAGTACTCAACCCCTGGCCGACGACCAACATGTCCGGATCATTGAAGGCATCGATGCGGGTGCGCGGCGCGACCAACCCGACGGCGTCGGCGATACCCAGCACGCTGTCGAAGGTGGGCGCGATGTCGTTGGTCACGCGGGTCATCGTCGCGACACCGCCCCAGTCGTAAGTCTGTCCGGGCGGTGTGCCCGACACTCCGCTATTCGGGTTGATACTCAACACCATCGGCCGCCCGACCGCGCGCAACGCGTTTCGCCACGCGGTAAACGCCTGGACCTGATCGTCATGCCGACCATTACTCGAACACCAATCGGCCTTGACGAAGTCGGCGCCCCACGACGCCAACGTCGCGGCATCACGTGTTTCAACGCCACGGCTGCCCGTCGCACCGGGATAGTGCCCCTGATACTGCGTGCAGGTCTTATCACTGGCGCCGACATACACCCCGAATTTCAAACCGCGTTCGTGCAGATACTCCCCGAGTGCGGCCATCCCACTCGGGAAACGCGTCGAATCTGCTTGCAGCGCACCATCATTGGCTCGTGCTGACGCATTCCAGCAATCATCGACGACGACGTAGCGATACCCCGCATCGCGCAGCCCGGAAGAGACCAACGCGTCGGCCTGCGCCCGGATCTGAGCTTCGGTTACCGCGCACCCGAAGGGTTGCCAACTGTTCCAGCCCATCGGTGGAGTCGGCGCGACGCCCGGCACTGCGACGCCGTCTCCGCCGACTCGGGTTGGCGGGTCGGCTACACAAGCGGTGACGATGACCACCGACAGCAGAGCTGTCAGCGCCAGGCTCAGGCGGATTAACCGTCGTCGCACTTGAAAAGGGTTCTCCTACATACCTTTTACGCGGCGTCCCACTTCGCGCTCGACCTCGCGTCGGGCCGTGCGCTGGGCGATGTCATGTCGTTTGTCGTGCGCCTGCTTGCCTCGGGCAAGGGCCAATTCTACTTTGACCTTACCGTCACTGAAGTACATCGACAGCGGCACCAGGGTGAGGTTGCCGTCGCGGATCTTGCCGATCAAATTGTCGATCTCCCGGCGATGCATCAGCAACTTGCGATTACGTCGCGGCGCGTGATTGGTCCACGATCCGTTCCCATATTCGGCGATATGCAAAGCGCGCAACCAGATTTCGCCGTCGTCGACGGTGGCGAAGGCGTCGACCAACGACGCCTTGCCTTCGCGCAGGCTCTTCACTTCGGTACCGAGCAACGCGATACCCGCTTCATAGGTATCGATGATCGCGTAGTTATGCCGCGCCTTGCGGTTGGTCGCGATTACCGTGCGACCCTTTTCCTTCACCACTGTCCTAGCCGTTCCTTGTCCGGGTGTGCCCGCACGCTGCGGGCGCCCACCGCTAGATCACTCGCGAACGTACCAGCGCAACGTGACATACGAGGTGACGCCGGCCAGCAAGATGCCGCCGAGAACCAGCCATGGGGACACGAACAATACGTCTGAATTGGTAATGCGCGCAAGGATATTTACGCCGTATAGATCGTGGAGCGCGTTTTCGAAGAACAGCACCTTCGCGGCGAAGAGCCCACCGATGGCGAGCAGCGATCCGATCAGCGCGGCGAATACCGCTTCCAGCAGGAACGGCAGTTGGGTGTACCAGCGCGTCGCGCCGACCAATCGCATAATCGAGACCTCGGTGCGTCTGGTGTACGCGGCGATCTGAACCATGTTGATAATCAACATGATTGCCGAGATGGCCAGCACCATCGCGATAACGAACGCCGCGTTGCGCACGCCGTCGAGCACGCTGAATATTCGCTTCACCAGGTCGCGCTGATCCAGCACGCCGTCGACGCCGGGGGCCTTCTGATACTTGTCGAGCACCTCACCGAAGCGACCCGGATCGCTCATCCGGACTTTCAGGGATGCGGGCAGAGTCGTCTCGTCGACGATGTCGGGGGTGTCTTTGAACGTATTTTTGGCGATCTTGAATGCCTCGGCACGATCGATGAAGGTCACCTTCGCTACCCCGGGCTCGTTCTGGAGCTGTGTGCGCAGGGCCGCACAGGGATCTTGCGTGCAATTGGGATCTCGATCGGCGACATCGTCGTTGATCCAGAACTGCATTTCAACGCGGTCGAGGAAGATCTTCTGACTCTTATCGGCCATCTGGATGACCAGCAGCCCCGCGCCGAACATCCCCAGTGTGATCGCGGTCGTCAGGATCATCGCGATCGTCATGGTGACGTTGCGACGCAGTCCGTTCAGGACCTCACTGATGATGAAATTCGCTCGCATGCTCTCCTCAAATTCCCGTGGTTGGGCTCAATATCGGCGGGCGTCAGCCGATGCCGTAGATGCCCTGAACGTCGTTGCGGACCAGTTGCCCGGCGTCGAATTCGATGACCCGACGTCGCATCGCATCGACGATCTGCCGGTCGTGAGTAGCCATGACGACGGTGGTCCCGCGGCGGTTGACGCGGTCGAGCACATCGACGATCTCTTGGCTGGTATCTGGGTCGAGGTTGCCGGTCGGCTCATCGGCGAGTAGCAGCAAGGGCCGGTTCACAATGGCCCGCGCGATGGCGACGCGCTGCATCTCACCACCGGACAGCTCGTAGGGCATCCGGTTGAGTTTGCCTTCCAGGCCGACATATTCCAGCACCTCGGGAACTGCCTTGGCGATCGTGGCGGGTGATTTGCCGATCACCTCGAGTGCGAACGCCACGTTCTCGGCGACAGATTTCTGCTGCAGCAGGCGGAAGTCCTGAAACACGCAGCCAATCGACTGCCGCAACTTGGGCACCATCCGGGCCTTGAGCGCGTTGACATGGAAATCCCCGACGTAAACCTCGCCCGACGACGGCTTATCCTCCTTGAGCAGCACTCGAAAGAAGGTCGACTTACCCGAACCGGAGGGACCGATCAGAAACGCGAATTCACCCTTGCCTAGTTCGAGGGTCATATTCGACAACGCAGGGCGGGCCGAGGCTTTGTACTTCATCGTGACGTCCGACAGCTTGATCACGAGATGCCAGTGTAGCGATGACGACTGAGAACTCTCCTCAGGCTTCCACTCCCCCGGCGTGTTACCGGGTGGGCACCTGCGACTGGGGCGTTTGGGGCTGGGTTTGCGTCTGTGGGACCAGTTCAGTGGGAATCTGAAGACCGGGGACACCCGGCACTGTCGGCGTTGTCGATGTCGCCGTACTACCCTCCGGTGAGCGCTGACCCGTCGAATGGGTCGACGATGTACTCGGCCGTTCCGATGATCTCGTCGTCGATGTGGTCGGCGTCGGCGTTTGGGTGTCCTCGGGCGTCACACTCGTCGCCGCGGGGCGACGCACCTGATTGGTGGCGTTCTCCGCGTCCTGTGTCTCGTAGTAAGAAAGCGCCGAGCCATACAGCACGAGTAGCCCCACGAACGCTAAAACCATCGCGGCCGTCGTGGTCCGGATACGCGTGCCATAGATATGGCGGTAGTCGCGACGACGGGGCGTGGTGGCGTCACTCTGCGGGGTATCGGATTCGTCAGTCATCGCCGTGTCCTTGTTCCACATCCAGTCCGGTCGGCGGCGTCGATGCCGACACCACATCTCGGCCCGGCGCGATAGTGATGCCCGCGCGCGCGAGCGCCCGGATGATCCGTGCGCGCAAGGCGCGGCTGATCTCGAACTGCTTACCCGGTAGCGTCCGCGCGACCATTCGCACCGTCATCGAATCGAGTTCGAGGTTGGTGACACCGAGAGGTGCGGGTGCGTCGAGCAAGAGTTTGTGCATGTGCCGATCGTTGAAGAAGTCTGTCCCGACGCGGGCGAGGATCTCGTTGACCTCACCAATATCGGCTTCGGCGGGAATGGGAATGTCGACGACGGCGCGAGCCCAATCCTTCGACAGATTCGTCGATTTCACGATTTGCCCGTTGGGCACCGTAACTACTTCGCCGTCGCTCGTGCGTAGCTTGGTCACTCGCAAGTTGACATCCTCGACGGTCCCCTCGGCCACGCTGCCACCGGTCAAGGCGAGTTCCACCACGTCGCCGTAGCCGTACTGCCTCTCGGTGACGATGAAAAAGCCCGCGAGCAGATCTTGCACCACCCGCTGGGCACCGAAGCCGAGTGCCGCACCGACGACGGCGCCCGGACCGACGAGGCTGGTGACGGGCAGCCCGAAACACATCAGAATCTGAAGCCCGGCCACTAAGACGACGATGCCGATCGTTGTCCAGGCCAGCACCTGCAGTAACGCACGACGGTGTTTGGTCGACTCGGTACGAACGATCAGGTCGCTGCCGTCGAACTCGCGGTCAATCTTCTTCTCATAGCGGGCCAGCGCCCAATTAACGAAGCGAATGATGATGGCAGCAGCCAACACCCACAACGCGATCTCGACGCCATTGGTCGCGAACCAGCGAATCAACCTGCTGGTGCCGGCCGGTGCGGAAAGGTTCGCCAGCACATCCTGCGTGGCAATCACTGAGCCGCTACCCATCGGCATTGGCCATCCGCCAGCGGATGCCGGCCTCGATGAATTTGTCCAACGCGCCGTCGAGCACGTTCGTCGGATTATTGTCCTCGACGTTGGTCCGCAGGTCTTTCACCATCTGATACGGGTGCAGCACATAGGAACGCATCTGGTTACCCCAGCTCGATCCGCCATCTCCCTTGAGCGCGTCCATCTCAGCCCGCTCCTCCTGACGCTTGCGCTCGAGAAGTTTGGCCTGCAACACCCGCATCGCGGCTGCCTTGTTCTGCAACTGACTCTTCTCGTTCTGACAGGTCACCACGATGCCGGTCGGAATATGGGTGAGCCGCACTGCCGAGTCGGTCGTGTTGACCGACTGCCCGCCCGGGCCCGACGACCGGTACACATCGACGCGCAGGTCGTTCTCGTTGATGTCGATATGGTCGGTGGTGTCGACGACGGGCAGCACCTCGACTTCGGCGAACGAGGTCTGCCGGCGCCCCTGATTGTCGAACGGACTGATCCTGACCAGGCGATGAGTGCCCTGCTCCACCGATAGCGTGCCGTACATATACGGAGCCTTCACGGTGAACGTCGCACTCTTGATGCCAGCCTCTTCGGCGTAGGAGGTGTCGTAGACCTCGACGCCGTACCCGTGTTGTTCGGCCCAGCGGATGTACATCCGCATCAACATCTGCGCCCAGTCCGCGGCGTCGATGCCGCCCGCGCCGGACCGGATATTGACCAGGGCGTCGCGTGGGTCGTATTCGCCGGCGAGCATCGTCTTAACTTCCATCGCCTCGATGTCGGCGCGCAGTGACGCGCGTTCGGCATCTGCGTCGGCGATGGCGGCGGTGCGGTCGTCGCCTTCCTCGGCGTCGGCGAGTTCGTAATGAACCGGCAGGTCATCGAGGCGCTGACGTAATTCGCTGACTTTGCGCAGTTCGCTCTGCGCATGCGACAACTCGCTCGTCACCTTCTGCGCGTGGTCCTGGTCATTCCACAGATCGGGATCGGATGCCTGCATCTCTAACTCGTCGATCCGACGACCCAGCTCGTCCAGATCGAGCACCTTCTCCACAGTGGTCAAGGTGGTGTCCAGGGACTCGAGATCTGAGATTACGTCGGGATGCACGGTTAACCAGGGTACCGGCCACTGGCCGCACCTACGCGGGTGGCAGCGTTCCGATCCGCCAGGTGGAGTCCACCTTGCCGGGCTTGTAGTGCACCGGAAGGTCGTCGCCTGGCCGGGGCCACGGATCTCGCTCGAGGTTGAGCACTGTCGTGGTGTAGACATCGGTCGGCGGGATAGTCGGCCCGACGATGGTGCCGGAGATAGTGGCGTAAACCTCGCCTTTCGAGTCGGCGTCGTCGGGACGGTCGCTGACCCCGGTCACGGTCAGGGTGCCGGACTCGAATTGAGCGGACTGCTGCGGCGACAGCTGCCGCGGACGGCGACCGCGCTGCAACTGGACAATGAGCGCCACGGCACCGGCGGCAAGGATGACTGCGAACGCGATCTGGATCCACATGCTCGCTACCCTAGTCGTCATGTCCGACTCTGCCACTCGCTCCGACGTCGCCGATGACCTCACACTCGCGTTGTCGATCGCCGATGCGGCTGACGCGTTGACCCTCCCCCGTTTCGGGTCGATCGACCTGCGGGTGGACACCAAACCGGATCTGACGCCCGTCTCCGACGCCGACTTGGCCGCTGAAACCCTTGTGCGCGAACTACTCTCGCAGCATCGACCCGACGACGCCGTCCTTGGCGAAGAGTTCGGCGGCACGGCGTCGTTCGAGGGAAGGCAATGGATCGTCGACCCGATCGACGGCACCAAGAATTTCGTTCGCGGCGTTCCGGTGTGGGCAACTCTGATCGCTTTGCTCGACGACGGCGTGCCGGTCGTCGGGGTGGTATCGGCGCCAGCACTGGGCCGCCGCTGGTGGGCCGGCGCCGACCTTGGCGCGTTCGTCCGAGTCGGAGACGCTGCACCACAACGCATTTCGACGTCGGGGGTGGGCTTCCTTGGCGACGCGAGTCTCGCCTTCTCCAGTTTGTCCGGCTGGCGCGATATCGGCCTACGCGACAAGTTCATCGACCTGACCGACGCGGTTTGGCGGGTACGCGGTTACGGCGACTTCCTCAATTACTGCTTCGTCGCAGAAGGGGCAGTGGATGTCGCCGCCGAACCAGAAGTCTCCCTGTGGGATCTGGCCGCGCTCGACATCCTGGTCCGCGAGGCCGGCGGACGATTCACCTCGTTAGCGGGAGATCCCGGCCCCCACGGCGGGAGCGCTGTCGCCACCAATGGCCTCCTGCACGACGACATTCTCAGTGCGCTTGGTGGGGACTAGCACTTAGCTCGCCGACCCGATGCTCTGTAAAGCGCTGACCGGCAACCCATTTGGATACGGCGCAGAGATTCCGTTCTCCTCGAACGCCGCCCAAATCCGACGTCGCAATTCTCGCTCGACCGCCCACTGCGTATTGGCCCGCACCGTCACGGTTAACCGCAGGGTGACCGTGTCAGGTCCCAAATCATCAACACCCAACATCTCCGGCGGGGCGAGGATATCGTCGCGCAGCAACTCGCCGTCCACGGCGGCACGCGCGGTCGCCAACGCGACCCGGCAGGCCACATCGACGTCGGAGGTGTAAGAAATGGGCAGTTGAAGGAAGGCCACCGCGTAATCCTGGCTGCAGTTGCCTACGCGCTGGATCTCGCCATTGCGGCAGTACCACAGCGTGCCAAACTTATCGCGCACCGTCGTGACCCGTAGGCCCACGGATTCGACCGTGCCGACGGCGTCGCCGAGGTCTACGACGTCGCCAACGCCATACTGATCTTCAAACAGCATGAACAGCCCCGACAGGAAATCGCGAACCAGGTTCTGCGCACCAAAACCCAGTGCTACGCCGACGATTCCGGCCGAGGCGATGAACGGTGCGACATTGACACCGAGAATCGCCAGGATTTGCAAAATCACCCAGATGAGTACGGCGAATGACACCGCGGACTTCAACACCGACCCGATCGTGCCGGCCCGCTGGTTTCGTCGTTCGCGCAGGCGCGCTTCACGAAGACGCGCCTCGCGCTCTTGGTCCGGCGTGCGGTTGCGGCGAACCTTGCGCAGCGTAGCGCCGACGGCGCCACCTGTCGGGGCCGTGTCGTCCGACGCCGCGGCATCGAGGTCGACACTGACTCCGGGTCCAGCACCACGCTGCCGGAGCCTCGGTCGCCATCGCCGTCTGTCGTGACGCGGGCCGGTAGCGCGGTCAACGGCGCGGTGTAGGACATATCGGACGACCAGCGCGAGAACCACGTAAACCGCGATGTGAACCGGCTTGTCGATCAGCCAGTCGCGCGAGGTGTCCGTGAATTGAAAAGCTAAAACAGACACGCCCCGAGGCTACGGACGCCATCGCAATTCGTCACCCTGACCATGTCGATACTCCGCCGAATTGCGCGTCAGTGCATCGAAGTTTCTTTTCGCACACCGTGGCTACGGCCGACGATCACCTCACCAAGTCTCGATACACCGGCGACCTCGCAAGCTCGGACGACGGCACTCGACCACCCGGGGGGCTACCTTGTTACCTCGGCGACGGCACTCGACCACCCGAGGCAGCCTTACACCTCTGCCGCGACTCGCTCTTCTAAGACCACGAATTGTGTTGCGGCATCTTTCATTTCGTCTAGACGCGCGTTGTGCACCGCGATCCCCGCCGCCGAGAGCACCGCTTGGTGGATCGGCACCGCGACCCGCGGCGCGACGCCGCGCAGATAGTCGACCGACTCACTGAGCTTCATCCACGGCGCGGCGGCGGGCAGGGCGAGGACGTCGATCTTCTCGAACGGTATGTAGAAAGAGTCGCCGGGGTGCAGCAATGCGCCGACTTTCGATTCAGTGTCGACGATGTAGGCAGCGTTGTCGACGACCGGAATGGCCGGGTGAATCACCGCGTGACGTCCGCCGGTCACGCGTACGGTCACCGAGCCGACAGCGAAACCGTCTCCGGAATGAGCAGCGGTCCACTGTCCTGCCGATCCCGATTCGTTCAACTGCGCGGTCGTCTGGGGGTCGGCGTAGCGAACCGCGTCCGGATTTGCCTCGACCAGCGCGGGCAGCCGCTCGACGTCGGCGTGGTCGGGGTGTTGATGAGTGATCAGGATGGCGTTGAGCCCGGTCACCCCCTCGAAGCCGGACGACAGCGTCCCCGGGTCGAAAAGGATTCTGGTGTCATCGAATTCGGCGAGCAGGCAGGAATGTCCGAAGTGAGTCAGGCGCATAGATCGATCATTGCAGCCGCGAACGGCTCGTGGGAAGAAATACCCCCGGGATATTCGCGGGTTCGCGACAATTATTGTCGCTGACCCCAGTTCAGCTGTGGGGTAGCTTCGGCGCGAACGCCTTCGCACAACCGTGCGAACAATGTCGGTCTCATATGGGACAGTAGATATGACACCCCTTCGATGAAAGGTCCGCACCATGCCACCGCGTCGCTCCGGATCGGAGTCACTGACACCAGATGACCTCGCCGCGCTCACAGCCGCTGTCGCCGAAGGTAAACAGCCGTTGGTGTATCTCCGCGAAGGCACTCCGAGTTTGGGCCTGACGCCGGGCGCGTCCGCGCGGGTGCTGGCGGTGTCAGGAGAAACGGTGACGGTCAAGCCGCGTGGCGTCGACGACGCACTCCCCTACGAGGCGGACGAACTACGAATGACCAAAAATGTTGCGCCCCAAGCAGCTAAGCCTGCGAAAGCAAAGACGTCATTGACGCCGCGAGTCCGGCCGCCGTCAACCCCGGCAACAAGGGCCCCGGCGACAACGCCCACAAAGCCAGCCACACCGACCGCGACATCGCCGAAACCTGCCGCACCAGCAAAACCCGCATCGCCCTCGAAGTCCGCACGCCGCACCGGCGGAAAGAAGCCACCGGCTGCGGTCACCGTGACGATTTTCGGTTCGCCCGACAACGCGTGGTCGGTATCGGTCACGCGCGGTGGACGCAAACCCACTCGATCCCGAACCATCACACCGGATTCGGTGGAGGCAGCTTTACATGAACTCGATGACGCCGCCGCATTAGACGCAGCATCGTCGGTGCTCAATGCCGCTAGAGATGAGGCGCAGCGCCGGGTTGACGAGTTGAGTCGAGAACTCGCGGCCGCACAAGAGGAACTGGCGGCACTGGCACCTAAGTGATCGTCGGGAACCACATGGTGCCACGAATCGTGTCGATGATCCGCACGACTCCATAGGCCATCCAGAGTCCCAGGACCACCATTGTCGCCGGTTTGGCCAGCCACGACCCGAATCTGCTGAGAACCGCCGGACGCCGCGCCACCAGGGACCAACCGGCGACCACCACGGCCACCACACCGACGACAAAGAAGATCGGGCCAAAGAAGTTGAACGAAAACGCCTGCGATACGTCGCCGTGCGCAAGCATCACAAAACTGCGGGTCAGACCACATGCCGGACACGGCCACCCGGTCATCTCGCGGAACGGGCACATACTCGGTCCAGAGGTAACGCCGGCGGGCGACCACGCACCTGCGATGCCGAAGATCGCGGCTCCCGCACCGAACACCGCTACCGCGGGCAGCGCCGATACCCACGCGGAACGCTCCGCCGGGACGAGCGGGGGTTGATCGGGATGCATGAGACCAATCTATCGGGCCACACGTGACATCTTCCTTACTGAGTAGTAAGGTTGGTACTTACTAGGGAGTAAGAACTCCGTCTTCGCTGGTGCAAACGCCAGCCAACCATATCCACCCACATCGAGAAGCAGTTGGTGACAATGACAACCTCCACCGAGCCCAACGACACCTCAGCGGTCGGCAAAAACCCGCGCAAGCGCTCCGCAATCGGCGCGGCCATGCGTGTGCTATCCACCGTGACCGGGTCGGATTTCGTCGACAAGTACAAGCTGCGCGAACCCATTAACCGGATCGCCTACGAGGGCACCAAGACGGGGTTCCAGACACTTGGCGCCGCGAACCGCGCATTCAAGGCCGTGCAGGGCGGCGATGGCAAGGCCAAGCGTCTGCCGACGACGCCGAAGGACTACTTCAACCTCACCCCCGACGACGAGCAGCAGATGATCGCTGACACCGTCAAGGAGTTCAGCACCGAGATCCTGCGTCCGGTTGCTTACGACGCCGACACCGCGGCCACCGCGCCCGAGGACATCCTCAAGCGGTCGGCCGAGCTGGGCATCACCATGATCAACGTGCCCGAGGAATTCGACGGCGCGGCGAGTGAACGCGGCATCGTGACCAACGCGCTGGTCGCCGAGGCGATGGCCTACGGCGATATGGGACTGGCACTTCCGCTGCTCGCGCCGAGCGGTGTCGCCACCACCCTCACCAACTTCGGTTCCGACACCCAACAGCGCACCTACCTGCCCGACTTCGCGGGAGAGAATGTGCCGCAGTCGGCCGTCGTGATCGCTGAGCCTAAGCCGCTCTTCGACGCGTTTAGCTTGTCCACCAAGGCAACTCGCGTGCCCAGTGGCTACCGCCTCAACGGCGTGAAGTCCTTTGTCCCGGCAGCCGGTTCGGCCGAGCTGTTCATCGTCGGCGCACAGCTCGACGGTCGGCCGGCGCTGTTCATCGTCGAATCCGACACCAAGGGACTGATCGTCGAAGCCGATCCCGGCATGGGTGTGCGTGCCGCCGGAATGGGCCGGTTGCTGCTGCAGGATGTCGCGGTTCCGGCTGGCGCACTGTTGGGTGAGGCCGAAGGTGACGAGGCGTTCGCGGCATATCGCGACGTCGTGCGGCTCTCGCGCCTGGGTTGGTCGGCGCTGGCGATGGGCACCGCCCGCGCCGTGCTCGATTACGTGATTCCTTATGTCAACGAGCGTGAGGCATTCGGTGAGCCGATCGCCAACCGCCAGGCGGTTGCCTTCATGGTTGCCAATATCGCCACCGAGGTGGACTCGATCCGCCTGGTCACGCTGCGCGGCGCCGCTCGCGCCGAGCAGGGCCTGTCGTTCGCTCGCGAGGCCGCGCTGGCCCGCAAGCTCACCATCGACAAGGGTCTGCAGATCGGCCTCGACGGCGTGCAGTTGCTCGGCGGCCACGGTTTCACCAAGGAACACCCGGTTGAGCGTTGGTACCGCGACCTGCGTGGCGCCGGCATCGGCGAAGGCATCGTGGTCCTCTAGGGACCCGCGAAAGTACTGGGGAGAGAACAACTATGGCAATCAACCTCGAACTGCCACGCAAACTCGACACCACCATCGATCAGGCCCATCAGGCCGCGGCGCAGATCTTCCGGCCCATCTCGCGGAAATACGACCTGCGCGAGCACGCGTACCCGATCGAGCTCGACACCCTCGCCAGCCTCTACGACGGTCTTTCCGCCGCCGGTGCGGCGGGTGCGGGCGCTGATGGCGGTCGCAGCCAGGAGAAGAAACAACCGGCCAAGGCCGAGGGCACGGTCCAAAACGGCGGCAATATGCAGTCGGTGCTCAACGCTCTGGAGACCTCCTGGGGCGACGTCGGGCTGATGCTCACCATCCCCTACCAGGGACTGGGCAACGCGGCGATCGCAGCCGTGGCAACCGACGACCAGCTCAAGGACTTCGGCAAGGTGTGGGCCGCGATGGCCATCACCGAGCCAAGCTTCGGTTCCGACTCGGCCGCGGTCACCGCCACGGCGACACTCGACGGCGACGATTACGTCATCAACGGCGAGAAGATCTTCGTCACCGCCGGTTCGCGCGCGACCCACATCGTCGTGTGGGCCAGCGTGGACAAGAGTGCCGGTCGCGCGGCGATCAAGAGTTTCGTGGTGCCGCGTGAGCATCCCGGAGTCACCATCGTGCGCCTGGAACACAAGTTGGGCATCCGCGTCTCCGACACCGCGGTCATCCGCTTCGAAGACTGCCGCATCCCCAAGTCGCATCTACTCGGTTCGCCGGAAGTAGATACCAAAAAGGGTTTCGGCGGGGTCATGCAGACCTTCGACAACACCCGCCCGATGGTGGCCGGCATGGCTGTCGGTGTCGCGCGCGCGGCCCTCGAAGAACTGCGTCGCATCCTCGAGGACGAGGGCATCGAGATCGATTACGACCGTCCGGCAGCCGATCAGCACGCTGCGGCAGCCGAGTTTATTCGCCTCGAAAGTGATTGGGAGGCTTCGTATTTGCATACGATGCGGGCCGCCTGGATGGCTGACAACAAGCAGCCGAACTCCACTGAGGCATCGATGTCGAAGGCCAAGGCCGGACGCACCGTCACCGACATCACGAACAAGACGGTTGAATTGGTCGGCACGCTCGGCTACTCCGAACGTCTTCTTCTGGAGAAGTGGGCACGCGACTCGAAGATCCTCGACATCTTCGAAGGCACGCAACAGATCCAGAATCTGGTTATCGCACGACGCGTGCTGAACAAGAGCAGCGCCGAGCTGAAGTAGCCAGCCGCACAATCCGACGACAGCCCTACCGACATCACGTCGGTAGGGCTGTTGTGTTGCGTGACACAGTACGGTAGGTTGCGTCAAAGTGAAACATCAACGTTTCACACTTAGAGTTGGGGAAAACTTTGAGAGCCCGCATCCTTGCCGTCTTTGCCATCACGATGGCCGCTGCCATCAGCCTGGGCACCGCGCCCGCCATCGCCGCGCCGACAACGACATCGGCGCCGAAGCCGAGCACCGTGCAGGTCACCCCCGCACCCGCCGTCCCCCTGCCGCCGGAACTCGACAGGGCGTTCTACAACCCGTCGAAGGCAAAGGTGGCGGCCGCGCAGCCGGGACAGATCTTGGCGGCGCGGCGGATCAACGTCGCGACCTTCGGCGTGATCCCCCTCAACGTCGACGGCTGGCAGGTGTCCTACCGCTCGACCGACAGCCACGACAACCCGATCGCCGCCGTAACTACACTCCTCAAGCCGCGCGGCGGCACCAAAGGCCCACGCAAGGTGGTGTCGGTGCAGTTGGCCGAGGACTCCACCGCCGGATACTGCTCACCGTCGTACACGGTGCAACAGTGGGCGGTGAGTTCTTTCGCCGGACAGATCGTGGTTCCCGCCGAGATGCTTATCGCGCAGGGCATGCTCGCTCAGGGCTGGGCCCTCTCCATACCAGACCACCAGGGCCCGAATAACGCCTACGCCGCCGGCCCGCTGGGCGCCCGCATCACGCTCGACGGTCTGCGTGCCGCCAAGAACTTCTCTCCCATCGGGATCACCGATTCATCACCGATAGGGATGTACGGATACTCCGGCGGGGCGATCGTCACCGGTCACGCGGCCGAACTCAAGGCTTCCTACGCGCCAGAACTCAATATCGTCGGAGCCGCCGAGGGAGGCATCCCGGCCGACCTCAAGGTGGTCCTGAAGGCAGCTCAGAATAATGTCACCAGTGGCTTGGTGATGGGTGCCGTGCTGGGCCTGAGTAAGGAATACCCGGACTTCAAACGATTCCTCGACCGCCAGATGAATCCGGCAGGCAAGGCTCTGATGGCGGTAAAAGAGCCGCTGTGCGTGCAGTACACCAGCTCACTCCTGCCCTTCCTGAACATCACCGGCTTCCTCAACTGGCCGGGCGACCCGCTCAACGCCCCGGCCGTCAAGAAGGTGTTCGATGACACCCGGATGGGTAAGTCGACTCCGTCGATGCCGATGTACATGTGGAACTCCGCGCTCGACGAGATCATTCCGGTCGGGCAGGTCAATACCTTGGTCGCCAAATACTGCCGAGATCCGAAGGCACAGGTCGCCTACACCCGCGATCATCTGTCCGAGCACATCATCGCCGAGGTATCGGGCGCGCCGCTCGCACTCCTGTGGCTTCGCGATCGCCTCGACGGAAAGCCAGCCCAAAAAGGCTGCCGCACAACCGATCAGCTCACCATGGCGACCAATGCCAAGTGGTGGCCGACGTTCTCGAATGTCATCGGAACAGATCTGGCCGGGCTGTTCGGCGCTGCGATCGGGCGCGGAAAATAGTCAGCGACTACCGTTAGCGTGATGGAGGGCGAGTCACGCACGTACGGGGGCGAGAGCGTCGATGAACGTCGACGCTCTCGTCGCCTCCGATTCCGTGATGCGGCATTGGAATTGTTCGGCACCAACGGTTACGCGGCGACGCCCGTCCCGGCGATCTGCAAGGCAGCCGGGCTGTCGACGAGGCAGTTCTATCAAGAGTTCTCCGACCGGGAACATCTCCTGCGAGACCTCTACGACTCAATCCAGGGACGGTCGATGACGGCGGTCTCCGAAGCGGTCACCATCGCCCTCGGCAATCACGCCGATCTGGAAACGGTGCTGCGTGCCGCCGTCGGAGCGTTCGTCTCCGTATACGAAAGCGACCCTCGAATCACGCGGGTCGCGTTCATCGAGGTCGTCGGGGTGTCATCCGCGTTCGAGGCTCACCGCCATGAGCAGCGTCAGCAGTGGACCGAACTATTGCAGGGCGTCATCCTCGACGCCGAGGCACACGGTCTGCCGGTGTCGCACACCGGACGGCTCGGATGGGTCGCGTATATCGGGGCGGTCAACGCCGCCGTCGTCGAGCGCGCGAATGATCCGTCGATCACGAGGTCCGAGTTACTCGACACCATGCAAACATTGCTACGCCCGGGCATCCTCGGCTAGTGAAACACTAAAGTTTCAGAGTTCCGCCATACAGCGGCGCCGACAATGTATGTTCTGTCACTATGGGTCGTTCGTCCAACATGGGTTACCACATCAGGCGCTTGTCGAAACGCCTCGTCGTCGCGGCGGTGATCACCGCCGCCGCGGCGTCGGCCCTGACCGCGACAGCGGGTAGCGCGGCGGCACAACCCACACCTCCCCGCGATGCCTTCTACGACGTCCCGGCGAAAGTCGCCGCTGCGGCGCCCGGTGAGGTATTGCGCAGTCGTCGAGTCAATATCCGTGCGCTGCAACTCTTTCCGGTTCGCGTGCAAGCCTGGCAACTGCTCTATCGCACCGCCGACGCCGCCGGTAAACCCGACGTCGCGGTAACCACTCTGATGATCCCCGAGGGCGCTGCGCACAAGCGCCCGCTGCTGTCATTTCAGGCGGCGACCGATTCGACGCTGCGCGTCTGCGGGCCGTCATACAGCCTGACGCACGGCGCGCCGATCGACTTCTCGACACCGGCCGGTCCGATCACTCTCACCAATCCGGGAGCCGAAGTTCTCCTCGCCTCGGCGGGGCTCACCAAGGGGTGGGCGGTTGCCATGCCTGATCACGGCGGCATCGAAGACCGCTTCCTCACCCCCCGACAGCCCGGGTACGCCGTCCTCGACGGTATTCGCGCGGTGCAGAACTTCAAGCCCGAACAATTGCCAAAGAAGACGCCAACGGCGCTCTGGGGCTATTCGGGCGGCGCCATCGCCAGCAGTTGGGCCGTCGAAGAACAGCCGACCTACGCACCTGAGCTCAACATCAAGGGCGCGGCATTCGGCGCGCCGGAGCGCGACCTCGCGGCATCGCTCAAGTCAGTGAACTTCACCCCGCTCGCTGGGCTAATCCCCATCGCGCTGGGTGCGATCGGCAAGGATTCGTCGGCGTTCCGCAGTGCGCTCAATAGGTATATGACACCGCAAGGACGACAGATCGTCGCTACGACCGCCAGTCACTGCGTTGGCCAGAACGTCGTCGCGAACCTGTGGTTCGACTACCGGCGGTACCTGACCAAACCGGTCGACGTCGTGTTGGCCGATCCGGTGATCAAACGCGCCATCGCCGCGCGAGGCATCACCGGCCGCGCCCCCAAGGTGCCGACTTATATCTATAACGGCATCTCCGAGGAGGTCGCACCGATCAGCGGGACCGACAAGCTGGTCCGCAGCTACTGCAAAGGCGGCGCCGCGGTGACCTATCGCCGCGAACAACTTCCGCCCAATCCGATTCCACAAATCTCTTCGACACACGGCATCGTGTTAATGACCGGCGCCAGCGCCGCATTCGACTGGATCAACTCGCGGCTAACTCCCGGTGCGGCTACACCGTCGGGATGCGACGTCGCGACGCTACCGAGTTCATTGCTCACCGCCGAATCATTCCGCGGACTCGGACCGATCGTCGGCGGCGCCCTGACGTCGATGCTGGGACTACCTGCTGGTGCCCGATAAGAGTGGTTTCTATGTGGCCCACACCACAAACATCGTGTGTGATACGCCACTTTTAGCAGGTAAACACCACCCAGAGAATTCACAGGCAATTAGGCGGTATGCGCTGCGAATTCACCGAATAATCGATAGTTATCATTTCGTGATTCAGCGCCTCAGTAATCACAAACACAACATGACGGATATGAATTGATTTTGTAGGGTCCATTCCGGTCCAAAAGTTCATCGCCACTACCTGTCCTACCGGCGATGACAGATACGGAAGGTGACTCATTCATATGAGCCTCAAGAAACTCGCAGTTCGTGCCGGCGTCACTGGTGCTCTCGCCATTGCCCCGCTGACCATGCTGGCCGGTACCGCATCGGCCGCCGGCCACAACTGGGACGCAGTCGCTCAGTGTGAGAGTGGCGGCAACTGGTCGACCAACACCGGCAACGGCTACTACGGCGGCTTGCAGTTCAGCCAGTCCACCTGGGAAGCCAATGGCGGCACCGGGAGCGCGGCTAACGCCAGCCGCGAAGAGCAGATCCGCGTCGCCGAGAATGTCCTGGCCACCCAGGGCGCCGGCGCATGGCCCGTCTGCGGCGCCAACCTGTAAGACACGCGCACCTGGACCCCGGTATCCCCTGTGGATACCGGGGTCTTGCGCGTTAGGGGCAACTCGACCCGCCGTTAGCTTTACGCTGACTAAATGTCGGAGCAGTTGTCCGAGCTCGTCCACAGCGGACAGTTCCCCTTGTTTCTGCTGTTCGTTGCCTTCCTGACCACCTTTATCGTCACCCGGGTCATCACACGCATGATTCGAGCCGGCCGAGGGCCGTTTCGCAACAACGTGCGCGGCGGACTCCATATTCACCACGCGGTGCCCGGGATCGTCCTGATGGCCGTCGGCGGCATCATGTCGGTCGCCCTCGACGGCGCATCGCCGGGCAGTGAGATCGCCGCCGTCGCGATCGGCATTGGAACTTCCCTGGTTCTTGACGAATTCGCGCTGATCCTGCATCTGCGCGACGTCTACTGGACGCAGGAGGGGCAACTGTCGGTTCAGGTCGTGACACTCACGGTGGCCGCCCTCGGACTCATGCTCCTCGGGTATATGCCCTTCGGCGACGACACCGGCTGGCTTCCGGCCCATCTGGTTGTCACGGTCGGGCTGCCGGTGCGGCTGGCAGCCGTCGTCGTGTGCGTTATAAAGGGCAAATATTCGACGTCACTGTTAGGGACGCTGGTTCCGCTGGTCGCACTAGTCGGCGCGATACGCCTGGCCCGACCTGGTTCGCGCTGGGCCCGACGCTTCTACGGCACGGACCGCTTGGATCGCGCGCGACGTCGGGCAACGAGGTTCGACAGTAGGTTCGGACGCTGGGGACTTTCACTCGAAGACCTGGTCGCCGGGCAGCCCACCACGGCGGTGTCGGCCGACCGAACGGCAGTGTGACTACGCATATTCGCGATCGTCATGCTAGGTTATGGATTCTTAATTGAATCTTTACCGCTCGGGAGGGCATAGATGAGGGCTAGATTTCTCGCTTCGGCGATACTTGCAACCGCGGTCGCGGCAACAGCACCGGTAGCGGTCGCGCAGGCCGCGCCCGCGACGCCGGTCCGTTCCGGCATGGAAATTCGCCTGCCCGAGACACCCTTGACCGACGCCAAATGCACTCTCGGCGTTGTCGTCTCCCCATCGCGCGCCTACACCGCCGGCCACTGCGGCGACGTCGGCAAGGCGGTCTACACCGCTAAGGGCAAGCGCATCGGTACGGTGACGTCCAACCTCGGCAATACCCGGCACCTGGATATCGCAGTCATCACGCTGGCACGCGGCACCCGGGCGCAGGTCGACGCCATCGACTGGTCCGGCCGGTTCGTAAAGGGTCAGCGGATCAACAAGTCCGGCGTGACGACCGGGTACACGCGTGGTGTGATCACCAATCCGAGAGCGGTTCTGCGTGGTTCACACGGTTTCACCCTCGCTCCCCCGTTCCTGAAACTTCATGACGGCTACAGCATTTCCGCAACCTTGCGGTCCGCTCAGGGCGACAGCGGCGGTCCGATTCGCAACAGCTCCGGCAGGATTGTCGGCATCTTGTCGGGCGGCTCCGGATCTACCACCATCTTCGCCCCCATCTCACGAGTTCCGGGATATCTGCGGTAAGCACTGGATCTAAGCAAACGTCAAGGCGCCGAGGGCATTTCGCCCTCGGCGCCTTCGTGTAGGACTCGCGACTGGTCCACAGATTAAGTCAAACGCTCGACATCCCCTATTGCCAGATGCGGTAGATTCCACTGCAATCGCAATACGCCGTCGGATATCGACGACGGGGGTCGGAGAATTGTTATGACGCCACCGCGACGAGCCGTTGCCGCAGCGGTCTTTGTTGTGCTTTCGGTCCTGTGCACGACTGCGTGCAGTGTCGATTCACTCACCGGCGGAGCGGCCAGCACGACGAGTTATCCACCGGTGACTACCCCAGAACCTCCGCCGTTAGGATCGTGGAAGGTTCCCGCGGGTTTCCCGACCGAAGTACCGATCATTAAAGGTCGTTACCGAATGACTCGCCAATCAGACGCAATCGTACTTAGCGTCACCGCCGTACCTCGAACTCAAG
>NZ_BAEH01000058.1 GCF_000241305.1 Gordonia effusa NBRC 100432
CCGTCCTCGCTGTGGACATGCCACATGTGGTTCTCTTCGTCCCAATCAGCGCCCTTGCAGCCGGTGCTCAGACGCAGTTTGGAGGCTAGGCCGTATTTGTCGACGAGGTCCTGTGCGTAATTCTTCAGCTCCGCGCCCGGTGCGAAAACGCGCGACCAGTCGGTGCGCTGGTCGAAGGAGAAGCTGTACACCAATGACGGTACGTCGACCGCAACGCCTGGGTAAGTGTTCGCCCACCAGCATCCGCCAACGCCGTCGTGCTTCTCATAGATCACGATGTTGTTGACGCCGATGCGCTGAAGCCTGATCGCGGCACCGAGGCCACCGAAACCGGCGCCGACGATCGCGACCTCATACTGCGGAGTGTCGGGTGACATTCGAAGTCCTTTCGTGTTCGTTTAGAACTAACCTCAGCATAGTCTGTCTCAGACAGTATGAAAAGGCCCTCTCGTGCCGGCCGTCAGCTGGCCCGTTCGGGCTGGTCGCCACGCGGCTCGTCAGTGGCTATCGGTAGTCTCGACGCGTGGCTCTCTATCGCACCTACCGTCCGGCAACATTCGCCGAAGTCGTCGGTCAAGAGCACGTCACCGCCCCGCTCGGTCGTGCGCTCGACACCGGCCGAATCAACCACGCCTACCTATTTTCCGGCCCGCGTGGTTGCGGTAAAACGTCGTCGGCACGAATCCTCGCCCGATCGCTGAACTGCGTCGATGGGCCGACGTCGACGCCGTGCGGAGTCTGCGGGTCGTGTGTGGCGCTCGCGCCGGGCGGTCCGGGCAACCTCGACGTCATCGAACTCGATGCCGCGAGTCACGGCGGCGTCGACGACACCCGGGAACTGCGCGACCGCGCCTTTTACGCGCCGAGTGAATCGCGGTATCGCGTATTCATCGTCGACGAAGCGCATATGGTCACCAACGCTGGCTTCAACGCGCTGCTCAAGATCGTCGAGGAGCCGCCAGAGCATTTGATCTTTATCTTCGCGACCACCGAACCCGAGAAGGTATTGCCGACCATCCGGTCGCGTACCCATCACTATCCGTTTCGGCTGCTCGCACCGCCGGTGATGCGCGGCCTGCTGGAGAAGATCTGCGCGAGCGAGGGCGTCACGGTGGTGCCCGAGGTATATCCGCTGGTCATCCGGGCTGGTGGTGGTTCGCCCCGTGACTCGTTGAGCATCCTGGACCAATTGCTGGCCGGCTCCGACGAGGACGGCGTCACCTACGACCGAGCGCTTTCCCTGCTTGGCGTCACCGACATCGCGCTCATCGACGACGCGATCGACGGGCTCGCCGCGGCCGATGGTGGCAGATTGTTCGGAACCGTCGAACGCGTAGTCGATGCGGGCCACGACCCGCGTCGGTTCGCCGTCGACCTCCTCGAACGCCTCCGCGACTTGATTCTGTTGCAGGCAGTGCCCGACGCCGTTGATCGCGGGCTGGTCGAAGCACCCGGCGATCAACTCGACCGGATGCGCGCACAAATCGACACGCTGGGTCCGGCCGCGCTGACTCGTTATGCCGAGACCGTGCACGCGGCGCTGGGGGAGATGCGCGGTACCACGTCTCCGCGGCTGTTGCTTGAGGTGATGTGTGCGCGGATGCTGCTGCCGGCCGCGTCAGCCGACGATGCCGCATTGCTGCAACGGCTGGAGCGACTCGAGTCAGGTGTCGCCACGACGCCGCCGGCCACGGTATTGAGCAGCGTCGATGCCGCGCCGGGAATTGCGGTCCCTGCGGCACCCGCGGCTGACGAGCCCGCGCCGCGATTTGTCCGGCCATCTCAGCGTAAGGCGGTAGAGCCTGACCCGCCGACTACCGACCCGCAGCCAGAACCCGTTGCGCCGCAATCGAATGCGGAGGACTTGCCACGCGAACCCGAGCCTGTATCAGTTGATCCGCAGGTCGAGACGCCTGTCGTTGAGCGAGCGACAGTGGCGCCCGAGCCGGAGCGTGAGTCGCGTCCACAAACGCTGACTCCGCCAACACCGACCCGCCCGGAGGTCGCGTCCGAGCCGCGGCCCGATGCCACGCAGGAATCCGCCTTCGTTGATGATGTTCCGCTCCCGGATGAGCCGCTTGATGATGAGTCGGCTATTCCAGAAGTCGAACCTGTTGCAGCGCAACAGAGTTCATCGAACAGCAAGCCCGAGCCGACATCGTCGGGGCTGAGCATCGAGGAGATGCGCAAGCGGTATCAAGAAGTGCGCGAAGCCGTGCGGGATCGGTCTAAGAGTCTCGAACCCATGCTGTCCGCGGCGATGATCCACGACCTCCAAGATCGCACCGTGGTACTCGGGCATCCGATCGAGGTCCTAGTGGGCCGGCTGTCGGCATCTCACGCGGTGACGATCATTCGCGACGCCCTCCAGCAGGTGTTCGGCGTCGAATTGGACGTGCGAACGGTACATGTTCCGCCTGGCGCCGCCGCGCCAGCGAGTAACAGCGGCGTTCCCGCTACCCCGCCGCAGGGTGCTGCTCGGCGCCAGACTTTCTCTCGGCCAAGCCAAGGCGGCGAACGTGCCGGCGATCGTCAAAACGGTTCTGCTCCAACGCCTTCGGAGGCTCCGCAAGAGCCAGAGGAGCCTTCTGGGCCACCCGAACCGCCTACCCCTGACGAAGAGCTGACCGATGCGGAACGTGACGAGATGGTCGAGCAGGCCAAGTCCAGTGGATCAGACGCGCGGTTGGACCCTGAGCAGGTAGCGATGGATCTACTGAAGTCGGAACTGGGCGCACGACCCTTGGAGTGAAATCAACCCGTCGGTGTGGCGAAGACGAACAGCGCCATAAAGGCGATGTTGATGAAGTAGACGGCTTCGACCAGGCTGACCGTGATGAAGAACGGTGTATAAAGGCGTCCCTGTGCTTCTGGTTGCCGGGCGATTCCCTCGATGAACTTCGCGCCGGCGAGTCCGTCTCCGATGCCGGCGGCGATTGCGCCGCCCGCCAGGGTGATCGCTCCCGCGAGGAGGGCATTTCCCATCAGTGCTTCGCTGACGGCCATAGTTGATCTCCTTCGGTAGTTCTTCGAATGGCTGTGGGATAACTAGCTGACCGAGCGTGATCGGCCGATGTCGACTAGTTGTTCGATCGTCTTCACCATTACTGCGCCGCCGTCCTCGGTGGCTATTCGCGCCGCGAGTTCCTGTGCGGCAACGTGATACGTCGGATCATTCAGCGCGACATCGATCGCCGAAGCCAGAGCGTCGGCTTTCAGTTTTGGTCGTGGCAGCGACATCGGACTCACACCGAGGTGGCGTAATCGCTTGGCCCAGAACGGTTGGTCTCCGCCGGGTGAGGGAATGCCCACGGTCGGCAGGCCGGCTCGCAGCCCAGACGCGGTGGTGCCAGCGCCGCACGAGTGGGCAACCGCCGCCACACGTGGAAAGAGCCAGTCGTATGGAGCCGCACCGATGGGCAGAATGCCGGGCCCGTCGACATTCAGTCCGGAACCGCCGGCCTGCACGATGCCCCGAACGCCGACCCTCTCCAACGCGGAGCCGATGACGTCCGAAAGGCGTGCTGCTTCGTCTGCCGTCACCATTAGTGAGCCGAGGCCGACGAACACGGGTGGCTCGCCATTGTCGAGGAAGGCGGTCAACTCGTCCGGTGCGGCCCAATCATTGGCGGGCGGCCACCAGTAACCGACAACGTCGATCCCATCGCGCCAGTCGTCAGGACGAGGAAGCACGCTCGGCGAGTAACCGTGCACGATGGGCCAATTCGCGCTCGTACGCTCTCGACGCATCATCCGCGCGGATTTGCCGGGTAGGTCCAGGCGTTCTCGAAAGTCGGCAATTGTCTTGCCGTACATACGGTCTATCCAGGACGCGGCGTTTCGGCCAGCCTGCCGGTTGAGGAATCCGCCTGCCGACCACGCGCCGGCGAGGGTGGGCGGATGATCGCGAGTTGCCGAAATCGGTTGCAGCCGTGCGCCGATGGCCGGAATACCGCGACTCTCGGCGAATGGATGTCCGGCCAGTTCGGCGAACGGAGACAGTACGACGAGATCGGCGGGCACGTCGACGAGTGCGTCCAGGATGTTATCGCCGAGTTGTTTCATCCCCTTGGGCATGACCATCTGCCGGGCAGCCTTGAGCGGGTCGATTTTACTCACGTCGATCTCGTCGTCGAACTGAAAGTCGATGGGGCGCAAGTCTATTCCCAGGTGCCGGCCTTCGTCGGCCAGATCGGGCGGTGCCGTCATCACGACACGGTGCCCGGCCCGGCTCAGGCGGGTGCCGAAATCGGTGAGCGGCAAGATGTCGCCGCGAGAACCGTAGGCGGCGATGATGATATCGGCCATGTGGTGCTCCGTTCGTCGGTACTGGACTAGGTGGCGGGTTCGCTGGCTAAGAGGAATGCGGTGACGAGAGTTTCGCCGTAGGCGTGGACGTCGAAGTCAGGGTCGACGGTGGACTGAAGGAGAGCGCCGCCGATGGCGCTGCGTACCGCCAACGCCATCGAAGTTGTTGATAGCGGCCGGAATTCACCGGACTCGACGCCATTGGTGAAGATTGTGTCCAGCTCGACTTCGGCGAGGTCGGCGAGTATCTCCGGCGGAATCTTCAGACCAGCTTCATGGAGTCGTTTGCCGTCGCTGGTCCGAAAGTTGTTCCCTATCTCCATGAGCGCGAACTGATGGTCGCGGTGGGTGGTGATGTAGTCGATGTGGCTTCTGATATGTGCGGCCAATTGCTCGCGCGCACCGTCGGCGGCGGAGACGGCCGCGTGCATCGTCGGTATGAGTGATCGATAGCATTCGCCGACGACCGCCGTGACCAGTTCTTCCTTATTGCCGAAGTGATAAAGGACCACGCTCATCGCGACGCCGGCTCGTTCGGCGATCTTGCGCACTGATGCCTTGACGTAACCCAGTTCGGCGATCGTTTCGATGGCACAGGCAACCAATTGCTCGCGGCGAGCAGTTTCGGTGAACGTCGGCGTAGATCGCATGACCGAAATATAGATCAACTGATCTAGGAAGGCAAGGCGGGTCTCGATACACCCGGCTCGGCTAGCGCCTCGCCGGGCACTCGACCAGCGGTGGAAGACTCAACCCAGCGGTAACACGGTTGGTCGAGTGCGCTCGCCGAGCGAAGCGGGACGTGCCCCCGTGGTTGGTCGAGTGCGCTCGCCGAGCGAAGCGAGACGCGCGTGTATCGAGACCCGGTGACCCGAATGTGGTTGTGCGGTAAGGGTGTTGAGCGTGGGTGGTCTCGATACACCCGGCTCGGCTAGCGCCTCGCCGGGCACTCGACCAGCGGTGGAAGACTCAACCCAGCGGTAACCCGGTTGGTCGAGTGCGCTCGCCGAGCGAAGCGAGACGCGCGTGTATCGAGGCCCCGCGACCCGAAGTGCTAACGCCCGGCGACGTTATCTCCGACTATGCGTCCCACCACGGCCGCAGCGGCAGGTCCTTGCCGCCCCGATCGTCGAGTTTCGTCGCCAATACGTGATGCAGCTGAATTATGTTGCGTTCGAATCCAATTCGGCAGCCGGCCATGTAGAGGCCCCACAAGCGGGCGGTACCGTCGCCGACTTCTTCGACGGCCTCGTCCCAATGGTCGACAAGATTCTTATTCCAATCGCGCAGCGTCATTGCGTAATGCTCGCGGAAGTTCTCCTCGTGCAGCACTTCCATGCCGCCGATGTCTTGCAGCTTAGAAATGATTTTGCCGGAGCCGGTGAGTTCGCCGTCGGGGAACACGTAGCGGTCGATGAACGACCCGGCGCGGTTCTGCTTGTTGTTGTCGGGCCGAGTGATGCAGTGGTTCAACAACATTCCGCCAACGCGCAGCCGATCACGGATGAAGGTGAAGTAGGCCGGGTAATTGTGCACGCCGATATGTTCGGTAAGACCGATCGACGAGACGGCGTCGAACCCGGTCTCGGTGACATCGCGGTAGTCGCAGTGGCGAATCTCGGCGAACTCGCTCAACCCCTCCTCGACGATGGCGCGCTGCCCCCACTCGGCCTGTTCGGCGGAGAGCGTCGCGCCGATGACATGTACACCCCGGCGCGCGGCATAGCGAACCATACTGCCCCAGCCGCATCCGATATCGAGAAGCCGGTCACCGGATTTGAGACGCAACTTGTCGAAGATCAGCCGGTACTTATTCTCCTGCGCCTCTTCCAGGCTTGCATCGAGGTTGGGGTACACCGCGCAGGTGTAGGTCATCGATGGCCCCAGGACCCATTCGTAGAAGGTATTGGAGACGTCGTAGTGGTGATGGATTACCTCGGCGTCTCGAGTTCTACTGTGCCGGAACCCTTCTGCGAACCGCCGCCACCGAGGCAGCGCCTCCTGCGGTGGCGGGGCGATCGGCTTGAAGTGTTCGATGCCGAGCGAACGGGCAATCTGGGCGAGTTCCAACGGTGACGGACGCGCGAAGTTTAGGTCGGCGGCCAGTGCCCGCAGTGCCTCGTAGGGATCGGCAGGATGAGCGCCGGTCAA
This sequence comes from Gordonia effusa NBRC 100432, assembly GCF_000241305.1. GTDB lineage: Bacteria > Actinomycetota > Actinomycetes > Mycobacteriales > Mycobacteriaceae > Gordonia > Gordonia effusa. The sequence goes on from NZ_BAEH01000058.1 coordinate 6,460, forward strand.
TTCGAGATCACCGGAGATGTAGGCGCGCGCTAGCCCGAGGTCGCCGGGGGCAGTGACGAGATAGGTTGTGCCGCGCGGAGTTTTGAGGTCCAGGCCGTACTGTGCGTCCTCCGGTCCCGCCGACGAACCGTCGTAGGCGGTGATGCGAATTGATAAGTTGCCGCCAAGCAGCGTCTCGAAAATCTCGGCCAGCGTCATCTTGTCGGTGCGTGTTGCTTTGCTGTCTTTGATCGTTGTCACTGGCGCTTCACCGCTTTCGCATAGAGGTCCAACAGCCGGCTGTTGGGGTCATATCGCTTCTTCAGCAGGCGGAGCTGTTCGCCGCCGTAGAGTTCGTCGAATTCGTCTTCGGGATAGAAGGATTCAGAATATAGCGACTTATGGCCGTCTAGTTCGGCGACCTTGCGCTCGATACGCCTATTCGCGTGGCCCGGTTGTCCGGGCGTTTCGGGAACTGCCGACCAGAATCCGACATTGACGTAGGTGCGTTGTGGCTCAAGGGGATACAGCGGCCAAGGTCGATTCGGGTCCGCGCCAGCAGGAGCGGAACTGCGAAGACGCAACGGGCACAACCAGATCGGCTCGATCGGAACTTCTCGAAGGAACCAGTCGACGAATTCGGTTAGACGCTCGATGGGCACCTCGATATCCTGAACGACGCGCTCTCCCGGGGGTTGCCCTTTGCGGGCGTTGAGTCGGTCACCGATGTCATACCGCTGATCCAGCCCGATGAGCTTCCAATAGAAACTGCTGCGCAGCAACTTCTTTGGCCAAAAGCGTCGGATCGTGGGATTCTGCGCGCCGAAGGCTCGTGAACACCAAAACCAGTCGGTGTCCCAGCGCCACAGGTAGTCATGAATGGTCAGTCGGTCACGTTTGGGTGCTCGGCCCGGCCCGCTCGGTTCATGCTGAATCGACCGGTAGAAGATTTCCATCCCGGTGTAGTCGCTCACCGGTCCCGGCTCGTCGGTCTGCCGCCCCAACGTCAGATACGCCTCATCCACCGAAAAGACCACACCGTCGAGATACTCGACCGCCTCGCCGTCGTAGCTGCCGTCGTCGACGATCTGATTCATCATCGACTGCAATGTCTGCAGATCGGTGAACCGGACATGACGAAGTTCGACGAACGACTTCACCGGCTCGAGTTCGATTCGCAGGCGAACCGAATAACCAAGCGTTCCATAGGAATTGGGGAACCCGTAGTAAAGGTCGGAATGATCACCGTCGGGCGTCGCGGTAATCAATTCGCCGTCGCCGGTGAGGATTTCGATTTCGCGAACAGATTCGTGGGGCAACCCGTTGCGGAAGGACGTGCTTTCGATGCCCAGGCCGGTAACCGCGCCGCCCAGGGTGATCGTCTTCAACTGCGGCACAACCAAAGGCGCGAGGCCGTACGGAAGGGTCGCGGCGACAAGGTTCTCGTAGGTGCACATTCCCGCGACGTCGGCGGTGCGTGCGTCGGGATCAACCGAGATGACGCGATCGAGGCCGGAGACATCTAACCCGGGGAACGGATTCTTTGCCCGCTTGCGGAACAAGTTTGATGTCTTTTTTGCCAGGCGGACAGTGCCGTCGGACGGTATAGCCCGGTAACTCGACAGGAGGGTATCGACGCCCTGCCGAAATGCCTGCGACCCCATCTCCAAACGTGCAGAACTCACTTAGCTAGCCTAGGACTTATCTCAATCACCCGCCAACTGATCACCGTCAAAACTCACTAAGGGAGCACCACGTGGGACAGGTTTCTGCCACGCAGTCCATCGACATCGCAGCCGCACCGGATGCCGTGATCACCGCACTGGCCGATTACAACCAGACGCGACCGGCAATTCTGCCCGAGCAGTATCGCGACTACCGTGTGCTGACCGGCGGGCAGGGCGCGGGTACCGAAGTGCACTGGATTCTGCAGGCGACATCCAAACGCTCGCGCGACGTCACGGCGACTATCAGTGTTGCCGGGCAGACGATCACCGAGACCGATGCCAACTCGACAATGGTCACCACCTACACGGTGCAGGCCGGGGGCAACGGTTCCACCGTCACCACGACCACCAGTTGGCAAGGTGCGGGCGGTGTCGGCGGCTTCTTCGAGAAGACTTTTGCGCCCAAAGGGCTGAACAAGATTCAGGCTGCGCTCCTGACAAATCTCAAGACCCGCCTCGAGAGCTGATCTGAGCGAATGGTTCGGCGTCGCCGACCGTCGCCGTTGCCACCACGTAATGGTGTGGACGCGACGAGGGTGGTGTTGCGTGCTGGGCCCGCCCCTTCGACCGTCGGTGCGGCCATCCTCGCGACGCCGGCGGGCGAGCACCTGACCGATGCCGATCTCGCTGCTCGCTTCGATGCCGGCGAACTGCTCGACATCGACGGTAACCGTGTCGACCCCGGCGAACCGTCGACCCCGCAGCGTGCGATTTATTTCTACCGGGACTTACCCGACGAGGTAGAGATCCCTTTCGACCTCGACATCGTGTACGCCGACGACGACATCATCGTCGTCGACAAACCGCATTTCCTCGCGACGATGCCTCGTGGGCGGCACGTCACCCAGACCGCCCTGGTACGGCTGCGACGGGAGTTCCGGAATGACGAGATCGCGCCTGCGCACCGGCTGGATCGGCTAACCGCCGGGATTCTCCTGTTCACGACGCGACCGCAGGTCCGAGCCGCCTACCAAGAATTGTTCGCTCAGCGTTCGGCCCGCAAAACATATCTGGCGCGCGCCGCGTTCGACGAAGCTCGACGGACGCCGGTCCGGGTCGAGAACCGCATTCTCAAAGACGCGGGCGACTTGCGGGCGCGTGTTGTCAACGGCCCGGTTAACGCGATTAGCGACATCGAGATGGTCGATCATTTGGCAAACGATGACGGGATCTACCGGTTGACTCCACATACCGGCCGCACGCATCAACTGCGTCTGCATATGGCCGAACTCGGCGTGCCGATCGTCGGAGACCCGCTCTATCCGCACGTTCGACCCGAGTTAGCCGAACTACCTGACCAGGGCGACTTTTCGCAGCCGCTGCGTCTGCTCGCGGCGTCACTGGCATTCGACGATCCGCGCAGCGGGGTGCCGCGCGAATTTGTCAGTGAGCGTGACCTCTAAGCGGTCCCTAGCGCGCTGCCCACGAAATCTTGTCAGGCTTTACCCGGGCGCATAGTGGCTGGCCCTTTGCATCGGTCAGCGTGAGCGTCGCGGTGAGATGCTGCGACCGCAGTGCGTCGGCGAAAACACCTGGTGGAATATCGGAGAGCATTAGTTTGGCTCGGCGAAACATCTCGAATCCGCCGTCGTCGTCGAGACTGCCCCAATTGAGATAGATGAATCGGCCGCCCGGCGGTCCTTGGATATGCGGTCCGAGGAGGTCGGCGATGTCGGTGCCGGTCACTTTGCAGTGCAGAGTCCAGGTGCTCGATGCGGCGTCGGCGGGTTGGATGCCGAGGAGTTCGTCGGGTCGTCCGCGACGCTGGATGCCGACGTGGATGTTGGTATAGCCGGGAAAATTGTCGCCCGGTGGGCAGCAACGACCCGGAAGGTCGGTCCCGATGATGGTGATCTGCACGCTGGGCCTCCGAGAGTTTCAGATCTGCCACTCACGTTAGTCGCATGACTACCCTAGTTAGGGTGGCTATTCGCGTATCACACGAACTCCATCCAGATCTGGGATGCGAAGCACTCGTCTTCCTCGACGAGGAGTCGGACGGGTGTTTCCAGATTCAGCGGGATCTGGGCATCATCGAGGCCGCCGACCGATACTGCGTCACCACCGGCGCGAGCGCTCCCGTCTATGGCGGCATCGTGCAATGGCGTCGGGTAGGTGATCGATTCGAATTCGCGCTCACCAAGCGTGCTGCGGTGCTATTCGACGACGAGGTGTTGTCCTTCGACGTTGTCGCTGCCGACGGATCGACGATCGATCAGCTCGCAGAACATGTGGATCGGCTGATCGGTTCTCGGCGATAGCGCCGATCAGCCTTCCACTACCGCTAATTCCGGTCGAAGAACGCGCGGCCCGACCAGTTCGCCAGTTGTTCGGTGAGACCGGCCGCGGGCCGGGGTGTGACGACCGCTCCGAACGGAACCTCGTCGCTGGCTCGGATATGTTCGGGCAGAAAGCCTTTCGCGGCCTCTAGTGTCGGCCGCACGAGCGAAGGGTCGGCCTCGGCGGGTTGTCCGGTCGCCACTGCCAAATCCCAGCCGTGCACGAGCGTTTCGTTGAGGTAACCCCACAGTGCACCCGCGCCGGGGACTTGTCCCCACGGCACGGTGACCAGTGTCGTCAGCTTCTCGTCGTCGTGCCAGGCGCGCGCAGCACGTTCGGCGGCGGCGGAGTAAGCCGCGACGTCGTAGGCGTCGGCCAGGACGGGCACCGTCGAGAAGTCGCCGCCTTCGCCGACGACGGCAGCACGTCCGACCGTTGCGACGAGGTGCCGACTGAGCGTCTTGACATCGAACTCGGTACAGGGTGTGGGGTGGTGGAGTTGGGCATCGTCGACGCCGGCGAGTAATTCGGTTACCCAGGCGGTGGCCGCGGTATAGAGCGGTCGCGGGTCTGTGGTGAGTTGAGTCGGTGTGGTCATTACATCTCCTGACGTGGGCTTATCACTTACCAGAACAGTTGATCGCCAATACCTGTCAACTTCTGACATGATTTATAGAGAAACTTTTGGCGAGCCGAGAGGAGGCATTCGCGATGCGAACTGATCGGCTGCTTTCGCTCGTCGCTTTGCTTCGCTTGCGCGGGCGCATGACCGCGGCCCAACTCGCCGAGGAACTGGAAGTATCCGAGCGGACCGTTATGCGCGACATTGACTCACTGTCTGTCTCGGGCATCCCGGTGTATGCCGAAAGGGGACGCAACGGCGGCTTTGGTCTACTGCCTGGATTCCGGGCAGATTTATCGACATTGTCGATCGACGAAGCCACGGCGCTACTCGCCGGCGGCGGTCGTCTCGCGCCGACGGAGTTCGCCAGCGCGATGCGAAAGATCGCGGTCGCATTGCCCGAGCGGCAGCGAGAACAGGCATTCCTTGCCGCACAACGCATTCTGATCAGCCCGGAAGGCTATCTGGGTGAGTCGACGCCGATGTCGGTGTTGCGTCCCATCCAGGAGGCGGTCCTCGCCGGTCGGCGCCTTGCACTCATCTATCGCACATTCGACGGTGAGCCCAAACCCCGCACGCTCGATCCAATCGGGCTCATCGCCGCCGACAGTGCCTGGTACCTCGTCGCGAATTCGCAAGGGCAACAACGGGTCTTTCGAGTTTCGCGATGCAGTGGCGTCACCGTTCTCGACGAGCCGGCCGAGCGGTCCGATGTTGTCGACCTCGCCGCCATCTGGAATGAGAGTCGCCGGTCGTTTCGGGCGCAGTTCGAGTTTCTCGACATCGTGGTGGATGTCGACGACCGAGCACGAACCGCGCTGGGGCACATGGCCCGGATTCGCGACAGCGAGCCTGCGGGTGACGGCATCACTCGTATCGTCGTGGAGTTCTCCGATCGCCGTCATGCGACAAATGTGTTGTGGCGCTTCGGTGATGCTGTGCGAGTGATCGAGCCGCGGGATATTAGAGACGAGATCGTCCGCCGCGCTCGGGCGGTGGCCGGACGATACGAATCAGTTACGTGAACTGAGCTCCATACTGTCCTGATGTTTGGCAGGGAAGTTGTAGCTTGTATATCCGTTCGCCGGGTCACGGACGAGATCCAAGTAGTCGCGTGCTTCGGCGCTTTCGGCGTTGTCGGCCGCGATCAATGCGCCCGGAATTAGTTGCGGCTGTAGGAGTTTCATCAACGGGAGGTATAAATCCTTCCAGCCGTCGAGCAGCACGAAGCCGATCGGGTCTGTCACGGCTTTCAAGGTTGTCAGTGCGTCTCCGTCGAGGACCGTGATGACGTCGGTGACGCCGGCCTGCGCGAACGTCGCGCGGGCAGTGGTTACTTTCTTCGCGTTCGCCTCGGTGGTGTAGATATGACCAATCCCGTTGTCGCGCACCGCTGCTGCGAGATGTAGCGTCGAAATACCGTAAGAGGTGCCGAATTCGATCACGACAGTCGGCCGAGACGCGCGAATCAGCGAGTACAGCAGCCGGCCGGTGCCGGGATCGATAGGGAGGTATCTGTCCTCGGCGGCGTCGGCGCGGGCCTGAACGCTGGCGTCGGAGTCGCGGTGTGGCGCTGGACCTGATCTGGTTGACGAATGACTCGCGTCGGCTTTCTGGTAGAGGTCGGCGATCAGCGGTGCGATTGGGGCAGAGTCCAGCGATGAGGTCATGACGCCAGGCTAGTCCTGGCTGCTGCGGGTTTACTGTGTGTCGCTGACATGATGGACAGATGTCGATCGATCCGCTCGCCGCCCCGTCTAGCTCGTCTTCGTCTATTTCAGCGGCGTCCACTTCAGTGGAGCCGAGTATGACTGTGTACGACGCCATTCGTACCCGCCGAGACGTGCGCGCGGAATACAGCGGGGAGGTTATCGACGACGAGGTGTTGGCACGCATTCTGGCGGCAGCGCATCAAGCGCCGAGCGTTGGAAACACCCAACCGTGGGACTTCGTCGTCGTGCAGGACCCAAAGCGTCTCGACGAGTTCGCCGCTCATGTGGCGTCGAAACGTCGCGAGTTCGCCGACACTCTGCCGCCAGAACGGGCCAAGACGTTCGATCCGATCGCGATCGAGGGTGTTCGAGAGAGTGGTACCGGAATAGTCGTAACCTATGACCATTCGCGGGGCGGTACCCATGTTCTAGGTCGCGCGAGCATTCCGGAAACCGGGGTGTTCTCCGCGGCACTCGCAATCCAAAACCTTTGGCTCGCAGCAACAGCGGAGGGAATCGGTGTGGGGTGGGTGTCGTTCTACGATCGCGATGTTCTCGCCGACTTCATCGCCGTGCCCGATGGCGTCGTGCCGATCGCGTGGCTATGCGTCGGGCCGGTCGAACGTCTGCAAACCGTACCGGACCTGGTGCGCTATGGCTGGCGGTCAGGGCGGCCACTTCGCGATGCGATCCACCGCGACGTCTATGGCGGTGGGGCATAGCGTGGTAATCGGCCGTTGGTCGAGTGCCCGGCGAGGCGGCAGCCTGGCCCTTTGGTTGGTCGAGTGGCCGGCGAGGCGCCAGCGGGCCCCTTTGGTTGGTCGAGTGCCCGGCGAGGCGCCAGCCGAGTCGGGTGTATCGAGACCACGTCCGTCAGTGTGCCTGCCGCACATTGGTTTTCGGGTTGCGGGGTCTCGATACACGCGCGTCTCGCTTCGCTCGTCGGGCGCACTCGACCGGCTGGATACACGCGCGTCTCGCTACGCTCGTCGGGCGCACTCGACCGGCTCGATACACGCGCGTCTCGCTACGCTCGTCGGGCGCACTCGACCGGCTGGATACACGCGCGTCTCGCTACGCTCGTCGAGCGCACTCGACCGGCCGAGCGAGCCCTAAGCGCCGAAGCCCAGGAGGGATTTCACTTCTAGGAATTCGTTGAACGCGTAGTCGCTCCACTCCCGGCCGTTACCACTTCGCTTGTAGCCGCCGAATGGTGCGAGCGGATCTACCGGCGCGGAGTTGAGTGAGATCGAGCCAGCACGCAACTTCGACCCGATCCGACGGACCTCCTCGACATCCTCGCCCGAAACATAGCCCGCCAGACCATATTCCGTATCGTTGCCGATCTCGATCGCCTCATCGACCGAGTCATAGCCGATAACCACAAGGACCGGGCCGAAGACCTCGGTGCGAGCGATCTCCATATCGTTGGTGACATTCGTGAAAACCGTCGGCTGCACGTAGTAGCCGGTGTCGAGCCCCTCGGGCCGGCCGGCTCCACCGACAACCGGGGTCGCCCCGTCGGCGATGGCCCGTTCGATTAGACCCTGGATTTTGGTGAACTGCGGTTCGGAAACCACCGGCCCGAGAAGTACCTGGGTGGACGGATCGCCGACCGTGATGGCCTTCGCCGCATCGGTGATCGCTGCGGTCACCTCGTCGATTCGATTGTTGGGCACCAGCATTCGGCTCGGTGCGTTACAAGACTGGCCGGAGTTGACCATCATCGACGAGACGCCGGCCGCGACATTGGCGCTCAGCGATGCGTCGTCGAGCAGAATATTGGGACTCTTGCCGCCCAGCTCCTGAGCGACTCGCTTGACCGTCGGTGCGGCATTCTTGGCGACCTCGATGCCAGCGCGAGTCGAGCCGGTGAACGAGATCAGGTCAATGTCGGGATGTCCGGCCAACGCCGACCCGACGCCTGGTCCGTCGCCGTTGACAAGGTTGAATACGCCGGCGGGAACGCCTGCGGCGTCGAAGATTTCGGCGACGATGGCCGCCGAGAACGGTGCGACTTCGGATGGCTTCAGGACCATCGTGCAGCCGGTTGCGATGGCAGGCGCGACCTTGCACATGACCTGATTCAACGGCCAGTTCCACGGCGTGATGAAGCCGCATACGCCGATCGGCTCCTTGACGATGCGCGACGACCCGCGATCTTCGGAGAAGGAGAAGGTTTTCAGCGACTCGGCCGCGGTCGCCAGATGTGCCAGGCCGATGGGAACCTGGGCGGCGTTGGCAAGGCCGGTCGGCGCGCCCATTTCTTCGGTGACTGCTGCGGCGAGATCGGCGAAACGATTCTGATACTCGGCAATGATGGCGCCCAGCAACGCGATTCGGTCGTCGACACTGGTTTGCGACCACGAGTCGAAGGCGCGTCGTGCTGCCGCGACGGCGGCGTCGACGTCGGCGCTGGTGCCCAAAGCCACCTGGCCGGCGGCTTTCTCGGTCGCGGGATTGATGACGTCGAGGAGATTCAATTCGCCGACCGGATCGACCCACTGTCCGTCGATGTAGAACTTGGTGATGTCGGGCATTTCGTGCTCATTCCTTCTAGTGGTGCAGAGGTTGTTTGGGGCGTACCCGGTAGGCCCAGGACTTCTCCTCGCGCTTGCGCATCTTCTCGATGCACCGGTGGTGCTTGCGCGCGTGGTAGGCCAGTGGGAAGTAGGTGAGTCGTTCTGGAAGGACCCGGTACGCACTTCGGATAATGGCATAAATGCGCTCGAGCCGATGCTGTTCGGCCGCAGTCCACTCGATACCGATCATGGTTCGCAATCGTGGATCGAGCAGACCGGCGATCGACAGATAGGTAAACGTCAGGCCGGGCTTTGCCGCAGCGCGATAAAGTCCGTGCGCGAAAGCCGGGATCTTCCTTGGTATCTCGATGTTGCCGGTGCGCATGATCTCGATCGACTCAAGCGTGCGCGGGGTTGCGACCAGTACTTCGGAGACCATTCGGTCGAAGTAGCTGTCGAATTCGTCATCCGATGCCGGGTAGCCCTTCATCGGGACATGGAGGAGGCGTGCGAGACGCCGATTATCCCGCAGAAGTTCTTCTCGTTCGGCGGTAGTGAACTCCCGGCCGATCAGCAATGGGCCGGCCTTGATAGTGGTGATGTAGGCCGTTGCGATCACCCACTGGTACGCCTGTGGGTTGAGCGCACTGATCTGCTTGCCGGTTTCGGCACTGCGCATAGTCAGCGGCTCGTGCATCGAGCGAACACGATCACCCTCTTTGACCGCTTCGAGGCCGCCATAGGTCCAGCGCAGCACCGAATCCACCGATCGGATGGCGCGGCCACCGGGGTCGGTATACGCGGCCGAGTATCGCTCGACGACCTCGCCGATGACTGGATGCATGCCTTGCATGAGGAATGCCGCCCCCTCAAGTATGAGGTAGGTCCAGTGCCCGACCATTTCGGCGGTGAGGGAATCGGGCGGGACGATGACCTCGGTGTCGTCGGCGATGGAAGTGCTGGTCGGCGGCTCGGCGGGCAACGATATCGGGCATGCCATCTGACGTATCTCGCAATCTGACAACGTATGTTTCCAAAATTGGTGCGATGTCAGAATCACCCACGCGTGGGCGAGATGTCAAGGCGTCCCCGGCGTGGTGAAATTTTCGGGCCCCTCAGCTATCGCCGAGGGCAATATGCCCTTCGGCGTCGGTGAGGGGGACAAAAATTCACGAACTACGGGGGTCGTCGTGGAACGGCAATAGTTCTCCGCGCTCAACGCCGGGACTCCGGGGCCGAATTTGACGCTGTGACGTGCGGCATACGTGCGGTCACAACTACCTAACATTGCCTGTTCGGATTAGCGGCAAAGTCAGAATGGCGGCTAGCCTCTAAATGTTACTAATGTGATTCAAGTGATGAAAGAGGCTGCTGTGACTGCTCGTCGAATGGGAAGGCGAACGCTGACCACGCTGGGGTCGGTGCTGGTAGCCGCTGCAATCGCATCCTCGGTCATCGCACCGTCCGCCGCCGAGCCGGAAACCGGCGAGCCGACGACGTCGCCCAGTACGTCGGCATCACCGTCGAATACGCCCGCGTCGTCGGATCAAAAGGTCAAAGCCTCGAAGATCCAGTCGGTGGTCGCGACGACGAAGCAGCAGGTCACCGCACTGGTCTATTCGGGGGCGATGGACAAAGTCATTCCGGTCACGGTGCTGCGTCCCAAGGACACTTCCAAACCTGCCCCGACGTTGTATCTTCTCAACGGCGCTGGCGGCGGTGAGGACACCGCGACCTGGGCGGCCAAAACCGACTACGTGAAATTCTTCGCCGACAAGCATGTCAACGTGGTGACGCCGGTCGGCGGCGCCTTCTCGTACTACACCGACTGGCGAAAAGACGACCCGGTGCTCGGCCGCAATAAATGGCAGACGTTCTTGACCAAGGAACTTCCGCCGCTGATCGATGCGCAGTTCAACACGACGAAGGTGAACTCAATCGCCGGCATCTCGATGGCCGGCACATCGGTGATGAACCTCGCCGTCGCCGCGCCCAAGTTGTACCGTTCCGTCGCCGCGTTCAGCGGGTGTGCACGAACCAGTGATCCGTTGGGTCAGGCCTACATTCGGATGGTGGTCGCCGATCGCGGGCGCGGTGATATCAACAACATGTGGGGCCCGCCGGGGTCGCAGGACTGGGTTGCCAACGACCCGTATCTGAACGCGTCGCGGCTGCGCGGCATGAAGGTCTATATGACCGCGGGGTCGGGGCTACCGGGTGTCAATGACCGGCTCGACGCACCGCTGATCGACGGTAACCCGATGACGCTGGCCAATCAGATCCTGCTCGGCGGCGGTATCGAAGCGGCGGTCAATCTGTGCACACGAGAACTGACCCAAAAGTTCCGGTCGGTCGGTGTCCCGGTGCAAACGACGTTCCGCCCCAACGGAAATCACTCCTGGGGTTACTGGGAAACCGACCTGCACAACACCTGGCCGAAGCTGGAAGCAGACCTGCGCTAGGGCGATACCTTACTTCGAAGGAGTTCGGTGGGGCCTGCCCTCTAGCAGCAACTGGATGGTCAGTTGTAGTCGGTTGGCGACGTCGGTGGCCGAGGCACGGCGAGTCAGCCACTGCACCAGATTCGACATCCACACATCCGAGATGACGCGCGCGATAGCGAGGTCTTCGTCGCTTGCCGGAACCCCGACTTCGACCATCGCTCCGGCGAATAGGTGGTCGATGATGGTGGCGACCTTCTCCACTTCCGAGGCGGCCGATGCGTCGGCGAACATGAACGCGCGTGTCATCGCTTCGGTGAGTAGTGGATCGCGCTGCATCGCGAAGGTGATCATGTCCAGTACGTGACCGAGGCGTTCAACCGCGGTGTCGCCGGGTAGTTGCGATCGGTCGACGCGGGTCTCCACCCGTTCGAACTCTCGCGCTAGCGCGGTCACCAGCAAATGCACTTTGGACGGGAAATAGCGGTAAAGCGTGCCGACGGCGACATCGGCTTTCTCGGCGACCGTGCGCATTTGGACCGCGTCGTAACCACCCTTTGATGCCAACGCCAGGGTCGCGTCCAAGATGCGACGACGTCGCTCGCGCTGAGCGCTGGATCCGACCTCGGCTCCTGCCGATGCCGTGTCCGTCGCGGGGGCGGCGCCCTCGTCGATGTCGGAGGCGGCTGCGGATCGTGCCATGTGTCGAAGTCCTAACTCACGGTGTGGGGTTCACGTCGGTGAACCGGCGGTGTTGTAGTCGTGAGAGTTTAAGCCGCCGCTAGGCATTGACGCACTCTCATGTCATATTAGAACAGGTTCTAGTTGCTGCCCACAAGAAGAATTGCAGGAAAACCCCCGTGACAATCGCCACGTCAGCCGAGCAAATCGCGGTCTGCGACGCCATCGCATCGTGGGCGGCGCGCGCCGCTACCGCCACGAAGGTTCGCGGCGATATCGACAAACCTAGCGATTCCTGGCAAGAACTCTGGGCTGAACTCGCCGGGCTGGGACTGTTCGGTGCGGCCGTCTCAGAAGCTTCGGGCGGATTCGACGCTCGATTCGCCGACGTCGCGGCGATGGCCGAAGAATGTGGCCGGCGTATCGTGCCCGGCCCCATCGCACCGACGGTGGCCGCGGCGATCGGGCTCGGGCTTTCCGACGACGAGCGCGCGTCGGCTTTGGCTGAGCGGATCATCGCCGGTGAAGTGCCGGTGGTGGCCCCAGCCAATCAGTACCGCCTGGGTCGAACGGCAATTGAGCTCGACCACGACGTCGACCTCGGATTGGTACCCGGCTATGTCGACAACGCCGCACTACTTATCACCCTCGTCCGACCGTCGGGTGCGGTGTGGGCCGTTCTCCCACCCGCCTTCGGAACGCGTGATGTGCGGCCCGCCGAACCGCTGGACGGCACCATGTCGTTGTCATGTGTCTCCCTATCGGGTCTGAACGACGCCGATGTTATCGACGTACCCGACGTCGCGGGCGCGGCGCTCGCCGCGGCCTTCACGGCGTATCAAAGTGGCGTCGCCAAATGGACGCTTGACACCGCGGTCGAGTACGCCAAGGTGCGAACCCAATTCGGTTCGCCAATCGGGTCGTTCCAGGCGGTCAAGCATATCTGCGCTGAAATGCTTTGTCGCAGTGAACAACTCGCGACCGCAGCATGGGATCAAGCGAGCGCCGTCGAGGATCTGCTGGCCGGTGATCTGGAGGCGGCGCGCCAGTGGGATCTGGCTAACCTCGCCGCCGCGGTCCTGGTCGCCGACCTTCCGTTGGCCAACGCCAGGGACTGTATCCAAGTGCTGGGCGGCATCGGATTCACCTTTGAACACGACGCGCACCTGTACTTGCGTTCGGCATTGGCGGCTCGGTCGATCCTCGACGACGCCGGTGACGAACGAATTGCCTTGGGCCGCACCGCATGTGACGGTGAACGACGCCGGTTCCAGATCGACCTGTCGGCTGTCGAAGCGCGACGCGGGCAGGTGCGGGCGACTGTCGCCGACATTGCCGGTGTCGACGACCCGGGTGCACAGCGAAAAGCGCTCGCCACATCCGGCTATCTGACGCCGCATTGGCCCATTCCTTACGGGTTGGGCGCGGACCCGGCGATGCAGTTGCTCATCGACGCCGAGCTGGAACGCGCTGGTGTGGTGCGTCCTGACCTCGTCATCGCCGGTTGGGCTATCCCGACGATCCTGGAACACGGAACCACTGCCCAGCGCGAACGGTTCGTGGCCGACACGCTTACCGGTGACATCGCGTGGTGCCAACTATTTTCCGAACCGGAGGCCGGGTCTGACCTTGCGTCGTTGCGCACCAGGGCAATTCGTGCCCAAGGTCCGGGCGGCGAACCTGGCTGGAAACTGACCGGGCAGAAGATCTGGACCTCGGCCGCGCATACCGCCGACTGGGCGGTGTGCCTGGCGCGGACCGATCCCGACAGTCCCAAGCACAAGGGCATCACCTACTTCTTGGTCGACATGTCCTCGGCCGGCCTCGACATCCGGCCCCTGCGCGAACTGACGGGACGCGCGTTGTTCAACGAAGTCTTCCTCGACGATGTCTTCGTCCCCGACGACTGTGTTGTTGGCGAGGTCAACGGCGGATGGCGCCTGGCGCGGACCACGCTGGCCAACGAGCGGGTGGCGATGGGTGGCTCCGGGCTTGGTAAGGAAATGGACGGCTTGCTTCGGCAGATCGCCGACGCCGATCGTGTGTTGTCCGATGGACAGCTCGCCGAACTCGGAACGTTGGTCGCCGATGCGCATAACGGGCGAGCGCTCGACGCGAGGGCGGTGACGCAGCGATTAACCGGCAGTGACCCCGGCGCCGTGTCGAGCGTGCGCAAATTGATCGGTGTCACGCATCGCCAGGCCGTGCCGGATTTCGCGCTCCGGTTGCTCGGCGTCGAGGGCATCGCGATGTCGGATGCGTCGGATGCATTTCTGCTCAATCGATGTCTCTCGATTGCCGGCGGAACGACGCAGATTCTGAAAACCGCTGCCGCTGAACGCATCCTAGGCTTGCCTCGCGGTTAAGCGGCGTTTTCTGATACAACTAGAACAGGTTCTATTTTTACAGGAGGAGGCGCGGTGGATTTCGCCCTGGACGCGACGGCGGCAGCGGTAGCCGAGGTGGCAGAAGATATCTTCGGTCGCCTCACGCCGCAATGGTCGGACAAGTTTGCCGATGCCCCCGGGTTTGATCAGGAGGCCTGGACCGCGCTGCGTGAGTCGGGGGTACTCGCCCTCGCGTTACCCGCGGATGCCGGCGGCGACGACGTGGGCGCGGCGGGGCTACTGCCATTGCTGCGGAGGATGGGCCGTAGCGCTGCGGTCACACCGGCATTGGGAACTATTGCCGCACAACTCGTTCTCCAGCGAACCGCCGCGGGCATTGCCGCACCAGTGCAATCCCGACTCATCGATGGTTGGGGCGCTGTCGCCAGTCGAGGAACGGTTACCGTCGCGGACGGTCGGCTATCCGGTTCGGCCTCGGGCGTGCTGCATGCCGATGGCGCGGCGGCGCTACTAGTTGCCACTGATGACGGGGTCTACGCCGTTGAGCCCGCAGCGCAGGGGGTGTCGTTAACCCGTACCTTCGCCTCCAGCGGATGGAGTGAATTCACCGTCAACTTCGACGACGTTACCGCTACCGCGCTCGATGTCGCCGGGTCGACGTTGCGCGACGCCTATCGCCTGGTTCTCGCCGGCTACGCCGATGGTCTTGTCGCGGGTGCCACCCGACTCACCGCCGACCATGTCAGTGAGCGCAATCAATTCGGAAAACCAATCGCGCTCTTTCAAGCGGTCGGTCAGCAGCTCGCCGACATCTACGTCGTCGGGCGGTCGATGAACCTCGCGACGACCGCGGCGGCTTGGCGGATGACCGAACAGCTCGACGCCGGAGTCGATTTGGCGATTGGGGCCTATTGGCTCGCGGCGGAGATTCCCGCGACCTTGCGGACCATGACACATCTGCACGGTGGAGTGGGAGTGGATATCACGTACCCGTTGCACCGCTACTTCTCGATCGCTAAAGACCTCGCACGGTTGGCAGGCGGATCGATTGCAACACTTGATGATCTGGCTGAGGCATTGGCTGTGGCTCCCGCCGCCGCCGAGACGACGCACACCGATACCACCCAACTGATCGACCTCACCGACGACCAGCGAGCCCTGAAAGCCCAAGTGCGCGAGTACTTCGCGGACTTGATCAGTCCCGACGATGCCGAGACGATGCTCACCGAACGCCACGGCGAGACCTATCGCAAAGTGATCGCCCAGATGGGTCGCGATGGCTGGCTCGGAGTCGGGTGGCCGAAGGAGTTCGGCGGCAAGGGATTTGGCGACATTGAGCAGCAGATTTTCACCAATGAGGCAGTGCGAGCCGACGTCCCGTTGCCTTCGGTGACACTGCAGACCGTCGGCCCGACGTTACAGGCGTACGGCACAGAGGAGCAGAAGCAGAAGTTCTTGCCCTCGATTCTGGCGGGCGAGGTACATTTCGCCATCGGCTACACAGAACCGGAGGCGGGTACCGACTTGGCGTCGTTGACCACCTCGGCGGTTCTCGACGGCGATCACTATATTGTCAACGGGCAAAAGATCTTTACGACCGGTGGCCACGACGCCGACTACATCTGGCTGGCCGTCCGCACGGATAAGGACGCGCCCAAACACAAGGGCATCTCGATCCTCATCGTCGATACCACCGATCCTGGCTTCAGTTGGACGCCGATCATTACCGCCGACGGCGCCCATCATGTGAACGCGACCTACTACAACGACGTCAAGGTGCCGGTCGGCATGCGAGTGGGTGAGGAGGGGGGCGGCTGGAAGCTCATCACCACCCAGCTCAACCACGAGCGGGTGATGTTGGGGCCGTCGGGTCGTATCGAAGGACTGGCACGTCGGGTGAGCGAATGGGCGCAGCGGCCGGCTGCCGACGGTGTGCCCATCGCCGAGCATGCCGATGTGCGGCGGGTATTGGCGCAGATCGATGCCTACGCCCGGATCAACGAATTGCTCAACTGGCAGGTGGCCTCTACCGGTGAGGCTATTTCGATGGCCGATGCCGCGGCGACGAAAGTCTTTGCCACCGAACGGATTCAAGTGATCGGGCGGATGGTGGACGACGTGGTCGGCCGGTTCGGCGACTATACCGATCCGCAGACGGCGGAGTTGGCGAGCTGGCTCGACGCTCAGCAGAAACGAAACGTAGTGATCACTTTCGGCGGTGGAGTCAACGAAGTGATGCGAGACATGATCGCGACGGCCGGTCTTGGACTGCCGCGAGCCAAGCGATAGGGGAGGGGCGAGTGAGTACACAAACTGAACGGATCGTCAGCGCCGCGGAGAAGATCAAAACCGCCGGGATGAGTACGCCGGTCGCCGGGCGGGATCCGATCAATCAGCCGATGATCAACAACTGGGTCGAGGCGATGGGGGATCGCAATCCGATCTACACCGATGATTCGGCGGCTCGTGCGGCGGGCCATGGCGGCATCGTCGCGCCACCCGCGATGGCACAGGTGTGGACGATGCGGGGTCTCAATGGCGAACGGACACAGGATGATCCGCTAGGTGCGGCATCGCAGCTTTTTGACGACGAGGGTTTCACGTCGGTCGTCGCGACGAATTGCGATTCGACCTACCACCGCTATACCCGACCGGGCGAGCAGGTGAGTCTGTCCGCCGAACTCCTCGACGTGGTGGGGCCGAAGCAAACCGCGTTGGGTGAGGGCTGGTTTTTCACAACCCGCAACGTGTGGACCGTCGAGGACGAAGTAGTTGCCGAGATGCGCTTCCGCATCCTCAAATTCCGGCCGCCGTCACAAGGTCAAGTAGCCGACGAGCGTACCTCCGACGCCGTTCCCGGAGATGCGTATCGAGATCTCGATCCGTCCGCGCTCATCCGGCCGACCGCCTCTCGCGACACCCAGTTCTTCTGGGATGGCATACGCGCACACGAGCTTCGCATCCAGGTGCGGCCGGAGCCAGTCGATGGTCGAGTGCCACCCACTGATGGTCGAGTGCCCGGCGAGGCGCTGCCACCCTCCGATGGTCGAGTGCCCGGCGAGGCGCCAGCCGAGTCGGGTGTATCGAGACCCCGCAAGCCGAACACCAAACTCCAACACCCCCCGGTCCCCGCCGTGTGGACCGAGCGTGACGCCGACGGTGCTTATGCCCCAACCGATTACGTTGTCTCCTCGGGCCGGGGAACCGTCTACAGCTTCGTCGTGCATCATGCACCACGGGTTCCGGGGCGGCAATTGCCATTCGTCGTGGCATTGATCGAGTTGGACGAAGGCGTCCGCATGCTCGGACAGTTGCGCGACGTCGACCCAGCGTCGGTGAAAATCGGCATGCCGGTCGAGGTCGAATTCCTCGACTTCCCAGCCGATCCCGACGTACCCGATGATCAGCCGTGGACGCTCTACGCCTGGCGCCCGGTATCGGAGAAAGCGTAGCCAATGACTTCCATTGATACCCAACAGTTCTCGGTCGGTACTACGCTTCCTCCGCTGGTCATTGATGCGACGCCGACCTTTGTCGTCTCCACCGCCCTGGCGACTCGCGACTTTCAGGACGTGCACCACGACCGCGACCTCGCCCAGCAGAAGGGCTCGAAAGATATCTTCGTCAACATCCTCACCGACACCGGTCTGGTGGAGCGGTTCGTCACCGATTGGGCCGGCCCGGCGGCGCGGATCGGCTCGATCTCATTGAAACTCGGCGTTCCCTGGTACGCCTACGACACTCTGACCTTCACCGGAGAAGTGACGAAGGTTGAGCCTTCTTCGCTGATCGAGCCCTCCTCGCTGATCGAGCCTGTCGAGATCACAGTCGCCGTCACCGGCACCAATAGCCTTGGCAAACACGTGATTTCGACCGTTAAGTTCACTCAGGGGGCAGCGGCATGAGTGAGCGCACCCTGTCGGGCAAAGCCGCCATTGCCGGGATCGGTGCTACTGAGTTCTCCAAGGACTCCGGTCGCAGCGAACTACGTCTGGCTGCTGAGGCAGTCAACGCCGCACTTGTCGACGCCGGCCTCACCGCGGCCGATGTCGACGGTCTGGTCACCTTCACCATGGACACCAACATGGAGATCGCCGTCGCACGAGCGGTGGGAATACCCGAGCTGAAGTACTTTTCGCGGATCCACTATGGCGGCGGCGCGGCGTGTTCGACGGTGCAGCAGGCGGCGATGGCTGTAGCTACCGGCATTTGCGACGTCGCCGTGGCCTACCGCGCGTTCAACGAACGCTCCGGCGTCCGCTTCGGTCAAGTAAACAAAGCCGTTGCCGCCCAGGAGAATTCGTCGGGCACCGACAACGCTTTCTCGTATCCGCACGGGCTGTCCACGCCAGCGGCGTTCGTGGCGATGGTCGCGCAGCGGTACATGCACGAATATGGTGCTACGAGTGAGGATTTCGGCCAGATCGCCGTTGTCGATCGCAAACACGCCGCAGTCAATCCGAACGCGTTCTTCTACGGCAAGCCGATCACCATTGCCGATCATCAGGCGTCACGCTATATCGCGGAGCCGTTGCACCTGCTGGACTGTTGCCAAGAGTCGGACGGCGGCGTCGCGATCGTCGTCGTATCTGCCGAACGCGCAAAGGATTTGCCGCAGCCGCCGGCCGTCATCGCTGGCGCCGCGTCGGGCAGCGGCACCGACCAGTACATCATGACCAGCTACTACCGCGACGATCTCGCGGGCCTGCCGGAGATGGGCCTGGTGGGTCGGCAACTGTGGGATCAGTCCGGCTTGACGCCCACCGACATGGATATGGCTGTGCTCTATGACCATTTCACGCCCTACACGCTGATGCAGCTGGAGGAGTTGGGCTTCTGCGGCCGGGGTGAGGCTAAGGATTTCGTCTCCGAGCCCGGCGCACTCGAAGTCGGTGGACGATTGCCGTTGAACACCCACGGCGGCCAACTCGGCGAGGCATATATCCATGGCATGAACGGCATCGCCGAAGCGGTGCGTCAGCTTCGCGGCACCTCGGTCAATCAGGTCGACGGTGCGCGCAAAGTCCTAGTCACCGCGGGCACCGGGGTGCCTACTAGCGGTTTGGTTCTTACCCGGTCCGAATGAGGAGTACTGAGAAATGAAATTCAACCTTGCTGACGTCTTCGAAACAGTCGCCGACGCGGTCCCGGACCGGGTAGTACTGAGCTTCGAAGGTGAGCAGACGACCTACGCCGAGATGGACAAACTGGCTAACCAGGTGGCACATCTGCTGTCTGCCAATGGAATTGGTGCGAGCGACAATGTCGCGCTGTTCCTGAAGAACAGTGTCGAACACGTGACGAGCCTGCTCGGATTGATCAAGATCCGCGCGGTGCCGGTAAACGTCAACTATCGTTACACCGACCCCGAACTGCTCTACATCTTCGACAACTCCGATTCGCGCGGCATTATCGTTGAGTTGCCCGAACATCAGCGCAGCGTAGCCAAGCTGCTGCCTGAAATGCCCACCGTGCGAACAGTTTTCGTCATCGGCGAGATTGCGGATGAATTGCGACAGGCGGCGTCGAGTCTGCCCGACGGTCGCGAGGTCGCGGTGGTGTCCTTCGCCGATTACACGGCGCAGCCCACCGAGCGAGACTTCGAGCCGCGCACCGGTGAAGAGCTCTACCTGCTGTACACCGGCGGAACAACCGGGTACCCGAAGGGTGTCATGTGGCAGCATGACGATTTCTTCCGCAAGCCCATATCCGGCGGAAACCCGTACGGCGAAGCCCGTAAGGATCTCGCTGAAATCGCCGCTGCGGTAAAGGATTTCCCGTCGATCGCCTTCTTGCTCGCGGCGCCGCTCATGCACGGTGCGGCGTCGTATTCACTATTTACCTTCCTGACCCTTGGTGGACGGCTGATCATCGAGCGGGATTTCAACCCGGAGAAGATCGTCCGGAATATCGAGCGCGATAAGACTCAGATCATCCTCATCGTCGGCGACGCGATGGGTATGCCGCTCGTCGATGAGATGGAGAAGCAGAAGGACGACGTCGACATGTCGTCGCTGTTCTCCGTCACGTCCGGTGGTGCGATCTGGTCGCAGCACGTTCGCGACCGCATGCGCGCGGTGAAGGAAGATTTGGTGTTGCGCGACAACTTCGGTGCGTCGGAGTCGGGTAACGATGGTGAGATCACCCTAGATGAGAACGGCAATCTCAAGACCGCGCCGACCGAGAAGATGATGGTCGTCGACGAGCGGTTCAACCAGATCACAACGCCGAACGAAGTTGGCATGATCGCGCGGATCGGCAATGTGCCCCTTGGCTATTACAAGGACGAGGAGAAGTCTGCGCGCACCTTCCCGACGCTCGCCGACGGTCGTCGTATTTCGGTGCTCGGCGACATGGGGTATCTGGAGGAAGACGGCAGCATAGTGTTCCTCGGCCGTGGATCGCAGTGCATCAATACCGGTGGTGAGAAGGTCTACGCCGAAGAGGTTGAGGCCACCCTGCACGCACATCCGGCAATCGCCGATGCGCTGGTGGTTCCGGTGCCCGACGCCAAGTACGGGCAGCGCGTAGCGGCAGTCATAAAGGTTGCCGACGGTCATCCAGAGCCGACTTTGGAAGAAGTCCAGGAGCATGCTCGCACCGAGCTGGCTCGCTACAAGGTGCCGCGCACGGTTGTGTTCGTCGACGAAGTGCGCCGCACTCCGGCGGGCAAGGCTGACTACAAGTGGGCCAAGAAGGCCGCCGAGGAAGGTGCGTCGGCGCCGGTGTAGCGACTACATCGGACAGCGCCGCGCGGTGTCCGGGGCGAAGCTATCCAGTCTTGTCCCGCGCAGCAGCTCCGCATGACGGCGCACTTTGTATTGGTGGTAGGCCAACGGTGTCATGGTGACGCGCCGCGGTAGTCGGTATACGAGAGGCATTGTCCGGCAAACGATTCCATAGTCGCGCTCGCGTGCCGGTGTCCAGTCGACTTCGGATAACTCACGAACTGTGTGGTGAGTGATTCCGAACGACGCTGCCACCACAAACCGCGATATGGCGCGGACCACCAGCCGCCACGCCGGCCGCGGAACCATCGGTGGTGACGGTGGATCGAGCAGCCGCCCGGATTCGCGGCGTAGCGTGACCGTGCCGACTGCGCGCCGGTCGAGGGTCTCGTTGTAGAGAGTGATGAATTCCTGGTAAGTGACTGGAAACTCTCCAGCCGGGGTGGGGAGCATGACGTGTCGGACCTTGCCGAGGATGTAGGCGTACAAATCCTGTGCCCTGGCGTCGGTGAGATGACGTCCGGTGACGGCTGGATAGGCCCCCATGTATAGGTGAATCGCGCTCATCAGTACCCAGTTCCAGGCTTCGGGTCGCAGGGCGCTGAACCGGACTCCGTCATATTCGCCGTGTACGTCGGTATGTGCCTGACGTAGCCATTCTCCGGATTCCCGGCGATCGTCTTCGGTTCCGCCGAACACCAACATCTCGACCGCGCCGGTTCGCAGTGCCCGGCCGAATGGGTCGGCCTTGAACCGGCCGGACCACTCAACACCCGCACTGATGTCATCGAAAACCACCTGGTCGAGGAATGCGCCGCCGAATGGGGCGAGCAGCGCCGAACCGAGATACCGCTCGAATTCCTCATTGATCGGCGGAACAGTCACCCTTCGCGACGTCTCGCCGCGTTGTGCTGCGACCTCAGCGTGTGTAGGCACGGCACTCCTCTCAGATGTTATGAATTTAGTAGAATTCTAACATTGTATA
>NZ_BAEH01000057.1 GCF_000241305.1 Gordonia effusa NBRC 100432
CGCTCGCGCCTTGTCGGCCTCGTCGATTTCGTCATACGGCGTCATCCCGGCGATATCGCAGAATCCGCCGAGCGGCAGCGCCTTCACACCGTATTCGGTCTCGCCTCGGCGCGTCGACCACAGCGTCGGTCCAAACCCCACGAAGAACCGTCGTACCTTCATTCCGGTGCGCTGAGCAGCCCACATATGCCCACATTCGTGCCAGGCGACTGACAACAGCAGCGCCACGGCGAACAGCACGACGCCCACCACAAAACTCACTCGCTGGTCAACTCTCTCTCACGCCGACTTTCGGGGCTGCCAAAGGATTTCGACGGGCTCGCCGCCTATGCGATCTCGGCGGCCCGGCGTCGGGCCCACGAATCGGCTGCGAACACTTCTTCCAGACTACCCGGTGCATTACTCCATTGATCAGCCTCGGACACGACGTCGGCGATCGTCTCGACGATTCGCGGAAATGTGATGCGACCTGCGAAGAACGCATCGGCGGCTGCTTCGTTGGCCGCGTTAAACACAGCGGTGAGACTTCCGCCACGTCGCCCGGCGTCGCGCGCGAGTTCGATCGCCGGAAAAACGACGTTGTCGACCGGTTCAAAAGTCCACGACGACGCGGTGGAGAAGTCGCACGCCGCAGACGCTCCCGGCACGCGGTCGGGCCAACCGAGTGCAAGCGCGATCGGCAGCTTCATCGAAGGCGGTGATGCCTTGGCGACCGTCGCTCCGTCAACGAAAGTCACCATCGAGTGCACGATCGACTGCGGATGCACGGTCACATCAATGCGGTCGTACTCGACGTCGAAAAGCAGATGCGCCTCGATCACTTCGAGCGCCTTATTGACCAGCGTCGCGGAGTTGAGAGTGATCATCGGACCCATTGACCAGGTCGGATGCTTCCCGGCCTGCTCGGGGGTGACATTGACGAGTTGTTCGCGGGTCCAGCCACGGAACGGCCCGCCCGATGCGGTGAGTACCAGCCGATCGACTTCGTCTGTCGTCCCGGCACGCAAACATTGGGCGATCGCCGAATGCTCGGAGTCGACCGGCACGATCTGACCGGGCGAGGCAGCGTCGAGAACAAGCGAACCGCCCGCGACAAGCGATTCCTTATTCGCCAGCGCAAGTCGGGCACCCGATTTCAGCGCGGCGATACTCGGCGCCAGACCGAGCGATCCGACGACGGCGTTCAGCACGACGTCGGCCGGGCATGCGCGGACCAGATCAGCCATAGCGTCCGGACCGGTCAGCACGACGCCACCGAGTGCGTCACCGACCCGCGCGCCCGATACCGGATCGGCCACACCAACCGCGTCGGCTCCGACACCGAAGGATTTCGCCTGAGAAATCAGCAGATCCGTATTGCCGCCGCCTGCCCCGAGTCCGACAACCTTAAAGAGGTTCGGATTCGCCGCGATGACCTCGAGGGCCTGGGTGCCGATCGATCCGGTTGAGCCGAGGATGAGGACGCGCGTAGGCGATTCGACGGGAGTCACCCGTCCATTCTCACCCACGCACCGCTCCCCCTTCGCACCGCAATGCGGTGGGTCCGGTTATGCTGTAGGCCGACCTACTACAGACCGTCGCACATTTGTCGGCGATCCCGGAGTTCACAGGAGTTGATCGTGGCTGAAACCGCAGTGCAGGAACACGATTCGCACGCGCCGATCGACACCGGCTGGAAGCGTGAGCCCGCTGACGCGCCGTCGGCGCGCTTTGGCTGGCACGGCCAGGGCCGCAAATCGTTCATGGCGGCTGGCTGGTTCTTCGTTATCGCCCTATTGGCGATGATGATCGGCAACCATCACGGCAAGATCGAGGACCTTTACCTGATCGGCTTCGCCGTGGTGTTGGCATTCTTCCTCATCAAGAATTCGCTTCCGTCGCGTCGTCGCTGGCAGCGCTAAGCGTCGCCTGACGCCTCGCGCAAACCCCACACCAAACGACATCCCCGACACCGATTCGGTGTCGGGGATGTCTGTTCGTGTGGGGTTTGCGAGGGGCCGGAGACTACCGTCCCCTACGTCTCCTCTGCCGCCAGCTGACCGCACGCGGCCGCGATTTCCTGACCGCGAGTATCACGCACCGTGCAGGAAACGCCCTGCTCCCGGACTCGGCGGACGAATTCCTTCTCGACCGGTTTAGGACTGGCGTCCCATTTCGAGCCGGGCGTCGGGTTGAGCGGGATGAGATTCACGTGTACCAGCGATCCCAATGCCTTATGCAGCTTCTTGCCCAGCAGGTCCGCGCGCCACGGTTGGTCGTTCACGTCGCGGATGAGCGCGTATTCGATGGACACTCGCCTGCCCGAAGTGTCGGCGTAATAACGCGCCGCGTCGAGTACTTCCTTGACCGACCACCGATTGTTAACCGGCACAAGGGTATCGCGCAGTTCGTCGTCGGGCGTGTGCAGCGATACGGCGAGAGTGACCGACAACCCTTCGTCGGCAAGCCGTCGGATCGCCGGCGCGAGCCCCACCGTCGACACGGTCACCGACCGTGCTGAAATGCCCAAACCATCAGGTGCTGGGGAAATGATCTTGCGCACCGCGTCGACGACGCGTTTGTAGTTCGCCAGGGGCTCGCCCATACCCATGAATACGACATTCGACAGCCGCCCAGGCTCACCGAAATCGCCGTCGCGCAGTGCGCGAGCGGCCGATCGCACCTGATCGACGATCTCCGCCGTCGACAGATTCCGGTCGAGTCCGCCCTGCCCCGTCGCGCAGAACGGGCATGCCATTCCGCAGCCGGCCTGGCTCGAGATACACAGCGTATTGCGATCGGCGTAACGCATCAGGACGCTCTCCAACAAAGTGCCATCATGCAAGCGCCACAACGTTTTTCGCGTGGTGTGATCGTCGGTGAAGACGTCGCGCACCGACGTCATCAACGTAGGAAACAGTTGTGCCCCGACGTCGGCGCGGTGCGCGGCCGGCACATCGGTCATCTCCTCGACGTCGGCATTGAGCCGCCCAAAATACTGCTTGGCAAGCTGATTCGCCCGGAATTTCGGAAGTCCGAGTTTAGTTACCGCGGCCACTCGCTCATCCGCCGACAGATCGGCGAAATGAGTGGGCGGTTTGCCACGCTTGGGCGCGTCGAAAACCAGTGGCAGTGAGGTCATGGTTCCTATTGTCCCATGTCCGAGCGTGTGCTCTGCGACACCGCGAATCGAGGTCGACGAGCCCGTCGGTACGAACCACATCGTCGAACCAAAGCTGGCACAATACGCAGACCAAGCACCGACGCATGCGATGCGCTATCTTCTTGGTAAGCATTTTCAATAAGGTCGACGTAGGAGGAACCCATTCATGGCTCTGCACGCATTGCTGGCTAAGGCCGGATCGGCTGTCGCCACCGGACTGGTCGGTGCCGCCGCATACGATGCCGCACGCAAAGCGCTTGCCAGCGCCCCACTACGCGACGGGGCGGTCCTAGCTACCGCATGGGGCCTGAAAGGCACCCGACGCGCCGAGGAGGTCGCCGAAAACGTTCGACTCCAAGCCGCCGATATTTTGGCTGAGGCCAAGGAGAAGATCGGCGAACAATCCTCGCCTCCCGGCGTTGCGACTGACGTCCACGACCACGACCACTGATCCGTGACCGCGGTCAAAGTCGAACTCGCACATCAGGTTTGCTCTGCGGCGGCCGGACGATTACGCATCGTCGTTCCTAGCTTCGCACGGGCGTCCGACCATCGCGCGGTAGCGGTCGAAGAGGCCGTCGCAGCCGTCGCCGGAGTTCGCGCAGTCCACGCATTCGGACGAACCGGCTCGGTAGTCATCTGGCACCGAAACACCCTCACGCGCGACGAGCTACTGGAAGCGATAAGCGCTGGCCTGTGCGCCGACCTCGACTCACTGGCCCGGCATACCCCACACTCGGCCGACGTCTCGAACGGTGATCTGGTCCGGATGGGCTCGGGAGCGGTCGCACTCGTCCTACTTGGATTGCGCCGGTACGGTCTGCGTCGCCCGCCGTTACTCGGCCCACTTTCCCGCACGGCCGCGACCGGCGTAACGATCTTCTCGGGCTACCCCTTCCTGCGCGGAGCCGCCCGATCGCTGCGCGGCGGACGAGCGGGCACCGATGCGCTGGTATCCGCAGCCACGGTGGCGAGTCTGCTGCTGCGCGAGAACGTGGTCGCGCTGACCGTCTTGTGGCTGCTCAACATCGGCGAATTTCTCCAAGAACTCACTCTGCGTCGCACGCGCCGGGCAATCACCGACCTCCTACGCGGCAACACCGACACGGTCTGGCTGCGAACCGACGACGGCACCGAGATACAGGTCCCACTCGACACCGTCGGCGTGGGCGACACGGTCGTAGTTCACGAACACGTAGCGATTCCGGTCGACGGGATGATCATCGACGGTGACGCCGCTGTCGATCAATCAGCGCTGACCGGCGAGAACCTACCGGTGTCGAAATCCGTCGGTGACGACGTGCACGCCGGCTCGGTAGTCATGTCCGGTCGATTGGTCGTCACGGCGACCGCGGTCGGAGCGGACACCGCCATCGGCCGTGTTATCGCGCGGGTCGAAGAGGCCCAGCACGATCGCGCGCCGATCCAGACCGTGGGTGACAGCTTCTCCCGACGTTTTGTGCCAACCTCGTTCGCTCTCTCGGCGGTCACTTTCCTGGCCACCCGGGACCTGCGCCGAGCAATGACCATGCTGCTAATCGCATGCCCGTGCGCGGTCGGACTCGCGACGCCCACGGCGATAAGCGGGGCGATCGGCAACGGTGCCCGACGCGGGATCCTCATCAAAGGCGGATCTCATCTGGAGGCCGCGGGCCGAGTCACCGCGATCGTCTTCGACAAGACCGGCACCCTCACCGCCGGCCGCCCGGTAGTCACCAACGTCATCGCCTTCGACGACGCCTGGACCCCGGAAGGAATTCTCGCTTACGCCGCCAGCTCCGAGATCCACTCCCGGCATCCGTTGGCGGAGGCCGTAATTCGGTCAACCGAAGAACGGCGGATCGAAATACCGCCGCATGCGGAATGCGAAGTGATCGTGGGTCTGGGTATGCGCACCCGCGCCGACGACGGCCGAGTATTCCTACTCGGCAGCCCAGCCCTGCTCGCGCGACACGATGTGACGGTGTCCGACGCGGCGTCAACCTGGGTGGAAAACCTACGCGCGCAATGTGAAACACCTCTGCTCCTGGCCGTGGACGGCGTACTCGTCGGCCTGCTGAGTCTTCGCGACGAAGTACGCCCAGAAGCCGCCGAAACCCTTGCGCGGCTTCGCGACTCCGGCATCACCGCGATCAGCATGGTCACCGGCGATCATCCGCAGACTGCCGCAGCCATCGCCGCGGAACTCGGTATCACATCCTGGCAGGCTGAAGTTCTGCCCGACGACAAACTCGCCGAAGTCCGGCGTTTACAAGACCAAGGGCATGTCGTAGCAATGGTCGGTGACGGAATCAACGACGCGCCCGCCCTGGCCGCCGCCGATCTTGGCATCGCGATGGGGCTCGCCGGAACCGATGTCGCCGTCGAGACCGCCGACATCGCGCTGGCTGCCGACGATCTCACCAAACTCCTCGACGTCGGCGATCTGGGCAGACACACCGTAGCGGTGGTTAGACAGAACTACGGCATGTCGATAGCCGTGAACGCCCTCGGACTGTTGGTGTCGGCGGGCGGCGCGCTGTCGCCTGTTCTGGCGGCCATCCTCCACAACGCGTCGTCAGTCGCCGTGGTGCTCAACAGTTCTCGACTGATTCGTTACCGGGTCGAGGAGCCCGGTACGCCGCGTGCACTCAGCGAACCTCGTCCTTGACCGCGGTGTAGAACGCGATTGTTCCCAGCATTCGACGCCGAAGGACATCAGGTTCAGCGACGGTGAAACCGGCCTGGTAGAGAAGTTCGGAAGTCGCTTCGGTGGAACGGAAGGTCGGATGATTTCGACGGGAAAACGTATGTCCCAGTTCGACGAAGTCGACGATGTGGACGCTACCGCCCGGCCTGACGACCCGAAAGAGTTCGGCCACAGCGCTTTTCGTGGCGTCGTCGTCGAGGTGGTGCAGCATGAACGCTGATAGCACCCGATTGAAGACACCCCCACCGAAGCGCAGTTCCTGCGCGTAACCCCGCTCGAAATCGATCTCAGCCGATTTGCGATGAGCCCGTTGTAGCGCCAGCGGGTCCGGGTCAATGGCGGTCAATGCGATGCCGGGCGCGGCTCGTATCGCGGCGACAGCCAGATTTCCAGTGCCGCAGCCGATTTCAAGGACACGTTGCCCCGGCGACAGATCAGAGCGGCTCAGCAATCGCCGATGCGCCCAGCCGACACCATACAGTCGGGTCATGAGGTCGTAGAACGGGAGAAGGGCGTCGCGCCCGGCAGCGGGAAGATAGTCATGGTGAGTTGGAGTAACTTTGGTCATGACACTCACGATGCTGAATTTCACCGGGAAATAATTGGAGCAAAGTAGGGAATTCTTGGAGAATCTTTCTTCCGGCCCTGGATCTGCGCAGCCGGTGCGCTATCACCATGGCGTCCCGGTCTATCGCTATACGCCCGCCGCGTACCGACCACCTCTGTCGCTCTCCGGCCCGGGTAGCGGCGGGCGCGGCATCGAGACGCGGCGGCATATCCACGACTTCCCGATACTCCTCACCAACTGCTCCACCGCATGGCTCGTCGCGCCTGGCGCGGTTATCGATCCTAGTCAACCCGATGTCGACGATGACTGTGTCGCAATACTTTTCGATACCGCAGCGGTTGACGATCAACTGAGTTCGCCGTTCCGACACAACTCACCCGGCGGAATCGCCCGCCTGGATATTCCACCGCAACGCCGAAACCACTGGGAGCATATTCTTGAGCGGATCGCCGGCGAACTGGCTCGCGATGATGATCACAATCGGCGGGCGTCCGTCGCGTATCTGACCATCCTGCTGACTGATATCGCCCGGTTGAGCAGCGAGGTAACACACCGGCCCGATGACACCGTGGCGGCCGTCTTCGCACTCATCGAGACTCGTTACTCCGAACCGCTGACACTTGCCGATATCGGCGCTCACGTGAGTCTGACACCGGCGTATCTAACCACCCTCATCCGCAAACGCACCGGGAAATCCGTTGCGCAATGGATCATTTCGCGGCGTCTCCTCGAAGCGCGACGACTGCTGGCCGACACCGATGAATCGATTGCCACGATCGCGCGAACAGTCGGATTCGACGATCCAGCATATTTCTCCCGGATCTTCAGCCGCGAAATCGGTAGCTCGCCGAGGGCATGGCGACGTCAGGAGATATCACCGGCACGGCACTAGTTAGCCGAGCTTGCCCACGCCGGGACGCAGCGGAACGTCAAGCGCGTCGTAGAGCCCCGGCCCAGTTTCGACCAGCCAGTCGATCGCGTTGACCAGCCGCCCGACCGCCGTCGCATTGCCGCCCGCCGCGCGATTGCCGTTCTCGTCGGTCGCCTCGACCGAGACTTCGATCCGAGGCTGTCCTTCGATGATCACCCGATGGGCACCGTCGCTTATTGCCGGCAGAGCCCCATTGGAAGACGGCAGCACCGGTGGCAGCGGCCAATCCGGGGCACATGACGGGTGAATTCGGGTTACGTGTTCGATGACGATGCGTGGCTCGCCAGCCACGATCCCCTGCACTTCGAACCGGACCGCGCCCTGTGTTCCCGCGTCGAAGTCACCCATCAGTGCGGTACTGACGGTGGTATCGAGTGCACGACGGTCGAGAGTCTCAACGATCTCATCGACCTCGACGCCGAGTGCTCGTGCGATGAGCCGAATCTGCCCGCCCCACACCATCGTTGGCACTCCGGCAGCAATCATCGGCGGCTCGTAATCCATCGGCTGCCCCATTCCGACGAGATAGCGCACCGAATCGGGCTGGTCGTAGGTCGTGTAGTCGAAGATCTCCTGACATCGGATGACGTCGACGGAGCTTGCCAGACCCGTCATCAGGAGCGGGAGTACATCATTGCCCCACCCCGGGTCGACACCCGAAACAAACAGCGCGCCACCGCCTTCGGCGATTGCGGCGAGGACCTGATCGCGTTGTTCGGAAGGTGCGCCCCGGTGGTCGTAGAAGGCATACAACGCCGGAGTCACCACAACCGCACCGGCCCGCAGCGCTCGGATAATGTCCGACAGGGCGTCGTCGGGCCGAATGTCACCCGAGGACGCGTACACGACCGCTTGAGGCTTCGACGCAAGAATCGCATCGATATCATCGGTAGCCGCGATGTCGAGTTCGTCGATTCCCGCGAGTGTTCCGGCGTCGACGCCAACCTTCTCTGGGTTATGTACGACGACGCCCGCAAGGGTCAGCGCGGGGTGCACCGACACCGAGCGAATAGCCGCGCGCCCAACATTTCCGGTGCCCCAGACAACAGTCGAGATCATTTGCGGACCGTAACAGGTGCCGGGCGGCGCGTTGGGCGGTTTGCCGGTGTTGGTGCAACTAGGCTCGAATCGTGTTCTCCCCCATCCCGGACTATCTCACCGAGGTACTCGACGGCGCCCGCTCGATAGTCGATGGTTCTGTCGCCGACTACATCCCAGAACTCGCCGCTGCCGACGTCGACAAGATCGCTCTGGCTATCGCATTGCCCGACGGTCACCGTTACGTCGTCGGCGACTGCGATCACGTGTATTCCATCCAGTCGATGTCGAAGCCATTTACCTATGGACTTGCCTTGTCCGACAACGGTATTGACGTCGTGCTGGATAAGGTCGGTGTAGAGCCGTCGGGCGAGGCATTCAACGAAATCTCTCTCGACGACGATGGCCGCCCACGTAATCCGATGATCAATGCCGGTGCGATAACGGCACATTCGTTGATCCGCGCCGCCGATCCCGAGGAACGATTCGCCCGTCTGCTCACGCTCTACAGCGCTGCCGCCGGCCGGGAACTCGACGTCGATGAACGTGTGTACACCTCCGAGGCGCACACCGGGCACCGGAATCTGGCGATGGGACATCTGCTTCGGTCAGTCAATATCCTCGACTGCGATCCAGTCGACATCGTCAACGGATACTTCCGGCAATGTTCGATTCGTGTCACCACCGCCGACCTCGCATTGATGGCCGCCACGCTCGCGAACGGTGGCGTGCAACCGCTGACTGGCGAACAGGTGCTCCCCGCCCGCGCGGTTCGTCAGGTGCTCAGTGTGACGACCAGCTGCGGGATGTACGACGCCGCGGGCGATTGGCTGTCAGTGGTTGGAATTCCCGCGAAGAGCGGGGTCTCCGGCGGCATCATCGGGGTACTACCCGGCCAGATCGGGATCGCCGCCTTCTCGCCGCGACTTGATAAACACGGCAACAGCGTCCGCGG
The DNA here is from genome assembly GCF_000241305.1 of Gordonia effusa NBRC 100432. Lineage (GTDB taxonomy): Bacteria > Actinomycetota > Actinomycetes > Mycobacteriales > Mycobacteriaceae > Gordonia > Gordonia effusa. Next base: position 9,324 of record NZ_BAEH01000057.1, read on the forward strand.
AGTACACATCTTTGAACGCCTGTCGGCCGACATGGGCATGCACCTGATGAACGTACCGCCAACGCATCGGACCGCTATCCGCTCAATCGATATCGTCGGCGACGTCGAGGTGGTCGAATTGCAGGGCGCACTGCAGTTCAGCAACGCCGAGATCATCATCCGGGAACTGGTCGACAACACTTCGCATCCGGCACCCGTGGTGGCATTAGATGTTCGCCGCGTCAACAGCATCAACGATGTGGCGAGGAAGATGCTGCTGGAATTGCTGCGGCGCTTCGTCATCGAAGGAAAACAGGTTGCCATCATCGACCCGGACGGCGCGGTTGGCGAAGTGGATCTGGGCGACGGAATTCATGCCGAACGCTGGACCAGCATGCCGGGCGAGACCACTCGGGCCGACGATCCCGGAATCACGCCAGCGCGCTGAGCACCGCCCACACCACGAACGCTGACGGCAACAACGAATCCAGCCGGTCCATGATGCCGCCGTGACCGGGCAGCAATGATCCCATGTCCTTGATCCCGAGGTCGCGTTTGACCTGCGACTCGACGAGATCGCCCAGCGTCGCGCACACCACCAGTACCGGACCGAGAATCAGGCCGATCCACCAGTGGTTGTCGACGAGGAAGTAGACACAGCCAATCGCGCCGACGGTACCGACCAGCAGCGAACCGCCCAATCCCTCCCACGACTTCTTGGGACTGATCGCCGGCGCCATCGGATGTTTGCCGAAAAGCACCCCCGCGGCAAAGCCTCCGACGTCGGAGCAGACAACGACCACCATCAGCGTCGCCACGCGTGCAGCGCCGTTGTCCTGCAGCACCATTGACGCACCGAACGTGGCGAGGACCGGGAGCCAAGTCAGGACGAAAACCGCTACGGCAAGGTCGCGGAGATAGTTCTCCGGCGCGTTGGATATCCCCTGCCCCAACAACTTCCACACCATGCAGACCAACACGGTGGTTACGAACGCGACGAGTACCCCGGCCTGTCCCCATGGCCACGAACTCCAGATGATCGCCTGCCCGCCGACCAGCATCGGGATAAACGGAACGTCGTAGCCACCGTCGCGCAGGCGCTTGGTGACCTCCCAGATCGCGATGGCAAAGGCAACCGCGATAATGCCGTACCAGAGCTTCGGAACGAACAGTAGTGTCGCGATGATTCCCACACCAAGCGCCAAGCCGACGCCGATCGCGGCGGGAAGGTTGCGTCCGGCTTTAGAGCCGCTCGCGGAGTCGGATCCGCTCGCGGCTGGAGTTTGGGTAGGCATATTCGTTTGGCTCAAACTTCGAGCAATTCCCCTTCTTTGTGCTTCACGAGTTCGTCAACCTGAGCAACATAGCTTGCCGTGGTCTTGTCGAGCTCCTTTTCCGCGCGTGTCACCTCGTCTTCACCCGCTTCGCCATCTTTTTGGATGCGCTTGAGTTCGTCGACCGCTTTTCGGCGCACGTTACGGATGGAGACCTTGGCATCTTCGCCTTTGCCCTTGGCCTGCTTGACCAGTTCTTTACGACGTTCCTCGGTGAGTTGGGGAATCGCGATCCGGATCAATGACCCGTCGTTGGTCGGGTTGACACCAAGATCGGAATTGCGGATCGACGTCTCAATGTCATTCAGCGTCGACGACTCGTACGGCTTGATGACGATCAGCCGGGCTTCCGCGGCGGTGATGCTGGCGATCTGCGCGATCGGTGTCATCGCGCCGTAGTACTCGATGTTGATGCGGTTGAACATTGCCGGATTGGCACGGCCGGTCCGGATGGAACTCATGTCGTCACGGGCGACGCTGACGGCCTTCTCCATCTTCTCTTCGGCGTCGAGTAGGGCTTCGTCAATCATGAATCTGTCCTCGCGGTTGTGGTGGTCGGATCGTTGGCGTGTACATGCGCGGTCGGCTAGGTGGCGACCAATGTGCCGATGGGTTCACCGGCAACCGCCCGGGCGATATTGCCCTTGGTCAACAGATTGAAGACGAGCATCGGCATCTTATTGTCCATACAGAGGCTAAACGCGGTCGCGTCGGCCACCTTCAGTTCTTTGTCGAGGACTTCGCGGTGGGTAATCTCATCGAACATCACCGCGTCCGGGTTGGTACGCGGATCGTCGGAATAGACGCCGTCGACCGCCTTGGCCATCAGCACGACCTCGGCTTTGATCTCCAGCGCTCGTTGGGCGGCGGTGGTATCGGTGGAGAAATACGGCATTCCCATACCGGCACCGAAGATCACTACCCGTCCCTTTTCGAGGTGCCGCTGTGCGCGCAATGGCAGATATGGCTCGGCAACCTGCCCCATGGTGATTGCGGTCTGCACTCGGGTAGTGATGCCGCGCTTCTCTAGAAAGTCTTGCAGCGCAAGACAATTCATGACGGTGCCAAGCATTCCCATATAGTCTGAGCGGGCGCGGTCGAGACCGCGCTGCTGCAATTCGGCGCCGCGGAAGAAGTTGCCGCCACCGATGACGACGGCGATCTGTGCGCCGGTGCGAACCACTTCGGCGATCTGATCGGCGACTGCGGCCACCACATCGGGATCGAGACCGACGCCGCCACCACCGAACATCTCCCCGCCGAGTTTCAGCAGCACGCGCTGATAACCGTGACGACCCGAGCCGTCAGCGGCCTCGGTTTCCTGGGGCGACTTCGTCATCTATTTCCTCCCTGGCGTCGGCGGACTCCGACTTATCTTATGGGCATAACAATCGGACCCCGTGGCTGGCCATCGAATTCGACAACCGGCCCGGGGTCCGATGCGTGGTTACAACTTCGCGAGTCCTAAGACTGGCCAACCTCGAAGCGGGCGAATGCCTTCACGGTGGCACCGGCCTCGTCCAAGATCGCCTTCACGGTCTTCTTGGAATCCTTCACGAACGGCTGGTCAACCAGCACGACGTCCTTGAAGAAGCCGGTCAGACGACCTTCGACGATCTTCGGCAGAGCCTGCTCGGGCTTGCCCTCTTCGCGAGCGGTTTGCTCGGCGATACGACGCTCGTCCTCGACGATTTCGGCGGGGACGTCGTCACGCGAGGCGTACTTCGCCTTGAGCGCGGCCACCTGCTGAGCAGCGTTGCGCGCGGCCTCGGCCGCTGCGTCGCCTTCACCGGTGTACTGCACCAGAACGCCGACGCCCGGGGGCAGATCCGACGCGCGCTTGTGCAGGTAAATCGCCACTGGGCCGTCGAAGTAGGCGACGCGACGCAGTTCGAGCTTCTCGCCGATCTTGGCCGAGAGAGCCGCGATGGCGTCGGCAACGGTGCCGTCGCCGAGCTTGGCGGCCTTGAGTACCTCGACGTCGCTGGTCTTGGCTTCGACGGCAGCGCTGATGACCTGATCGGCCAGAGCCTGGAATTCGTCGTTCTTCGCGACGAAGTCGGTCTCGCTATTCAGCTCGATCATCACGCCGTCGCGAGCAGCGACCAGGCCCTCGGCGGTGGACCGCTCGGCGCGCTTGCCGACGTCCTTGGCGCCCTTGATACGCAGTTCTTCAACAGCCTTGTCGAAGTCACCATCATTGTTGGCCAGTGCGTTCTTGCAGTCGAGCATGCCCGAACCGGTCAGTTCACGAAGTCGCTTCACATCAGCTGCGGTGTAGTTCGCCATCGTTGGCGAGCCTCCTTTTGATGAGTAGATGAAGTTGCGGCGCGCAGTGGGTGACTGCGCACATCTAGCGGTGTCGCCAGTGCTACTCGGCGGCCGGGGCGTCGCCCGCGGCAGCTTCCGGAGCGGCGGCGTCGGCGCCCGCGGTGGCCTGGGTCAGGAGTTCGGTTTCCCACTCGGCGAGGGGTTCACCCGCACCGGCCTCCGGCTTGGCATCGCCAGCTGCCTGGCCCGCACGAGCCTGCACACCCTCGGCGACGGCCGAAGCCACCACGCGGGTCAGCAGAGCGGCGCTGCGGATGGCGTCGTCGTT
>NZ_BAEH01000056.1 GCF_000241305.1 Gordonia effusa NBRC 100432
GTCCACAACACAACCGCATGGCCTTCGACGTCGATTCCGCGTCGTCCCGCTCGGCCGGTCAGCTGGGTGAACTCGCCCGGTGTCAGGTCGACATGTGCCTCGCCGTTGTATTTGACGAGGCGTTCGAGGACCACCGACCGCGCGGGCATATTGATACCGAGCGCCAGGGTCTCGGTCGCGAACACCATCCGGACCAGACCTAGAGTGAACAGTTCCTCCACGCAGTGCCGGAATGTCGGGAGCAAACCGGCGTGATGCGCCGCGAATCCCCGGCGCAGACCGGTCCGCCATTCGGCGACACCGAGGATGTCGATGTCAGCGGGTGATAATTCCGCGACATAGCGATCGACGACGTCGTCGACTTGCGCACTCTGCTGGCCATCGAGCAGGTTGATCCCCGACCGCAGACACTGATGCAACGCACCATCGCAGCCGGCTCGGGAGAAAATGAATCCGATCGCGGGCAGTAACCCCTCGCGGTCGAGTTGCCGCACCAGATTTGGCCGAGGCACCACGGTTCCGCGCCTATTATTCGGCCGGCCTCGACCTCGTCCTCGTGAACGCTCGTCGTAGTCATCTGCCATCAACGCCCGGTGCTTGATGAAGCGAATCAGTTCCGGGTTGACGCCGGGATTTTTGGCTTTGCCACCCTTACCCGACCGCTTCTCACGTGGATCGAAGAGATCGAAGAGCCGCGTCCCCACCATCATGTGCTGCTGAAGTGGAACCGGCCGATGGTCATCGACAATGACCGTTGTGTCCCCGCGCACGGTCTGCATCCAGTCGCCGAACTCTTCGGCGTTACTCACTGTCGCCGACAGTGCGACAACCGATACCGAGGGGTCGAGGTGCAGGATGACTTCCTCCCACACCGCGCCCCGGAATCGATCGGCAAGGAAGTGCACCTCATCCATTACGACGTGGGAAAGACCTTGCAGTGCAGGAGAATTCGCGTAGATCATATTGCGGACGACCTCGGTCGTCATCACTACGACGTCGGCATCGGGGTTGATCGAGTTATCCCCGGTCAACAGCCCGACTGCATCGGCTCCGTGGACTGCCACCAGGTCGTTGAACTTCTGATTACTGAGCGCCTTGATCGGCGTCGTGTAGAAACACTTGGTTCCCTGAGCGAGGGCGAGATGTACGGCGAACTCGCCGACGATGGTTTTCCCGGCACCGGTCGGCGCGCACACCAACACCCCGTGCCCGGCTTGCAGGGCATCGCAGGCACGTAGCTGGAACGGATCGAGGGCGAAAGCTTGACGGGCGAGGAAATCGTCGAGGTGCGTCATTACCTACAGGATGTCACCAAAAGTGTCACCTGAGCGCACCGACGCACGCGGTGTCGCCGCGACACCCGGCGATGCGGCGGGAACAGTCGACGTGGAGGGCAGCGGACTGGCCTCGTCGTCGGACAGTGACTCCCAGTTCTCGGTGCGCCGCGCCTTCCGCCTATCGCTATACCGGGAGACCTGGATGGCGAACTCGAGTAACACCGTCAGCGCACATGCCAGCGCCAGCATCGTGAACGGATCCGAACCGGGCGAGACGACGGCGGCGAAGACGAACATGCCGAAGATGAGTCCGCGTCGCCAACTCTTGAGCCGCTGGTAACTCAGCACGCCGATCAGGTTGAGCGCGATGATCAGCAGCGGCAATTCGAAACTTACTCCGAAGATGACCAGCAGATTGATCATGAACGTGAAGTAGTCGTCGCCTTTGAGTGCGGTCACCTGAACGTCTTGA
>NZ_BAEH01000055.1 GCF_000241305.1 Gordonia effusa NBRC 100432
ACCCCGGGCGCAGCCGCGGCCCGCCTAAGCGCCAATCCCGCTGTGGTGACTGGACTTTCGATCGCCTTCGCCGAGATAGCGGCGGTCGGCGGCCTGGTTCTGTCGCTGGCACCCGGCCTGCCGGTCTCAGTATTCGTGACCACGATCTCGTTCGTGATCTACCTGATCTGCCGGTTCGCGGGTCCGCGCGTAATCGCCTCGCGCAGCAGCAAACGCAGACTGCAACCTGCGGTCTGACGCCGCGCGAGGGAACATCTACCTCGCCCAGCCCGACATCGCAGACTAGAACCTGCAACCTCAGCCGACGCGAGGGAGCACTCCCCTCACTCAGCCCCAGGACGCAGACTCCAGTCCTACGGCCACTTCGCCGGCGGCTCGGCCGCAAGGTACGACAGCACTAGCGGATTGAAGACCTCGGGCGCCTCGATCGGCAGGATGTGCGTCCCGGGCAGCACCGCGAGACGACCGTTCGGCAATGCGTTCACGACGTCGATGGTGTGTTGCAGGTCCACGACGTCGTGGTCAGCTTGCACCACGAGCGTCGGATGCTGCACTCGCGCGATCTGATCGAGCGCCAAGTCCGGTTCGACGCTGATCAGCGTCATCGTCTTAGCCAAGATCGTGTCGAAATGCTCGGGACCGTCGGGCGACGATGAGTCGTAGTAAGTACGCAGCATGGCGATCGTCTCTGGATCACGGGCTCGAACCGATTCGAACCAAGTATCGGCCAGCTCGCCGGTTCGATTGAAGTATTGGCCGATCAACACCATCCGATGCACCAAGTCCGGCCTCGTCATCGCGACCAGCAGGCCGACGACGGCGCCGTCGCTCCAGCCGACGATATGCGTTGGTTGATCGAGCACGGCCTCGAGATAGTCGATGGTCTCGGCGGCCATGTCCAGATAACTGAACGGCTCGACGTGATCGGGACTGTGCCCATGTCCGCTGCGTTCAGGCGCCAGCACACGCAATCCGGCCGCACCGAAATCGGCGAATTGCGCGCCCCACGTCGCAGCGGACGCAAAAGCACCATGCAGCAACGTCACCGGATGCCCGGCTGGTTCGCCACCCTCGTAATGCCAGATTCGGCGCGGCCCAAGTGTCAGGTAAGTACCGCCATCGACGGTATCGTCAGGGTTCGCGTTCATACTGTTGTTCAGTCTGGCGGACGAAGACGGGTTTGAGGGGAACGATTGCGAATCGAAAGAACAACATCTCGTGCAGTGGCCGCGATCTTCGCGCTTCCGGTGGCCGCCGCGATATTCACCGGGTGCGGGTCAGCCGAGCCGACCCCAGCCGCGACGTCGACGGTGACGTCGGACCCGACGCCCACCCTAATCAGCACTCGCACGCCCGCATTCTCGACATCGACCACTCCGGACTATCCACCGCCATACATCGACCACGTGCAGTGGGCGACTACCGATGTCGGCGCGAGTCTGCAGGTATATCCGACCACGTCGGGCCGCAAGACCAGCGCCGAGAGCGCCGGAGCAGCGGCGTGGCGCGAGGTGATCGCGGCCGAACCGTCGGCGAATACTCCGACGATGAAGGCCCAATTCGATTGCCATTGGACCTTTGCCCGCCTCGTCGATCCGATGAAAACCAGCTGGAATCTGGAGCCGGCGCGGCCGGTGGTCACCGACGACGAGATGATCGCCACCCGATGTAATCCGGGTGGAGCCGAGGAAGGCCCGGCAGGTTAGGTCCTAACCGACCAGCGCGTGCACCTTCTGCCAGGTCTCCCGACGCACCGACTCCGGGTTGTGCTCAATCCGCGGTGGCACGTCGAGGATCATCACGCTGCGCGTCGCTTCGTCGTATGCCGGCCACTGCCGTTCCGGTGTTCCGGTCCGCGCGAACACCGACCAATGGCGCTGCACCTGCCGGGTGATCTGCGCGGTCCGACGCCACTCGCCCAACGCGAGTCCCGCGCCCAGCGCCATCCGGTAGGCACCGAAGACCGCGAATAGTTCGGTCGCGTGAGTAGCGCCAAATCCGGTCCAGCGCAACACCTTTGGATTGAAGTCGTAGCGGTAGACAAAGGCTGGCGAATGCCGGATGTGTCCCTCGACGAAAGGCATCATCGGCCCCCAGAACACCGCGTCTCCCGCCAGCCGGACGTCGGCGCGAGGATGACCGTCGTTGTAGACGGCGGAGAGCGCCGCACGATGTGCGGGGTCCTGTACCCCGATCAGCGCCTGCTCGCCTTCGGGGAGGATATTCCACAGCTTGGTGAAGAGATTGCCCTCTTCTTTGTTGCTGCCGATGATCAGCGGCACTCGATGAGTCTCGCCCGCCAGTGCGGCCTGCACCGGACGTTTCGGCAGGTAATCGCCATCGACGACGGGGCCAAATGGGATCGCGGCCTTGGCTCCGGCGCGCACGGCGAACCGGGTCAGCCGATCGGTGGCTTCGTGGATCTCCCGCGCAGACGACTGCGCGAGCAATTTCTGCGCCTGTTCGGGGCTGATCGGCTCCTCGGTGCGCTCCATCGTGCGCGACTTGCGCCGCGGGTCTTGCAGCAGTCGCAGGAATTCGTCGGCGAAGACGTCAGCTTCGTCGCGGTCGATGACCAGGTCCAATGCCGGACTCTCACTGATCACCTTGGTGAACAAACCTTCCGCGGCCGGCGTGGCCATCAATGCGGTGACCGCCGAGCCACCCGCACTCTCACCGAAGATCGTCACATTCGCCGGATCGCCGCCGAAGGCCGCGATATTGTCGCGTACCCATTCGAGCGCCGCGACCTGGTCACGCAGACCGTTGTTGTTGGAGAAGGTCTTCTCCGGCGTCGAATAAGCGCTGAAGTCGAGGTACCCGAAGGCTCCGAATCGGTACTGCACCGTCACCACGATGACGTCACCGTCGCGCGCCAGCAATGCGCCGTCGTATAGCGGCGTCGCGGTGGTACCGAGGATGTAGGCACCGCCGTGGATGAACACCATCACCGGTCGCGGGCCAACCGAAGTGCGCTGCGGCGCAAAGACATTCAGCGTCAGACAATCCTCACTCATCGGCCAGAACTTGCCGGGCGCGACTGCCGTGACCTCCTTGCGCTGAATTTCGGCCTTGCCGTATTCGTTGGCGTTGCGGATGCCCGGCCATTTCGGCGCCGGCTCAGGAGCGGCGAAACGTCGCTGAGCCACCGGCGGGGCCGCGAACGGAATACCCTTCCAGCTGGTGGTTCCCGCGCGAGTGCGCTTGCCTCGCACACCAGCGACCACGCCCTGCGTGGTTACGACATTTACATCGTTGACTGACATGGTTACCAACATAACTTACGGATACGCACACAACTAGGATGAGCACTATGGCTGTCATCGACCTCAACGCTGATCTTGGCGAGGGAATCGGTGACGACGAAGCAATGCTCACCCTGGTGACCAGCGCGAATATCGCGTGCGGCTTCCACGCTGGAACTCCGACGCTGCTCGCGGAGACCTGCCGCGCGGCTGCCGTGCGCGGCGTACGAATAGGTGCGCAAGTCTCCTATCCGGATCGTTCAGGTTTCGGACGCCGGTTCATCGACATCGCTTACGACGATCTGGTCGCCGACGTCATTTATCAGATCGGAGCGTTACGCGCGCTGGCCCACGCGGCTGGTTCGACCGTCAGCTATGTCAAACCGCACGGCGCGCTGTACAACACCGTCGTGCACCACGAACGTCAGTCGGCGGCGGTCATCGAAGCGGTCCGCGGCGTCGACGCCGATCTCGCCGTGATGGGCCTGCCGGGTTCACAGATATTGCGTGACGCGCGGGCCGCTGGCTTGCCAACTATCTCCGAGGCATTCGCCGACCGCGGCTATCGACCCGACGGCACCTTGGTGCCGCGCGGTGAGCCCGGCGCGCTGATCACCGACAGCGCCGACGTCGCCAACGCAGTGGTGCGGATGGTGACGTCGAATACGGTGACGGCCATCGACGGTTCGACGATTTCGGTTGCGGCACAATCTATTTGCCTACACGGCGATACTCCCGGTGCCGTCGAACACGCACAGGCTGTACGTCACGCACTGGCAGCGGCCGGGGTTACCATCGCCGCGACCGGCTAACTACACCCGACGTTGCCGCGAGAATTCCGCGAGCACCACACCCGCGGCCACCGACGCGTTCAAGCTTTCCACATCGCCGGCCATCGGAATCGACAGAATAGAGTCGCAGGTTTCCCGCACCAGCCGCGAGAGTCCCTTGCCTTCAGACCCGACGACGATAACGGTGCCACCAGTGCCGTCGTACTCGTCCAAGGTGACGTCTCCGTCGGCGTCGAGTCCGACGATCTGTGTCCCGTTGGCAGCCCAATCCTTCAGCGTCCGAGTCAAATTCGGCGCTTGGGCAACGGGAAGCCGGGCGGCGGCGCCCGCGCTGGTCCGCCACGCGACCGCGGTGACGCTCGCGCTCCGACGTTGCGGGATCAGCACGCCGTGCCCACCGAATGCCGCGACCGAGCGGATGACCGCACCGAGGTTGCGCGGGTCGGTGATGTTATCGAGGGCGACGAGCAGCGGCGGTTCACCGCTGGCCACCGCGTCTCGCATCACGTCGTCGGGGTGCGCGTACCGATATGGCGGCACCTGCAATGCGATGCCCTGATGCATACCGTTGGTCGACTGTCGATCCAGCTCGGCCTTGGACACTTCGAGAATCGCGATGCCACGGTCCCCGGCCATCTTCACCGCCTCGGTCACTCGCTCGTCGGGTTCGACGGAGGTGACCAAATACAACGCTGTCGCAGGAACTTTCGCGCGCAGGCATTCGACGACGGGGTTGCGCCCAAGCACATATTCGAAGGCATCCTCGTCCTTGCGGGACCGTGGCGCGCGCCCGGTCGCCGACTTAGCGGCGGCCTTGGCTTTCTTATGCGCTGGATGATACGGGCGGTCAACGGCTTTCGGTGTCGCGCCGCGTGCCTCGAGGCCGCGTCGGCGCTGACCGCCGGAACCGGCGACCTGCCCCTTCTTGGTCCCCGACTTGCGGATCGCACCCTTACGTCGGGAGTTTCCGGCCATGATGGCCTCCTTTGAGAGTTACTAGCCTTTGAGAGTCCACTGGGCACCGTCGGGCGTATCGGTAACCTCAACGCCCGCTTGCGCCAACCGATCTCGCACAGCATCGGCGGTGGGCCAGTCCTTGTCGGCACGTGCGCGAGTCCGGCGTTCGAGTTCCGCGCGGACAAGTACGTCGAGTGCCTGCGTCGCCGCCTCGTCCTGGCCGGCGTCGGCGGCCCAATGCGGGTCCAGCGGGTCGACACCGAGGATACCCATCATGGCCCGCACCGAGGAAGCCGCGGCAACCGCCGCATCCGCATCACCCGACTCAAGCGCCGAATTGCCATGTCGCACAACGTTATGGATCACCGCCAGCGCGGCGGGCACGCCGAGGTCGTCATCGAGTGCGGCCGCGAACTCGGTGGTCACATCGCCGACTTCGACGGCACCTGCCCGCGAATTAACCCGCTGCACAAAGGATTCCACCCGCCGAAAACCTGCCGCCGCCTCGTGTAACGCGGCTTCGGAATATTCCAGCATCGACCGATAGTGGGCGCTGCCAAGGTAATAGCGCAATTCGACCGGACGGACCCGCTTGAGCATTTCCGGAATCGCCACCACATTGCCGAGCGACTTGCTCATCTTCTCGCCGCTCATGGTCACCCAGCCGTTGTGCAGCCAGTACCGCGCGAACGGGTCACCCGCGCCGTGACTCTGCGCGATCTCGTTCTCATGGTGCGGAAACACCAGATCCATTCCGCCGCAATGGATATCGAACTCGGGGCCCAGCAGACCGGTGGCCATCGCCGAGCACTCCAAATGCCAACCGGGACGTCCGTCGCCCCAGGGCGTCGGCCACGACGGCTCGTCGGGTTTCGCCGCCTTCCACAACGTGAAGTCGCGCGGGTCGCGTTTGCCGGTGCCGGCACTCTCGCCCTGATGAACATCGTCGAGTTTATGTCCCGACAGTTCTCCGTAGGACGGGAGACTGCGCACGTCGAAATACACATTGCCGTCGGCCGCGTAGGCGTGACCACGCTCGATCAGCCGTTCCATGTAGCTGACCATCTGCGTGATGAATCCGGTGGCGCGCGGCTCGGCCGACGGTGGCAACACACCGAGGGCGTCATAGGCCGAGTTGAAGGCGCGCTCGTGGGTAGCGGCCCATTCCCACCAGGGCCGACCTGCGTCGGCCGCCTTGCGCAGAATCTTGTCGTCGATGTCGGTCACGTTCCGGACGAACAACACGTCGTTGCCGTGATAGGCGAGCCAGCGCCGCAGCACGTCGAATGCGATGCCGCTGCGCACGTGACCGATATGCGGGATGCCCTGAACCGTTGCGCCACATAGGTACACCGAAACTTGTCCGGGGCGCAGCGGGATGAAATCGCGCACCTCTCGAGCAGCGGTGTCATACAGAGCAAGGGTCACGACGGGCCATCTTACCTGGTGAGTTACGCCAATCCGGCGACCGGTCGGTTTGCGCGGACGAACCGATCGATCTTTATCGATCGATGACGAGTGCGGTCGCCACCGCGGCGATACCTTCGCCGCGGCCGGTCATCCCCAGGCCGTCAGTCGTCGTCGCCGACACCGATACCGGGGCACCGAGTGCTTCGGTGAGTACCCGCTGCGCTTCTTCCCGACGGGGACCTATTTTGGGGCGGTTCCCGACGACCTGAACAGCGCCATTTGCCACCCGCAGGCCCTGCTGCGCGACCAGTTCGGCCACATGGGCCAGCATCGCGGTTCCCGAGACTCCGGCCCATTCCGGCCGACCAGTGCCGAAGACCGCCCCGACGTCGCCCAAGCCGGCGGCCGACAACACCGCGTCACATAAGGCATGTGCGCCGACGTCTCCATCGGAATGGCCGGCGCAACCGTCGTCGTCGGGAAAGTAGAGGCCGACCATCCAGCAGTCCGCACCCGACTCGATGGGATGTGCGTCGGTTCCGATGCCGACCCTCATGACAATTCCTCCGGTCCGGATTCGGCGACGACGCTGCGCGCGATCCGCAGATCCCACGGCGTGGTGATTTTGAACGCGAGGGCGTCACCGTCGACAACATGTACGGCAATGCCGCTGCGCTCGGCCAGGCCGGCGTCATCGGTGGCGAGTTCGGTTGGATCGGCGTACGCACGGGTCAGAGCTTCGAAACTAAATCCCTGGGGCGTCTGAATCGCCCGCAACGTCTCGCGATCCACGGTTCCGCGTACGGCGACTTGTTCGCCGTTCACGGCTACTTCTTTGAGCGTGTCTACCACCGGAATTCCGGGAACCACCGCGCGGTGGCCGCTCGTCACCGCGTCGACGACGCGGTCGAATACCGAGGTCGGCGTCAGCGGACGGGCGGCGTCGTGCACCAGGATCACTTCGGTTTCCGGCGCGACGGCGGTGATGTGCTCGATACCGGCCCGGACCGAATCGCTTCGTTGGGCACCGCCGGCGGTGACGTGGACGCGCGGCCGCGCGAACATCACGTCCAGCCGCGCCCGGACGACCAAACGTCCGGGTACCACGACGACGATCAGGTCCACCGCGGGGAGTTTGGCGATCCGCGACACGGCATGTTGCAGAATCGTGCGATCGTCGAGTTCGACGAATGCCTTCGGCACCGATTCGCCCAGTCGCTCACCCGAGCCCGCGGCGACGACTATGACAGCGGTGGGAACCCGACGTGGAACACCGGGCAGATAGTGGACGGTCACGCAGCGCGGCCCCCCGACCGAATTCTCTTGTGGCCGATCAGGATGCCGCCGCGAGCACCTCGTCGAGAATGCTGGTGGCCTTCTCGTCGTCGGTGTTCTGCGCGAGCGACAGCTCGTCGACCAGTACGCGCCGCGCGTGGGTCAGCATGCGCTTCTCACCTGCGGACAGACCGCGGTCTTGGTCACGACGCCACAGGTCGCGAACGATCTCGGCGACTTTGATGATGTCACCCGACATCAACTTCTCCTGGTTGGCCTTGAATCGGCGCGCCCAGTTAGTCGGTTCTTCGGTGTGCGGGGCCCGCAATACCTGGAAGACCTGATCGAGACCTTCTTCACCCACGACGTCGCGAACGCCGACGTATTCCAGCTTCGACGAAGGGATCTGAACGGTCATATCGCCATCTTGAACCTTGAGGACAAGGTATTCGATAGCTTCACCTTTGATGGTCCGAGTGACGATGTCCTCGACCCGAGCAGCACCGTGATGTGGATAGACAACGGTGTCGCCAACTTTGAAATTCAATGTTCCGTGCCCCTTTCGAGTAAAGCCAGTCTAACACGGACGCCTGACCCGCTCTGAACAACGGTGCAGGTCAAGGGACTAGTGGGGACTCAAACCGCTGGCCAGAGCTCTGCTACGCCCAGTAGTAGCGTGTGGCCTGGGCCACCGGAACCTCCTCTCGCCACGACGCCCGCGACCACATTCTTCGCACCCGGGCAGACAACCGATAGAACCGCCCACTACGCTGCGTAGTGCAGGTTGTCACTAGGACTTTTTTCGCACACTGGGAGGAACGGTGTCCGTGCATACTCTCTCCAAGCGCCGGTTGTCGTCGGCGTTCGCTATCGCGGCGGTCGGCTTCGGAGTTGTGCTCAGCAGCACCGCATGTAGTGCCGGGCAGGTTTCTCAGAGCGCCAATCAGGCAGCAGCGATCAACGGCGCGTCGGTGAACTTCGATCAGCTCGCGCTGCGCGATGTGCAGATTCTGTACCCGGCCAGCAAATCCGACGAGGTATTCGGCAATGGTGGGCCGTTCAAGGTCGCCTTCGTGATCAGTAACAACAGCCCTGACCACTACTACCGGCTCGACAAGATCACTGCTCCGCAGGGAACCGTCGAGATCGAGAACTCGGTCGGCGATCGGGTCATCTCCCCCGGTGGCGCCCTGCGCGCCGGTTCGCCGGTCGGGTTGCTCACCGCTGAGGCCGACAACGAAAAGCGCCTGGTGGTTACCCTGCGCGACGCCGGCAAGACCGTTGCGGCCGGCCTGACCACCAAGCTGCGATTCACCTTCTCAAAGGCATCGGTGATCGACAAAGACAAGTTCACCACCGTCACCGGCGATGTCGTCGCCGATACCCCGGTCGACGTCGGCACCTACGCGACCCGCGTTGACCAGCCGCGGCAGGCAGAGGAGCCCGAAGGCGGAGAGCACTAGCCGCTTCATTCTCTCCAAACGCCCCATCGACATTCGTTGTCGGTGGGGCGTTTTACGCTGTGGGGCATGGCTAAACCGCGCTCGACGTTCCGCTGCACCGCGTGTGGCCATCAGACCCCCAAGTGGGTTGGACGCTGCCCCGAATGCGGCGAGTGGGGGACCGTCGACGAGGTAACGGTGCTCGCGGCATCGTCGGCCAAGGCGCGCGCCACCGGTGTAGTCGCGCCGGCGAGCCCGGCCAAACGACTCACCGACATCGACCCGCAAACGTCGGCGGCGTTTCCCACCGGCATAGGCGAACTCGATCGCGTGCTTGGCCGGGGTGTCGTACCGGGTTCGGTGATCCTGCTCGCCGGTGAGCCGGGTGTCGGTAAGTCGACGCTGCTACTCGAGGCGGTCAAACAGTGGGCGCGGCAAGGGAAGACGGCGTTGTACGTGACCGGTGAGGAATCGGCCGGTCAGGTCCGATTACGCGCCGAGCGGACCGACGCCGTCCACGAGAACGTCTATCTCGCAGCCGAATCCGACCTTTCCACCGTTCTCGGCCATGTTGTCGAGGTATCGCCGACGCTACTCATCGTCGACTCAGTGCAGACGATGGTCGCCGGGGACGTCGATGGCGTCACCGGTGGTGTCACCCAGATCCGCGCTGTCACAACCGCATTGGTCTCACTCGCCAAGAACAACGGCATCGCGGTCATACTCGTCGGCCATGTCACCAAGGACGGCAACGTCGCCGGACCGCGTTCGCTCGAGCATCTCGTCGACGTTGTGCTGTCCTTCGAGGGCGACAAGCATTCCAGCTTGCGGATGGTACGCGGAATCAAGAATCGTTTCGGCGCCGCCGACGAGGTCGGTTGTTTCGAACAACGCGACGACGGCATCCACGAGGTACCCGATCCGTCCGGAATCTTCGTGCAGCACCGCGACGAGTCAGCCGAAGGATCGGCCACGCTGGTCCACATGGATGGCAAACGCGCACTCGTCGGCGAGGTGCAGGCACTGGTAAACAAGAGCGAGATGAACAACCCCCGCCGGGCGGTCTCCGGACTCGATTCGGCAAGGGTCGCAATGGTTCTCGCCGTCATCCAGGGCAGAATGAACTTCACCGAATTAGGCAAATGCGAGGTCTACACCTCGACGGTGGGCGGCATGCGGGTGACCGAGCCCGCCGCCGACCTTTCCATCGCACTGGCGGTCATGTCCGACTTCAGCAAACGAATGATCAAGCCGCACACGGTGATTATCGGCGAGCTGGGTCTGGCCGCCGAAATCCGGCGCGTGTCGGGGATCGGCAAGCGACTCTCCGAAGCAAAGCGGCTAGGTTTTCGCCATGCGATCATTCCCGCCGGAACTCCCGATGACGATGTGCCCAAGGGAATTTCGATCCGCCGCGTGAGTCATCTCGCCGACGCGGCCGAGGCCGCGCTGGGCAGCGCGAACCAGCGTCCAAAGCGGAAGCCCACGACCGACGATATCGGCGAAGCGCCGTTCTGAGCGCTACTGTCCGTCACCCGTCGGGGTGATCTTCGAATAGTGCTCTGCCACTTGCGAGTTCGCCACATATTTTCCGTAGTGTGCGGCGCCGTTGACCTGAATGAACAACGCCCGTCCGGTCGCGACGACCGGCGGCTCGGTATTGACGGCGGGATCCTGAAGGTGCGCAACCACTTCGGTGTAGATCTTGCGACGCTGCTTCGCGAGGATCCGCCCCTCGAAATACAGCGTCGAGCCAAGTGGAATCGGCGCGGAGAAGTCGATTTCGAGATGCGCGGTCACCGCGCCCGGACCGATAAGCAACGGCAGATGACCCATCACCTCGTCGAATGCCGCCGACAGCACCCCGCCGTGAATGGTCCCCGGGCCGCCTTCCATCCGGCGCTGCACATCCATCTTCGCGCGGACGGTGAATCCCTCCGCGGCGTACACCTTGATGCGCAGTCCTTCGATCGCGTCGTCGCCGCAGCCGTGGCACATGGTGTGGTGGAGATCGATCAGCTCACCCGCGCGCCGCGCCTTCGGGTGGCGGGTCAGCACTTCGGAATCCTCGGGTACTACAAATGCACTACTCACGCCCAGATACCCTATCCGCATGCCTGACGTCGTGAAATCCGGTCTCAATCTGGAGAAGACTATGTCCGATCTGACCCGGGAGACCCTGGCGCGCGTCGCACCGGGCAGCGGCCTGCGCGACGGCCTGGAACGCATCCTGCGCGGCGGTACCGGCGCTCTAATCGTCCTCGGCCACGATTCCGACGTCGAGAAGATCTGCGATGGCGGCTTTCATCTCGACGTCGAGTTCGCGCCAACCCGCCTGCGCGAACTATGCAAGATGGATGGCGCGGTTGTCCTGTCCACCGACGGCAAGCGCATAGTGCGAGCCAATGTCCAGCTCGTCCCCGATCCTTCGATCCCGACCGAAGAGTCCGGCACGCGGCACCGAGCCGCCGAGCGCACTGCCATCCAAACCGGGTTCCCGGTCATTTCGGTGAGTGCGTCGATGTCGATCGTCAGCGCCTATGTCGACGGCACTCGCCGCGTCGTCGAATCCCCCGACCCGATTCTCTCCCGCGCCAACGTCGCACTGGCCACCTTGGAGCGGTACAAGACGCGGCTCGACGAGGTGAACGCACAGCTATCCCGAGCAGAGATCGAAGACTATGTGCTGCTGCGCGATGCGATGAGTGCCGCGCAGCGGATGGAGATGGTGCGCCGAGTGTCGGTGGAAATCGAGGAATACGTCCTCGAACTCGGCGTCAACGGCCGCCAGGTGAGCCTGCAGCTGGAAGAACTCATCAGCGACAACGACACCATGCGCGAACTCCTTGTGCGCGACTACTATTCGACGCCGGAACCGGCTAGCACCGAGGAGGTGCGGGTCGCACTCGAGGCGCTCGAAGAACTGTCCGACGCCGATCTACTTGACCTCACGTTGGTCGCCGGCGCCTTCGGCTACCCGACAACGGTTGAGGCACAAGATAATTCGATGAGCCCACGCGGTTATCGCCTGCTCGCACGGATCTCACGACTGCAGTTCGCGCATATCGACCGGCTGGTACGGCATTTCGCCACCCTGCAGGCCCTATTGGCAAGCAGCGCAGCCGATTTGCAGGCCGTCGAAGGTATCGGCAGCATCTGGGCCCGACATATCCGCGAAGGATTGTCGAGATTAGCCGAGACGAGTATCGAGCGGTACTAGGATTTCGCGTCGATCAGCCAGGCGACCGGACCTGTTCCATCGGTCCAATACCCCTCGAGTTTCGCGACCACTTCACGCGGAAGTGGTGCCGGAATCAGATGCGGCATAACCACTTCGACGTCACCGTCCGACTCGGTCAGCCGCCCGCTGCCGCGCACCTGCGCTCCAGACGGCACGGCGACGCCATGCTGATCGCCACCGGCGATCACTTGCTCGGCTTCTCGCCCACGGTCAATCATGGTCGCGGTAATGACTGCGAGGAATACCGGATCAGTGGTACCGACGTAAATATGGCGTGGACCGAGGATGGAGTGTTCCATCGTGGTCATCAGTTCGCCGGAAGCCAGCGCTGCGCCGCGGTAGGTCATCGGTATCTGGTAGATCTGGCCATCGATCTGCCCGCGAGTGAGGATGGTTTCCATCCCGACTTCGCCCTCGGGATCATCGAACCGATAGGAACCGACTCTTTTAAACCGCTGATCCGCAGGGCCTCGATACCACGACTGGCGGGGCAACCACTCGGCGATCAACTCACTCTTGCGAGGCGAGATAACAGCTTCCGGGTGGACCGTCGCCATGATCTTCTACGGCTCCTGTGCCGGGGCTACAACGTTGAAAGTGATTGGCGCCGACTCACGTTCGCCGATCTTGCCGATGGCTTGGTAGGCGCCGACCGGAATCTGTACGCGGGGCTTGTTGCAGCCGGGACTCGACGTGGTGCCCGACCAGGTGATGTTGTCTCGTACCTGTTGCGCCGGCTGAAGCTGTTGGTTGTTCACCGTTTGCAACGGTGAACAGTCCCGCGCCGACCACAGCGTCCGCGTGCCGTCGAGCGTGCGGACCACCACGTTCTGGGCAGCCTTCCCGACGTCGCGGGTGCACGCGGTCAGACCGGCATTCGTCGTGACGATGGTGAACTGCGGCTGGTCACCGGTCTTGTAGGTCGGCTTGTCGGTATAGAGGACAACCGAGATGTTCTGGTCGGGGCATAGTCCCGACGCGGGCACCGGAGCTGGCGCCGCAGCAGAACTCTGTCCGGGCGTCGCCGACGCCGACGCTGACGTCGAGGGTGTGCCGCTGGTGTTATTGCCCTGGCCAGTGCCACCCTGGTCGCCGGTTTGGGCACCCGGAGCGGGAGATTCGGACGGATCGGCGGCCGTCGGTTGCACCGGCTCGCTACTCGACGGCGTCGCAGCAGTTTGTTTGGGATCGTCCGAACCCGACGTCGTCCAGACGATCAGCGCTATCACCAAACCGACGATGGCCAATGCACCGACGCCTGCCACAACGCGTCGTCGCCAATAGATCTCCGGCGGCAATGGTCCTTGCGGTTCAATCACATTGCCCACGCTAGTGGTCGTAGCGGGCCGGGTACTTTACCTAATGCGGCGTGTCGGGACTTTATGACTCGCCGATGTTGCCCACAACGCCGCCGAGTTCTACATGGCCGTCGCTCAGCCGGTAGGTCAAGCCGACGATGGCGAGGTCGCCGGCATCGACGCGGTCCCGGATCAGGTTGCTGCGCTGGGTGATCAATGCACCAGTCTCCTGCACGTGGCGCGCGACGAATTCGTCGACGGTCGTCAGGCCCTCACTCTTACCTTCCAAGACGCTCGGTGCGATCTTCTCGACGACCGTTCGGATGTGACCGCCGGGAATCTCCAGATCGTCGATCGCATTCACCGTCGCGGTCACGGCTCCGCACGAGTCGTGTCCCATCACGGCGATGAGAGGTACGCCGAGAACCTCCGTCGCGTACTCGATCGATCCGATGACCGAGGAGTCAACAACATGCCCCGCGGTCCGCACCACGAACATGTCACCGAGTCCCTGGTCGAAGATGATCTCAGCGGCGACTCGCGAATCCGAGCAACCGAACATGACGACGCTTGGCGACTGTCCGTCGGCGAGCCGGGACCGATCTTCGATACCCTGGCTCGGGTGTATGGACTGGCCCGCATAGAAGCGGTCGTTGCCGTCGCGGAGTTGCTGCCATGCCTGTGCTGGAGTGATTCTCGCCATGACTAGCAGTGTGCCACCCCGCCGACTGCTCGGCTGGTTCGACCGGGTTGAGCGCGACTTGCCGTGGCGCTCACCGGGAGTCACGCCGTGGCAGATTCTGGTGAGCGAAATCATGCTTCAACAAACGCCAGTCGCGCGAGTTCTCGGACCGTGGTCGGCGTGGATCGAGCGCTGGCCAACGCCATCGGCGTTGGCCGCCGCGCCGACGTCGGACGTCTTGCGCGCGTGGGGCAAACTCGGCTATCCGCGTCGCGCGCTGCGACTGCGGGAATGCGCCGCGCTGTTGGCCGCCAACCACGGCGACACCGTCCCCGATGATGTCGAAACCATGCTGAGCCTGCCCGGAATCGGCGACTACACCGCACGGGCGGTTGCCTGTTTCGCCTACGGGCAGTCGGTTCCGGTTGTCGATACCAACGTGCGCCGCGTCATCGCGCGGGCGGTTCACGGTCGGGCGATACCTGGTAGTCCCGCGCGCACCGACCTCGCCGACGCCGATGCCCTGGCGCCGCGGACACCGTCCGGGCGGTACGCGACGTCGGCGCCACGGTTCTCCGCCGCGTTGATGGAGTTGGGCGCGCTGGTGTGCACGGCCCGCAATCCTGATTGCGAGAACTGTCCGATCAGCGCGACCTGCGCATGGCTGGCCGCGGGAAGCCCGGCGCACGACGGCCCGGCGCCGAAACGTCAACAGTTCAAGGGCACCGACCGTCAGGTACGCGGACTGCTACTGGATGTGTTGCGCGACAACACTTCTCCCGTATCACGGGAGCGCCTGGACGTGGTGTGGCCCGATTCCGGACAACGCAACCGCGCGCTGGATTCACTACTTGTCGACGGGCTCGTCGAAGTCACCGACGACCAGTTGTACGCATTGCCGAGCTAACTGCGCGGAAGAAATGTCCCGACGCTTGAGCAGATGCTCATATGACACCTGACTCGCTCAGGGGACATAATTCCGCGGGTCATCACCCCGCAAGACCGGATAGAAACGCTTCAATCGCACCACGATAGAAGTGCGGGGCGTCGTCGTGCACAAGGTGACCGGCCCCGTCGGCGCGGATGTACTGCGCATTCTTGTTGTCCGACAGCATCTTTCGCATCTGACCTGCCGGCGTGACGGTGAATTCGGCTTCGATCAGCAATGCGGGCGCTGAGACCGCTCGCCACTGAGCCCAGAAATCACGATGCCCCCATTCTTCGGCGATCGCCGCCCACACCGGCAAGGTTCCATGCAAGCACCCATCGTCGAATGCCTCGTAGAAGTAGCGCCCAGCCACTTCGCCGAACATCTCTTGCGCATGATCAAGGGACTCGAATTGATCCGGCCACGAATCGAACCACGGGGTCCACGTTTTGGTGGTTTGGCCGCGAAAGTCGGGTGCCATATCTTCGACGACGAGCGCCGACACCAGCTCCGGATATCGGGCGGCGGTGCACCAGGCATGCAGACCGCCCATCGAATGCCCGATCAAGATCGCCGGCCCGCGATCGATCCAGGTGAGCACTTCGGCGACGTCGGTGACGAAGCGTTCGGTCGCGATGTCGGCCGACGGGATGAGCGTCGGGTCGTCGGGCACGCCATCGGATCCGGTGTGCCAGGCGGCGTCGAGGGTAAAGACGCGACCATAGTTTCGCAGCCACGGAATCTGACGGCGCCAAGTACGGCCTCGCCCCATCAGCCCGTGCAGCAACACAATTGGGCCGACGCCGTCGACGCGCCCGCCATAGTCACGCAGACCTGTCTCGTTCACTTCGTGTCGGCTCCGATTTCCGGGTTGGGATCTCCGACCGCGCAGCTGCGGATGGCGTCCGCGACGGCGAAGACCGTGAGCAGCCGAACGACATCGACATGTGCCCGCACAACACCGGTCGCAGCCGCGATGAAGCCGTCGCCGTCGAAGCGGGTATGAGGTGGAGTAAGCGCGCGGGCGAGGCCATCGTGGGCGCCCTGCGCCATGATCCGGCAACCTACTTTGTCGAGGTCGGCGTTAGTCACCACCACCCCGATGGTGGTATGTGTGCGGTCATCGGTACCGAAGGAGAAGACTTCTCGCAAGGCATCGACCGAGGTGGTAGTGGTCGGTAATCGCCCATCGTCGATGTCCCCGAAAGCATTTACCGCGACGAGTACCCAGACCACGACGTCGCCCGAAGTCCGAGTCGCGGTTGCGATACCTCCGGGTCGTGTCCCGGCTGGGCCGCGCCAGTGACTGACCCGCGCGCCAGTGCCCGCGCCAACCTGGCCGGTTTCCGGGCACTCGTTCGACGCACTGACTGCCGCCCGGTAACCTTCCTGCTCGCCCGGCCGAACCGCACTGTCGCCTATCGCGAGGTCGAAGAGGGCGAGGCTTGGGACGATCGGTACTGGCCCTCCCGGCGTCGGAACGCCGCGACCCAATTCCTCCAGACGCCTCATCACGCCGTCGGCAGCAGCCAACCCAAAAGCCGACCCGCCGGTAAGCAGTGCCGCATCGCAAGAGACGACTGACTTGTCGATCTCTAAGGCAGAAAGCTCCCGCGCTGCGGGGGCGCCTCCGCGGGACTCGTACGATGCCACCGTCCCCTGCGGGAAGTGCACGACGGTGCATCCGGTCTGCGCATTCTGTTCAGTCCAGTGGCCGACGGAGATGCCTGCGATGGGGATCTGCTGCACCATGTCGTATTCCTCCAATGTCACGATTGGTCGTGCCCAGTCAGGTCGGAGACTGCGCGGAGCGGGTGAGAATGTCGGCGGCGACCCGATCAGGCACCTCAAGATGCGGGTAGTGCCCGACACCCGGGTACGAGACAAGGTCAATTTTGGGCAACCGCTTTGCGAGTGCAGACGCAACCGGACCCGAAACGGGATCGGCTGCCCCCCAAAGGAACGATAGCGGGACTCGGGTGTCAAGTGCGGTGTCGAGTTCCGAAGCCCGCTGCTTCCGTTCCGGGATATAACTCAAAAGACGCCGTTGTGTATCGCCGGCGCGCCCCGCGTGCGACATCGCGAGCCAGTGTTCGTGTGCGAGTTCGGCAGACAGTGGATGATCGGGGCCGAAAACTTCCGCCCATGCACGAGTGAACAAACGCTCATTCAGAAGTCGGAAGACGACGGCGCCGAGGATCGGGATCTGAGCGATCCGCTGGATCAGCCTCGGGTGATAATGCTCGGGAATCAGGCCAGCATTCATCATCACAACACGAGTCAGGCGCTCGCTGTGATGGGTGAGAAGAAGTTGCGCGACGATTGCCCCGTAGTCATACGCGACGATCGCACCCTCATCGATGCCCAGGTGATGCCATATGCCTAGGACCACTTCCACCTGTTCATCGAGACGGTACGTATGTCGTTGCGGTTTGTCTGATCTGCCGTATCCAAGGAAGTCGATCGCGATCACCCGATGATGTGCGGTGAGCTTATCCCAGAGCGGCGCCCAATCTAGCGACGACGTTGGGTACCCGTGCAGCATCGTTAGCGGCGACCCGCTGCCCCCTACCCGACAGAAAACATGCCGCTGGCGGCCCCCGACAATCAACGGAATCCTGGACCCACGATCCCACCAGAGCGCAGCCGATGTTGGAGTAACCATGTTATGATTATGCAGATCGGTCTAGAGAATACAAGGTGCAGATGATCCATCGAACCCTTCGGGCAGAATCTTGAACGCGGGGAAGCCGCGGGTGGCCCGGTCCACTGGGGCAACACGCGACCGTCTCATCGCGACAGCAGCTGAGATGTTCCGCGCCAAAGGCGTGACCGGGACCGGAACTCTCGAGATCATCAGTGCCGCAGGCGCGCCACGCGGATCGATGTACCACCATTTTCCCGGCGGGAAGTCCCAGCTGACGGTAGAGGCCCTGCGGTTCGAAAGCGCCCGGGTCTCCGCTGACCTGCAGAACCTCATCGACACCGGCTCCGACGCGTCGACAATCCTGGTGTCGTTCACTGAAGCGCTGGCGACGTCACTCGAAATTAGCGAATTCCGGCTGGGATGCCCGGTAACCACCGCGGCGCTTGAGCTGTCCTCCGAAGACCCCGAAGTGCGCGCAGTTTGCGCCGAGGCATACCGAACCTGGCAGTCGATGATCGAAGCACTCTTGCTCCAGAGATCCAGCAAGTCTGATCAAGCCGCCGCTGCCGCCGACGCCGAATTGATCCTGGCAACGATCGAGGGTGGCCTGCTGCTCGCCCGCGCCTACCAGGACACCAATACCCTGCGCCGGCTCGTGGGCAATCTCTGCCGGATCCTCGAGAGATAATTGTCGCGGGCCGGACACACCACGGACGCCCATGATGATCGACACCGTTGCAGCCCTTCGAACGCGGATGGAGGCGCTAGTCTGCCAGGTGTGACCTATGGCGTCCCGGACTCCACACTCGCGTTCGGGCACGCGTCCGGCTCACACGAAGCTACCGCCTGGGAATTAAGACCTCTACCTGCAGAAAGACGTTTCCATGACTGTTGTGAAGATCAACGCTATTTCCGTGCCCGAGGGCGCCGGACCCGAATTGGAGAAGCGGTTCGCCAATCGCGCACACTCCGTCGACGGCTCCAAGGGCTTCCTCGGCTTCCAGCTGTTACGCCCGGTCAAGGGCGACGACCGCTACTTCGTCGTGACGCAGTGGGAGACCGAAGAGGATTTCCAGGCATGGGCCAGTGGGCCCGCGCGCGAAGCACATTCGGGTGAGCGTGCCAAGCCGGTCGCCAGCGGCGCGGATCTGCTGGAATTCGAGGTCGTGCTCGACGCTCGCCCGAGCTGAGTTCAGGCAACCCCCTAGCCTCGAAATAGAACGTGTTCTACTATTTGCGTGTAGCCTCGCGTGAGCGAATTCACAGCGGGATCGACCGCGATAGACAACTGGAGCACACATGACTGACACCGTCGAAAGCGCCACCTCCGACCTTGTCGGAGGTGGTGATCAGGCGAATCTCTACATCGGCGGCCAATGGGTTGCCCCCCACTCGACGTCGGTGCTCGAGGTCTTCTCCCCCGCCACCGGCGCTCGCGTCGGGTCGACGCCAGAGGCCGACTCGGCCGATGTCGACGCGGCGGTTCGCGCTGCGCGCGCATCCTTCGACTCCGGCATCTGGCGCGATAAGACGCCGGCCGAGCGCGCCGCCGTCATCAACCGCGCAGCCGAATTGATCAACGAGCGCGGCGCGGATATCCAGAACCTGGTCTCCGCCGAGATGGGCGCATCTCCGACGGATGTCGCCACTTTGCAGCAGTTGCCGGGCACCGGTGTGCTGAACGGATATGCCGCTGCGGCGCTGGAATATCCGTGGGAGGAAAAGCGCGCCGGGCTATTCGGTGAAAGCTTGCTCGTCCGCGAGGCTGTCGGCGTCGTAGGCGCCATCACCGCATGGAACGTGCCGCTATTCCTGCTGTGTAACAAACTCGGCCCCTCGCTGGCCGCGGGCTGTTCAGTTGTACTCAAGCCCGCACCGGAAACACCGCTCGACGCTAACTTGATCGCCGAGATTTTCACCGAAGCCGGTGTGCCGCAAGGCGTTATCTCCGTGGTGCCGGGCGGCGCCGAGACCGGCAAGGCTCTCGTCGAGCATCCCGAAGTCGACAAGATCACCTTCACCGGTTCTACCGCCGCGGGGCGAATCATCGCCGCTCGTTGCGGCGAACTGCTCAAGCGCTGCTCGCTGGAGTTGGGCGGCAAGTCGGCGGCCATCGTGCTCGAAGACGTCGACATCGCTTCTGCCGCACCGATGCTCGCCTTCTCCGGTCTGCTCAATGCCGGTCAGGCATGCGTCGCGCAGACCAGAATTCTGGTCCCTCGCTCGCGCCACGACGAGATCGTCGAAGCAATCGTCAACGTAGCCAAGACTTTTGAAGCCGGCACCAATCTTGGACCGCTAATCACCGAGAAGCAACGCGGCAAGGTCGAGGGATACGTTGCCAAAGGCAAAGAAGAGGGCGCTACTGCCGTTTTAGAAGGCGGCCGTCCCGATGGACATGACAACGGATATTTCGTCACCCCAACAGTTTTCACCGGCGTGACCAACGATATGACCATCGCTCGCGAGGAAATCTTCGGCCCGGTCCTCGGTGTCATCGCCTACGACACCGTCGAGGAAGCCATCGCGATCGCCAACGACTCCGACTACGGACTCGCCGGCTCGGTATGGACCACCGACATCGCACGCGGCGTCGAGATCGCAAAACAGGTTCGCACCGGAACCTACGGAATCAACTGGTACGCAATCGATCCCGCCTCTCCGTTCGGCGGTTACAAGAACTCCGGCATCGGCCGCGAGAACGGCCGAGAAGGACTCGAGTCTTACCTCGAGCACAAGTCGATCCTGATGCCGATGGGGTATTCGTCGGAAGGATAGGCTCGCTGACGCATTCGGCCCCGGCCTCAGAGGCTGGGGCCGTTCGCTGGGGAAAAGGAAAACCCGCCCCCAGAGGGGAGCGGGCGGTATGCAGACAATTCTAGCACAGCTGATCGGCGCCACTGACTCGCCGACTATTCGCTCACCAGGGATCCGGCTTGGAGATCTTGCCGCTCACCCTCTCGGGCAATTGGGAACTCGTAAAGTCTTCCGAGGACAACTGATACCACCAGTGACCTCCCGCGCCATCGCGTCGGTCGCCACTGAGCCCGCCGGCGGGGTAGCCCTTCGTCGGGTTCACCATTCCTATCGGGATCTTGTTCCTCGCGAACGTGATGGGAAACTTCAGGTCACTGTCATTGCTAATGACAACCGCCGCATCGACTTTTCCACTCAGCGTGTCTACCAGCAGGTGAGAGGCCACGTTCACATCGGATCCCTTCTCTTCCCGCCGAGCCACCTGGACCATGAAGTACGAGTCAGGAGCATCGGCGTGCGTCGCGCTTTTCACCATCAACGGCCCATGTGGCCTGACGACTTGGGGTCGGTTCTTCTTGTCTGGCATCGCCAATGGAGACCTAGACAGGCGCGATACGTAGTTTCCGAACTCAATGTGATCGACCGAGTTAGTTTTGACAAGCGCCCGCAAGTACACATCTTGCTCGCGTTCCCCCGCAGGATTGTCACGCCCTGAAACACGGGCTGTGCAGTAGACGATGTGGTTAATCGAGTAATCGACCCACCCAGAATTGGTTGCTGTGATCCGTTTGGCGAGCGCCCTCAGATCAAGCCACCGCCACCCTTTGGTATCGGCAGTGTGTTGGAACTTGCCCCCGTAATAGAGATTGAATCCATCAATGTAGACGCCAACTCGCATACGGAGAGATCCTGCCACACAAGCGACATTCGGTCTCCGTCATCGAGTAGACAAATAGCCAAGTTCGGACTGGATCTACGTGGGCCGCTCTCCCGTTTGCGTCGACATACTTGGACGAATCACCTCGTCGGCGTACCGCTTACCCCAATCATTGAGAGCGCTCACAAACGGCGCCAACGCACGGCCCTGGTCAGTCAGCGAGTACTCAACCTTTGGCGGTACCTCTGGATAAGAGGTACGCCGGACGATCCCGTCGCACTCGAGTTCGCGCAACTGTCGCGTCAACACACGAGGCGTCACCGGGCCGACGGCGCGGCAAAGCTCCCCATATCGCATAGTTCCGTCGAGCAGATTCTTGACGATCGTCATCTTCCACGAGCCGCCCAAGACCGCGATACTCACCTCGACCGGACACACTTCATAGGCCCGTCGGACGGGTTCACGAAGTTCACGCTCGTCGTCTGACATCTCCACACCTCCCGGTCAATGCACATCAGCGTTCATATGGACGATAATGTGCATACTACCGGCGATGCCCTTAATGGGCTATTCAGTGGATATGAGCGAACAAGTGCAACAGCAGGTCGGCGTCACGTCGCGCCGGCTCATCCATCCAGCGTGGCGAATGACCGCGCTCGCCGCAGCCGCCCTACTGGCGGCCGGTTCGTACACGACGATCGCTGGTCTCATTACCGAACCTCTCGTCATGGCGGGGGGATGGAGTCGGGCTGACATCGGCATCGCAGTCGCCATCAACATGGTTCTCTACGGTGCGATAGCACCCTTCAGCGCGGCATTGATGGACCGTTACGGATCACGCTCCGTCGCCGTCACCGCGCTTACCCTGCTGGCGCTGAGTTCAACGCTTCTCGTTACCGCCACACCAAGCGCTGGATGGTTCGTCGTCTGGTGGGGCGTTGTCGTCGGAACCGGCACCGGCTGCATAACAATGGTCTTCGGCGCCACCGTCGCCAATCAATGGTTCGCCGATCGAGTCGGCTTTGCTACCGGAATATTGACCGCCGCCAGCGTCGTCGGACAGTTCGCTCTACTCCCCGTGCTCTCAACACTTATGGCGCACCACAATTGGCACGCACCAACCGTCGCCTGCGGCGCTCTGTCGACTATTGCCGCGCTCCTCGTCGCGGCCGGTCTTCGAAACAACCCTGCTGACGTCGACGCCGCCAGATACGGGGAATCCACACCCGACAGAACCCTCGAAACACCCAAAGCCAACGCGGCCGCACGCACGTTGCACGTTCTGGTTAGTTGTCTACGCAGCCGACCATTCTGGCTTCTGGCCCTCATGTTCTTCTTGTGCGGCGCAACCACAAATGGACTCATGTGGTCGCATTTCACTCCCGCCGCGCACGACCACGGGATGGCACCGACCGCGGCGTCGAGTTTGCTGGCTCTTGTCGGATTCGCAAATATCGTTGGCACCGTGTCGTCGGGCTGGCTGACCGACCGTGTTGAACCTCGGGTACTGCTCGCCGCCTTATTCGTTGTTCGCGGAGTGACACTCGCGTCGTTACCCACGATATTCACCAGCAACATCGATCCCGCACTAATCACCTTTGCCGTCGTCTTCGGAATTCTCGACGTCGCGACTGTCCCACCCACCATCTCGTTGTGCCGACACTATTTCGGTGTCGACGGCGCACTCGCCTTCGGCTGGGTTAACGTATTCCACCAGCTCGGCGCTGGAGCGATGTCTGTCTTTGGCGGAGTAATCCGTGAAAACGACGGCTCCTACACACTCGTCTGGATCGTCGGAGCGGCAGCGTGTCTTGCCGCCGCAGTTATCAGCGGAACTGTTGGGCCGCAAAAGAACTCGATGCCGATATCCTCAACTGCCACCCGGGCGAAGTAGCGCGCGATCATCCTTCGGGATAGAAGAGGAAGAGCGTGCATCCCGCGGGGCTAGCCGGTATATGCCACGACCCTGCCGGTGCATGCAGGAACGTGCCCGCTGGATATTCACGCGCCCCGTCGTGAAAAATTCCGTCGACCACATACACCTCTTCCGGCCCCGGGTCGTGGACATCTCGGCGTGGCCAGGCCGAGCCCGGATCCATCTCGAGAATATTCGCGTGGGCTCCGTTATCACCGGTCCATAATCGGCGGACACGAACTCCAGGGAACACGTCACTGGCGCGCATCTCAGATGCCAGTACGGCGCTATAACCAGGTTGCTCAAGGATCTCTGCGTTCATTCCCCCAACGTGCCAGCAAGTGCGTCGCCCGGGCAGAGCCCAGCTGGACGAAATGCGGCACTTTCTTGCCATGCACCGCGTTGTTGCCCTGGCACAACCAATCCAGCCGACCTTCGAACTGGACTGCGCATTCGAAATCTTCGGTCTGCCCCGCCCCGACGTCCCACAGCGGTACGACTTCACCATCTGCACGGAGAATCCAGGGCCAATACCAACTTCTGCGGGCTACACGATCCACGTGGAACGTGGTCTCGAGGCACTCGATTCCGCCGACACCGTGATCATTCCTGGGTGGATTCCGGTAACCGCACCACTACCCTCGCGGATCAAGACCTCGTTGATCGACGCACACGCACGCGGCGCACGCATCGCCTCGATCTGCTCCGGCGTCTTCGCATTGGCCCAAACCGGCCTACTCGACGGACGCACCGCCACGACGCACCCATCGCGTATCGATGAACTACACCGAGCATTTCCGAGCATCGACGTCGTCGAGACTCGATACGTCGATCACTCCGACGTAGCAACAAGCGCCGGAGCGACGACCGGGATCGATCTATGCCTATGCCTGGTCGCGGCAGACTTCGGCGAGGAACACGCGGGTCTGATCGCCGAGAGTATGGCGGCATCCCGGTCAGTCGCGGATAAACACCGCAGTGGCACAATCGAATTCGATGAGTTGACCGAATGGGTGGACTCGCGACTCGGGGACCGCCTCACGATAAGCGATCTCGCAGTTCGCCTCAACACTTCACCCCGAACACTCGCCCGTCGATGCACACTCGAACTCGGCATGAGCCCGGGGCAATGGCTGATCAGTAGGCGCCTTTCGGCCGCACAAACGCTTCTACGCGACACTGACTTAACCGTCGAGACGATCGCCCACCGGGCCGGGTTCGGTTCGGCTGTCAACCTGCGGCGACGTTTTCGGCACCATTTCGGGGTATCGCCGAACGACTACCGCAAACAGGCGCATTTTGACGTCGTCAAATTTTGAAGAGCCATATCGAAACCGAGCCTGAAAGGCCACCCGTGCCCGAATCTATCGATCTAGCGCAAAAGCTCGGCCTGTTCGACGAGCATTGGTCGCCCAAGAGGATTGCACAGCTCAACGACTATGACATCAAGGTCGTAAAGATTCTCGGTGACTTTGTGTGGCACTCGCACGACGACACCGACGAATTATTTCTCGTCATTTCCGGACGGCTCACCATCCAGTTCCGCGACCACGACGTCATACTCACCCCGGGCCAACTATGCGTGGTGCCACGAGGGGTCGAACACTGTCCCCGTTCGGACAGTGAGGTCACCGCATTGCTCCTCGAACCTGCGGGCGTCGTGAATACTGGTCAAGCTGGCGGCGAACTCACTGCCATCGTTGACGATATCTAACGCCCGGAGCAACTGCGAAACGAGTCACCGCCGCGCAACCCGCCGATGCAGGTTGATCGCCGACACCAAGAAGAAGATGCCGCCCAGGGTCGCGTATCCAGCCAAAATGGCAAGCGACGGTTCTGTTCCACCGGCCTGCGCGATGAAGCTACCGCCGGCGAGAACTGAGATCGCACCACTGAGGATCATTGCCCACTGGCCGCCAAGACGCCGACGCAGGACGGCGACTACCACCTGGACGATGCCGGCCGTAATCGCCCACGCGCCCCAGACCCTCAGCACAGCGGGGATGTCGATGCTGACGGCGACGACCAATCCGACTGCGGTCAGCAGACTCAATCCCATGTTGACGTAGAGCGGCCAGGTTGCCCGCGCTTCCCTCGACGATCGCAAGTCGAACACCGCGGCTCCGACGTCGAATAGGGGGTAGATCACGAGCAGGGCAATGCTCACCGAACTGAGCGTTGAAGCAGTCGCTACCAGTAGTCCAGCCCAGACGATGGCGAAGACGAACCGGGCGTAATACAGGTTTCGCAGCGAGTAAGTAGATGAGGTTGCTACGTCGTCGGGTGTAGCGCTGATCGTGGTGGACATTGAATCCTTCTTTCCGAGCGAGGCTGAAACTCATAGACAGAACGTTCGTTCTATGTGACTGTCTCTCATCAGCTCAACAAATGTCAAGAACGAACGTTCTATCTGATAGCCTCGCCGGTACTGAACAACAAGCGAGGTGACATGTCCGAAGCTCGAACACGCCTGGTGAACACGGCCAGCGAGCTGTTCTACACGCAGGGACTCCACTCAGTGGGAGTGGACCGCATCGTGGCCGACGCGAAAGTCACCCGCGCGACGATGTATCGCCACTTCCCTAGCAAAGACGACCTCATCGTCGGCTACCTCACGGCAGCGGACGAGGCCATTCGAGCGCAGCTACAGCAGGTCCGCGATCAGGGATTATCGCCGGCCGACACCATTCGGGCGGTTGGGCGCTCAATCGCGGACGGCATCGAATCTCCCGGATTTCGCGGATGCGCGTTCCTCAACGCCGCCGCCGAGTATCCCGACCCAGACCATCCAGCCCACCAGGCTGTGCTCACCCATCGCCAGTGGTTTCTGACGACCGTCATCGAGCTGTTCACCGCAACCGGACAGAGCAGCCCCGAATCCGCCGCCCAACATTTCGTCATGCTGCGCGATGGAGCGATGGCCGCCGGCTGCCTAACCGACCCGGCTCCCGTGTGCGAGACATTCCGGAACGGAATAGAGCGCCTGCTCGACTGATCACCCGAACGAGGCCAACTCAAAAATCCCCCGAAACTTGGAGTATCCCCCGTTGCGACAGGGGATTCTCCAAGTTCCGGGGGGGATTCTGTGCGAGAGTTCCAACTACCCTGTCGGCACCGGCACCGACGGCGCGGGGACCGAACTCGACGCCGGCGGCAACGGCTTGGCACCCGGAGGCGGAGTCGTTTCCTTCGAAATCAATTGGCGCAGAGTGGTATCCGTCAACACGTCGATATTTTGAATCTTCCAGATACCACCGGTACGGATCATGTCGAAGGTGACGCGACTCGGATCTACCCGCACATCTTCCTTATTGCCCCGCGACACAGACTGATTGACGAAGATCAGCACCTTGGCCGTATCACGCGTGTTCTCGACGACGCCGGCATCCTGCACCACCGCGGATGAGACGATGTTGTCCTTGCGAACCGTGTCACCGTATTTGGGCTCCACCGTCCATTGCTTGTACTGCTTGGCTGCTTCCCCGGTTACGAATGTCTGCGACCGCGTGATGTGATCATCGATATTCTTCGGGGTATAGCCGAACATCGTTGTCGCATAATCCTTTGCCGACGATACCGCCGACTCACGTGCCTTCTCGGTGCTGCGCGCCGAGAAGTACGCGACACCGAGGACCACTGTCACAGCGATCGCCGCCACCAGTGCCACACCGTAGACCGTCCACGCTATATTCCTGCGGCTCAACGCTTTTCGATTCGCCACTACGTCACCCACTCGAAATTCGTCATCTTGAGCTGACCGTTGATCCGCGTCATGTCGACCCGCCACCGGTACGTCTCGACCACCAATTCGTCATTGGGATTATCCGGCTTAGAGGTCCAACCGAACACCATAATCGCTGAGCCTCGATCCGGCTCGGCACGTGTCACCGCGGTACTCAAAACCGTTGTCTTAGTGTTTAGTTTGCCCTGCTTGACGAGTTCGACCGTCTGGTTGGCTGCCTGTTCCATCTGCTGTTTGGCATAGCCGCTGGTCTGCTCGAGCAAGGTCTTCTGCAACCGTCCGGCATTCGACGGTGTCAGGGTCGTCAGATTCACGGTCACCTGCTCTGCGAACGCCGAGTACTCCGCACGCAATTCGTCACGCTGATCGGCGCGGTATTTGCCGATGCCGAACAACGTACCGAGTACGAGTACCGCGACCAGCACGACACCCGCGAGAACACGCGAACCGATCCGAATTATCTTGTCCCGGTTGGCAGCCGCGCGTCGCACCTCGCCCGAGCGGCTTGCCGTCTTTGACGATCTGGCGCGAGTGCCGGCTTGGGGAGCCGAAGTTCTACTCTCGCCCTCGGCCGCCCGCGTGCGGGTCTTGCGCCGCTC
This sequence comes from Gordonia effusa NBRC 100432, assembly GCF_000241305.1. Lineage (GTDB taxonomy): Bacteria > Actinomycetota > Actinomycetes > Mycobacteriales > Mycobacteriaceae > Gordonia > Gordonia effusa. Next base: position 27,807 of record NZ_BAEH01000055.1, read on the forward strand.
CAGGAAGGACTTCTGCAACGGCGAGGCCTTCACCGGCACAGCGCTTTTCGCCGGCGTGGCACTCTTCTTCGGTGTGGCCGTGTCGGTTTCGCCAGGGGTGTCGGTGCTCTGCGCTGCTCCGTCGTCCTGGTTGGCTACGGTGTCGCTGTTACTAGGCTCTGCCATGTCGTATCTTTTCTTTGCGAGTCACTACCCAGACCCGCGTTGTATTTCTTGCCGTCAGGGCCGATGTAGTCGCCCGTCTTCGGATCGTACGATGTGCCGTATACCGCCGGAGCTGAGTCATAGCTCGATGGGTTGGCCGGCACGATCGCGCCCTGCGGCACTATCGTTGGCTTCTTCGCCGAACTCGGCCGGTTAGCCGGGCTCGGCGTGGTGGTCTGCGGCTGCACATTACCGGGCAACCTCAAACCGAACGGCAATCCATTCGGCAGGGCGACGTTCTCGCCCTTGGACTTATAGCCGGTGCGGCATTCCGCTGGCGACGGCGCCCGTCGTCCGGGGTATTCCATACACGGAAAATTGCGCGCCCCGCGCACCGCGAGTTGGGAGTCTTGCGGCACGCGGCACAGCATACCGGCAGGCAGGTCGCGCGGCGTCTGAGCGCCGCCACCACGCCATTGGGTGAACGGCAGAAAGCCGACGGTACATGTGCCCGGATCTTGGAAGCCAAGCGCGAAGTCGACATTGGCTCCATACCGGTCGCTATCGCCGGTATTGACCACAGTGGTCAGCGCGTTGATGAGTCGCGGGTAGATCACCACGATCTGTTGCAGGTTCGGATGGTAGATCGCCAGTGTGCGGGCGGCGGTCGACAGGTTGTTGACCAACAGCGGCACCGACTGATTCATCGAATCGAATAACTGCTGAGTCTGGCTCGCCACCCCGGGTCCCTTGACAAGGATGTCGGTGATCTCCGGTTTGTTGGCCCGCAGCTGATCGGTCACCTTGGTGACACTCGCCGTCCACGACCTGATCTCATCCGATGTCGCGGTTTGCGTTGCCAGGATATCGCCGGCCTGACGAACCAAATCGATTGTCGCATCAGAGTTCTTGTTGGCGTCGTCGACAAGCAGCACCATCGAGTCGAGAAGGCGCTGTAGTTGTTCCCCGCTCCCGTTGAACGCGGTGAACGCCTCGTCCATCAAATCGCGCAACTTGGTGTCGCCCACCTGATTCAGCAGCTTGGTCGCCTGGTCGAGCATCGTCGAAATCTCAACCGGCACATCCTGCGAACTCACCACTGAACCGTCGTATAGCTTGGCGCCGTCGCTAT
>NZ_BAEH01000054.1 GCF_000241305.1 Gordonia effusa NBRC 100432
CACTGCCACGAGCGTGCCCACCAACACCGTCTGAAATGCCAGCGAGGCATGTTGATAAGTCAGGAATGTCAGGTTGGCGGCATGCTCCCGGACATAGGTCCACAGTTGCACGATGCCCCTTTCTCTCGCCGGCCCGCGACTATCGGCCATCGAAATTCGCGTAGTGAACAGCTGCCGGACTGGGATGAGTCTAGTTGGACAGTTGTGAAGTTTTTGGGTGAATGCTCATTCCGTGGTTGTAAGGAGCGGAAGAGAGCAGACTCGATTGTGCGTCTCTGACTTGCGATTTCGCGGTGCGGCTACCGGCAAAGCGAGTTTGACTCACCGTGGGTAGAAGTCGGCCACCATCCCGCGTGTTGCGCGGGAATAGGAAGATGCGAGCGTCGAGTTGTCCTGATTATGACTTCAGCGAATTTTGATCCACGTGACCTGCTCGCCGAGGCGCGGTTGGGGGTCCTGGCCACAATCAAGTCCTCTGGCGTGCCTCAACTTTCGCCGGTCACACCGTTTTACGACCGCGACGCCGACGTGATCTTGGTATCGATCGCCGAGGGCCGAGCGAAAACGTCGAATCTACGCCGCGACCCGCGCGCCGCGCTGGAGGTGACCGATGCCTCTGGCTATAACTGGGCAACCGCCGAGGGAACCGTGACCCTCGTCGGGCCGGGGACCGACCCGAATGGGCCGGAGGTCGACGCGCTGGTCGACTACTACCGCCAGGCGGCCGGTGAGCATCCGGATTGGGAGGAATACCGGACCGTCATGGTTGCCGACCGTCGAGTCCTGTTGAAACTTTCCGTCGACCGGGTCTACGGGCAGCGGCTCCGCGGCTAGGGGGTCCTGGCTACTTCCTGGTCACGACGACTTGCCCGCCATTGCGCGGTGCGTACGCAACCCCGCGTGAGTGCCACCGTTCCGCCGAAGCGGTAGTGGTCTGAATTGTGTAGTGGCGCAGGAGTTCCCGCAGGACGATATCCATTTCCATATGCGCGAACGCCGCGCCGATACAACGGCGAGTGCCGCCGCCAAAAGGTAGCCACGCCTGGCCTGGCTTTGTCCCCACGAACCGGTGCGGATCGAACCGTTCTGGATCAGAGAATTGGCGACTGTCGTCGTGGAGTGTCGAGATTGCCACAATTACGTTGTAGCCCTTGGGGATTCGGTAAGTGCCCAAGTCCAGGTGGTCGGCAACGACGTGCCGGCCGAATAGATCAATAACCGGTCGGCTGCGCTGGACCTCGTGGATTGTGGCCATCCGCAGGGTGTTCTCATCAGTGTCAGCCTCGAGTGCGAGTTCGGCGAGGACTTTGGGATGTCGGCTAAGACGTTCGACGGCCCAGGCCAGACTGGTCGCAGTGGTCTCGTGACCGGCGGCGAGAAGGGTGAGCAATTCATCGGCCATGTCGCGGTCAGTCATCGCTGACCCGTCGTCGTAGCGGCTCTGCAGCATCAGCGCCAAAATATCGTCTCGCGCTTCGAGATCCGGGTCGATTCGGGCCTGCGAGATCAGTGCGGTGATCAGGGCGTCGTATTCGGCGCGCTGTTCGGTGAGCCGGTGTTGAAGGTTCAGCCGTTGCGCGAACTTGGGAAGATCGGGGAGCGTCGATCGTCGTGAACCAGTCTCAACCATCGCTGGCATGATCCGGCGCAAAGAGTCGAGTTGCGTGCCATCGGCTCCGAAGACTGCCCGCAGGATGACATTGAGAGTGATTCGCATCATCGGTTCGAGGGTGGCAAAAGATTCACCGATCGGCCACGAGGCTGATTCGGTTGCGAATTCCTCGGCGACAATCGCCTCATATCCCTTGATGCGCTTACCGTGCAGTGGGGGCGTGAGGAGTTTGCGTCTACGCCGATGATCTTGTCCTTCGAGCGCGAACATCGACCCGGCACCCAGTGTGCGTCCGAGATTGGGCTGGATATTCGATGCGACGTCAGTTTTGGTCGAACACAACTGTTTCGCGAGAGCGGCATCGCTGACGAGCACAACATTTCCGAAAATGGGTAGTCGCAGAACGGCCGCATCGCCGTACCTACGGGTCAACCACTGAATCATTCGGCGGCGACTGGCCAGGAAGGCAAGTCCCTGCACGTAGGTCGGAATCCGCGGGCCAGAAGGTAGGATGGCCCCGGACGGTTCGCCGTTCACCGGCACCGGGACATCAACACTGGACACGCTCATGTGGACCACCTTCGACTGTTGGTACGTTTGCGTACCACTTCACGGTACGTCGATGTACCACAGATGCCAAGGGGTGGTCGTAAAGTTGACCGCGTGACCGATACATCCGCCCAGGTTTCGATGACCACGTCGCCGCCCGATGCCGGCGACGTGCGTGAGCGTCTTCTCGATGCGATGGGTAGATGCCTGATGGAGCGGGGGTACCGCGATACGACGGTCGCCGATGTCGTACGAACCGCCCGTACATCGAGGCGATCGTTCTATCAGGAGTTTGACGACAAACAAGAATGCTTTGTCGAATTACTCAACAATGCGAACACCAGAATGATCGCCTCTATCGCCACCGGCGTGGACCGGAACGCAGAGTGGCGTACCCAGGTACGCCAGGCTGTTAGCGCTTATGTCGCGGCGTGCGAGGAGCACCCGGAGACCACGTGGAGCTGGATACGCGAACTGCCCGCGCTGGGTAAGTCGGCGCGTCTGGTTCAACGCGCATCCATCGAATCGTTCATAGCGCTGATGGACTCGTTGACCGATACCGAGCAGATGCGATCGGCCGGTATTGAACCGATGTCGCGCGAGAACGCACTTGTCATCTGGGGTGGAATTCGTGAACTCGCCGCGTCGACCCTCGAACAGGGAATTCCGCTGCGCACAATCGAAGAGCCTGCCACGACGGCATGTATCGCGCTCGTAGGAATTCATGCGCGCCAGTGAGCTAAACTGGCGCGCAGTGCTACTCGCATAGCCACACCCGAGTCGTATCCGGCACCCGCGTTGCCGACAGCGACATTTGAGGGCAAGGTCCACCGGATCTGCGAAACAGTTGATTGACCTGTCACTTCGGCCGAGCAGCGCAGGACGCGGGATGTGTTGCACCGCATAGTGATTGGGTTCTTAACGATGACCGAGAACTTCGCCGAGAAGCGTGCCGCACGCAGGTACGCACGTGAGTACGGCGTGTCGTATCGCGAGGCACTGGGGATTATCCGGACTGACACGCGCCGATATCGCGATCATGCGACGCGGCTGCTGATCGAAGCCGTTGAAGGATGCGGCATCACCCATTGGTGTGGCGTCGAAAACTGGGACGGGATAGAGCGGGCGACGATCGTCGACGTCGGCGGCGAAGAGTTCAGTCTCGATGCCAACCGGGTTGCCTTAGCGCTGGGCGCCTACTTCGCCGCGCACACCGAGGTCGAACCGCTCGATCTCGATAGCTACATCGCCGACGAAGTGATCCAAACGATGCTCTTCGGTGGGGTAATTTATCGGAATCAGATCCGGCGCCGCACGGTGGCGTAGACAGAGATTGAGAGGGTCAAATGGCGTGGCCGTATGGTCCTGATTCCACTGTTTCCATTCGTACAATCCTCGATCGAGTATCTAGTTCCGAATACGACGAAATTCCCGACCAAAGTATCTTCGTAGGCGATGCCGCGTACAAATCGCGCGATATTCGACTTGACTCTCCGGCGTGCGTGTCCGACTCCACCGTCACGCGGTTAGGGGAGTGGACCTACTATCTGGAACTGGCAATTGTAAAGGAACTCCTTGATGGCTACGACGCCATCGATCAGGACGTTCTCGATAGGGTCACCCACTACGCTATTTACGATGCCTTCCCCGAGTGAGGTCCTCGCCGAGATTCCTCCATTCCAGGTTCATGTAGAGAACCGCCGACGGTAGCGTGGGAGCCGCATCATTAACGAGCACCGGCATCGACGCGTAAGGAGAGCACATGAGCGCACCGAACGACTGGAATACGCAGATAATCAACGAGTTTCGGGCCAACGACGGCAAGGTCGGAGGCAACTTCGAGGGTGCGCCTATGGTGTTGGTGCACCACGTCGGCCGCAAAACCGGCAAGCAAAGCGTGACGCCGATGATGTACCTTGCCGATAATTCGGACCCGTCGACGATATATGTCTTTGCCTCCAAGGCTGGCGCTCCGTCGAATCCAGCCTGGTACTACAACCTGACTACAGCGGGTACGGCACGAATCGAAGTGGGAACTGAAACATTTGACGTCGCAGTCACCGAGGTGACCGGCGCCGACCGTGACCGTATCTACGCCGAGCAGGCTCGCCGGTATCCCGGGTTCGCGGATTATGAGAAGAAGACCACGCGGGTTATTCCGGTGCTTGCCTTGCGTCGGGCCTAGAGCGGCGTCGGCCGATCCAGTCGGCGATATCTGTGCGAGCGGCGGTCGCCACCGCTGTTCGATGCGCGGTAAAGCCATGCGGCGCTTGCGGATAGATACGCAGGTCGACATCATTTCCGGCGGCGGAAAGCCGCGCGGCGAGTGCGAGATTGTCCTCGAGAAGAACGTCGTTCTCGCCGACGACGATCAGCGTCGGAGGCAGACGGCCAAGGTCGGCGAATACGGGCGAGACGTCGGGGTCGGTCCGGTCGTCAACGTGTCCAACGTAGGCGTCGAGGAAGTATTCGTCGGCGATGAGTCGTCCCGCCGGTGTCGTCGCGCTGAGGTCATAGGTGCCGAATTGTAGTGCGGCACTTGCGAATGCTTCGCCGAGACCACGCGCGCGCAGACGAAGCAATGTGACCATCGCGAGGTTGGCTCCCGCGGAGAACCCGCCAATGACCAAGTTGCTTGTGCCGTAATGCTTCTGGGCGTACTCGATGAGCCAGAGCGCCGCGGTCTCGCAATCGTTGTGAGCTGCGGGCCAGGGGCATTCGGGAGCGAGGCGGTAGTCAACACTTGCCACGACCATGTCGAGAGTCTCGGCGAGTTCCCGGTTGCGGGGATCGTCTCGCCCCGCCGAATCCAGGTAGAAGCCACCTCCGTGGATATGGAGGTATACGCCACTCGCCGTGCCGTCCGCGGGTTCGATAATGCGGACCCGAACTGCACGGCCGTCGGCCTTGGCTTCCAGCGTTATGGCGTCGGCGTCGAGCGGTGGCGACTGAGCTTCGCGTTGGGCTCGAACTTGTTTCAACTCCGCGTGCGAGGCCGGTCCGCGCCCGGAAGGCCTTGCGGCGTAGTAGATTCGACTCTCCTCGACGAGGGGAGTGAGTGTGTCGCCGATCAGGTCGTCTAGCCCAAATCGCATCAAACTCTCCGTTCGTCGTATGTGGTTCTAGCGGCGATCGTCCGCGGACGAAGGCACCAGCCGCGGGATAACCCGTACGTAGACCACCATGCCGATCACTTCGACAAGAGTTTGAGTGACTACTGCCGCAGCAGCCAATTCGAAACCGACAGGCAACGCTAACGCGAGTGGGAGAACTACCAATGAGTTTCGTGTCGCGCAGGAGAAGATCACCGCTCGTCGTGCCGGCGTATCTAGTCGCAGGAGGCGGCCAACCCACGCTCCCGCGATGGCCATTACAACGAGGAAGATGACATATGTCGGCACCAGGGCGACTATCGAAGTCCAGCTCGATTCGATCTTAGGTACCTGTGTTGCCGTAACCAAGGCGAGGACGAGCATCATCAGTGGCACCATCGAAGTGGATATCTCAGCGGAAAAGCGTTGTGCTGAAGTGTATTTGGCGGCCAACCACTGGGTTGCCCACGCGCACGTGAGGGGTATGACGATCAAGACGATGAATGCGTTGACGAATGGACGTACGTCGACAACGGTGGCCAAGTCCGGATCCATAAAGGCCCATAACAGCGGCGGCAAGGCGATCATCTGCAGAAGTAGGAGTATCGGAGTGGCTGCCAGGAGTCGTCTCGCGTCGCCACCTGCTAGCCCACTGAACACGATCACGTAGTCGACGCATGGACACAGCAAGACCAATAGGACTCCGACTCGCAGCGCCTGGTCGTCGGGCAAGAAGGTAAACATCGCCGCCACCGCAATTGGCACCACAACAAAATTCACGACGAGGATCGCGGCCAGGAATCGTCCATCGCGCAGCGCCTCGACTAGCGAGGCAGCCGGAACCTGTAGAAAGGTCACATAAAGGAGCAGGCCAAGGGCAGGGTTGATGAGGTGTTCCAGTGTGGACCCAGTTCCCGACGTGCTGAGTCCGAGGCCGCAGCCGACGGTGATCGCACCAAGGTAGAGCGGTATCTGACGACGTTCCAGATGTGCAGCGAGGGTCGCCATTGTCTCCGCTTGGCTAGGTTGCGATGTCAGAGGACAGCCTAGGCCAGTCTGCGATCGGCGCGGTAGCGAGCTGCCAGGCCAGTAATTTGCTAACCAAGGCTAACGATTCGGTTATGGTTCTCGATATAGCAGAGAGTTTGACCTTCAAATTTTGCGATCAGGGGAGTATGTATGCGTACGAAAACTGCGGTACTGGCGGCGGGCGTTGCAACCGGCGCGATAGCGGCGACACTGCTCAGTGGCACGACCGCACAGGCGTATCCGCGAATACAGACCATCGGATTGCACTGCTTCGGCGCCAATCCGAATATCGTCGGTTTTCCATTCTTCGGCGGAGCAAACGTGACCACGAATTCCCCGGTGCGTGGGCAGATTTCCATCAACAGCGACAGCAAGGATGTGCTGCCGTACACAACCTACTCGACCGTGCGTGTGACCAGCCTGCGAACAAACAAGACGCAGACGTTCCGCCGCACCTGGCAGCACAGCATGGGCGATATCGGTGGATACCGAATCGACGGTATACGTGCGAGTGGACGAGTCAAAGTGACGGTGAGCTCAGTCAATCGCGGACTATTCCAAACGCTGACTGGCCCGACGTGCAGCGGGATCGTGACGGTCTAGGTTTAACGGCGCCAGCGAAATCCACCTCGTCTACCCGGATCCACCTTGTCGTATTCCCAAGGTAGATCCCGGTAGACGAGGTGGATTTGTGTGGCCTGAGCCGAGCGTGCAATTCACCCGCGGGCTAGCGCGGAAACAAGGTCGGTGAGCGAATCTAGTTGCAGGTCAGCGGTTTTCACACTTTGGTCGCTAGCGTGTAGGTGACCCCACGGTCCGCGTTTGATGAAAGCGGTACGCAACCCCGCGGCATTGGCGGGGAGGATGTCATTGTCGAGTCGATCACCGATGTACATGATCTGACGGGGCTGAAAACCAGAAACGGCAATGAGTTTGGCGAAAAACTCCGGTGCGGGCTTCGCGATACCCCACTCTGCCGAAGAGGCAACGTAATCCGCGTCAAAGCCGAGAGCACTGAGTTGGGTTACCGCCGCCGCCGGTTGATTCCCGGCTATCCCGACGGCGAAGCCGGCCTTCTTCGCCGCCCGCAGACATTCGAGCGCGTCGGGATAGAGATCCGCCGTAGTGATTGTCTCCGAAGTGCTGGGTCGAGGACATCCGAGGAGATCCCACGCCACTCGATGGTCTTCACCCCGTTCGATCATTGCGCCGATGAGCCCCATCAACGCGAACGGGGTCACGCCAGCGCGGTCGGCCTGCACCGACCAGAGGCGGGATTCGTCGACCAGAGTCTCACCGACGTCGAACACGAGCGCGCGCAGGTGTGGTGGAAGTCGAAGATTGCCCATCGCGTGATTCTCTCACGTTTGTTGTGTCAAAGATCAAACACGCGAATCGCGTTGCCGCCCAAGAACAATTCAGTTGCTTCCTCATCGAGATCGAGCTCGTCGAGCCTAGCCAGACTCTGTTGCGGAGTCATCATCGGCCAGTTGGTTCCGAACATCACGCGGGTCCGGCCTTTGCCACGTAAGTACTCGACAAAGTCGGTGGGGAGTCGGTGCACCGCATAGGCGGAAGTATCGAGATAGAAGTTGGGATATTTGTGCGCCAACGACAGGACTTCGTTGATCCACGGGTAGCCGACGTGTCCGCCGATGACGACGAGGTCGGGGAAGTCCAGCAGAACCTCGTCGAGGTAGGGGATTGGGCGTCCCGGTTCAGAGGGACAGAGAGGGCCGGTGTGGCCGACCTGTGTGCACAGCGGCACTCCGAGCTCAACGCAGGCGACGTAAATCGGATAGAAGCGGCGGTCGTTAGGGGGCAAATTCCACAACCAGGGGACAATACGAACTCCGATGAAGCCCAATTCAGTTACGCAACGCCGTATTTCACGTACGGCCGCAACAGGATTCGTGATGTCGACCGCGGCAAGGCCACGGTAACCGTCGGGCAATGCCGCGAGGTAACTGGCGACTTCATCGTTCGAGATCAGCGACCCTCGCGGGCCCTCCCATGCGGACAACAACGCTCTGTTGACACCACCGGCGGCCATGACACTTTCGGTCAGCTCAATAGGGAACTCGGCGGTCGTGACATCTTGTCGAGTCCAGCGGGCCAACGTCGAAAGGAAGGGCTGCTCGATGAGTCGGCGTGTTGGGTGTTGGGCCCAAACATCGATGATTTCCATGACAATTCCTCACTTCGTGTACGAAGTGAGCATGTCGTGGCGGCCCAGTGTTGTCAAGATCTAGGGATGACTACCGGCGATCCCAGGGTGTACTTTCTGCTCCAGCGCAGTGCCCACCGACTAAAGTTGGCGGCAGACCGGGTGAGTATCGCCGCCGCCGACGTGACCACCGCGCAGTTCGCGGTACTCATGGTCATTGATCAGGCTCCTGGGTGTACCCAGCGTCATGTAGCGTCAATACTCGAGCAGGGGGAGCCGACCGTCGCCGCGATGGTCACCCGCCTCCAGACGTCGGGGCTGGTCAATAAGGAGCCGCACCCGACCGAACATCGGGCCGCAAGCTTGACCGTCACCGACGCAGGCCGTACCGCGCTACGTGTCGCGGGCGATGAACTCAAAGCGTTTAACAATCAGATTCGAGAGGCACTTGGCCCCGATATGGAGACAGTCGCGGGGGCGCTGGGACGCCTTATGTCGATTGATTTCCGGTAGCTGATCGCTTCGCCTCCGAAAACCGCACCTAATCGCGTGCCCGAGGGCAACCTGCCCTCGGGCCGGTCTTCTCGTGCGGTTTCCGGCGACTCCGGCTCTGTTCAACACCAACCTAAAGGAGTGAAAGACTATGAACACCAACGGAACTGAGCGCGCTGTGGTCGAAAGCGTCCTCGACGCCAATCGTCGAGCGCTCATTGAGTGCGTGCGTGGCCTTTCCGACGAGAACGCACGTAGGCGGCTCGTCATATCGCTGAGCACGCCGATCTCGTTGATCAAACACGCTGCGGCAGCGGAGCGGATCTGGTTCCAGCGCTTCTGGGCGGGACTCGATGAGTCCGAGTGTGACGGCTACTCGCGACGGGACGAGGGGACGTTCTTCGTTAGCGACGACGAAACGCTTGAGGACGTTATTGCCGAGTTCGAGCGTGCGAGTGTGCGATCACGCGACATCGCGTCGCGCTTCGCGCTGGACGACACGAAGCTCAATCCTCGGGAGGGGACCGTCAGCATGAGGTGGACGCTGCTGGCAATGATTCAGGAGTTCGCCAGGCATGCGGGGCACGCCGATATTTTGCGGGAGCAGATTGATGCTGAAGTTTCGGAACCGCCTAGGGGCTGAACGAGAGGACTGGGCTCTGCAAGATTCCCTCGGTTCAGCGACTGCTTCGGTGGCCTCGCCTTTAGAGCAACTCCGAACTTGGTTTGGCGCACAATCGCTTTCGGTCAATGGCGTTCTTTCCTTGTGATCTACATTCGGTCAGTTAAGCGATCATTCGGCCGGCTGTAACTTTCACTTTGGTTATCCGTGACATGCGCATGTTCACATCGGTGAATGTTCGCAACCCTAACCTCTGCACCTTCCCGGCCCGCACGCTCGCGCCAGTCCTGGTTCCGCTCGGTTGCGGTGGCCGCTGCGGCCAGCTTCGCGATTACCGTCGCCCCGCTTACCGCCGGTACTGCCGAAGCCGCAGCAAATGCAACGCCGAGTTTCGAGGTCAAACTGAACCTCAATGCCACTGCGTTGTCGTCGAATGCGCCGTCATCCGCCGTGCGGTCGAAGTTCGGGCTGGGTGCCAACGGCTCGGCACGCGCCTACGAGTATCTAGACACCGACGCTCTCGACCTCAACGGTGAGGGCTGGAGTGTGCGACTGCGCAACAAAGACGGCGACCCACTTGAGTTGAACTACAAGAAGCGTTTTGCCGTGTCGGGAACTGATCTCAACGGCAGTCTGACGACGGCGAACCAGGCAGGGTTCGACGCTAACGAAACGAGCTACGACGCCGAGGTCGACTGGGGGCTGACCCGCATGACCCTCAGCTTTAGTAACGACAAAGATCCCGGAATCAATGTCGACGGCATCGGAATGCCGTCGAGCCAAAACGCTATCGCAGCTGCGGTGAACAAGATCCCCGGGAAACTGAAAGACTGGCGCTCATCCAACTGGGGTAAAACAACCCTGCAGGCTAGCCGGGTTCATGGCCCGGTTACCTCCACCGAATGGAGTGGAACTTTTGAGGGCGCCAAGTCCGCGCTGGAGATACTCCCGATCCACGCTTCGGGTGGCCAACCGGCCGAAACCGTCGTCGAGTTGTCTTTTAAGGCAGCCGATTTCGCGACCGCCAAGCTGTTGCGCGACCACGCCATCGCGATCGCCCAGGCCAATGGCTGGCTCCTTGGCAGCGACGTTCTCAAGACAAACCTCATCTTGACCCGCTACTGACCGGACGCGGGTGCCTGAACACGTCCGCGCTCGATCAGATTGCCTGTGGTATCAAGCGAACTGATCGAAGGAACGCATCAGTACGCCTATTCGGTCAGCTCTATGCGATAGCGATTGCGCTTGCTTGGCGCGGGGGCCGCGAAACTGTTCCGGGACCTAAGAAGTCTCGACCGATCCATACGGTCGGTGTCAGTTGGCGGTACTCATGGGTGCTCACGGGCAGACCGGCGAAATCACGGACGAAGTCGGCAGACCAGGCCGGCTTGTGGTCGACAAACGATTGAGGTGCGTAGACCAGCGGACCGCCCGCGTCGAGTCCGGTGATGTAATTCTTATATACCCAGGGCTGCCCTTGTGGGCCAACGCCGAAGGTGAGCGCATCGCCAAGATTGCTTTGTAGATCGCCGAATTGCTTAGCGTCGCGGTAGTCGCCCAAGCGACCGTTACGCTCGGAGACCGGCAGCAAGTAGAGCCGGTGCTTACCGGCCGTCGGTGGCGTGCCGAGTGGGGCATTCTTGTAGAGTTCGACGATTTGCCTACTGGTGCAATGGAAACGCAACGAATTCACGGTGCGATCACGGCTATGAGCGTCGATCACACAGTGGCCATCGGGCAATGCTGGACGCGCGGACGCGGGTGTGATTCCTGCCGATGTCGTTACCGCCGCAGCTATGGCAACTAGTGCCGCCGCTATCGAATAGTGTTTGGCGCCTTGAGTTTTCATTTGACAGTCACTTTCGTTTCGTTCGCCATACTCGAGATCAGTGGCGCAAGGTTGAACAGGACTCGATGCTGCTGAAGTTGCTGCTCATACGGGGTGGACATATAGCTGACCAGTTGCTTCCAGCGGTACTGAGCCTGATACGCGTACTTCGGCAACAACTCACTGTTGATGTAGGCCCACCGAGCGGGGAATACTGACCAGTTCCAGGAGGGTAGCGGCGCGGTTAGGGTAACAGTCCGACCGTTGACTTCAGTGGAGATGTCGAGCGGACGATACGCCCGCATCGGCGACACTCCGGCCACGGAGGGGGACCCAACGATGGTGGACGCGTATGTCAGTGCTTCGCCGATGGGGGCCTTGTAGTGCCGCGTCGAATCCCACTGTCGTCCAACCACTTCGCTCTGTTCCCGACGAAGAAGACGGCCGTTCGCGGCAGTGATACGCGACGAGTCGCCAGAGGCGATGTCGTCGAAGGCGGTCCCGATGTCAGTGGGGTAGAGCCCGGTGTTGACGAGCTCGTGCACCGCGGGAAGGCCGCCCTGGACATAGGCGGTGTGGACCGGCATCAGGTCGCCGAAGATATTCTTCTGCATCACTAGGATTTGTCCGATGACGGCCGAGATGTCGGCGGCAGAGATAGTCTTGCCAACTGTCGCCAGCGCCCGAAGGCCGGATGGCAGGCGGTTGGCCAGTGCCGGGCCGCCGGCCGAATTGGCTTGGCGCACAACCTCTGCCACCGCCGGCTGCAGATTGGCTAGCTGATAGATCTGACCGGCGAGTTCTAGATCGAGTAGTCCGCCTCCGAAGTCGGCGCCGACCTGCCCAGCCATGCCAGCCCAGCGAAGTTCCCGATGACCAATTTGGAGGTCCTCGTAGTACCGGTATGAACGGACCAGGTTTTGCAGGTTGGCATTTACCCCAGCGCGAGGATTCCACCGACTCAGTTCGATGTGCGCGGCTTCGGTCGAACGCTGTAACCAGTAGGTGTATAGCAGAGCGCCATAGCGTCGGGGCGAAAGTCCTTGTGCCCGTGCTTGCCTGACCAGGCGACCGGTCTGGGCACTGTCTGATGGCAGGCCCGGGTTTGGTGCACCAATACCGTGTGACGCATCTCGATTCGGTAGGCCGACATCGAGGTACTTAGTGAGGCCTTGCGTGGCGGACGGAGCCGCGTGCACGGCGCAGGGCGTTAGCAGACCGCTGATTGCGACTGTCACCGCGATAACTATCGAACGTCTAATCACTAGCAATACACCCGACTTTAGAACTTTTGTATTGCTAATGACACTAGTGGAAGGTAGCGCAACCGCGACCGTGATGTCAGTCTCGTTTGATCGGGGGTGTGACCGGGTGCGCAAGGTTGCCGGTTCTGGTCAGCGACGGGCCAACAATGCGTTAGCCGAACCTTCGGGTTCCGGCTTGAGGCGTGCCGGGATCCCGACGTCAAATCAATTGGGCTGCAAGGGAAGTGGCGAGTGGATCGGACTAGTTGAGCTATCGACCGAGGCCCGGCTGCGAAGATCTCGGCGAACCGAGAAGGTGGCTAGCGTCGGACGCAGACGCTATCGGTCAACGAATTCGGCGCCCACGAGCCGCACGCACGATCAGCGGCCACAGTGTGGCGAAGAATGCGCTCTGATCGGCGAAACCCGTCGTAGGCAGACGATTGTGAACGAATCCCGCAGCGAGTCCGCGAGATGGATCGGCCCAGCCCGTTGAGCCGCCAAGGCCGACGTGCCCGAAGCTGCCAGACATGCTTCGCAGCGGCGGACCGCTGTGATAACCCAGTTGGAACTTGACCGGCACGCCCAGGGTGCGATCGAAGTATGTGCCGCGGATGGGCGCGAGCTGCCTGGCCGTCGCCGACGAAAGCAGCCGTCGGCCGTCGACGCTGCCGTTCCCGGCAAGTGCGGCATACAGTTTCGCCAGTTCATGCGCTGGGACCATCGCATTGCCGGCAGGCAGTTCGACGTCGTAGATGGGGCTGATCGGAGTGCCATCGTCGGCAAGCCACCATTCGAGACCGGGCACGTGAAGGGTGCGTAGGGTGCCCCCGATTCCGCGCATTCGTTTGGCTCGCTCGAGCGTTGCTGGCAGTCGGGTCTCCAGCGATGGGCGGTGCATTATCGGTGCGAGGGCCGGAACGAAAGCGGCGTGTTGGGCGCCTGGGTTAGTTGGGCGACCCAGCGACAGACTCTGTAGGCCGAGTGGTTGCGCGATCTCCGACTGATACAGGGCCGCCATCGATTCTCCGGTGATTCGGCGCGCGATCCCCGACATGATTGCGCCGATGGTTAGCGAGTGATAGGCCTGTCGGCCGAAATGTTCCCCAATCGGCGCGGCTGCCAGACGTCGTTCGAATTCTTCCAGGTCACCAAAATGAGCGAGAGCGTCGACGATTCCATCGAGCCGTGACAATCCAGCGCGATGTGCCAGGGCATCGCGAACGGTGATGCGTCCCTTGCCATTCGCCGAGAATTCCGGCCAGTATTCGGAGATCGGCGCGTCGTAGTCGAGCAAGCCGCGGTCGGCGAGCCGGTGCAGCACCGCCGCGGAGATGCCCTTGGATGCGGAGAAGATCAGCCCAGCGGTGTCGTGGGTCCAGTCGGCGTCGGCGGTTGCCTTGCCCGCCCAGATGTCCATCACGGGCTTACCGTCGGCATAAACGCACAGCGCGCCGCCGCCGAATTTCAGCCGACTAAACAGCACGGCGAACGCCCTGGCCGGCAAGGTGAAGTCGGGACTCACCCATCCGTGCACGCCACGCGGCGGAGAAATCGCCCCTGCGGGTGTCGGGTTCACGTCGGGAACGTCGGGGACTTCAGGTACGAAAGCCGGTTCTGGGGATGCCATGAAGTGAAATTAGCAGTACTGAAAGTACCGCCTACTTGGAATAGCCTGTGAATCAGATCACAATTCGTACCTCACTTGCCCTGCTGTGTTCTTACGTCGACTGAAGTCGTCGCAGGTCCAGTGCGTGGCTACGAGATCTTGGCTGTCGTAGGCCTGAAGTCGAATCTCGCCAGGCTGCGGAGCGGCCACACGTTTCACCACCACCACGCGCACCGCCGCGGAGTCGTCGACGAGCACCGCAGTGTCCTCATCGCCTTCGCTGTTGTTCTGGACAGTGCGAGCGCTTCGGCCCAGAATTCTGAGGCGCGGTCGAGATCGGCAGCGGCCAATGTGGCGGGTTGCTCATTTCCTGGAGCGAGCGAAAGCATGAATACCTCCTCGATATGTGGCCGTTAGGACCATGTCCAGTCGCGAACCTCTGGCATATCCTCGAAATTCTCGCGGACATAGTGGTAGTGACGTTCGAGTTGCGAACGGCAATGATCAGCGAGTCGACGAGCAGCAGGGTCGTCTCGGCCGATCCATGTCAATGCCTCGGAAACCAGGTGGTATCGACTCATTCGATTCAGCACCACCATGTCGAAAGGCGTTGTGGTGGTGCCTTGTTCGGAGAATCCGCGGACATGGAACCGGTTGGCGGCCGGCCTGCCGTGCAACAACTGATGAACCGCGCGCGGGTAGCCGTGAAAAGCGAACACGACATCGGTAGTAGCGGCGAATAGGTCGATGAAGTGGCTATCTGGCATACCGTGCGGATGGGCTGATTCCGGCAGGAGGGCCATCAAGTCGATCACGTTGACGACTCGGAAACATATCTCCGGAGTCCATTCGCGCAATAACTGTGCCGCGGCCAGAATCTCTTGTGTCGGTACGTCGCCAGCGGCGGCCAGAACGACGTCGGGCTGCGTTGTGTCACTCTCGTTGCCGGCCCAATCCCACGTCGATGCGCCTGCGGCACACTGACGTTCGGCGTCGTCGATCGAAAGGTATTGCAGGTGAGGCTGCTTGTCGGCCACGATGACGTTGACGTGATCCCGGCTGCGGAAACAGTGTTCGGCGATCGAGAGGAGAGTGTTGGCGTCAGGCGGCAGCCAAACGCGTACGACGTCGGGAGACAGCGACAGTACGGCGTCGATGAGGCCTGGACCCTGGTGACTGAATCCATTGTGGTCGTTTCGCCAGCACGTCGATGTAAGCAGAATGTTCAGCGACGCGACCGGAATTCGCCAGTCGAGCCGAGTCGCGTGTTGCAGCCATTTGGTGTGCTGAACCAGCATGGAGGCACTGATCATTGCGAAGGCTTCATAGCTCGCGAACAGGCCGTGCCGTCCGGACAGCAGATAGCCCTCGAGCCATCCTTGGCACAGATGTTCACTGAGCACCTCCATCACACGTCCCTTGGGTGCGAGGTTGTCGTCCTCCGGGACCAGGGGGAGTTGCCAGCACCGATCTGTTGCTTCGAATACGGCGTCGAGGCGATTGCTCGCAGTCTCGTCCGGGCAGAAGAGTCGGAAGGTGCCACCGCCATCAGCGCTTTGGTCGGCGAAGTAGATATCGCGCAGGTATTCGCCGAGTACTCGCGTGGTCGGGTGATTGGTAGCACCGGGACGAGTGATGTCGAGTGCGTACCGGTCTGTTGAAGGCAGGGGGAGAGGCTTCAGTATGCGCCCGCCGTTAGCGTATGGCGTCGCACCCATCCGACGGTCGCCGATCGGTGCGAGCGCCGCGACCTCGCTAACAATCCGCCCGTCGTCGTCAAATAGCTCCTCTGGGCGATATGAGCGCAGCCAGTTTTCCAGCAGGCGTAGGTGTTCGGGATTCTCGCGGACCCCGGACAGCGGCACTTGGTGCGCCCGGTGTGTCCCTTCGACGAGTCGTCCGTCGACTTCGTGTGGACCGGTCCAGCCTTTCGGCGTGCGCAGCACGATGGCTGGCCGACGGTTACTGGAATTCCCGGCGCGAAAGGCATTGTAGGACTGTGTGATTGCCGAAATCAACGCACGAAAGACGATCCGGGGATCATCTCCTTCGACGAAGATCGGCTCCCACCCTTGTCCCCGCAAGGTATTCGCGACTTGGTCATCACTGCGGCGGCCCATGACTGTTGGACCGGATATCTTGGCTCCGTTGAGATGCAAGATAGGTAGTACCGCGCCGTCGCGCGTTGGATCGAGAAACGAAGACACATTCCACGAGGCGGCAAGGGGGCCAGTCTCCGCTTCACCGTCACCGATCACGCAGGCTACTAGCAGCTCGGGATGATCGAAGGCTGCTCCAGCGGCATGGGCCAGCGCGTAGCCCAGTTCACCCCCTTCATGGATGCTTCCGGGAGTCTGCACACTGACGTGGCTGGGAATGCCTCCGGGAGTTGAGAATTGGCGGCACAGACGGTGGATTCCGCGTGCGTCGGTCGAGACATCCGGATAGATCTCGCTGTAGGTGCCCTCCAGGTAAACATTGGCCACGAGTGCCGGCCCGCCGTGGCCCGGCCCAGTCACAAACAACCAGTCTGAATCTGTTTGCCGGATAACACGATTGAGCACGGTGTAGATCGCCGAGAGTCCGGGGCTGGTGCCCCAGTGACCGAGCAGCCTCGGCTTGATGTGCTCAGCTCGCAGTGGTTCACGCAGTAATGTGTTGTCCTGCAAGTAGATCTGCGCCACCGTAAGGTAATTGGCGGCCGACCACCAGCGCAGATCCGCCTCCAGGTCTTCATCGGAATAGGGGGAGAACGTTCGAGATTCGGACAATGTCGGCTCCTAGCGGTTACTCGGACTCAGACGTAAGTGGTGCGAATCGAAGTAGTGCGATCCGGCGAATCCTCTGACCGCTTTGTTCGGTGAGTGGCCGCATTCGCCGAGAGTCCGTCTTGTTCCTCCAAGTTCGCGATGTCTGGACTCTTGGGTGCCACGGTACGACGGAGACTAAACATGCGCGATCTAGATCGCCGTTCCTACCGCGCGGTGGCAATTTCCCGTTCATCTGCGACGATGAGCGCATGACCCGACCTGCATTGCCCGACGCATCCGTGTTGATCCGTACCGATTACACCGACGATGTCGCGTGGACTGAACTCGCCACCGCTGCCCAAGCCCCTAGTGAACCGGATGAATTCACCGCGAATCTCGTCCTCGTCGAGGGGCCGGCTTGGGATTCGATTTCGGTCGACGAGCTCCTCGATCAACTCGGAAATTCGAGCACAACCTACGTCTTCTTGGCCGACGCCGAATCGATTGCCCACCCGGACCATCCGATATTGGCAGTCGAGACAAGTGTGGTTGGGCGCGGCCAGACTGTCCGTGTCATTGCCAGCAGGATGTCGTCTATTGAGAACAATCTGTCGCTCGCGAATATGGACTTCGTCGAGTTCGTGGAGGGTGCTGACGCTGATGGTGTTTTTCGGGGCTTTTGAGGGGTGGGGAGTGGCCGTTATTGGAGTGGGGGACTGAGCGGTAGAGACTCGCCCTATTACGCAGACGGTCAGCCTATGCTGATGCGCTCTGTTCCGTCGTCGATGGGCAGGTCTCCACGCACCACCGCGGTCACCTGGCACGAGTCGAGGTTGATCGAACCGCCATGATTGTCGAGAAACGCGGTGTCGGCGGCATCGCGGCCGGTCGAGATCCGGACCAGCCCCTGACGAGGAGCGAGGCGTGTGGCATCGACTACCACCCAAACGCCGTCGATGAGCGCCTCGGCAACCGCGTGGAAGTCCATCGGATCGCAGCCGGGGGCATATACCGCGACTAGCCGGGCCGGGATGTTCAACGCACGTAACAACGCCACCACCAGGTGCGCGTAGTCGCGGCAGACGCCTGCAGCGGCAAGCAGGGTGTCGGCGGCGCCGTCGATCGAGTCGCTCGCGCCGGGAATGTAGTCGAGCCGGTCCGCCACGAACGCCGTCACCTGGTCGAGGAGTTCACCCTTCGGCAAGGAATTGTCGAACTGGCCCGCGGCAAATCCGAAGAACTTGTCGGCCTCGGCATATCGGCTCGGGCGCAAGTAGATCGAGTGGTCGGTTGCGGCGACCTGGGCCGGGTCGGCCGGCGTAGTCACCGCGGCCCGATAGTCGACGTCGAGCTGACCAGACTCCACTGACAACCGGTGGATGCGGCCGCCGTAGTTGTCCACGATCTCATCCACCGAGACTGGCTTGCCGTCGAGCGTCACCTCGAGCGTCTCATCGAGGGATAACCCGGGCATGTGCGCCACCGCGATCTGCATCTCGATCTCGGTGGGGGCCGTGACGGCAATGGACATGGTTGCCGCAACATCGCGAGGTGGGATTGTCATGACCGCCACGTTAGGGCAAAACGCCGCGACGCACCGGTCGGGGTTGCCCGACAGCGGACTGGGCAATGGTGAACTACACGCGGGCTGACCTTGATTGGAAATTCGGTTGACATGGCTTTGGTCGTCATCCGACATGGCTTTGATCGATCGCGGAGGCGGAGTAGGTAGCAGGTTCGCGAGTACTGGATACCCTGAGTATCATTTTGGTGCGTATTGCTGAGTTCACAGCGGGCTACCTTGCTCAGTCGAGCTTCGTGCCAACGCCTGTTAGGTCTTATTTCGGACTGTTGTACCGAATACGGGGGCTTAGCTCAGTTGGTAGAGCATCGCCTTTGCAAGGCGAGGGTCAGGGTTTCGAATCCCCTAGCCTCCACGGGTGTGTTTGTCTCGGTGTTCGCTTCGGCGACCTGAGTGGCACTATTCGAACCCCGGGCATCATCGATGTCCGGGGTTTCGCGCATCCGGGTTCCCTGCCTGGGGTAGTCGAGAGTCTCGACACTTTGAGATCCCGAGCGAGCGGTGCGGAGGTGGCCGCTCTGAGCGAGTTGCGGAGACCGACTTCTGGAGATTCGGTAGGGTTTGCTGGGCGAAGCGAGGTGCCGGGCGCGGTAACGCCGGTGGTGGATCACGAGGGCGAGATGCGACTCAACTAGGCGTACTGGCTAGGGGCCACGTCGGCACGCTCGTTGGTCTTCCCTTTCACGCGCACGGTGAACCCAAGCCTCGCCATACGGGTGCCACGCTCTTGGCGGAGCAGGCGCCGTTCCATACACCAGCCAACTGAAGGGTGTCACCGGGCAATGAGGGTTCGTCGGCTTTGGATCGAGAACTTCAGAGGGATACGGCAGCTGGACTGGGTGATTCCAATTGAGCAGCGGCTCATTGCGCTTGTCGGCCCTGGCGACAGCGGTAAGTCGACCATCCTCGACGCCATCCACTATCTGCTCGGTGACCGCTGGAGCATTCCGTTCGCGGACACAGACTTCTTCGGGGCGAACGTCGACGATCCGATTGTGATCAAGGCACTGCTCATCAACATTCCGGCGTCGTTGCGGAAAGACAACGTCTTCGGCCTTTGGCTGAGCGGCGTCGACGCGGAGGGCGAGCCACAACAGGATCCCGAGGACGAGTTCGAGCCCGCGTTGATCGTCCAGCTCACGGTGGATGCCGGCCTGGAGCCACGCTGGTCAGTCGTCCGCTTAGACAGCTCTGAGCAGTTCCTCACCTCGTCCCAACGACGTTCCTTCTCGACGTTCAAGGTGGACGACAGGACCGACGCTCAGCTCCGTTGGAGCCGTAACTCGCCGCTCGGCCGAATGTCGTCCGAAGATCGCGGCGAGCGAGATGCACTTGCGGCGGCGTCACGCGCCGCGCGAGAGGCGCTGGTCGATCACGAAAACTCGTCGCTCGCCGACCTCGCTGCTAGAGTCCAAGATCGCGCCAATCAGATCGGTGGCGGAAGTTTCGCCGGCATCAGACCGGGACTCGACACCTCGCGTTCAGCCATGGGCGCGGCGCTGGCCCTCTACGAGGACGTCATCCCGCTCACTAGCTTCGGGCTAGGTAGCCGTCGCCTGACAAGCCTTGCAGTCCAGCAACTCGCGGCCGGGAATCGCTCCTTGGCGGTGGTCGACGAGCTCGAGTCCGGGCTGGAGCCGCATCGTGCCGTGCGCCTGCTGAACTATTTGCTGTCTGACGACGGCTACTCGCAAGTGCTCGTTACCACTCACTCGCCGGTCATCGTCGAGCAGGCCCAAATCGAGAATCTGGCGACCGTACGGAGCGCCCGCGGTGCTCGGGGGAGTTGCCAACGTAGCTGTCGATCCGGGATAGGAAGAGGCTGTTGACGCTCTTCAAGAACCGCTCGACGTGGGGCTTTGCAGTGGGGGAATGAGGTGGGGCGTCGATGACGCTCCACCCCAGTGCTTCTGCTGCCGCTCGGCTGGCGAGGAAATCCTTTCCCCGGTCCATCGTCAGCGTTTCGACTGCAATGAACGGCATCGCGGGAGCCTCTGGGGTTGCCTGACCCATGGCAATCATTGCGGAACCAGGCAGTGCCCTCGATTTGCTCAGCGACAGTTCGTGGTCGATCCGTTCAACCGCGCGACGCGGGCTGACCATGCGAGCGAACAGGATTGCATGGTCTGTCGATGATGGTGCGCCGCCATGGATGTGGAATCCAACGACGCTGTCGGTAAACACGTCGATCGCCGCTGTCATGTACGGGCGGATGACCTTGCCGTCGGGCATGACAGCCTCGACGTCAAGGGTGTTCGAGTCAATCTCGACGAACTGTCCCGGAAAGGTCGCGAGTATCGGCTGAAATGCGCGTTTAGGACGGTTGCCTTCGCTTCTTCTGTGCTGTGCTGACTTCGTAAGCCCGGCCGCGTCGAGAAGGGGAGTCAGCCACCGCCGCAGGGTGCGTGAGCACGGTACTGAGCGTCCTTGCGGAACAGGCTCGTTCGCGAGGTCTTGATCCCCGCTGCGCTGAGTTCCTGCGCCTTGTGTTCCATCCGACCTTCGATAGTCGTCTCTGGCCCGTATCCATCGCGTGGCACAGCATCGGGATCATGCGGGTCGACCACGCCGAAGCGGGCCTCGGTCAGGTGTTGTAGCCAGAAGAGTGCGTCAGCTCGAGTCTGTGGATCGAGCATGGCGAACTGAATGCGGTCTGTTGCCGCGTCGATCCGACCGTCGGTGCCACCGTGGTACTCAAACGACTCGTCGTCGGAAATTGTCGCCAGGTCAACCCATCTGGGTGTGCCATCCGTGATCGGGTTCAGTCTGGAGCCGTTGCTTCCGTGAGCGTCAATGATCCAGTCGCGTCCGTCCCACGAAATGACATCTCCCAGGTTCACGCGCCGCAGTTGCATGGTTTCTCGTTCCGAATCGTGTGAAGCACCGATGTGGGGGAGACAGGCACAGTGAGGTCGGCATCGAGATGCCTGTGCCAGAGCAGGTGGCGCACGTGAGCGGCTGCGCGGTAGGGATGTTGGCGGTCGGCCATGATTGTTCCGTCGCCGAACGGGACGCCGCTCGCGAAGACTTCGCGGATCCGCCTGAACTCTTTGGGTGACGGGTGATAGTGATCGTGTCTAGCTGGCCGGATGAAATGAAGATTCTGGAGGGTCGTCGGATGGGGTTCGTTCAGTACCTGGTGGCTTCCAGCCGATCGATGCACACAGTTCAGCAGTCTTGCGGAACTGGTCTGTGGCTTTCGCGGTCATTCGTCCTGACGGCTTGACGTCGTACACAAGCTGATCGCCGGATCTGAGCAGCGCGAAGAAGTCGGGTACGTGGTCCGTTCCGTCGGCGAAAACAAGCTTCATCGGCTGGGACGCAATCTGTTGGGTATCTCCTTCGAACTCAAGGACAAGAAGGGCGTCTGCCTCCAGCGCAGATTCACACCAAACGTGCGACCGTTGCGGGATCACGAATTGCCGCGAGTGCCGGTTGCGCCGATTCTGGTACTGGACGCCGGATCGGAAAGCGCGCGCAGTTTCGAGGTGTTTGTGGAGCAGGCCAGGTGAGGGCGATCTCGGAGCGAAATTGGCCGTCAAGATCACGCCACGAGACCCTCGGAGTGGTTGTCCCCGTGAGCGGTTCGCTCGTGGGCTTTAGCCCTGTCGGTACTGTCATTGGTCGCCGTTTCATTGGGGCTTGCAGGTGGTCTCGACGATACGAGGCGGGTACGACAAAGTGCCGAGCCGAATCGTGGTCGCGAACCGGGGGCGTGCCGCGCACCACGGCGAAGCGAGGGCTGGTCAGGGTCGCGCTGCTGAGACAGTCGCGAGATAGTCGCTGCCGCCGACGAACACGGTGCGCGGGCTGAGGTCTGATCGAACAGCCTCATTTGCGATGGCTTCGGCGAACTCCTCGACTGAGGGCAAATCGACTGCCTGGCGGCGCACCTCAACAGCCGCGGGGTCGCGACGTTCGAGCAGCCGGACGATGATCGTTCCTTCGATCATGTCCCCGGACACAACCGATAAGCCGACTTCAGCGCGAACCAAGTCCGGCAGCGTTGCGCGTATCGCGTCCTCGCCTGCGCGCTTGCTCACGGCGACGGGGTAGTAGTCCTGGGGTACGGGGTGCGTCTTGACGAAGTGTGCTTGATGGCTGGTTACGAAGACGACCCGCGAGTTCGTGCCCATGATGGGTAGGGCCATTTCCAGCATGCGCACTTGTGCGTCTCGGTTGATCGCCATCGGGTAGTCAGCGGTCGCGTTGCGTTCGAGACCTCCGGAAGCGTTGAGTACAAGGCCATCGAGTTGGCCGAATCGTTCGCCCAGCTCGAAGACCATTGCTTTAACGGACGTCGCGTCGCTGAGGTCGGCACAGATGGCGGTGGCTGATCCGCCGGCATCGTGAAGTTCTGCAACCAGTTGTTCGGCACGTTTGCGCTTCTCGCGGTAGTTGATCGCGATCGTGTGCCCGTCCTGAGCGAGTCTGTGTGCGACGGCTGCTCCGATACCTCTGGATGCTCCGGTGACTAGCACAGTCTTGGGTTGTGCCACTATTTGGCTCCGATCCGTATGCTTCTGATTTCGAACTACTTCTGAATTCGAAGTATGAGTATGATGGTTCGAAATGAGAAGTGCAAGAGACTCCACTGAGGAAGAAGCCTCGGCAGAGGCGGGCATCTACGCTGCAATGGACCTTCTGGGGCAGCGCTGGGTCCTGCGTGTCATCTGGGAGCTTGAGCCCGGGCCGCTAGGATTTCTCGAGCTCCGCCGCCGGATGGGGAACTGTTCGTCGAGTGTGCTTGCTGATCGCCTCAACGTGCTAAGTCGTGCGGGCATTGTCGAGAAGCTGCCGGACAAGGCCTATGAGCTGACGGCGCACCGTGGTGGCGCATTGGGTGCTGCACTTGAGGGCGTGTGGCGATGGGCCGACGTCAATGCCGAGGCATTGACGGGCGGTCCTCGCCGGCAGGAACCTGGAGGCGCGCAGAACGCGCGCCGACGAAGTTAGTTGAACCGCCGAGTGTCGCAGTTGGCGAGCGCCTTCGGACTCCCATGTATCTGTCACCAACGCCCAATTTGCCTGTCAAGCTCCCAAGTGTGCTGTCATCCGACATCCTCCGGGTGAAGCGGTCGAACGGCACTGACGAGATACGCGCGACCAACGACGGTGCACACTTAACATAATGTATGTTATCGGCAGTTATCCTACCTTCAGACTTAAGAGGAATTTGCCTGGCGCGCTGTCCGATTCGGGAAAAGTTGAGAGTAATCCAGGAATACCTGAGGGCTGACCGGACTGAACGCGAAATCCCGAAAGACTTGCGAGTCGCCCGTTGATTGCGCTCGGCGGCTCCCGCGCCCGCAGCAGTCTGACGAGCCAGCGCCACGCAATGCGATTCGGGCGACTTCCTACCCGCCCATCCTGAACGTACATTACGTCACTGTGACGTAATGTACGTCGCCTCTATCGTTGCAATGCCCCAAGATGCGCCGAGTCTTAGACAATATATGGAAAATGACGATTATCCACATATTTGGGCTAGTCCGATTGGGATCACTCGTCCATGTATTCCGGACCGTCGTAGTTGGATTCGACCTGGTATCTCTCGTCCAATGACTCGTGCTCTTGCTCGGTCACCTGCTGGGGAACCTGTGCTGCGACAAGTTCAGGTGCGCCCAGAAGCTCAAGTCCGCAAACCGGGCATTTGAGTTCGTCGAGGAGATAGATGTCGTCGCGGATCACTGTATCGCCGTCCAGATGCTCACGGGCACTTCGGACATAGGTCTTCGGCGCATAGACTGTATGCTCGCAGACCGGGCACTTCACGGCTGCAGTTGTACGCTGCCGCGCAAGCAACTCCAACCCAGTTGGCTCGGCCGCGGCGACGCGTGCAGCGATTTCGTCCTGGCTCAGTTTCTCCAGGAAGCTTAGGCACGCTTGGATCTTCAATTCGACTCCGCGAGCAACCTTCTTGTCGGCCTCATCAAGAAGGATTTCTCCGAGCTTCACAACGGCGTCATCGAGGACATCTTGCGGATCAATCGCCAAGTGTTGACAGATGATCTTGGCGACCCGCACAAGCTTAGGCAGCCAAAGGTCGTTCGGTACCTCACTCACAGCGGCGTTGGACGCATGCAGTTCCGCGTTTCTCAGGTTCATAAGAAACAAAGAATCGCTAACTGCGTCGCCGGCAAACTCTGGGACAATTCGCGCTAAGCGGTCGATCACTACTCCGCTCGCAACGCTTTTTGGGTCCTTGGGGGTCGTGACGCCGTTTGCGGCGAGCAAACTGTCGCTGTCGTTTGTCGCAGCCAGGAGACTTGGATGCAGATTTGCCAAAGGCGTCCGTAACAGGAACTCGAATCCAAGAAGGTGCCAGATCGCGAACTCGTCGTCATCGGAGTGCTCGTGTTCCGCCCCACGTGTGAAGTAGAGCCGGGCCTTGCCGATGAATCCGTCGTAATCCCACACCTAAAGATCCTTACTTAGTAATGAAAGTTCGAAGAAGAGCACGCCCAGTAGCAGCGGGTACCGATGGCCGCCGGTGCATTACACGATGATTATCCAGGATGAGGATCCGGCCCGGTTGCCAGGCAACCTCATCAGTCGGCTGGGCACTCTCCACAGCTGCGCGCGCGTCGTCCGGGCCAATGACTATTGCGCGCGGATCCCAACGCAGTCGCCATTCTTTTGGGCCCGAGTTGACGAACGCTGGGAGGTAAGCTTTTCGCCCAGACTCTTGGCGGATAAGCAGAGTCAGGCGGCGCAGCGCCCGCCTTAGATCACCAGTAGGAATACAAATCTGAGTCGATGTCGGTTGATTTGCCTCAATGCACCTTAAGACCATCCACTGTGGTGGGTTCAGCGCGATTGCGCCATCAGTGTGCCACGGAAACTCACCTAGTCCGACAGTGGCAGAGTGCGTGCCTTTTCGGGCATCATCGACCACCGTAGGACGAAGTATTTGGCCACGCACCTCTGTAGTGCCCAGTCTGGCTGCCAACGTGCTGAAAACATGTTCTTCATCAGTCCACGTCCAACCCCTGAGGCTTAGGAGCGCTAGGTGCCTCGCTTCATTCACAGCATTAATGCTCGCACATGCGAACAGCAGCTTGGGCGAACTGCGTGATGTCTGTGGCACCTCTCGCCGCGATTGCAGCGTGGCGAGCCGTACCGTCATGACCTTCCACTTTTGTGCCAGGCGCGGCTATCCCAGCCGCGGCACCGTGACTCGATCCGACACTCTCAGGGTCAGTTCACGCACGTCCTACGACGCCGTCTTCCCTGCCGCTGAAGAGCTTTCCTTGACAGCGGCGCGGGTTTCGGCAAGGTCCTCTGGCGTCCGTCCCCGCGCTCCGAGCCGCGGGAGTGGTAACGTCACAGTGACGTAATTAGGGCTGAATGGGATGTTTCGTGGAAATGATCTCGCTGATATTCCAGGGCGTGACGAAGCTTTTGCTGGCTGGTTCGGATGAATTGGGCGGCACGACCTGACCCAGTGTGTCAATATAGTAATTAGAAGACCCTTCGCCAAAGGCTGGCTAGTTCTGCGATCTGCTCTCGGTCAGTAGCGACAATGTATTGATAACTCTGTGCGTTGCCGCCGTTTGGTGCCCCAGGTCGCGGCGCGAATCAATTTAGTAAGGAGTTGCGGAGAAACCGGGCCGGGTTTGAGACGACGCATCGCGCGCTTTGTCGGCATTGTCTCGAATAATGCGGGGTCTACGGACCGCGGTTGTGCAGCTATATTCGTCGCATAGTTTTGGCTCGCCGATTAACCCCGCAATCCCTGCGGCATTGCCACGCGAGACGTGAACGTGCCATGGAAGCCTACCGGTACGTGGTGTTTTAGATATAGCGTGCAGATTGGACCGACCTCGACGTCGCGTGCGTCAAAGATCGATAATTGTGAGCGATGAGTCAACAGGTTTTGACTCAACGTGAGCAGCCAACCGTCATCTTCGGCCCCTATTTTCGACCGTGGCACGAATAGCGGCTCACCGAAAGCCCAATCGTCGCGGTGCCAGAATGTTGCTGTCTCCTTGGCGTGGTCGAATTTGCCGATCCCGTCGTAATGCGAGACGTCTTTGACTCGGCTTGCGGTCGAGTAGGTCACTGTGTGGCGGAGATTTGACCGCCGCCAATCAAATTGCGGAAATTCAATGGCGTTGTCGGGAGTGAGGACTTCTTCGGTCACCCGTCCGCTCGGGCTGACCCGCAACCGTACTAGATGGCTAGTTGGCCAGCGCATGATGTTCGCGAGTGGACCGCCTTGCGTCGGACCAGTTGTTGTGAGTCTAATACTGGAGAAAGAATCGACATCGGTATAGCGGGGGAACTCAAAAACCGTGTCGGATCCATCTTCGTACGCATTAGTCATGTGGATATGTAGTTGCGCGTCATAATCGATTATTCTCGGCCTCGAGCCATCACGAGGTACGAGGACGATCTTGCTGTATGTGTCTTCGAACTGATACTTCAAAGCTTTGGCGAGCGATCCGGTTCGCGCTAGTTTGATAGGATTGGGGATCCTGAATGGGTCTAGCAAGAAGACTAGGTACTTTTTCGTCAAGGCGAAGTCGTGATTCCACCCCATGTCCCATAGCGTTACTGAATTGATCTGTTCGACCTTGCCGGTGGGTGTTTTCCGATAGCAGCGAAGACGTGGCGTAGGCAGGAAATCTAGGCCGAAGTTGAACATCTCCCCTGTCTCGGCATCCCACTTCGGATGGGCGGAGAACGCCCCCAGATATCCGAGCGCTCCGTCGAAATCCTCGGCGCCGAGTGTCTCTAGGGTATCCGGGTCCATTCGGTGCGGGTTGCCGAATTCCCAACAGGCCAGCATTTCTCCGGCGAGCGGGATGATGTTGGTGTTAGCTACATTTCGCAATCGCGTAAGCGTTTGAAGCTTCCGCCCTTTTACTGGATTCTCGGGCCCATGCTCGGGTAATCTTCCGTTGCTCAAGCCCTTTCTGAACTGATCGGTCCGGACGTATCTATTCGTATATCGAATATTCTGGGTGCCGTCGAAGATGAAGCGTGACACCATTCCATCGCCCTCGAAAATAGTGTGCAACCGCGATTCGCCCATCTCGAACTTTCCTGGGCCGATCCTAAACAGGGTGCCCAGCAAACCTTCGGGTACAGCGCCATCCATTTCGTCAACGATGTAGTCATACTCTCGCTCTAGTGAAACGTACTGTCGCAACGCTGCTTGTGAACTCAGCGCGGCGGTACGCGGGGTCGACGCTAGATTGCCGATGGTCATATTCGCTGCTCCAATCTGAGGACGACCGTCCTAAGAAGTGATTGGGGCTAATCTATAAGCAATGTCTCAAAAGGTCAACAACGACGAACAGCGCCTCGCGCAACGCAACTACCGCGGTGAATCTGCCGCAAGCAGACGGGCACACCGCCGTCGAGCGCTACTGGAAGCCGGCCGGGGGTTGTGGGCGTCCGATGGTCTGGACAAGGTCAGTGTCCGCAAGGTTTGTGCCGCAGCGGGTGTTGCCGACAGATACTTCTACGAAGAATTTAACGGAATAGAGGCGTTCACCGCGCAGGTAGCGCGAGCCGCCTACCAGCAGCTCTTGGAGCGCATGACAGCTGAGGCAACAGCCGTCACCGGACCGGTAAAGGCACAGCTACGCGCCGGCATGGCCGGCTTCATTCTTGGTGCTGTCGCGGACCCTTCGGTTGTTGCGGTGTTGGCGACTGAGACTCCCCGACGCCCTGACCTGCGAGCTGAACGGCACGCAGCTCAGGAAGCGATCGCTCAGTACATCCAGGCGTCACTAGGTATCACCGAGCCAACTCCACAAAGCGCCAGCCGAGCACTGTTCGCCGTCGTCGGTATCACGGGACTCATTGAGCGCTGGTACGACAATCAAGATCCACAGCACCTCGACGAACTAACCGAGTTCGGAGTATCCGTGTGCCTCGACCTAATCAGCTCAACATAAGCGCGCATCCAGATATAAGTATGTCGGCGATGACCGCACGTCCGTGGCGTGCGGGGTGGGCGATGTGATGCCCGCGCTGATCTACTCCGCCGTCCGCCTCCGCCTGCTACCTCACCACAACCGCCAGCCGTCCACCGCGCACTGTCCATCATCATTGTTTCCGGCCGCGAGTACATGGCCGTCGACGCGCAGTCCGAGGGTGTGTGTTGACCCGGCCGCGATGGCTACGACGTCACGCCATGATTCGACGTCGCACTGTCCTCGATCGTTGTTGCCGACGGCGCGGACGCGCCCTCCTGATTCAATTCCGACTGTGTGATAACTGCCCGCGGCAATGGCGACCATGCCACGCCACAGACCGACGTCCGCTGTTCCCGCATTGCGATTGCCGCTCGCTAGGACTCGGCCGTCGCCGGTCAAAGCGGCCCGTCTATCGTCCCGCCCCCGATCCGCGCCGATGGGATCAAGGCGTTCCCCGTGCTGACCTTGCCGATATCGTGAATTACTGGCGCACCGGGTACGACTGGCGATTGTTCGAAACGCGGCTCAACGAGATCGGTCAGTTCCGGACAACGATTGACGGCTTGGGGATCCACTTTCTGCATCGCCGATCGACGCGCGCTGATGCCACCCCGCTGATCCTGACCCACGGCTGGCCGGGCAGCATTGCTGAGTTCATCGATGTGATTGCCGAACTGACCGAACCCAAGGATGCGGGCGCACCAGCGTTTCACGTCGTCGTTCCGTCCTTGCCGGGCTTCGGCTACAGCGACAAACCAACCAGCACCGGTTGGGGGACCGAGAAGATCGCAGCCGCCTGGGTAAAACTCATGGAAAGGCTCGGCTACCGCAGATTCTTAGCCCACGGCGGTGACTGGGGAGGCGTGATCACGACGATCCTCGCGGGCAGGTTCCCGACGCATGTTCTCGGGATCCATTCGGCACTTGCGCAAGCGCCGCCAGGATTGACGACCGACGGGCTAACTCCGATCGAGCGGAGATGGACCGAAGAGACCCGCGACTTTTGGCGACTGCGCGCGGCATATGCGAAGCAGCAAGCCACTCGGCCGCAAACCATCGGCTACTCCCTCGTCGACTCACCGGTTGGTCTGCTCGCCTGGATCCTCGACAAATTCGCGGAGTGGACGGACACCGACGATAGCCCGTTCGAATTGATTTCCAGAGACCGAATTTTGGACGATGTCACGTTGTACTGGTTGACACGAAGCGGCGCGTCGGCAGCGCGTATCTATTACGAAAGCCACGACTCGCTTGATCCCGACCTTCGGGTTGATGTTCCGTCGGCAATCACGATGTATCCCCGGGACATCGAGAAGTGTCCGCTCCCCTGGGCTCGGGAGCGTTATCGACAAATAGTCCGCTGGACCACGCCCGAAACCGGTGGACACTTCCCATCGCTCGAAGTACCCGAATTCTTCGTCAAGGATCTTCAGGAGGGGTTTGCGGCAGTGCTGGACTCACATACCGCCGAGTGACCCCGACGATGAACCCCAGTCGAGCGAACCGTTGCCAGGCGACTTGGTCTTACAACCGGTAACAACGAGTTTGACTGGGTTCGGTAGCCGATCGGCTGTCTGCGGTCCGGTCTTCACGCGGTAGTAGATGGTTTGGGTGCCCGACGTCGACGGGGTCGGAGGCGCAGGATTCTCCACAGTCTTGAGATTGACCGTCGTTGTGCTGACAAAACCGTCAGGCTGGGCGGCACTGTTGTACGGCACGCCACTACCCCAATGAGTCACGCCCGCACCAAGTTCCGAATGGAGCGCCGGCGTGCCGACCCACCTTGCGATCGGCCACGGCACGCCACTGGTATACCGCCAGGGCGGAGTGACCGGTAGGCCCGTGTCGCTCGCGCCGGCGTTAATCCAGGTGTCGTTGGCTTCTTGTTCAAACCACCAATCCGGTTGGAAATACGAGGAATTGGTGTAATTGGTGAGAGTGAAGGTCGCCGTACAGTCCGCATTGTCCTTCGCGGTCAACGTGATTCCGCGTCCAGCGGCGTCAGCGCTAACGCCGGAGGCGAACACGGCGGCTGTGACTCCCGCAATCGCAATACCGGTCACCATGCTTCGCAGGATTGTGCGCCTCATCTTCGTCTCCTTCTCGCGCCGACCCGTAGTCGCCGCCACGCTAACGCTGTGTGACGTACACCATAGTTTGCCCGTCTCGCTCATGGTCGCCAGATCACGAAACTGCCAACCGGATTTCGACCTTCACCACGCGAATTTCTTGCAGTACACCGATCGGTCTACTACTCTCGGCGGTGCAGGTTACCGACCAGTAGTCCGACTCGGAGGCGGCCGACTCCTCCAGTTCAGAGCCATACGGACGACCAAACAAAAGGATCTTGGTATGGGCAATCGACCGAACGCTGCGGATCTCGAACTCAACACCCTCACACTCCGTCAGGACGGACGAGTTCTCACCGCTTACTTCAATCAACCACCACACCATTTCGTGACCATCGACTTCGTGCGCGACCTCGACGCCCTAACTCGTGCGGTTGATAAGGACCCCAGCATTGGTGCGTTAGTGCTCACCGGAACCGATAAGAACTTCTTGACGCACGCCGACCCGGACGGGATTCAACCGCTGACTCGACTTCCGCATTTGCCAGGGCGGTTGCTCACCCCAGCGATCACCGCACAGGATTTCATCGCCCGATTGCCCGGAATAGTCGCACTACTCGAGAAGCTCGGTACCACTGCCTCGACAATCGCGTGGGGTGTGCGGTGGAAACGAACAATCCTGCGAATGAATCGCTCTCGCGTCGTTTACATCGCGGCGATCAATGGGCCAACGACAGGTGGTGGCCAGGAGATCGCATTGGCTTGCGATCTGCGTTATGCCGAGAATGCCGAACACGTTCGGATGGGACAGATCGAACTTCTCGCGGGTCTGATCCCAGGCGGCGGCGGCACACAACGGCTGCCGAGCATTATCGGCTTGGGCAAGGCTGTCGAGTACATACTCGAAGGGGCCACATTCTCCGCGCAGGAGGCATTCGACCTGGGGATTGTCCATCATCTCGCCACGCCGGGCGCCGTCCTCGCCGCTGCCCAAGAGACCGCGACACGACTGGCGCGCAGGTCGCCGACCGCTATCGCCGAAGCAAAGCGAGCACTGTATTTCGCATCCCGAAAACCCCTGTCGATCGGTTTGGACATGGAACTGGCTGGATTCGTATCGGCGGGTTCCACCAAAGCGTCGAAGCATATTCACAAAGCGTTCGACGAGGATCTACGACGACTCGGTGCATCTCCGCTCCTCGAAGTGGAATCCGAATGGCGAACAGGGACACGAGTCGATCAAACCTGAGCCGACTAGTGCTCGCCAATGCAGCAGACCCCCGGCGATCGGCCTTGAATAAGGGTGCGAAGACAGCCAACACATCCCGGCTCGGTACAACGAATTGGTAACGAATGCCCAGTCCGCTCAGTTGCTCCACAGAGTGCTCTCCGCTGGTAAACAGCTTGCGGCAGATGTCGAACCAGGGCGTAATGTCCGTTACGTCCTTTAATGTGCCGCTTATTCGATGCTTCGCTGCTTTCGAAAGCCGCATCTCCAACCGAGATTCCTGGTTAGCTCAAGGCGGTGCGCGTTTCCGTGCCACCGTGTGCGTTTAGTTGCTCTCAGAAACCGAAAGGGAATCATGAAGCAGATCATTCGACGGACAGTCGGCGCCGCTGCTGCCGCCTCCATCGCCGTCCTCGTCGTCGCAGGTTGTAGCGATGACAACGACAGCTCGGCTGAATCGTCGGCATCGTCGGCAGTCGCATCGGCCACCGACTCGGCAACGTCCTCCGGATCCGCGGATGCGTCGGGCGAGAAGTCGTCGGTGGAACTCACCGCCGCCGACGGCACCAAAGTGACGCTGTCCGGCGCGGTCGCCGCAAAGTACAGCGCGGCAACCGATAAGCAGAAGACCGACCTGGGCAAGCCGAAGACCGGCGATGACGCATCAGGTACCAGTGATAGCGGCGTAGTGTTCCAGCAATTCGACGGTGGTGTCATCACCGCGAAGAATGCTGACGCTGGCACCCCGGCCTACATCACGTGGGGCAAGATCCGGGACGCGTGGAACGTCAAGCGTGACGAGACCGGTAAGCCTTCCGAAGAGGGCAAGGGTGGCTCGAACGGCCCGCTCGGCACCGCCACCAGTGATGAGACCGAAGAAGGCACCGTCAAGACGTCGACCTTCGAACACGGCAAGATCACCTGGGACTCCAAGACCGACAAGGTCGAGGTGACCGTAAACGACAAGGTCGTGCCGGCTAAGTAGCGGCTCGTTCCTACATCATCGCGCCCCACTCGCCTCGGCGGGTGGGGCGCGATTGTTGGTACCCGTCGCAGACCGGAACGAATCTCTCTGCTGCTATGCGGCTGCTACCGGATAGCGATCGAAACCCGCACTGTCGCAATATCGTTCAAATTTGCCCACGTGCTCTTGCGAGAATCAGGCGCCCTGCCACACGGTATCGAATGGTGTATTCGCTGAGATTCGCCCGACGATTCCCGCCGTGGTCAGATCTTTCGCCCGCGACACGGCGTCGAGCACTTCGGCGCCCTTTGTCAACTCTGCTGTGATCGCCGCCGCGAGAGTGCAACCAGCACCCGAGACTCGTTCCTCGCCTACTTTTGGTGAGCGGAATATGGTGATATCGTTTCCGTCGAATACGACGTCGACGGCGTCGTCACCAGGCAGTTCCACTCCCCCTTTCGCCACGACGTAGCGAGGGCCCAGATCCGCGATTCGCCGAGCTGCCTGCGCCAGATCATCAACGCTCGCAATCGAATCCATGCCCGACAGGGTGCGCGCTTCAAACAGGTTTGGTGTGACGACGGTGGCCAGCGGCAAGATCTGGGTGCGCAGCGCGTTGTCAGTGTCTAGCGCGGCGCCGGGCTCCTGCCCTTTGCAGATCAAGACGGGATCAACGACGACATGGCGCCAGGACTGCTGTGCGAGCGATTGCGCAACTGTATCGATCGTCGCCGGCGTTCCCAGCATGCCGATCTTCACGACGTCGAGCGTGTGTGCCGCGGTAGCTGCCTCGATTTGATCGGCGATAACCTCGGGAGCGATCGGCACGAACCGGTGTCCCCAGCCGTTTTTAGGATCGAAGGACACAATGCAGGTGATCGTGCCGACGCCGTATACGCCCAACTGTTGAAAGGTCTTCAGATCGGCTTGGAGTCCGGCGCCGCCCGTCGCTTCCGAACCGGCGATGACATACGCGAGATTAACCATGCTTCCCAGGCTATCGGCCGTCTACTTCGCGGAGGTTGCTACCGTCGGCAACTCATGCAATGCCCGTACCAGCGGCGCCAATTCGGGTGTGCCGCAAGCTGAATCCAAGGCGGCTTCCAACGTCGCGTCATGTGTTGGCCGGGACTGTTCCAACAACTCGCGCCCCTCATCGGTCAGTTCGGTGTAAATCCCCCGCCGGTCATCGGCACACAGGTAGCGCCTGGCGAGGTGACGCTCTTCCAGCCGGTTGACCAATCGTGTTGTGGCACTTGAACTCAACGCTGCGGCGCGGGCCAATTGCGCCATCCGCATATGCCACCCGTCCTGCCGGTTCAACGCATCGAGAACGGTGTATTCGACGACGGACAGTCGATGCTCACGCTGCAGAGCGCGTTCAAGCTCAGTGTCCAAAAAGCCGTGCAAGGCCGCGAGCGTGCGCCAGCCCTGGGACCGAATCTCCACTGCATCGTCGGCAATACTCATGCGTCAATGCTACCAGCTTGCGCTTCTAGCCAGCGCGTGCAAGTATTTACAACGCGTCTGCAACTAATGCAGACGCGCTATATCTTGTCACGAAAGGATGAGCAATGCCTATCGGCCTCCTCGCCCTCGCCCTCGGCGGCTTTGGGATCGGACTCACCGAGTTCGTCATCATGGGTCTACTACCGGAGGTCGCCGCGGACTTCGGCGTCACCGAATCGGTTGCCGGGTACTTGATTTCGGGATACGCGCTGTCCGTAGCGATCGGCGGAGTCGCCCTCACCGCGGCCGTCATCCGCTTTGACCGCAAACGTGTGTTGATGGCGCTGATGGTCCTGTTCATCGGCGGCAATCTGCTGTCAGCCTTGTCGGTGAACTATGAGATGTTGCTCGGCGGTCGTATCCTGGCCGCGCTATGCCACGGCGCGTTCTTCGGCATTGGTGCAGTGGTCGCGGCGGACATGGTCGCCCCCGCTAAGCGCGCCGGTGCGATAGCCATGATGTTCGCCGGATTGACCATCGCCAACGTCCTCGGTGTTCCCTTCGGGACTTTCCTCGGCCAGCAACTGGGCTGGCGTTCGACGTTCTGGGCGATCACAGTTATCGGCGTGATCGCTCTCGTCGGTATTGCGATCCTGGTGCCCGACACCAGAACTGGCGACGATGCCGCGACGCCGAGTCTGCGGACCGAGATCACCGCGTTCCGTTCGCCGCAGGTCTGGTTCTCCATCGTCATCACGATCCTAGGCTTCGGTGGGATGTTCGGCGCCTTCACCTATATCGCCTATACCCTCACCGATGTCTCCGGATTCGCCTCGTCTACCGTGCCGTGGCTACTCGTCCTGTTTGGTGCGGGCCTGTTCATCGGCAACTACTTCGGAGGCAAGGCGGCTGACCGCGCGTTGTCGACGACACTGATCGCAATCCTCGCCACGTTGACGGTAGTACTGGTCGTCTTCGCGATCACCGCAGGCAGCCAGATCATGACCATCATGTCGCTAATTCTTATGGGCGCCTTCGGATTTGCCACTGTCCCTGGCCTGCAAATGCGAATCATGAACTACGCATCGACCGCCCCCACCCTCGCGTCAGGTGCCAACATCGCAGCGTTCAACGTCGGAAACGCGTTGGGTGCGTGGGTCGGTGGCCTGACCATCGGCGCTGGCCTTGGTTATACCTCACCGATCTGGGCCGGTGCCGCAATCACCCTGTTGGGTCTGTTGGTGCTGCTGTTCGCGACCAGCCGTCGTCAGCAAAACGCCCATATCGACGACGACAGCACTGCACTCGCGCTCCACTGACATCGGGCCAACCCAAAATTCTGGCAACTGTTCTCCCCGCGAGGGCAACTTGCCCTTGAGGAGAGGGCAAAATCCAGAATTTTGGTAGTACGGGCGGCCGAACTACCGGAAAGGTAAGCCGCGCAACGGATTGGGTTCAGTCGGACAGGCCGGCATCCTTGCTTCCGTACGCATCTCGCAGCCGCGGCTTGACCACTTTGCCGCCGGCATTGCGCGGCAACTCGTCGATGATGATCAGCTCCTTCGGCTGCTTGAACCGAGCCAGATTCTCGTCGAGGTACGGTTTCAGATCCTCGAGGGACAGTGTGTCAACACCGTCGAGCACGACTATCGCGACCGGTACCTCACCCCACTTATGGTGTGCGCGACCAATAATCGCGGCCTCTTTGATCGCCGGATGCCCGAACAGGACATTCTCTACCTCGGCGCTGTAGATATTCTCTCCGCCGGAGATGATCATGTCCTTCGCGCGGTCGACGACGTAGAGGAATCCCTCGTCATCTTCTCGAACCAAGTCCCCCGAATGAAACCATCCGCCACGGAACGCATCCGCGGTCTCCTGCGGTTTGCGCCAGTACCCTTTCATCAGATTCGGTCCGCGATAGACGATTTCACCGATCTCGCCGGGCTTCACGTCGTTCATTAACGGGTCGACGATGCGGGCGGTAACCGACGGCACGACTTTTCCGATCGAACCCATCTTGCGCTGTGCGTCACGCCCGTCGAGCAAGCAGGTCACTGGCGACATTTCGGTCTGTCCGAACGCGGTCATATTCGACGCCGTCGGAAAGTTCTCATTCATCGCGCTTAGCACCGAATGAGACGCCGGCGCTGCTCCCCAACTTATGTTGCGCAACTTGAGATTTCGAGGTCGCCGTTGCGCGGCCGCACATACCGCCTGCCATTGGGCCGGCACCATGAACACCGACGTCGTACCTTCTCGCTCCAAGGTGTCGAGCATGGTGTCTGCGTCGAAAGCGCCCAGTGGATGGATCACCGCGGATGCTCCGAGATAGAAGACCGGCGCGAACGCCGCGATCCCCGCGATATGAAAAAGCGGCGGAACAACCGAAGCGACGTCGCCGCGGCGGTGTTCGGTCGCGCTGATCGTGGTCATCGCCTGAGCTTGCACATTCGTGTGAGTGAGCATGGCGCCCTTGGGGTTTCCGGTTGTCCCAGAGGTGTACATGATGAGGGCGACTGTCTCTTCGGGAACATCTATTTCCGGTAGGTCCGAACTGTCTTCGGTGACTAGGCTCTGGTAGTCGAGGTGCGCGGGGTCATCGGTGCCGCCGTCTACGACGATGATCGTCTCGATTGTTCCCGTTGATGCCGCAACCGCGTCGGCGAGCGGCGTCAGCAGTTGCTCGGTCAATAGCACCCTCGCCCCACTATCGGCGACCAGATAGGCCACTTCAGCCGGACTCATGCGGATGTTGACCGGCACCGGGATGGCGCCGATGAGATTGGCCCCCAGTACTGCTTCGATATATTCGGTCCGGTTGAGTAACGCCATCAACACCCGGTCGCCGAATCTGACTCCCCGGCGATGTAGTGCCGCTGCGAAGCCGCGCGACCGCGTATCGAGCTCGCGCCACGACGTCGCGTGGTCTAGATATTTGATGGCAACTTCGTCGGGCTTCATGAACGAATGCCTACGTACCTGGTTGTTCCAATGATTGCGGCGCGAACGGAGCGGTTCGGTTGCCAGGTCATTCGTCGAGTCGATGGGAGCGGTCATCGAAGATTCTCCTTCACGTCGTTCGCGAGGTATCTAACCGGAGCGGCTACGGTTGCGAGGGTAGTCTGCGAGCATGTCCGACAGGCCGCCTTTCAGTCCAACGGTGGCTTTGCTCGCGATCGCACTCCCCCAGCGTCTCGCACCGGCAGCCTCATGAGTTTTCGCCACTACCTCCGTCGGCCACCGGCGGTGAGCGCAGCCGACGCTCTTGCGCTGGTAGCGCAGGGAGCGCTCGTCATCGACGTACGCCGTGACTTCGAATGGAATCGAGTCCATATTCCGGGCGCCGTACATATGCCACTGGAGGTACTGCCCACCCGGTGCCTCGAGCTGCCCGACGATCGGCTTCTCATCGCGTTCTGTACTGGCGGCATCCGATCCGCGGGCGCCGCGAACTTGTTGGTGGAGAACGGATTCGATGCAGTGAATATGAGCGGCGGGCTGATCCATTGGCGATCGGCGGGCGGGTCGCTCACCGACTGACTCAGCGCGGCAATATCGTTGGACTAATCTAGCGTTGGGCCCGAAGGAGCAACTGTGATCGATCACGAAGTGAAGCTGGTCTTGTCGACCAGGATGAATCTAAAACTCCGCGCGGCGGCGCTCGACAGCCGGGACCACTGACGATGTCGTATTACCCCGGGCAGTCGCCCTCCCCCGACAATCAGCCGAACAGTCAATGGCCGGGAAATCCGGGCAATCAACCCCAGCAGCCGGGCCCTCAGTTCGGCACCAATCCCTATGGAGCGCCCCAATACCCCGGTGGGCCCCAATATCCAGGCGCGCCACAGTTTCCGGGCGGGCCGGGCAATCCGCCGCCGCGCCCCGGAATGTCCACCGGCGTCATCATCGCTATCGCAGCGGTGGTGGTCGTGGTGGTACTGGGGATCGTTGGCGCAATCGCCGTACTCGTGAACCGGGGCCATGACGACGACGCCACGCCGTTGGCATCGGGATCATCGACGTCGACGACAACGACCACGGACTATTCGAGCTACTCGACTACCGAAACCACAACAAGCACGACCACCACCGTTGCCCCGCCGATAACCTATTTCGGCGCGATCGCGATCTCGCGTGATACCGGAAGCGTCGGCTACTCGATAAACAATCGGAGCCAGGGCGCAGCTGACACCGCAGCACTTGGCCAATGCGCGGACGCCACATGCCAGGTGGTGAGCCGCTTCTACAACGGGTGTGGCGCGGTTGCCCAATCGCAGGCAAATCTCTACTGGGGCTGGGGGTGGGCGTCGACCCGGCAAGAGGCGATCAACCAAGCGATTTCACATGTACAAGGCGCACAACCGAAGTTGTTGACTGTCCAATGCACCCTCAACGCGGGCGGCTGACAGACGTCAGTAGACACGCACGGCACTGGCTTTGACGGCCAGCCACACGTGAGAACCTACTCCGATTCGCAACTGCGCCAATGCTTCCCGTGTCAATTCGGCGCTCATTTCCTGATCGGCGAATTCGGCACGGAGCAAGAATCGATCCCCCTGCGGAACGACCTGCGAGACGGTGGTGCGGTAGACGTTGCGGAAACTCGCATCGGTCGGTTCCGACGTAGCCACCACCACGGCGTCGGGTCCGAATACGGCGGTCGCACTCGTGTTGACGCGCACCGGTTCGGCCGCGAACCCGGCGACTGAGACTCCCGGCCCGACCACCGCCGCGCCGTCCCAGACTCCGGACACCAGATTCAGCCCGGCCAGACTTGCGGCAAACGAGTTCGCCGGTCGATGTAGTACATCTGGTACCGGCCCGCGGTCGGCCACCCGGCCGTTGTCGAATACCAGAGCGTCGTCGGCGAGTGTTACCACGTCAACGACGTCATGCGTAACCATGATTGTCGTCTGCTCACGCGCGGCGAGGAGGTCGCGCAATAGGGCTCGCAGCCGCCCCGCGACGTCCACGTCGAGCGCACGGAATGGTTCGTCCAACAACAAGATTCGTGGCTGCGCGGCCAACGCCCGCGCGATCGCGACACGCTGGGCCTGCCCGCCGGACAGCTGGGAGGGCTTGCGGTCGGCGAGGTCTGCCACTTCACAGGCATGTAGCCAGCTGGCTATAAGATCGTTCACCTGTGTTTTCGATAGTCGCTGAGCGCGGGGCGCGAACGCCACGTTGTCCGCGACGCTCAGATGCGGGAAGAGGCGTGCGTCCTGGCTCAGCAGGGCAACATTTCGGCGATGCGGGGGCACTGCCAGTCCAGGGCCCGACAGAATGTCGTCGCCGACAGCCACGCTGGCGACATCCGCGCGCAATAGCCCGGCCAGCGCGCGCAGCAGCGTCGTCTTTCCCGCACCATTTGGGCCAACAACGGCCGTCGTCCGGCCGCCAGCGAAGGTGTGCTCCAAGTGGAGCCGCGGCAGGCGATTCTCAATCCGCACAACCACATCCGCGGTATCGGTGGTGGTGACCGTCATAGCATTCCCCGGCCGATGCGGCGGCGAGTATGAACCGCGACCACGACGATCAGCGACAGCAGGACAAGCACTAACGACAGTGGAATGGCCGACTGCGGATCGTCGATCTCCGCCATGTAGATCGCCAGCGGGGCGGTCTGAGTGGTGCCCGGCGCATTACCGGCGAACGTGATCGTGGCGCCGAACTCTCCCAACGCTCGCGCGAATGCCAGCACAACGCCCGCGAGCAACGATGGCGCGATCAACGGAATCGTCACGCGCGCCAACGTACGCGACGGGCTGGCACCCAATGTCGCCGAGACCTCCTCATACTTGGTCCCGGCGACTCGCAGCGCACCTTCAACGCTGATCACCAAAAACGGAAGTGCCACAAAGGTTTGCGCGAGCACGACGGCCGTCGAAGTGAACGCGATGTCGATGCCCGCTGAGCGCAGCGGCTGGCCGATCATCCCCATCCGGCCGAAGGTGTAGAGCAACGCGATACCGCCGACAACCGGCGGTAATACCAACGGCAGCAACACAAGTGAGCGAAGCACACGCGTGATCACTCCGTCGTGGCGGGCGAAGGTCACCGCCATCGGCACACCGAGCACCACGCAGAGAATCGTCGACAACGTGGCGGTACGTAGCGACAACAGGAGCGCCTCACGCGATGACTCCGACCACACCTGACTGAGAAACTGGTCCCACGGCGTCTGCGACACCAGTGCGATCGGCGGCACGACAATGAGCGCCACCCCTGCCGCCGCTGGTAGATACAACCATCCGGGCAGGCCCGTGGCAGAGCGAAATCGCAACCCGCCCAGGGCTTTCGGCATCAGGGCTTGCCGAAACCGGCGTCTTGCAGGACCTTCTGGCCGGCCGGACTCAGTACCGCGTCGACGAACTCTTTGCCCACTCCGTCATTGGCGCTGCCTTGCGTAACGGCGATCGGATAGGTGTTGACCACCTTCGCGAACGCGGGATCCACCACGGTAGCCACCTTGTTCCCGGCGCCCTTGGCGTCAGTCACATACACCAGCCCGGCATCGGCTTGGCCCGACGTCACCTTGGTCAGCACGGCGGTCACCGACTGCTCCTGCGAGGCGGCGCGGATGGTGATGCCGGTGTTCTTTTCGACCGT
The DNA here is from genome assembly GCF_000241305.1 of Gordonia effusa NBRC 100432. Taxonomy (GTDB): domain Bacteria; phylum Actinomycetota; class Actinomycetes; order Mycobacteriales; family Mycobacteriaceae; genus Gordonia; species Gordonia effusa. The sequence continues at coordinate 40,831 of NZ_BAEH01000054.1, forward strand.
GTCGGTCGCATTGCCGCATGGCTGCGCCGACTGACACACGACTGTCGTCACGCCTACCTTGTTGAGATCGCCAATCGAGTGAATTCCCTTGGGATTTCCGGGCGCGGTAACGATGACCAGGGTGTTCGTCGCGAAGACCTTCGGATCGTTCGCCTTGTCGCCGAGCTTGGCCATATTCTTCTGATCCGCACTGGCGAACACATCGGCGGGGGCACCCTGCTTGATTTGATTGACCAGGGTCGATGAGCCGTCGAATGACAAGGTCACCTTGACACCCTGGTGAGCCTTCTCGAAATCGGCGGCAATGGTGGTGAAAGTCTTCTTCAGCGATGCCGCCGCATAGACGTTGAGGGTCGTCGGTGGGGCCGACTCCGTCGATGCGGCGTCGTCGGTTGACGAGCATCCTGCCAGCAACAGAGCGGCCGCCACGATCGCCAAGGCGAACAGCTTTTTCATTTCTCGTCTCGTTTCGTCTCAACGATGACGGTTGTGGCCTTCACAACCGCTGTGGCGACCGACCCCGGTCGCAGAGACAACTCAGTTACTGCTTCGGCACTCATCAACGACGTGATCTCGAAAGGACCACACTGCATCCGAACCTGTGCCATCACGCCGTCGACCCGAACCTCGGTAACCAACCCGGTGAACCGATTGCGCGCCGACCGCAGTATTCCGTCGTCATCCTCCGGTGCCGCCGCGCGTTCTCGTGCCAAGTTCGCGAGTTCCGCCCCGTCGACTGATGCCGCGCCATCTTGTCCCGTCGTGGCCAGCCGCCCACTGGCGATCCATCGTCGGACAGTGTCATCACTGACACCGAGAAGTTTGGCGGCGTCTCGCACCTTGATCGCACCCACGCGTACATGATGACCTATGACCAGCGATTGCGTGCAATCAGGACCGAATAAACCGCGTTTGCGACTGAGGTTACTTCTCTGAGGTGACCAACCCATGTACAAAACGGATCTTGGTGATCACTGCGTCGGCAAGCACAAAGGGGTACAGATCGGGTTGCCCCATCGACCTGTTGATCTGATTGAGCGACCAACTCAGTGGCAGCCACCAGTCGATGATCTGGTCGAATCCGACGTCGCCGGAGAGGTCGCTGTCCAGTGTGGAATCTGCCGGTGCGAGCGCGAAAGCCGCGGCGGTATCGAGGGTGTCGCGGATGTGGAGGTAGTGCGCGAAAGTCTCGGCGAAGTCTTCGGCGGGATGCATCGTGGCATAGGAGGACACAAATCGGTCCTGCCATCCGGCCGGGGCGCCCTCCGAATAGTGCCGATCAAGTGCGGCCTGATAGTCCTGCGTGGCATCGCCGAAGAGTTCGGTGAACAGTTCCTGGTCGGCATCACCGACGAGCACGGTCTGGTAGTAATGCCCGATCTCGTGTCGAAAGTGACCGAGAACCGTTCGGTAGGGCTCGGCCAATTCGACACGCATCTGTTCCCGGTGAACATCGTCGCCCTCGGCGAGGTCGAGTGTGATGAGGCCGTTCGCATGACCGGTGACGACGGGCTCCGTACCGCTCGACAGCAGGTCGAATGCGAGACCCGCGTCAGGGTCGGTATGTCGCGAGACAATCGGCAGTCCGAGTTCGACCAGTTCGAAGATCAGGCGACGCTTAGCCGTCTCGGCTTCGCCGAATTCCGCCAGCGCAACGGTGTCTTCATCGGACGGCCGGGTTCGAGTGAGCGTGCACGATTCACACAGGCCGCCGAAATTCGACTCGTCAACCAGCCAATTGCATTGCGCTACCAGGAAATTCGCGCAGCGGACAAATGTGCGTCCGTCCACCAGAGCTTTACCGTCATCGTCGAGCACGACGATGCTCCGATCATCGAGCGACACTCCCAATGAACTCTGACAGTGCAGACACAGACTGTTTTCAAAGACGAGTCGCTGGCCGCAGGATTTACATCGGAAGTCGCGCATCGACTACAGCTTAGCGAGTTAGCGCCGGCTCGCCAGTCGAGGTGTGGTTACGACAGCGTCGACCCCTGCCAGGTGCCTAGCACGATATCCACGACATTCGGCTCTCCGGCAACGATTCTCACCGATACCGCCTTGGGCTGCGAAACGCTCGCGACGATCGTGAAAGTATCGTCGGTCAGACCTTCGATTCGATAGCGACCATCCTCGTCGGTGCTCACCGAAGCCACAATTGTTTGGTCGGGCCCGAGCGCCGACACGGTGGCGCCCGCCAATGGTGTACCGCCCGGTCCGCGCACATATCCTTGCACGCCACCGATCGCGGACAGCACGATCTCGATATTCGCCGATGAATCGTCAACTGTCACAAGATGACTCGACGGCTGATAACCCGGCGCCGACGCCGTTACCGCCAAAACCGCACCAGACACCAACCCGTTGATGGTGAACAGTCCATCGGAATCGGCGTGTGACGAGGTTACGACCGCGCCTGATTGGTCGGTGACAATGAGATTCGCCGACAATGGCCGCTGCGCGTCACGGACCCGTCCGCGAATCGTCGCGCCACCACTTAGTTCGAAGTCACGTCGCGCCACGGCCTCCCCGGTCAGCGACACCCCGATGGCGCGGGGCTGATGCCCGGGAGCGGTCGCGATCACGGTGTAGGTGCCGTCCTCGAGGTCTCGCACAGCATAGGAGCCGTCGGAGTACACGCGTGCCGTTCCGGTCTGACGTCCACGCAGGTCGGTGACGGTAATCGCGACACCCTCGATCATTTGGCCGTCGACGGCTGTGAGGCTGCCGACGATCCGAGCTCCATCTCCCGGCTGCGCCAACGGAACCTCGTCAACCAGGGATGCCGGGGTGCCTATGCCGGCGTCGGATGCCACTGCGGCGAGTTCGGCGCCAACCGTCTCTGGAACAAGAGCCCGACGTCTCGGACCACCGGTGAAGAGCGACGCGATTGCGCCCAGAACACAGCAGATCAGGGCAAAGGTGAACGCGGCGCTCAGGCCGTCGGCAAATGGGTCGCTGATCAGATGTGGAAAGAAGTCCAGACCGGTCAGATGATCGATGCTGCTCTGCGGCAATCCCTGTAGTGCCTGCCCGCCGACCTGTTGTATCGGGTTGTAGCCGAGGAAAGCAGCGAACAAGATGCCGACGGTCGGCAGATGTGCGATGCCGTCCGCGGGTGCGGCGGGCATGCCGTTGGTAGTCAATCCGTCGTACATCGCGGTTGGCAACGTCGAACTGAGACCGGCGATCATCAGCGAGAAGAACACGCCGATAGACAGCACCATCGCGGCGTTCTGGAATGTCGTCATCATGCCGGCGCCCGATCCGCGTGAGCTGATCGGCAGCGAGTTCATCACCTCGGCACGGTTCGGCGAGGCGAACAGACCCATCCCAATACCGTTGATTAACAAGATGATTGCGAAGACGACATAGTTGAAGTCGACTGGGATGGCGATCAGCGCGGCGAAGGTTCCCGCGGTGATGAGCATGCCCAGCGTGGTGAACCATTTGGTGCCCAACCGGTCGGACAACGCGCCAGAAACCGGTGCGCTGAGCAGGAAGCCGATTGTCATGGGCACCATGTAGATACCGGCCCAGAGCGGTGTGCGCGAATAGTCGTATCCGTGCTGCGGCAACCAGATTCCCTGCAGCCAGATGATCAGGATGAATTGCAAGCCACCGCGGCCGATCGACGCCATCAGGTTCGCGATATTGCCGTATGCGAACGACCGGTTCTTGAACAGCGACAACTCGAAAAGCGGGCTGTCGACCTTGGTCTCGATGAACACGAAGATCGCCAGCATGATCACGCCGCCGATAAGCCCGGCCATCACCCAGGGGTTGGTCCATCCCATATTCGACGAACCGTACGGCTGGATGCCATAGGTGATCGCGATCAAGATGGCGATAAGCCCGACGGCGAACGTCAGATTGCCCCACCAGTCCATCTTCGCGTGCCGGCGTTCGCCGATGTCATGGAGTTTGAGATAGGCCCAGATAGTGCCGACGACACCGAATGGCACGGACACCAGGAAAATGTAGTGCCACTGGATCGGCGCCAGCACGCCGCCGATGAGCAGGCCGAGGAACGATCCGGCAATCGCGGCGACGCCATTGATACCCATAGCGAGGCCGCGCTGGTTCGCCGGGAAAGCATCGGTCAGGATCGCCGAGGAATTGGCCATCAGGAAGGCACCACCGATGCCTTGGATAACACGCCAGAAGATCAGCCAAATGGCGGCCTCGGCGCCGTCGAACCACGTTATGGCCAGAAAGATCGACGAGATCGTGAAGACCGCGAAACCCATGTTGTACATTCGGGCGCGGCCGAACATATCGCCGAGGCGACCAAAGCTGACGACCAGAACAGCGGTGACCACCAGAAAGCCCATCATCATCCACAGCAGATAGCTGGTGTTCTGCGGTTCGAGTGGGTTGAGGTTGATGCCTTTGAAGATGTCCGGCAGCGCGATAAGCACGATCGACGAGTTGATCGTGGCGATCAGCATGCCCAAGGTGGTGTTGGACAACGCGATCCATTTGTAGTGGGGACCGAGTTCAGTCAATGAAGTCTGGCGTGACCGTTTTACGCGGGCACCGCCCGCGGTCTCGCCCGCTGTGTCAGTCGACATATTCGCCTCTCAAAACTATTGCTGCTTAATACTTTTGGCGCTCAGTCAGCCACGCGGACCGCTTGGATATCCAGATTCACTCGCGCCGTGCCACCGATCTGTGCGACGCCGGACAGGAGCTTGTCGTCGAAGCTGATCCCAAAGTCGTTGCGGTGCAGCGAACCTGTTGCCCGGAATCCGACCCGGCGACCACCCCACGGATCGTCGACCTGACCCAAGTAGCTCAGTTCCAACTCGACCGGCACCGTCGTGCCACGCAGCGTGAGTGTTCCCGACAGTGTCCATCCCTCGTCGGTCGCGGGATGAATATCGCCGGCGTGAAACTGAGCCGTCGGAAACCCCTCGACGTCGAAGAACGCCTTCGACCGCAAGATGTCGTCGCGCATGCTGTTGTCGGTATCGATACTGCCGGTGGCGATCTCGGCGGTCACCGACGATCGCGTGACGTTGTCGGCCACATCGATCGATCCACGGAAATCGCCGAAACGTCCACGCACAGTAGAGATTCCGAGGTGACGGACACTGATCTCGATGGTCGAGTGACCGGCATCGATCTCCCATCGCCCGGCCTCCGGTGCGGGCGCTCCGCCCGCTCGCACCAATGCGATCTGTCCCAGCGTCACCGGATTTCCGTTCACTATCGCCACCCGTGCGGTCGGCTGATATCCGGGTGAGGTCGCGACGACGGTGTAGGTGCCGGAATCGAGATCGCTGACGGCGATCGCACCGTCTACGTCGGTGCGAGAAATGCTGTGCTGCAATCCGGCCGCGGACATGACCGTTACTATGGCGTCGGTCAGCGGGTCCCCACCAGAGGTCGTGATCCGCGCCGCGAGATGTGTTGACATATCGACTCCTATTCCGCCGCGCCGAGGGTGAACTCGTAATTGACGAATCGCCCCGGCTCGATGTCGATGGTCGTCGCCGACGGTGCGTAGCCGCTAGCGATCACGGTGTAGTCACCAGGTTCGACATTGGTGAAGATGAAGCGTCCGGAAGCATTGGTTACCGCGTTTGCGGTCATCGTGCCGCTGCTGTCAACCAGACTGACCTGGCTGTGCGGCACCGGCGCCGCGCTCGGCGACCCGTCTGTTACCTGACCGGATAGTTCGGCCGCGGTCTGGAGCGCGGTCTCGACGACGGCCCCTGACGCCGCCGCATAGGAAACCGACTCGGCGGCCGGATCGAATCCGTCGGCAGTGACGATGAGTGTGTAGGCACCATCGACAATGCCGCCCACCGCCCACTGTCCGGTCGCGTCGGTGGCGGTAGTCGCGACAACCTGTCCCCGGTGATCGACGATTGTGATCGCGGCTCCGGAGATCGGTCGCATGGACGCGCCGTTGGTTACCTGCCCGGCGAGGCCGGCCGAACCCGACAACACGATCTCGATCGGAAGGGCGCTCGCGGCCGCGAGCACGGTGGCGGCGGCTGGCTGGTGGCCGTCGGCGGAAACGACCAGTACGTACTGTCCTTCGACGAGCGCGTGGACGGTAAAGGTGCCCTCTGTCGAGGTGACGGTGTGCGCAGCTTGCCGTCCGTCGACATCGATCACGGTGACAGTCGCCGCAGCGACTACGCAGCTATCCGCGCGGCGGACCACTCCGGTGATCTCGGCGTATGCGCCGGTTGGCGTCACGTTGTCACCAAGATGGCCGTTGTGCCCGTTCACGCCCGGTGTCATGCTGCGCTCCTCTTGAATCAATTGCGGCCGCCGATCACGACTCGACTATCTAGCCGTAACAGAAATATAGTTGCTAGTAGCTAACTGATTACTTCGATACTCTAAGCGCCTTGCGGCGCGACGTCTTCACCGGGGTGCTGTGATGCTCACGACAGCGAGTGTGAAAAGCGTTGCAAATAGGGCGAATTCGGTCGTTCATCGACCGAATTGCGCGTTATGACTTAATCGAATCAGGTCGAGACCTCGTCTGCGTGGGCGCTCGCCGACTCCCCCGCCTCAGCGTCGAGCCATTATTCTGGGCAGCATGGTGATGGCCGATCGACCCGAAGTTCAGACCGCATCCGCGCCAGTGACCGCGCTTACCGTTGTCGGGCTCGGCCAGAGCCTCCTTAACGGACTCGCGCGAGTGCCGTTCCGGCAACCGTGGCGCGGTCCGGCTGGGCTACTGGACAATGTCGGACAGTCGGTGACGCGCCAGGTAATTCGATCATTGATGGGCTATTCGATGGGGCTTCCCATCGAGGAGTTTCGGTCGATGGAGAAGATCCTCGACGAAATCTGCCGCCTCGTCATTCCGCCGTTCGTGAATATCACCGACGATGTTGAGATCACCGATGACGTCGTGGGCGGGGTCCCCGGTATTTGGTGCCGCGCCAAAGCGAGTTCGGACGCCCACGTCGACGACAACGCCGACAAAGCCACCATCAACGCGACCGTTCTGTACCTGCACGGCGGGGGTTACATCGGAACCTCGCCAATCATGTACTCGGCCTTTGCCGCTTCGCTGGTCAGAATCACCGGCTACGAGGTGTTCATCGCCGATTACCGAATGGCGCCGGAGTTTCCGTTTCCCGCAGGCGTCGTCGATGCGGCCGATGCCTACCAGGGATTGATCGACCGAGGCGTCGACGCTGACCATCTGGTCGTCGCCGGCGACTCCGGTGGCGGCGGGCTGGCGACTTCTCTGATCTCCTTCCTGCACGCGCGCGATATCCCAGCTCCCGCCGCGCTCGCATTGTTCTCCCCCGAAGTAGACCTGGCGCTCAACCAGCCGTCGGTGCTCGACAATGCCCCGCACGACATTTTGCCGTGGAGTGTTCCGGTGACTCCGTACTTGCAGGGCGTCTCACCCAACGACGCGCGCGTGTCGGCTGCCTACGCCGATCCCGATCCCGACTGGTTTCCACCGACCTTCGTTTGTTGGGGCTCCGATGAAATGTTCCGCGACGGCATCCGAGAATTCGTCGAGCGCCTGGAGAAGGCCGGCGTACAAGTCCACGCGATGGAAGAGTTCGGAATGTTCCACGTCTTCCCCATCCTGATGCCGTGGGCCGAGTCGTCGAAGCGGGTTTTTCGGGCGCTACACGAGCTTTCGTCGGACCATGTTGAGCCGGACGAGGACGCGCAAGCGACGCACTAGGGCGTCATCTATCTACGAGATCGTATCCACGAGATCGGCCATTCGCGGTAGCAAGCCCTCAGTTCGCTACGATAACTTCTCATGACAGAACCCGACGTTCCGCCACTACCGGAGGAATCGGAAACCTCGCCCTATCGTCCGTCAAATCAACAGTGGGTGCTCGTGGGCTTCATCATCGCCTTCGGTGCTGGCTTCCTGCTTTATCACGTTTTGAAAGACAACGGCCTCGGGCAATCAGCGGCGCTGTACGTCGGGATACCGGTGGTGATCGCCGTCGTGGTGACACTGACCGCGCCAGCGAAAAGACCGGTCGGCACAGCGATGAAAGTTACGACCATCCTCCTGCTGCTCTCCGTTCCGGTATTGGGCGAAGGAGCCTGCTGTGTCCTATTGGCCGCTCCGCTGTTCTATCTATTCGCCTTCCTCGCCGTCGAGGTCGTCACCGCGTGCCGCCGGGGGCGTGGAAAGCCCCTCGGACCGTCGGCATTCGTGATGCCGGTCCTGCTGGGACTGCTGATTTTGGAGGGGACTACTCCGGCACTGACCCCACCTGCCGATTCGGCCTCCACGGCGACTCGGATCATCGACCTACCGGCGTCGAAAGTCGCTGCCGCACTATCGCTTCCGATGAACTTCGATGGTATTCCGCGCACCGGGGTGTTGGCGATCGGGTTCCCCACCCCACGGCACGACAGCGGCGGCCTTGACCTCGGTACGGTGCGCGTCATCGATTTCGACGGAGCGCATCACCGCAATGGCCCAGTTGCTCAACATCATTGGGGCACAGACCAGAGTGCGCTTAGCTTACGAATCGCCCACCGGACCGCGGACTCGGTAACCTTCATGCTGGCGTCCGATACTAGCCCGCTGGCATCGTGGCTACGCTGGAATCAGATCAACGTCAGCTGGAAACCGATAGATCAGGGTCGTAGCGAAATACGTTGGCAGGTCCACTACACCCGACTACTTTCGCCGTCGTGGTACTTCGGTCCGATCGAACGCCTCGTCACGTGGCGTGCCGCCGACTATCTGATCCGCAGCATCAATGTTGCCGGTGTCGATGGCCATCCCCATCACATACCTGCCCAATGACACCGGACGTCGGCGCGCTACGTCCGCTGCTGGTCGTCATCCCACTCGTGCTCGCGGGCGGATTGTGGTTGGTAGTCAACGATATTCGACGTCGTTCGGCGGCGATTCTCGCGCTGCTCTGGAACCTGATCGGGCTGACCGGGTTGAACGTGTTGGCGACCTCGGTCGGGTGGTGGAGTTTCGATGCGGCATCGCCGAATCTTCTCGGCACACCCGTCGATCTCTTACTGGCGTGGGCGATCCTGTGGTCAGTGATCCCGGTCTTGGCGACGCGGTGGGTGCCGCTGACGTACGCCGTTGTCGCTCTGATTGTGCTGGATGTCTACGCGATGCCGGCTATGCATCCCGTCGTCGAACTTCGCGGCGACTGGTGGTGGGGTGAGTTGATCGCCGTCGTCACGTGTCTTCTCCCTTCGTCAATCCTGGGCGCGCTGACGATCCGGCGAGAGGTGTTGGCGGTGCGTGTCGGGCTTCAGGTGGTGTTGTTCACCGCGCTGCTAGTGGTGGCTATCCCGGCGTTGTGCTACGAACTACGTTCTCGCAGTGGGTTTCTCGCACCGCCGTCGGATTGGCAGCTCCACATCGGCGGAGTCTGGGATATCGTGGCGATCCAGGTCGCGGGGGTCATCGCCCTGGCAGCACTGGCCGCGGTCGCCGAATTCGCTCGAGCCGGCGGAACCCCGTGGCCGTGGGATCCGCCATCGCGGGTGGTGACCGTGGGACCCTACGCCTACCTGACCAACCCGATGCAGTTGTGCGCGACACTTCTCATCGCGATAGCCGGTCTGGTGCTGTGGATTCCACTGATGTTCATCGCGGCAGTGGGCGCGGCGGCATTCTCCGCGGGCGTCGCGGCTTACGTAGAAGACGAAGCGTTGGACCGCCGGTTCGGTGATGACTGGTCAAGTTATCGCAACGCGGTGCCCACCTGGCTCCCACGCTGGCGGCCGGCACCCAGCAAAGAACCGGCCAAGGTGTACATCGCGCGCGGATGCGACCCGTGTAGCGACCTGGCTGCCTGGATCATCGCTCGACGGCCAGTGGGTCTGGAAGTTCTTGCCGCCGAGGGCTATCCGCAACCGCTCCGGCGTATCCGCTACCTGCACGCGACCGGCGTGAAACTAGACGGTGTCCGAGCGGTCGCCGCCGTCATGGCACATCTCAACCTGGCATGGGCGATGACTGGATGGGTGATCGGTACGCCGGGGATCTCACATCTGGTCCAGTTACTCATCGACGCGTCCGGCGGGCAGGCACGCGATATACCGACGACCAAGACCGAAACTGAGTAGCCAACCTACACCGGCAGCCGTGCCCCACTTGTTCGCCGTAGATCTGAGAAATCCTGGATCGAGGTCGATAGCGCCGTCGCCATTGGCCGGGAGTCTTCTGCCGCCTCTGTCTTGGACACCATGATGACATTGTCGATATAGGGCTGGATCGTGCTCGTATTCTGCACTGTCGCAACGATAATTAACTGAAATCCGAACTTGCGGAACGCACTGAGCGCCTGTTGCGCGAACTGCGGGTCAGACTTCGAGAATGCTTCATCGAGCATTAGCTGGGCGAAGATCGGCCGGTTGTCATCGCCGTGTGGGCTGGCCAGGTTGAAGCTCAACGCTCCGGCCAGACAGAAAGCCATCAGCTTCTCCTGCTCGCCACCGGAGTTATCGCCAGCATTGCTGTAGGTGCGAATCACCTCGCCACTGCTCGCCTCGTGTTCCTCACAGTAGAAGTCGAACCGGTTACGCACATCCAGAGCGTCGCGAGTCCAAGCACGGTCCTCCGGTGTTGCTCCGGCCAGCCGCTCGCGCAACATCAGAATATCCGCGTACTGCTCGAGGATCGCCTGTTCGTCGCCGAAGCTCACCGCAGTTGTTCGCGCGGAGATCAGTTTGGCACGCTCGGTCAATTCCGACACTGCGGCAAGGTGTTTGCGTCCTGGAACCAACCGCAACCGGGTACCGCGATTGAACGCCACCGCCGCGAGACCGGTGTTGACGCGCTCGATCTGCTCGACGATGCGGCGTTCCTCCGCATCGGCCGCCATATGCAAACCAAGGATCGCTCCGGGGGCCTGCTCAGTGATGAGTCGCCGCATTCGTTCATATGCGGCGGGCAGTTCGCGTTCGTCGATCCGACGGCTCACCGCGACGTAGTCATGCACCCGCTCATCGAAATCGTCACTGTCGTTCGGGATGGCGTCGGGGAATTCCTCGTCATAGGTGTCGATGATCCGCGCCAATTCGTCCCGAGACCTGCGCGCATCCGATCGCATCCGATCACGGTCCTTCGCAACGACTTTGAGCAGCTCCTGCCGGTACGGTTCAGGCGCGAGGACGTCGAGCGGCACGGCGGATTCCTCGCGAAATCCGTCCAGGGTGTTTTGCGCTTGCGCAAGGATCTCGTCCGGTGTGATCCGGTCGATCAGATCGAGCAGTTGAGTCCTACGGTCGTCATGCCGAGAAATCTTGTCGCGTACCAACGCCGCCTGGGAAATGGCCGTGCGAACCTGCTCCCAGATCTCTTCGGCCTTGCGCTGCAACGCTTCTACATCGGGATTGTCAACCATCAGCAGCTCGTACTGCTCGGTCAGTTGGTCGAGCCGCTCATCGGCGGCGTCGGTATCGATCGCACTCCACTGTGTGAACTGTTCACACACGCGTCGGTACGAATCGCGGCGCTGTTGCTTCTCGGTCCGCTCGGCATCGATCTCCGCGGTTGCCTCCCGGGCGATGTCGTACTCGTTCTGCTCGGCCGAAAGTTCCTCGCGCAGAGCGCTGATCTTCGCCTCGACGTTGCCGACGAAGATGTACTGCGACGGCCGCAACGGCTGGCGATCATCCTTCACCGCAAGTTTTGCGGAGTCTTTTCGCAGCCCCTGATCGGTGACGGCCTTGTTGTGTGCGCCGAAATCGGCCGGCGAGTCAACGCACATATAGTTGCCGAGTTTCGTCAGGACTGTCAAAGCTTCTGCGGCACAAGGATGGTCAGGATCGACGGCACGTAACGTCGCGCCCAACGTACCCGGTTCGGGGGTAGGCATTGGTCGCTGCTCGGCATGGTGAATCTGAATCCGGCCGCGCATGTCGTGACTGTTGACATACCGCAGCGCCGCACGAAAGTGCTTGTCGGGTACCAACAGTCGAAGTCCGGCGCCGCGCAGAACCTTCTCCACGGCTAAGCGCCAACGCTCCTCGTCGGGCGCCAATTCAACGAGTTCTGCCACGTATCGCAATTCCGACTCGTCGACCTGCAGCGCATTCGCCAGGATGCGTCGCATCTCGTGTTCGGCGCGCGGCAGCGCCGAACCAGCCTGCTGCACTCGACTCAGCTCGTCGACTGCGGCATCGCGGCGGGTGCGTGCCGCCACTTCGGCGGCCAGCAACTCGGCGAAGTGTCCTTTCCCAGCGGCAAGTTGGCCGTCTATGCGAGTCGCCTCGCCGATCATGTGCTCACGCAGCGACCAGAAATCCTCCGCGTCATTCGGTGCGGAGAAACCTAGGCCGGTGACCTTGTCTTCGTAGGTAGAGCGCCGGGCGGCCGCCTCGTCACCGGTCTTCTGCGCGGTTGCCAGCTGTTCTTGGAGTGGCGCCAGATCGCCGGTCGAGGTCGCGATCCTCGACAGCAGGTGGCTGTGGTCCGAACGCAATTGGTCGTGTTGCGACGTTAATGCCGCCAAATCTCCGTCCAGCCGGGCGATTTGGTCGTCGAGGTCGGCGACTTCGGGCACCGCATTGTGTAGTCGGAGGTTGTTGATATACGAACGCACCGTGGCGGTATCGATGGTGTCGAGCACCGTGAAAGTCGCTGCCTCGGTGGCATACCGTTCCTGGACGGCTTCGATATTGCCGAGGATCGCGCGTTTGCGGCGCGCGGAATCGAGCAACTCCCGCGCGTCGACGAGGGGGTCGATCTGCTCGAGTGCGTCTTTGATGCCGACGATACTCGTCGGGGCGTCGAGCATGAATTCGCGTACGAACTGTGCCAAACCGCCAACGCTTTTGAGCGACTTGGCTTTTCCGAGCAACTGCTGTGCCGCGTCCGAACCTCGGATACCGATGAGCGAGTACAGCGTCGCCAGGTACTTCCCCTCGCCGGGGCCTCCGCGCCACCCCTCTTCGCGGAAGGTCGACGGATTGTAATTGCTTGCGGCCCAGGCGTTGCAGACCTCCACGATATCCGCGTCGCCGTCGCAGATGAAATACGAGCTGTGGGCGTCGGTCATCTTGCCGGCGGCCAGCCATTTCAATACCAGGCCGGTGATCGCCGTGCCCGACGTCGAGGTGTAGGTAACCGAGATGGCCGCCCAAGCCGGTCCGGTGCCCCGCAAGTACATCACTTCGCGCTGCGCATTGGTGCCATCACGCCGTTCGCCCCACGCGCCGCGAACATATTTGCCGACCGTGCGTTTACCGCTCGACGCGCCAGCCGCGGTCGCATCACCCGAGGCGTTGAAATTACGTCGATGATCCGGGAGGAATGCCAGCGAAATCGCATCCAGCAGTGAGGATTTGCCGCTGCCCGACGATCCGGTGATCAGCGAGCCGTTGGGGCTGAACGGAATTGAGTGGTAGCCGTCGAAGACCCCCCAGTTGATCAATTGCAGACGCGACAGGCGGTATTGGTCGACGTCGCTGACCGAGCTATTCACCAGTCGCCTCCATCGAGTTCGTCTTCGTCGTCTTCGTCATCGTCGGAATTCTCGTCCTCGCTGGTCTCGAGACCCGCGGGCGGTAGTTCGCCTTCGTCACCCGAGCCGATGAACTGCTCGAACTGGCGCTGGAGATCGGTGATGACCGACGCCGTCATTACTGCCGAAATCACCGGGCTGACGGTAAACATGTCAGGGTCGTCGCGGTGCGCGCGCAGAAACGCCAACTCGGTCATCTTGTCGATGGCGTGGTCGATGCGCTTGTCGAACTGAGCCAGGTCACGGTCGATCGTATTGGTCACGCCGGCGAACATCTCGTGAATGTCCTCGCGGGTGATCAATACGTGCTCATTACGCGAGGCTCGGAGGTATTTGGCGAGATGCAATGCCAAGATGGCGTCGTAGGTATGGATCGTCTCACGTTTGAGAATCCTTCTGCCCCAACGTGAGTCGTAGCCAGCCTGCTCGACGAACGCCACTTCCAGTTCGTCCACGATTCGTAGGCGAAGGTCAAGTTCGGACAGTCGCGTACGCAACTCGTCGCGATACTCGCTCACCCACGTCCACAACTGCGGTTGACGCTCGCCGCTGATGTGCCGCCGGGTCAGCAGGTTTTGCAGTGCCCAGCATGCTCGATCGGGCAATGCCGAGACATCGCCGTCAAAGCGAGGCAATCGTGGACCGGTGGTGCCGCCCCCTTTGACGACTGTCGGTAGATCGTCATATCCGGCGAACTCGTCCGGCGTGGGCGGCACCTCGGTTCCGGGATCGTCGGGTCCGTCGTCGGTGGTTGTGGCGTCGAGGTCGGTGGTCACAGTGCGTCGGCCTCCGCGGTCGGAATGGGTTCGGTGAACATAAGTGCTGGTATTTCGATGGCGCGATCGGCGCCCTCCATCGAGCGGAACCGCACATGTGTCGCGGCGGCGGTCGTAGGGGTGGTCTGTTTCAGAGCCCACGACCACAGCACGATGACATGCGCGAGATACGGCTCGTCGAGACGCTCGATGACCTCGGACAGTGCGATCGGCCCGGTTGCTACCGCTGTATTGACGAATTCAGTCAGCGCCACCGTATCGACCTGACCGGCGAGTGACGCGAACGAGGAGAAGTCAGCGTTGGCGGAAGCTGACAATGCCGGTGCCGGTGGCGCGGGATTTCGTATTTCGAAGGCGAGCCGCCCGACCGAGTTTATCGCCGGTTTGGCAAGTGGCAGTTCATATCCGATGCGTCGATCGGCCAGCGAGGTCTTCAGCATCTCGTTGGCGGTGGTGAGAGCGTCGTTCAATTGTCGTGCGACGCCGCGACTCTGTTCGAGAGTTCCCGCCGCGACGAAGCGCCGGATTCGGCGGGCGCATCGCTGACGAGTGCGGCCGACCTCACTCATCTGTTCGGTGACGAGGGCGAAGAAGTTGTCCATCACCGATCGCAGTCCCGGATCGATGTCACTGAGCTGGCGGGTCACCGTCGTGATGTCGCTCATCAGTCTGCCGCGCTGTGTGGGGTCCTGAATCATCTGGCTGAACGCGTGATACGAGGCGCTCTGCGGTGATTCCAACAGTGCTTCGTAGTCGTCGAACATCTGCCGCTGGCGGTCCCGATAGGCAAGGTCGGAGTCATTGGGGTCATCAAGCAGTTGCGTCGTGATGCGATCAAGCATCGCACCGTACTGCCCGATGTCGGAGATAATCTGTTCCATCTGGTAGGCGATCGCGCGTGCCTCGTCCTGAGCCGCGGCGAGGTCGGGCTCGGGCCGCACGCCGGCTTCGAGGTCGGCCAGTTCGACGTCGAGGTCATGTATTTGACTCTCGATCTCGTCCCGAATCTGCTGTGGGTCGCTGGTGACCTGCCCGGCCACCCGACGCAGTCCCGCGGCCACCCCGTTGATGGACCCGCCGGTCGCGACGCTATCCTCGCGCCGCAATCGGCGCATATAGTCCAGGACCGAGCGGGCCTCGGTACTCAGATAGCAGGTGATCTGCGTCGATGAGCTCGCGGTGTCGGTGATCCGATGCAGCCAGCCCTGCCGCGCCCATAGCTTTACGAGGTCGGCGCCACCGGTTTGGTCGGGAGCACCAAGTTCGACGAGGTCACGTTCGAGTCTGATGGCGAGTTCGGTTTCGTTGAGCCGCGTACCAAAGTCGAGGTGGCGCTCCATCAAGGTGACGTAGAGCGCCGAGTTGGTGGCGGCGAATAGCCGCACTGCCGCCGACTTCTGTATGGACCGATTGGCGTCCCATGCCTCGGCCAGGGTCGACTGCGCCGCATTCTGCATCGCCGCCTCCTGAGGGTTCGATTCACACGGGACCCGACGATTTTGCCATGTTCGACGGTGCGCGCTCCCGCCGCCATCGACGCCGAGCGGAGTGAAGAACATTCATGCTGGTCACGAGGTGTTCATTTCGCGACATCGAAAGACATATGCGTTGCCTTCACCAGACCGCGCCGGCGATCAGTCCAACGGCAGGCCGGCCTCGAGCAAGTCGACGGCACTGAGCAACGTCTCAAGTGACTGTTGATCTCCCGGATCGTCGGTGTCTTCGGACACGTGGAACAGCACCCCGGCCACCGCCCACGTGAACACCTTCAGTCGTAAGTCGTCAGCCGGGACTCCGGTGTATTCGGAAAGCGTCTCGCGGGCATTCGAGATGGCCCTGTCTGACTCCAGTTGGAAGTGCCGGTGCAGGGCCGGTTCGGACCGGATCAGCCGCAGTCGGTCGGGGTTGCTAGCCCAATCGTCGTCGGCTGCCAGCGCGTACATCAAGGTGAGCATCCGCCGAACAAAGTCGAATGCCGAGAGGCCCGATTCGATGCTGGCGATTTCCGCGTCGAAGCGCTCCTCCATTCCATCGTCGATGACGACTTGCTCCTTGGAGCCGAAGTAACGAAAGAACGTCGTATGTGAGACGCCGGCGGCCTCGGCTATCTGTTCCACCGTCGTTTTCGAATACCCCTGCGCTGCAAATAGTTTCATTGCCTGCTGGCGGATCGCGTCGCGGGTGCGTTCCTTACGCTTCGCGCGCAAACCCGTCCGAGGATTAGCAGAGTCCTCCGGGACTATCGGTTGGACTGCCATTAGTTCTCCTGCCCCTGGCCGTGTGCCGCCACCCACTCAAGGTTCGTCGGCACCGTCGGCGTCACTTCGTCCGCGGTTGCGAACTGTCTCGCCCTTGACGTCCAGACTAGGCATTCGACCAGTCGACTGGCACGGTGCACCTCTACACGGGACCTATCGGCCAACACGGCGAGTTCTGCTTGAGCTGTCGTTTTCCACCGCCGTGGCCATAGTGCAGACACACCGTCCTTGGATGGGTATCGTTCCGGGCAAAGACACAAGTTACACAATTTGTTCCAACATTGTCTAGGAGCCCACATGCCCCCGTTGAAGAAGAGTTTTCAAACTGGACTGGCCGCCGTAGCAGCGCGTTATCCGTCGTCGGAACAACCACTTGCCCAGCCGCCAGCTGGATCCGACCTCAAGCCGGTGCGGGGCGATTTCGGGATCCCGTTGCTGGGCCACACCCTCGAGGCGCTTGCCGATCCCCTTGGCTCGACGATGGAGCGCTACGAGCGCTTCGGTCCGGTGTCGTGGTCCGGTTCACTGGGACTCAAGATCGTGCAACTCGTGTCACCGACGGCGATCGAAGCGGCGTGGATGAATCGCGACCGCGCGTTCTCCAGCGAGCAGGGCTGGGAACCCATGATCGGTCCGTTCTTCCGTCGCGGCATCATGCTGATGGATTTCGATGAGCACATGTCCCACCGCCGAATTCTGCAACAGGCATTCAACCGGCCGCGACTACTCGCGTATTTGGACATCATGAATCCGCGTATCGAAGCTACGCTCGCGAATTGGCAAGTGGGTCAAGACTTTCCAATCTACACGCGCTCCAAGGAGATGTTGCTGTCGGTCGCCAACGAAGTCTTCATGGGTATCGAACTGGGCGACGAGGCGGCTGAGTTGGGAGAAGCTTTCGAGGCGGCTGTCCGCGGCGGTCAGGCGATCATCCGCGCCGACGTCAAATATGGCACCTGGGCTCGGGGCTTGCGTGGCCGCGAGCGGCTGCAGGCGTTCTTCCGGTCCGAGATCGCGTCGCGCCGTACCGAACCCGGTGACGATCTATTCAGCGTGCTCTGTCACAGCGAGAGTGAGGAAGGTGAGACTTTCACCGACGAGGACATCGTTAACCACATGATCTTCGCGATGATGGCCGCGCATGACACCAGTTCGATCGCCGTGTCGATGATGACCTACTTCCTCGGTCGGCATCCCGAATGGCAAGAGCGGCTACGCGCGGAATCATTGGCCTTGGGCAAAGACACCCTGGAGTACGACGACCTCGACGCGCTGCCCAGCCTTGACCTCGCCTTCAAAGAAACGCTGCGGTACAACGCCCCGGTCGGCATGCTGTTCCGCAAGGCGATCAAAGACACCGAGGTCGACGGATATTTCATTCCGAAAGGCACGCTAGTCGCAATTAATCCTTGGGCCACAATGAAACTCGCGGAATGGTGGCCGAACGCGACCCGCTGGGACCCCGAACGCTTCGCTCCGGATCGTCGCGAAGACAAGGTGCATCGCTTCGCATGGGCGCCCTTTGGCGGGGGTGCGCATAAGTGCATCGGCCTGTACTTCGGCGGGATGGAAGTCAAAGCCATCATGCACCAGATGCTGCAGCGCTTCGAATGGACTGTCCCCCACGGCTACTTCCCGGAGATGACGTACGGCACCGGCCCGACGCCCGCCGACGGCCTGCCGGTCAACATCACGCGGCGCGGCTGAAACCTGCGACGTAGCGCCGGGCGAGGGAGAGATCCCCTCGCTTGCGCTGACGTCGCAGACTGCAGTCTGCAGTATGAGGCCGCGCGGAGCAGCGTAGCCCTCGCCGGTGCTGACGACGCAGACTTGAGCCGACGATGTCTAGTGCCCGGTGAGCAGCACGCCGACCAAAGCGACACCCGCGACCCACACCGTCGAGAAGGTCGCCAGGACTACCGGCCGGATACCTACCGATCGCATCGCCGTCAGTCGCACCCCCAAACCGAGCGCGAACATCGAGGTGGTCAGCAGTGCGGTCTGCACGACTTTGCCCGCGTCGACCAGTTGATCCGGGAGCACCGACGACGACCGCAACAACATCAATCCGATGAACCCGACGACGAACAGCGGCACCAACGGCGGGCGCGTCGTCGGCGAATCCGGGGCATCGGCCAGTTGCCGACGCTGACGGACAGCAAGCACCGCCATCATCGGCGCGAGCAAAAGCACCCTCGCCAATTTGACGACGACAGCGACGCTCAACGCGGTGGCCCCAATCGCGCCACCGGCGGCGACCACCTGCGCTACTTCATGGATTGCCCCACCCGCCCACATCCCGGCAGCGGTCTCCGATAGCCCAAGCGTGTGCGACATCAATGGCAGAAGGGGAATCATCAAGGTGCCGAACACAACTACGAGCGCCACCGACGTCGCCACCTCTTCTTCCTTCGCATCGATGACGCCGTCGGTCGCGGCGATCGCAGCGGCGCCGCAAATTGAGAATCCGCAGGCGATGAGCACCCGCTGATGCCAACTGAGGCCGAGGAGTTTTCCGACGTACATCGTGCCCGCCACTCCCAAGCCCACAATCGCCACAACCACGACGATCATTCCCCAGCCCAGTCGGGCTACGTCACCGAGCACTAGCTGAAGACCTAGTAGCGCGACACCGCATCGTAGTAATCGCTTGGCGGAGAACGCAATACCCGGTTGCAAGCGGGTCGGAATCGACCAGACATTCGCCGCGACCGCTCCGAGGAGTATCGCGACCAGCAACGGACTCACTGCCGGAACGAGCCGACTCGCACCTAACGCCGCTCCGGCACCCAGAGCGCTGAATATCAATCCCGACGTGAGCCCGGCAACCGGATGATTGGGGCGGTGTCCGGTTGAGGTCGGAAGGGCCAGCGATTTGGTCATATACCCACTCTTGCTGCGTTCGCTGGCCCGCAGAAGACGTCTTCTGGATATGAGCCCATATCAGTTGTGCATACCTGGGGCATGCGGATCAGATATATCGTTGGTGAATGTCGTTGCGCTCGCTAGATCTTTCCGCATTGGAACTACTCGTCGGCGTCGACGACTACGGCAGCCTGAGTGCCGCCGCGCGCCATCTGCGGATGGCCCAGCCCAATGCGAGTCGTTCGGTCGCGCGACTGGAACGTCAGCTCGGTGTGCCACTATTAGCCCGCACGACGGCAGGATCAAAGCTCACTGCGCAGGGCACAATGATCGTGCACTGGGCGCGTCAGATCGTTTCCGATGCCGAGAATCTCCTCCGAGTGGCCGACGGCCTGCAGTCAAGCCGCGTCGCCGAGTTGACTGTCGCGGCATCATTGACCGTGGCCGAACATCTAATGCCCAGATGGCTCGGTGAGTTCCGCTCCGAACACCCCGACGTCACCATTCATCTACAAGTGCACAATTCCGCGGAAGTCTTCACCCGACTCCAGGCCGGCGAGTGCGACATCGGCTTTGTCGAGGCGCCAACTGTGTCAAAACCGTTGCACAGCACCACTGTTGCGCGCGACGAGCTGGTGGTCGTGGTTAGCCCAGACCATCGGCTCGCCCGACGGCGCCGACCTGTCGATGCCGCCGAGTTGGCGGCAACCCCGCTGTTGGTCCGCGAACCGGGGTCGGGTACCCGCACCACCCTCGACGTCGCGCTAAAGCCCTACAGGCGAGCCGACCCGCTACTGGAACTCGGCAGTAGCGCGGCGATTCGTACCGCCGTCGAATCAGGAATGGGGCCGGCGGTACTGAGCTCGTTGGCAGTCGCCGACCAGATAGCAGCCGGTTCGTTGCGGCTCATCACCGTCGACGGACTGGACCTACATCGATCTCTGCGTGCGGTGTGGCGTCCACCGCGACATCTCACCGGCATGGCTGGTGACCTGGTCCGACTCGCCCGTCGTGACGGCGCTGTGCACGGTGACACCCGATGACGGTGTCGCCGGCCACCACCAGATCAGCGCGCCGACCGCGAATGCGATAACCGTGCCCGCCGCGAGGAGGGTAAGCATGTCTGGGTGCACCAACGACTGGCCGCGCAATGCCTGCCAGAGGGTGATCGCCAGTAGTCCCGCATAGGCGGAACCGAAGACCGTGACGATCAGCGAACGCACCCGCTCATCGCGTAACACCGTAATTCGCGGCGAGAGTGCCGTCATCGCAATAGTCACGACTATCAACACCTGCATCCCGTGAATACCGAGAAAATGCGGTATCCGAAGGTCACCCGCGACGGTGCTCCAACCGGCGATCGGAATTCCCGGACCACCGTCCACGCCGCCAAAGGTATGCCGTGCGTTGAGTTCGACGAGACCGCCGTTAGCGTCGCGGGCGACCTGGGTACCGGCCCAACCGACCAGGTAGCCCAGACCCATCCCGATCACGCTAATCATCAACCCGGCTCGCATGGCGATCGTCGTTGCCCGGTCACCGACCTTCTGCCAGATGAGAATCCCGGAGATCGCGAGATTCGCGATGAAGAGCCCGGGAACACCGGACATGAATACGATCTGGCCGATGGAGTTGACCTGATCCTCCGCGGTATTGAAATGGCTGAAGGTTCCGCGAGACGCCTGTAGGACGATGAACCCCACGTCGATTATCGCCGTGATCGCGAACAGCAGCGCCAGCTTCTTTGTCCAGCGCTGCCCCCGATGTGGGTGGTATAGCAACCACGCCAAGGTAAACGAATACAAGGCGAAGGCGACCGCGAACTTGAGCGGCTTGGTCCACACATTGACGCCGAGCAGCATTCGATCGTCGAATACCATTGCAATTAAACAGAATACGGCAAGCATCACCATCGCGGAGGCGGTCGCGAGCAACGGTTTCTGGGCACGCAGTAGATCCATACCCCGACGCTAAGATGCCGGGGCGGCCGGCCACCTCCCCCTAGCGAACTGTATGCGGATAGTCCTTATGGGTGAAATCGTGCCAGCGGTCAGAAGCCGCCATCGAATCCGCCGCCATCAAAGCCGCCGCCATCGAACCCACCGCCGTCGAACCCACCGCCGTCGAACCCGCCGGCATCACCGACGTCGCCTCCTGCTCCGGCATCGTAGAACCCAGCGCCATAATCGTCACCGGCTGAAATCGATGGGTCGACGCCAGACATTCCGCCGAACAGCGAGCCGAACAATAGTGCCGAGCCGACGCCCCAAGCGCCGCCGATCAACGCGGGACGCCACCACGGCTCCGAATACCAGCCCGCGGGGACGCTGCGGCCCGCGACTCGACCGCCGGGATAGTAATTCGGTGTCTGCGCCGACGGATCGGGTGATGCGGTCAATTCTCGACCGTCGACGTCCACGCTGCGCTTCTCGGTCACCGCACCGGCCGCGCGCTGCCCGTCGAGTTCTGCGATCGGTGGTCCTGGGTCGATACCCATCGCGGTCCGTGCTGCGCGAACGTAGTAAAGCCCTTCCAACGCAGTCTGTTTCGCCAATCGGGCCTGCGCCGGGGTTGACGCCGAACCAATCGCGCCGCCTGCGGCGTTATGCCGCTCGGCCGCGTCGGCCAGCGCCTGCCGAGACGCATCGTCAGTACCCGTCAGACTGTAGACCTGGCCGCCGAGCCGTTCGATAACCTGGCGAGCGTCTGCCGTCGCATCTGCTAGATCCTGTTGTGTGCGAGCCTGACTCGTGCGGAGCCACCAGACGATCGCGCCGGCCGCGATCAAGATCAGAACGAGGATGAGAAGTATCTTCACACCACCACGCTACGCGCGAGAGGCTCAGACGGTCACCGAACTCCGACCCGCGCCGAGGTCGACGGTTGCTTGCAGATCGGCGGCGATATGACGGGTCACCGCCGCGGGGGTGCGAAGTCCGGCGTCGGACATGCGGACCGCCGTGTTGATTACTGACAGGGGCCGCGTCCCAACGCCGTCCACGTCACGATAGGTGATGCTGATGCTGAGCAGCCAGGGCGAAACACCCAATTTCGTTGCGCGCGTTGCTATATGCCCCACACCACTGCCCAACTTCTGAATGCGGGCCGGATCGTCCGGATTGCAGGTGCCCTCGGGGAAGACTGCCATATAGTCCCCCTGCGCCATCCGCTGCGCACAGATATCGATCATCCGTTGTCCGGCCGACATGGCAGCGCGAACCCCGTGGTCTTTCGAGCGAAAAACTGGGATTCCGCCGAGTGCGTCGATCTTCCGGCGCTGGTCGGGGTCCTCGAATAACTCGTCTTTGGCGAGCACCCGCATCCGGCCGACATGCGATCTCAATGGCGAGAGGATTCCGGTGGCCGCCAGGATGAACGGGTCGGTCTCTCGAACGTGATTGGCGCTGATGAGAATCGGATCGCCACTACGCAATGCCGATCGCAACACGTCGCGCGCCCCGTCGGCGTAGGTCACTTGCGGTTTATGCCGCCACGCGAGGATCCCGTACATCAGCCGGGCCTTTGCTATCGGCTGCTGATGCGCCAGGTAGAAGTCGTAGACCTCAGATGCCCGCTCCATCGTCACGTCCATGAAGCTACGGTAGCGTAACTTAGCCTGGCACGCAGCCGCCCGACTGCGGCCCTCGAGCCGGTCTCCGGGTCGGTACTCAAACCGGATCGTGCACTTCGTAGCGACCCTCCCGGCATCCACTAGTGATGAGACGAGAAGTTTCGTCCCCTTGAGGGCACTCGGAGGGCAATATGCCCTCGGAAGCTAGTGAGGGGGACGATATTTCGACCCGAAGGCCCATCAACGCCGCACTGACCCAACGTCGAGCGGGTTACGCCGGACGCAAATAGTCATGGACGAGCGGCACGACGCTGGCCCCCTCGCCGGTTGCCGCGGCGACCCGTTTCATCGATCCACCACGGATATCACCCGCGGCGAATACGCCGGGCAAGCTGGTCGCCAGACTTGCCGGTGGTAGGTCGCCAACCCAGCGTGCCTTGGCGACATCACGGCCCGTCAGGACGTAGCCGTTCTCGTCGCGGTCGACCTCCGGTGGCAGCCATTCGCAATTCGGGGCAGCGCCCAGCAACAGGAACAGCCCCCCGGCCGGGCAACGTTCGGTGGTTCCGGTAACCGAGTCACGCAATTCCAGCCATTCCAGACTTCCATTGCCACCGCCGTCGACGACCTCGCTTGAGCCGCGCACGGTAACCCGGGGATTGAATGCGATCTCCCCGATCAGATATTGCGACATCGTCTCGGTCAGATCCGCACGACGTACGACAATGGTGACCGAGCGTGCATAGCGGGCCAGATGCACTGCGGCCTGCCCGGCCGAGTTGCCGCCACCAACGACGAAGACGTCGCGCCCCTCCATCTCGCGGGCCGCGGTCATCGCGGCGCCGTAGTGCACGCCGACGCCGATCAGCTCCTCAAGAGCTGGGACGCCGAGTCGTCGATATGCCACACCGGTCGCGATCAACACCGCACGCGCGCAGACATCGCCGCCCTCGGTGACGATGCGATGAGGCTCGCCGTCGATGCCAGGTGTCAAGGTCGCAACCGGCCATCCGGTGGTGATCTGGGCTCCAAACCGAATTGCCTGATTGCGAGCGCGCTGAGCCAACCGCATCCCGGAAATACCGCGTGGGAAGCCGAGATAGTTGCGGATCATCGAACTCGTGCCGGCCTGTCCCCCAACGGCTTCGGATTCAACGACCACCGTCGAGAGCCCTTCGGATGCGGCGTACACCGCCGCGGCCAATCCCGCCGGGCCGGCCCCGACGATGGCGAGGTCGGCGATGGTATTGACCTCAATATCCGACGGACGACCGAACACCAGCGTCGACACATCCCGAACTGATTGCGGCGCAATGATTTTGGTGTCGATACTCGCGTCCTCCCGCAGCAGATGGACCAGCGGGAAGGTTGGCTCGCTGCCGAATTCCTCGATGGTTTCGCGGCCTTGTGGACTATCGGGTGTGTGGGTGCGATTGGGCATCCCCATCCGGTCGAGGAAGTCACGCACCGCCATGGTCAGTGGAGTCAGCGCGGGTGACACGATGCGCAGCACTTCGACTTCCGGTGGTCCGACCGTTGCACCCCAATCGGAGAGAAGTTCAGTGATCGCGTAGTGAAATTCCTCATCGCGCTTTCCCCGCGGGATGAGCAGAGTGACGTCGAATTTGCCCTTCTGCAGTGCTGGGCGAAGGGCGGGCGTATCTATCGAGAACCGGCTCCAGTGAATGCCGACGACACGTCGCGCGGTCGGTACGACACTTCGAAAGGCGGCAACCGCTTCGAGCAGGTTCATGTCGGGAAGCTGGGATTCGGTGACAATGAGTGCCACCGAATCGCCTTGACTACGAATGGAACTCAACAAAGTGATGGCTTCGATCGCCGAATGCACGCATTCCACCCGGTATTCGGCCTGATACCGACCGAACTGAACGTAGAGGTCATCGGCGTGATTGGCGGAAACCAGCACGATGGCGGGCGGGTTGTGTTGCGTCATCTAGATAGTGTCGCACCCGTTATGGGGCCAGCGCCGATCAACCGTCCGGTATCTCTGGCACCATCACTACATGGATGCCACCGGAGCTGTACGTCGCGTCAAACTATCCTCTGGCTATCGGATACTGACCGAGCGACGTGCCGGTCCCCTACCCGCGCGCCGGGCGTCCGCGCGTCTCTCGGCATATGTGTACGGCAATATCCTTGCGCTCGCCGCTGTCGTCATCGCGACACCTGCCGCCATCGTGGATGGCCACGCGGCGGCGGTCGTGATCGCGACCGGAATGACAACATATGTGGCACATGTCTTTTCCGAATTCGTCGCACAGGGCAGTATCCCCTCCGACGACACCCGCGAACTACCGCCAGCACGACGACGCGAACATGCGTTACAGGAGTTATCCGACGCGACGCCGATCGCTACGTCGGCGTCGTTGCCGGCGATCGCGCTGGCGCTCGGATGGCTCGACATTCTCCCGGCCAGCTGGGCTTTCCTCGCCGCCGGTGCGATCGTCATCTTCCGCATCGCAACGGTCCAGGTGGTTACCGAGCGAATCCGGGGCAACCCGCTTACACCACAGGTATTTGTCGCCGGTTTGGTGACGGCCGCTGTGGCCGCGCTCATCGTGGTGCTGAAAGTTCTCCTCACTCACTGAGCCGCACAGCTCGATCGTCGAATACGCCACTGTTACGCTCGCCTCATGGCTGAGCACATCTTGTTGTCGGCGTTGGTATCTGGGCCCGACCGTCCCGCTATCACGATCGGCGAGGCAACTCTGAGCCGGGCGGATCTGCTGGGCGCGGCCACCGCTGTTGCCGACCGGATCGCCGGAGCGCCCGTGGTGGCCGTCAGCGCAGAGGCGGAACTCTCGACAGTGATCTCCGTGGTCGGTTGCCTCCTCGCCGGCGTACCCGCCGTCCCCGTCGCACCTGACTCCGGGGCAACCGAACTCGCACATATTCTGCGCGACTCGAATGCCGCACTGTGGTTGGGCGCCGGTCGCGATGACGTGACGATTCCTGTTGTGCCCGTTGATATCACAGCACGATCGGGTCGTTCCTACGCCGAACCGCCGATGGATGCCACCGCCCTGATCATGTACACCTCCGGTACTACCGGGCCGCCCAAAGGCGTGGTGCAATCGCGCCGAGCGCTCGCCGCATCACTCGACGGTCTGGCGGACGCTTGGGACTGGACCGCCGACGACACCCTCGTACACGGCCTCCCGTTGTTTCACGTGCATGGACTGGTGCTCGGTGTACTGGGTGCACTGCGCGTGGGCTCGGAACTCATCCACACGGTCCGGCCAATTCCGCAGGCGTATGCGGCGGCGAACGGATCGTTGTATTTCGGCGTGCCGACCGTCTGGTCGCGGGTCGCCTCTGACGAGTCATCGGCGCGCGCGCTGAGCTCGGCCCGACTATTGGTATCGGGTAGCGCACCGCTACCTGTGCCGGTGTTCGACGCACTGAAGACACTCACCGGTTCGGCGCCAATCGAGCGCTACGGCATGACCGAAACCGTCATCACCATCAGTACGCGTTTCGACGGTGAGCGCCGTGCCGGCTGGGTCGGTTCACCGATCGCAGGGGTGATGACACGATTGCGCGCCGAGGACGGATCCCTCAGTTCTCACGACGGAGAGACCTTGGGGCGTTTAGAGATAGCCGGTCCGACGTTATTCGACGGCTACCTGAACAATCCTGCCAAGACAGCCGCCGAGATGACCGACGACGGTTGGTTCCGAACCGGCGACATCGCGGTCGTCGACGACGGCGGATTCCACAAGATCGTCGGACGTGAATCTGTCGACCTCATCAAGTCGGGCGGCTACCGAATAGGTGCGGGCGAGATCGAACACGTACTACTCGCACAACCCGGCGTTGCCGAGGTTGCTGTCGTGGGCGTACCCGACAATGACCTTGGCCAGCGCATCGTGGCCTACGTGGTCGGCGATATCACCAATTCCCAGTCGCTGATTGATGTAGTCGCGCAATCACTTTCGATACATAAGCGGCCACGCGAAGTACGTATCGTGGACTCGTTGCCCCGTAATGCGATGGGCAAGGTGCAGAAGAATGAGCTGATGTAGCGCTGGCCCGTCGGTTAGACCAAGGAAGCCAACCGCTCGATCTCTGCCGCGCTGCCCGGCGAAACCAGCATGGTGGTCACGCCAGCCGCCTCCCAGACCTTAATCTGCTCGCGAACGTAGTCGATGTCGCCGACGATGGCCGAATCATCAACCGCCTGGTCCGGAATGATTTGTGCCGCTTCGTCTTTGCGGTTGCTACGAAAGAGAGTTGTCACTTCGTCGACGACGTCGCTGTAGCCCATCCGGCGATAGACCTCGGCGTGGAAGTTAGTATCCTCGCTACCCATGCCGCCCATATAGAGGGCCAGGAATGGCTTGATCGCTGCCATCGCCGCCGCACGGTCGTCGGTGATGACGATCTGCGCGGTGGCGCAGATTTCGAAGTCTTCCCGGGAGCGTCGGGCGCCGGGCCGGGCAAAGCCCTCATCGAGCCATGCGTTGTAGGTGTCGGCCATACGTGGCGTGTAGAACAGTGGCAGCCAGCCGTCGGCGATCTCCGCGGTCAGGGCGACGTTCTTGGGGCCTTCGGCGCCGAGCATGATCGGGATATCGCGCCGTAGCGGATGCACAATCGGCTTGAGCGGCTTGCCAAGTCCGCTCGCGCCCTCACCGGTATACGGCAACGGGTAGTGCGGGCCGGCACTGGTCACGGGTGCCTCGCGGGCCCATACCTGACGCATGATGTCGATGTACTCGCGTGTCCGTGCCAGCGGCTTGGGGAACTTCTGTCCGTACCAACCTTCCACGACCTGTGGTCCGGAAACGCCGAGGCCGACTATATGGCGGCCACCCGAGAGATGGTCAAGTGTTAGCGCCGCCATGGCGCAGGCAGTTGGGGTACGCGCCGACAACTGGAGCACAGAAGTACCGAGCCGAAGACGAGTTGTCGATGATCCCCACCACGCCAGCGGCGTATAGGCATCCGATCCCCACGCTTCGGCGGTGAAGATCGCGTCAAACCCGGCGGTTTCGGCAGCGGCGACGAGTTCGGCGTGATCATGCGGCGGCTGCGCGCCCCAATAGCCAAGTTGCAGACCAAGTTTCATGACTCTTGTCCTACCAGAACCGTGGCGCGTTCCTTGATGGATTCGAACCGCGCACCCATCGCCGCGGCGAGTGCGGTCGCCCCCGATAACGGCCGGACCATGACCATCAGGTCATCAATCAGCCCGTCGTCATTGAGGTGGATGAAGTCGCATCCGGTGATCTTCTTGCCATCGACCGTTGCCTCGAACATCAGCGCGTGGTCGCGGTCGCCGTCATGGCCGAACTCGCGGATATAGCGGAAGTCTTCGAAGACCTGGATCACGGTTTCCAGGATCGCCTGGGTAATCGGCTTTCCTGGATACGGCGCGAATGCGACGGGACTGGTGAAGACGACGTCGTCGGCGAGCAGCGCGGCGATCGCTTCGATGTTTTCGGCTTCCACGGCTTGACGGAACGGATGCATGTGGTCTCCCTCACGTAGTCGGCATATGCACCTTAACACCTATACAACTTTATGACTATAGGTCGTGGAAAACGCCTGTGGCATAGTTGCATCAAAGTAGAACAAGTTCTAAATCGACCACAAGAGCGTGAGGGGTTGCCCGGATGCAGACATCACTCCCGGATGTCGAGATACCCACAGGCCAGATTGTGACTCTTCCGGGGCGTGGCACGACCTATGTCACTGACACCCCCGGTCCAACTCCCGATGCGCCCCCGATCGTGCTCCTGCACGGCCTGGCTACTACCGGGCTGCTCAACTGGTTTCCGAGTATCCCCGCCCTGGCGCAACGTTTTCGGGTCATCACGCTCGATCAACGCTTTCATGGGCAAGGCATTGTCTCGCCGCGGTTTTCGCTGCGCGACTGTGCCGACGATGCGGTAGCACTCCTCGACGTGCTGGGTGTTGAACAAGCGGTATTTGCCGGATACTCAATGGGTTCGCTTGTTGCTCAACGGGTTTGGCGCCAACATCCAGACCGGGTTGCCGGCCTGCTGATCTGCGCCGGCACGGATATCTTCCAGTCGAACCTGCGTGAGCGCTTCTTCCACCAGAGCTGGGGGGCGTCGATGACCGCGTTGCGTTCCTTGGCGATTTCTCGCATTCGTCCAGCGCAAGCCAATCCTGTCGATCCCGCCGCTGACATCCGGCGCTGGGCGCGGGGGGAACTCCGATCGACACGCGCCTGGGCTATCGGGCAGGCCGTGGCCGATATCGGCAAACATGATTCGCGGTCGTGGCTCGGGACGATTACTGCCCCCGCTGCAGTCGTTATTCCATTGCGTGACAAGGCGATTCCTCCGGATCGACAGTTCGCGATGGCCCGTCGGATACCAGGCGCGACCATCCACGAAGTCGACGGCGGACACGCGAGCTGCGTCCTGAACTCACAGGTATTCGTGCCGGCACTCCTCGAGGCGTCCAACACCGTGCTGGCCCGTTGGCAAGAGAACGCGGCGGCGACGTCGGCATGAATGGCACCAGAGTCGCGGTGGTCACTGGCGCGAGCCGCGGTGCGGGTAAGGGAATCGCACTGGCTCTCGGCGAGACGGGTGCGACCGTCTACGTCACCGGACGGAGCACCTCCGAGAGTGAGACATCTCTTCCCGGAACGGTTTCCGACACCGCTGATGAGGTCACTCGCCGCGGCGGCACAGGCATCCCAGTGGTGGTCGACCATTCCGATGACGATGCCGTGGAAGCTCTATTCGATCAGATCGGCGAGGATCACCGACGGCTCGACATCCTGGTCAATAATGCCATCGCACTGCCTGATTCGCTCACCAAGAAGGATCCGTTCTGGGCCAAACCGCTCGGAGAAACCAACCTCTTCGGCGTCGGCATGCGCTCGAGCTACGTCGCCTCCTATTTCGCCGCACCACTTCTGGTTGCCAATGGCTCCGGACTGATCGTGAATACATCGTCGTTCGGTGGGACGTGCTACATGCACGGCCCCGCCTATGGTGCGGGCAAGGCCGCGGTCGACAAGATGGCGCACGACATGGCCGTCGATTTCGCGCCGTTCGATGTCGCCGTCGTGTCACTGTGGATGGGTTTGCTCAAGACTGAGCGCACGCTGGCCGCCTTTGCCGCACATCCGGAAATGTACGAGGGAATGGCAGCGGCCGCCGAGTCGGTCGAATTCCCCGGCCGAATCATCGCGGCACTCGCGGACGATCCTGAACTTATGAAACGTAGTGGTGAGATTCTGATCGGCGCCGAAGTGGCGCTCGACCTCGGCGTCGTCGATTTCGACGGGCGGCAACCGCCGTCACATCGCCAATTCCTCGGCGACCCAACAACTTTCAGCTCGGCTGTGGTGCGGTAGTCGCCTCGACCAGGCGCGCCAATTCGGCTGGGAAGTGTGCAACCATCCGCTCGGGATGGCGCACGCTCTCCTTGCAGGCAATGATCCCGACATGCACCACACCGTTGTTGGAGAGCACGGTGATATTGAGCCCCGCACCGTGAAAGACCGGGCCGAGCGGGTGAAGTCCGGTGATCTGCGCGCCCATGAAGTACAGCGGAACCGGCGGTCCGGGCACATTGGAGATGACCAGGTTGTGGACCACCGGATGCTTTTCGGCCAGACGGAGTCCGGCGTATGCGCGCACGGCTAGACCGAAAGTGCGTGGCGCGGCGAATTCGGCCCAATCCTGCAGTGTGTCCGCGGAGATGGCCTTGTGATGCTCCTTGGCATTGCGATTGGCGTCGGTCATCGCCTGTAGGCGTTCCAACGGATCGGCGATATCAGTCCCGAGGCGAGCGAATAGCGCCGACACCTTATTCGCGCCGCCTTCGCGCTTCGACTCTTCGCGGACCGACACCGGCACCGAGGCAAGCAGCGGGGCGTCCGGCAACTCACCACGATCATTGAGATAGGCGCGCAACGCACCGCCCGCGATGGAGAGGACGATGTCGTTGACGGTCGCACCCGTCGCCGCGCGTACAGCCTTTATGTCGTCAAGTGACATATCCGCCAACGCTATTGAGCGGTGTCCGGTAATCGTGCCGTTGAACGACGTCCGTGGTGCGGTGAAGGGTGGCGCCATGGCCGTGCCCTTTCGAGCGCGTCCAATCGTGTCGGCGATCAGCCCCACCGACGGAACAACCATCCGCGGAATCGCGAGTGGCTGTGCCAGCGTGCTGATCACGCCCCGCCCGAAAAGTTCCAGGCTGCCGGGTTTGCGAGCAGGCCGCTGCGGCGACTCCGGCGCCAACGGTGGCGCATCGGGTTCGAGGCTGCAGAGGTGCGAAATGAGATTGGATCCCGAAGCTCCGTCGACCGTCGCATGATGCATCTTGGAGAACACCACCACCTTGGGGTCACCGCTGCCGTCTTGGTACCCCTCGATGACAACCATCTCCCACAATGGACGACCGCGGTCCATCGGGAGCCCGGCGAGGTGACCGCAGATCTCCATCAATTCATCATGGCCGGCGGGCGCGGGCAATGCCATCCGGTGTAAATGATGATCGATGTCGAAATGGTCGTCGTGTACCCAGACAGGGTGGGCGAGGTCGAGCGGAACGCGGCGGATCTTTCTAGTGAACTGCGCGACTTTTCGCACGCGGGCATCCAGGGTCTCGCGAACCGACGCGAATGAGTAACCATCGGGCATTGTTGACGGATCGAGGATCAATACCCCGCATACATGCATCAACTGCTCGGGGGTCTCGAGGTAGAGAAAACTCGCGTCCAGCCCACTCAATCGGTCCATGAGCAGACAGGATACCGCAAAACTGTAACGTGTTCTAGTTTTGCGTCTGGGCTATTCGGTGTCGTCGTCGACCGCGCGGTCGTAGGCGTCGTTGTAGGCGCGCAACTCTGTCAGCAAGGCCTGTGGCGTTCCCGGGCTTAGGTCTCCGAAGACACGATTCAGCCGGTCCACCCGCAGCATTCCGTCGTGGTGAAAGGCCTGTTGGCCAGCGGTCGTCGGGCGGATCAGCCGACTTACCTGGCCGGCCACTTCGAAACGTTCCAGAAAGCCGTGTTTTATCGCGGCATTGACCTGGCGGTTGATGGTGGACTGTTCAAGCTCGAGTTCGACCGACAACTCGCGAAGCGTACGTGCGCGGCCATCGGACAGGGTCAACAGAATCGCGAATGCCGACCCGTCGAGTTGCGCGCCGACGTACTGACTTGTCTTCCGGCGCGCCAGCCGACGGAACTCGGCGACGATATCCGCGTACAGCGGAGACGGCCAGACATCCGCTTCGTCGACCACCGGCATCACATCCTTCCCTGTCTTCTGACGAACAAACCCTAATACGGCAACTTGCTTATGTAGCGTACATATGTACTATACATATTCGTTGATTCTCACATCTTTAGGAGGTGCCACGGTGAGTGCTGACCTGTCGAAGACCGCGCACGCGGACGATGACTCCGACCAATCCACCGCCAAGGCGATCTGGATTGTCGTGACGCTCTGCGTCGGCGGTCTTGTCGCGTCGTTGATGCAAACGTTGATCATCCCGATTCAGCCCGAGTTGCCCAGACTGCTGGGCACCAGCAGCTCTAACGCGTCCTGGGTGATCACCGCGACACTGCTCGCCGCAGCGGTTGCCATGCCGGTAGCCGGTCGTCTCGGTGACATGTTCGGCAAACAGCGCATCCTGCTGATCAGCGCCGGGCTCCTTGTCGTCGGATCGCTGATCTGTGCTATCGGTTCAGGTCTGCTGCCGATGATCATCGGTCGCGCAGTGCAGGGCCTGGCAATGGGCTTCGTACCACTCGGCATCAGCCTCATGCGCGAAGTCACGCCTCCACATATGACCTCAATGGCCGTCGCGGCGATGAGCGCGACCCTGGGTGTCGGCGGTGCCGTTGGCCTGCCGCTGTCGGCTTGGGTTGCGCAGCAATGGGATTGGCATGCCTTGTTCTGGATGTCCGCGGTGCTCGCAGTGGTGATCACCGCGCTTGTCGCTGTTGTCGTCCCCCGCGTCGACGACGCGGTCGGCGGCAATTTCGACGCAATCGGCGCGATTTTGCTCGGTGTTGGCCTCGTCGCCGCACTGATCGCGGTCAGCAAAGGCAACGACTGGGGCTGGGGCGAACCGACAACGCTGGGCCTGCTGATCGGCGGCCTCGCAGTGTTGGTGATTTTCGGGCTCTACGAACTGCGTCAGACCGATCCGCTGGTAGACCTTCGCACCACCGCGCGTCCGGCCGTGCTGCTGACCAATATCGCCGCGATTGCTATCGGCTTTGGCATGATGGCGCAGTCAATCGTCATTCCGCAGTTGCTCGAACTACCTACTGCCACCGGCTACGGATTGGGTCAGAGCTTGCTCGCGGCGGGCCTGTGGATGGCTCCCGGTGGTCTGATGATGCTGCTATTCGCGCCGGTCTCGGGTGGGATGATCAACCGTTTCGGCGCGAAGC
This sequence comes from Gordonia effusa NBRC 100432, assembly GCF_000241305.1. GTDB lineage: Bacteria > Actinomycetota > Actinomycetes > Mycobacteriales > Mycobacteriaceae > Gordonia > Gordonia effusa. The sequence continues at coordinate 74,187 of NZ_BAEH01000054.1, forward strand.
CGACCTTGGCGCTCGGCGCTACCGTGCTTGGCGTCGGCTACCTCGCCGCCCTGCTCCTGATGAACGCACCATGGCAGTTGTTAGTCGCCTCGATCATCGGATGCGCCGGTGTGGGCATTGGTTATGCCGCGATGCCGACGCTAATCATGGACGCGACACCGATCGAAGAAGCCGGTGCCGCAGTCGGACTCAATGGCTTGATGAGGTCGGTCGGCACCACCACGGCTTCGGCGGTCATGGCGATGGTCCTGACATCGTCGACCATCGATCTGGGTGGCCACGCTGTACCGGCGGAATCCACCTTCCATCTGTGCTTCCTGATCGGTGCGATCGCCGCGTTCGTCGGCGCGGCGATCACCCTGTTCATTCCGGTCGCCAAGCGCAGTCGCACCAAACCAATTGGTTTCAGTTCCGAGGTGACGTCACCACATCTCGATACACCGGCGGCCTCGCAAGCCTAGGCGACGGCACTCGCTGACTTGCAGCATCATCAGGCCGAGCCGGGTGTTTCGAGACCGCGCACCTAACTTCAGTCGATCTGATGCTCGTTGTCCACCGCGGCGATCACCTTGGCGGACAACGAGATCAGCGCGGCGGCTTCCGGTTCGGTCAACTGTTCAGCAAAGATGCGGCGGATCAGCGCGGCATGTTTGGGAGCCGCGCCGTCCAGTGTCGAGCGCCCCCGCGTGGATAGGGTGACCACGATCCCCCGGGCGTCGTCGGGTGCCTGTGCCCTGGTCAGTAAGCCCCGCTTATCCATCCGGGCGAGTTGGCGTGACAGGCGAGCCTTGTGCCAATTCATCGCGCGTGCAAGGTCTTTGGCCCGCATGCTGCCGTCGGATTGGGCAGACAGACTCGCCAAGACTTCGTAATCCGCACCGGACAGCCCGTCGCGCTCGAGTCCGAACGCGATCTCCCCCTCGACTTTCATCCGCATCTGCACATACGCCAACCAGGCCTGCATGCTCCGCTCATCGAGCCATTCGCTCATAGCTCTACCCTAAGCCCGACGTAGGTTGTCACGGTAACCAACCCCTTCGAGTTACCCGTTCGCGGGTCGACGTCAGCTCGCTTCCACACTGCCGCGAAACCGGCGTCGATATTCGAGTGGCGCGACACCGACTGCTCGGCGCAGATGTGCGCGAAGGTTAGTGCCGGTCCCCAATCCGACCCGTGCTGCGATGATGTCGACCGCGAGATCGGTCGACTCCAAGAACGCCAGTGCGGCATTGATACGTTGCGCCGCAAGCCAATCGCCCGGTGACTCACCGGTCTCGGCCCGGAACCGTCGAGCGAAGGTCCGCTCGCTCATATGTGCTCGCCGAGCCATCTGCGTCACCGTCATCGGCTCAGCGAGATTATCCGAAAGCCATTGGCGCAGCGGCGTGGTCGACTGCCCAACGTCGTCGGGAACGGGCCGCTCGATGAACTGGGCCTGGCCGCCATCACGCCACGGTGGCACCACCGCGTAACGCGCGACCTGGTTGGCGACCCGCGATCCGTGATCGCGCCGAATCATGTGCAGGCACAGATCAATTCCCGCCGACAATCCCGCCGACGACAGCACATCTCCGTCGTCGACGAAGAGCACCTTCTCGTCAACGGCGACGGCCGGAAACATCGCGGCGAATTCACGCGCCGCCTGCCAGTGCGTGGTAGCTGGCCGCCCGTCGAATACACCTGCCGCGGCGAGCGCGAAGGCGCCCGTGCAGATCGACGCGAATCGTGTTTCCGGGGAACGCCTTTCGAGGGCGGTGACGACATCGGCCGGAAGTTCCCCGTCTCGTCGAACCGTATGATGGCGCGTGCCGGGAACGATTACGGTATCGGCCTCGTCGAGTAGTCGCAGATCGCCGTGCACACCAATGGTGTAGCCATGTGTCGACGCGACCGGCTGTCCATCTATCGAGCACAGTCGCACGTCATAGAGTGTGCGGCCGTGATCGTCAACGGCCGCACCGAAAGTCATCGGCGGGATCGTGGCGTCAAAGCCGATGACCGGCGCGAGTAGCAGGACGACGACTCGGTGCGGCTGTGATTCCAACATGGCAGGATTCTTTCAGATATTGGCAGTTCTGCCAATGCCGCTGGGGTCGCGGGCCTGAGATTCTTTACCGCATGCCTCGACTCCATTACGCCTGGATCGTTTTCGGCGCCGCATTCGTCACGCTGCTGGCGGCCGCCGCCTTCCGATCCGCACCCGGTGTCATGATGACTCCCCTGCACCACGAATTCGGTTGGTCACACGGCGTTATCGGACTCGCGATGTCGATCAACATGCTGCTCTTTGGCCTGATTTCGCCATTCGCCGCGGCGCTGATGGATCGCTGGGGTGTGCGGCCCGTGGTCGGGGCGGCATTGGTGCTGATCGCGGTCGGCACAGCAACATCGACAACAATGACGGCATCGTGGCAATTGGTGCTGCTGTGGGGTGTCCTCGTCGGCGCGGGCGCGGGGTGTTTGTCGACCGCGTTCGTCGCCACTGTCGCCACTCGATGGTTCGTGGCCCGTCGAGGACTGGTCACCGGCATCCTCACCGCGGCCAGTGCGACCGGCCAGCTCATCTTCCTCCCGCTGGTCGCAGCAGTCACGACCGCTCACGGTTGGCGCGTGGCCTCGTTGATCATCACCGCTGCCACCGTGATCGTCATTCCCATCGCGATCGCCGGACTACGCAATTGGCCGTCCGATGTCGGAATGCCGCCCTTCGGCGCGAGTGATGTCGATCCGCACGAACGCGACGGTGGCGTGCCTGATGCCCTAGCCGGTCTGCGCCTCGGAGTTCGATCGCGCGTATTCTGGCTGCTCGCAATAAGTTTCGCGATCTGTGGCGCCACGACCAATGGCCTGTTGCAGACCCACTTCATTCCGGCCGCCGGCGACCACGGAATGCCCGCGACGACCGCTGCGAGCCTGCTAGCCGTCGTCGGAGTATTCGATGTCGGTGGCACGATCATCTCCGGTTGGCTCACCGATCGCTACGATCCCCGGCTACTGCTCGTGGTGTACTACGTTGGACGCGGCGCTTCGCTAGCGGTGCTCCCGGCCTTGCTCTCCCCGCAGGCCACGGCGGGAACAGCGGTATTCATCATCTTCTACGGTTTGGACTGGGTAGCGACCGTGCCGCCCACCATCGCACTGTGCCGCGATATTTTCGGTAATTCGACGCCGGTCGTCTTCGGCTGGATCTTCGCTTTTCACCAGCTAGGCGCCGCGATAGCCGCGGTCGGCGCGGGCTTCCTGCGGGACCTGACCGGTTCCTACACCTCGACATTCTTCGCCGCCGCGGGCCTGTGTGTGATCGCCGCCTTGCTCTGCGGAGCGATTCCCCGGCGAGCTCAAGTTCGGGTACCCGAACTAATGAGTTAGTATTACCGCCACCAAGGTCCGAAGGGTGGTGAAGTGGGTGGCGGTAATCCGCGATCAGCAGCGTGAAACACACTCGGTCAGCGAGTTGCAGACCAGAGGACGCTGGCGCGTGGTCGCCACGCTATTCGGTCCAGCCTTCGTCGCTTCGGTCGCCTATATCGACCCGGGCAACTTCGCCACGAATTTCGCGGCCGGCTCGGGACACGGCTACCAACTGGTCTGGGTGATCGTGATGGCCAATCTGATGGCCATCGTTGTGCAGTACCTGTCGTCCAAGGTGGGGCTGGCAACCGGTAAGTCGCTGCCCGAACTGTGCCGCGACAATTACTCGCGCCGCACGAACGTCATGCTGTGGCTGCAAGCCGAGGTGGTCGCGATGGCTACTGATCTCGCCGAATTCATCGGTGCCGCGATCGGCCTCTACCTGGTCTTCGGCATACCGCTACTACCCGCGGGAATCATCACCGCCGCCGTGGCTTTCACGATTCTCGCTCTCGAACAACGTGGATATCGGAAATTCGAACTGGCGATCATCGCGATGCTCGCCTTCGTCGGAGCAGGTTTTATCTACGTGTTCTTCGCCGCCGGGAAGCAGGATTACCGAGCCCTGATCGGTGGGCTGATCCCCGACTTGGGTGGAAACGGAGCGGCCGCGCTGACCGTCGGAATTGTGGGCGCCACCGTCATGCCACATGTCGTGTATCTGCATTCGGCGTTGCAGCGCAACCGTATTCGCGCGGATAGCGCTTCCGAACGACAAACCCTACTGCGCTACAACAAGTGGGACTGCATTGTCGGTCTGGGACTGGCCGGCGTTGTGAATCTGTCGATGCTGTGCATCGCTGCCGCGCTATTTCACTCGGCGGGGATGACCGACGTCAGCGATCTCGACGAAGTTCACGCACAACTCGCGGCCATGGTCGGCGGCGGCGCGGCTCTCGCATTCGCTATCGCACTGATGGCGTCGGGACTCTCCTCGGCGAGTGTCGGCACCCAGGCAGGGCAGGTGGTGATGGCCGGCTTCATGAACTGGCGGCTACCGCTATTCCTGCGCCGAGCGATCACTATGGCTCCGGCGCTCATCGTTCTCGCAGTCGGCGTCAATGCCAGTGAGGCCCTTGTCTTTTCGCAGATAGTCCTATCCTTCGGAATCCCATTCGCGTTGATACCGCTACTGCTGCTCACTCGTCAACGCTCGGTCATGGGCGAGATGGTCAATCGACGGGGCACGACAATCGCGATGACCGCGATCACCGTGGTAATCACCGGTCTGAATCTCTACCTGCTCTACGACGTCGGCGCGGGACTCCTCGGCTGATCGCGAACGAATACCGCCAGCCGCTTCAATCCGGCGACGAGGTCAGCCGTTCCGATCGCGTAGGACAGTCGAACGAAGTCGTCGGCACGATGGTTACCAAAGTCATGTCCCGGCGTCAGGGCGACAAGAGCCTGCTCCAGCGCCTTCTCGCAGAATTCCCACGAGGTCATACCTGTCGCAGCGATGTCGACGTAGACGTAGAACGCACCGTCCGGCGCTACCGGAACATCCAACCCCATCTCCGAAAGCTCTTGCAGCACAATTTCTTTACGCGCGACAATCTGGCGGCGACGTTCGGTCGCGATCGCCAGCGTCTCGGGCTGGAAACAGGTCAGCGCCGCGTACTGGGTGGGCGTTGACGGGCAGATGTAGTAGTTCTGCGCCAGCTTCTCCATCACCGGCACCAAAGCCTCCGGCACGACACACCAGCCCAGCCGCCAGCCGGTCAGACCGAATACCTTGGAGAAACTGTTGACGACGATGGCGTCGTCGTCGAGTGCGAGTACGCTGCGCGCGCCATCGTCGTCATGGGTCAGACCAAGGTAGATCTCATCGACGATCCGCCAGCCATCGCGGCCTACGACGAACTCGCAGATCGCGGCCAATTCCGTTGTGCTCAAGGAGGTTCCGGTCGGATTCGACGGTGACGCGAGCATCACGCCACGAGTGTGCTCGTCCCACGCTTCCGCAACCGACGCCGCATCGAGTTGAAAACGGGTGGCGGCCGACGTCGGCACCAGGGCGACGTCGGCGCCGAAACTCTCGGCGAACTGCCTATTGCACGGATAGGATGGGTCGGCGACCAGAACACGATCACCCGGGTCTATTAACGCTGCCGCGCAAAGCAACAGCGCTGCCGACGCACCGGCCGTCACGCATACCCGTCGCGGATCGATCTCCAGGTCATCGAGTGTGCGATAGCTCTGGGCGATTGCCGTACGAAGTTCGGCTATCCCAACCGACGGGGTGTATGTCATCGGGCGACCGTCGGCGAGATCGACTATCGCGTCCAGAAAGGCGGGCGGCGCGCCGAAATCCGGTTCGCCGATATTCAACCGAGTCACGTGCACACCCGATGCCTCAAGTGCGTCGGCATGTTTGGCGAACTCCATCGCCTGGAATGGAGCGACGCGCTTGGCGCGCCCCGAGATACGAAATTGCTTGCTGCTCACCGACATCAACTTACGCGCCACATCGCGTAGTCTGGCCCGGTGTCGGATCTAGGTGCGCGGATATCGCACGCGGTACACGCGTTCGCCGAACACCGTCGTGGATTGGCACTGGTTATCGCTGTCGTCGCAACACTCATCGCCGCTAACCTGCTCGCCCATTTCACCTCTTCGCTCGCGGCGGTCATCGTGGTCCCGATCGCTGCCGCTCTACTGCTCGTCGGCGGCGCACTGGCCGGATTGAATTGGTACGACCTAGGTTTGACGCCTCGGCAGCTACGCGTGGGTGCGCCGTGGGCCGCCGCGGCAATCGCTGTCGTCGCGGTGATCGTCGGTGTCGCCGTCGCAATCCCCTGGTTCCGGCAGTTCTTCGTCACCGACCGCTACAGTTCACCGTCCGACGCTCTCTTCGCGGCATTCGTCACCATTCCGCTCGTAACGGTCCTTCCCGAAGAGATCGCGTTCCGGGGCGTACTGCAGGGTGCCGCACTCAAAGTATTTCCGCGCACCATCGGCATCGTGTTCGGCGCGCTACTGTTCGGACTGTGGCATATCGCCTCGTCGCTGGGATTGACCGGCGGCAACAAGGGACTGAGCGGAATTCTCGGCGCCGGAACCTTCGGCCAGATCGCCGGCATCGTCGGCGCGGTGGTCTCCACTACTGCTGCCGGTTTAGTGTTCGGCTGGCTCCGCTACCGCAGCAGCAGTCTGCTGGCACCGATCGCGGCACATTGGGCGCTCAACGCAACCGGAGCACTCGCCGCCGCAGCGGTCTTCCATCTATCGAATTGAGTGACCTATCGACATCGGTCCTCAATCGGGCGAAATCGGGCGCGGAGTGCATAGACTCGCTGTATGAGTCCCGACAGTCTGAGTCCCGACAACTATGGCGACCAGTCCGAGTTCACCACCAATCCACAGCTTGACGTCGACGCACCACCACCGCCAGCCGGTGAATCATTCGGCGACAAAGTAAATCGGTTCGCCCGCAAATTCGCGATCATCCTCGTCGCGATCGGTTTAGCGGTCATCACCTATTTCATCCTCGCCAACTTCCTGCCGCAATGGTGGGCGCAGCGCATCGCCAATCGAGTCGAAGGCAAGTTCAGCAGCGGCATCTGGTCGGGGCTGACACTCGGATTCATCTGCACACTGCTGCCGATCGTGTTTGTCGCTCTAGCGGTGGTGAATCGCAAGAGGCTAAAGAACATTCCGTCGATCGGATTCGTCGTCCTAGCCGTTATCACCGCGATTCCCAATCTGCTGACGCTGTCAATCGTGGTGGGCCGCAGCAGTGGCGCAATGCGCGGACAGAACATTCTCGATATCAGCGCCCCTGGTTTCCGCGGCGCCGGCATATGGGGAGCTATCATCGCGGCGCTTGTCGGCGCCATCGTCTGCTACTACATCTGGCGCTTCCGACGTCGGGGACGTGACCTGCGCAAGGCGAAAGCCACCAATGCCGAACTGACTGCGGCGCAACAGGACTCCGATAGTGGCCACGATCCACGGCGCTAGTATTTAGGCACCACCGAGAACACCTGAAGTTCCTTCGGTACACCTTTCGCCCGGAACCGCCTACGGCGAGTGGCGAATGCCTCGGGATCACATTGCTCCAGCGCCCGGTCGCTGGCGAACACCTCACCGGGGCCGGCCGCAGAGGACACACGCGCGGCGATATTCACATCGACGCCGAGGAAGTCATCGCCGACGGCCCGTGGTGCGCCAGTATGCACGCCGGCACGCAGCTGCGGGCGGTAGCCGTCGATGCTGATGGCGTTGACCGCGATGATCGTCTCGTGTGCTGCGGTAATGGCTTCGCCCGCGTCGACGAAGACCGCCATCGTGCCGTCGCCGAGACCCTTGACGATTTGACCGCCCCTGCTTTTCACCACTTCGGCGGTCGCGGTGTTGACCGCCGCAAGAAGTTTCAACACGTGATCGTCGCCGGCGCCCAGTGCCCAGGTGGAGAAGGCGACCAAGTCGGTGAACAGGATCGTCGTGGGGACCGGCCGATTACCGCGGGGTCGGCGTCGAGTGAGGTTCTGCCATACCTCGACCGAGGCCAGGCCCAATTCTCTTACCGCGCTTGGCTGTTCATGATTCGCCTGGTCGATCAGGCGGGCCAGCCGGTCGGACGGACGCTCGGCCCGCCCCACCGCCGGCGGTGATCCCGCCATTACGGTGCGCGCCGCCCGCGCGAATTTCACCGCGGGTTCGCTCGAGTCGGTGCGCGCCAACAACTCCGCGGCCCGACGTCGGGCCGATGGCCGCGGAGTGTCATCCTCCGGTGCCGGTACGGGGCTATCGGACATCAACGGAACCTCTCCGCTTGTGTTGCACGCTTCAGTACATCATCGCGCAGTGACTCGACGACGGAGGCGGCCGCGCCCTCGCTTACCGCGGTTGCCAGATCCTCGGCCGCACACCGCAGCTCGAACAACCGATCCCGGAAACTCTCTACCTCGTCCGCTGCGAGGATTACCGCATCATCGGGAATGGAAGTGCCCTCGGTGAGCGTTCTCTGTTCGTAGGCGCGCTGGCGGCACGACTGTTTGCAGTATTTGCGCCGACGTCCACGGTCGGAGTCGACTATCTGTTGGCCGCACCACGCGCACGCGTACGGGCGTCGACGCCCCACCACAACACTGGTCACACGGTTGAGAATACAAGCGCGTAGGATATTGAGGTTAACGCGCAAGCGATTTGAGAGGAATTTTCATGGCAGATCGAGTTCTTCGAGGTAGCCGACTCGGCGCGGTGAGCTACGAGACCGATCGAGATCACGATCTTGCGCCTCGGCGCATCGTTCAATACAAGACCGACAACGGCGAGATCTTTGACGTACCCTTCGCCGACGACGCTGAAGTTCCCTCGAAATGGCCGTGCAAGAACGGCATGGAGGGCACCATCCTCGAAGGCGGCGTCACCGAGGAGAAGAAGGTCAAGCCCCCTCGTACGCACTGGGACATGCTTCTCGAGCGTCGTTCGGAAGAGGAGCTCGAAGTATTGCTCAATGAGCGGCTGGACATCCTCAAGCAGCGACGCCGCGGCTAAGAGCGTCTGACTAGCGAAATCCGCCCCCGACCTTGAGGTCGGGGGCGGATTTTCGTCGTGTGTCTACGGGCGTTAGCCGCGCCGGAACTTCTTGCGGCGGCTTTCGATACCCCACTTGGCTACCTGCAGGAACGCCTCGGTCATGACCCCGCCGCTCATCTTCGACTCGCCGATGGCGCGTTCGGTGAAGGTGATCGGCACCTCGCGGACGATGAACCCGGACTGCAATGTCCGCCAGGCCAGGTCGATCTGGAAGCAATAGCCGGCTGAATCGACCTCGTTGAGCGCGATGGTCTGCAATACGCTGCGACGATATGCGCGGAAACCAGCGGTGATGTCGCGAATCGACGACCCGAGTGCCAATCGTGCGTAGGTGTTGGCTCCCTTGGACAAGAATTCGCGGCGCTTCGGCCAGTTCACCAACTCGCCGCCGGGCACATATCGCGATCCGATGGCGAGGTCGGCGCCTGCGTTCACGGCGTCGAGTAGACGAGATAGCTGTTCGGGCGCGTGTGAACCGTCGGCGTCCATCTCGATGATGACTCGATAGTCACGGTCGAGTCCCCAGGCGAATCCTGCGAGGTAGGCCCGCCCCAATCCGTCCTTCTCGGTGCGGTGCAGCACGTGGATGCGGGCGAGGGAGTCGGCGTCGGCGAGTTTGTCGGCCACCTCGCCGGTGCCATCGGGACTGGAGTCATCGACGACGAGCACGTGAATACCCGGCAATGCGTCGTGCAGACGAGTCACGATGATGGGCAGGTTATCCCGCTCGTTGAAGGTCGGAATTACGACCAGCGCGCCCTCACCGGTGGGTCCGACCTGTTCGGTCGGGTGTTGCGCACCGTCAGTCCCGGCTGCCATCGGGCTCCTTTATGGTCGTGCCGTTTCCCTGCGGGACACCCGGCATTGAGTTCAATCGCCTACTCAATCTAGTGCGCGTGGCTATCGCAAACAAAAAGCCGCAGATGGCAAACAGCGTGAGGACCGTCGTCGGCCAGCCGCCCAGCCGTGTGGCCACGGTCTTTTGACTGTGCAGAACCACTCGCGCCGCGAGGGTATCGGGGGTGAAGAACTCACTTTGCGCGGTGATCGTCCCATCCGGGGCGACAATGGCAGAGATCCCCGACGTCGCCGCGACCAGTACCGTCCGACCGTGCTCGACGGCACGCACTTGCGACATCGCCAACTGTTGGTAGGTCATCTCGGTGCGGCCGAAGGTGGCGTTGTTCGTCGGCACATAGAGCAGTTGCGCTCCTTGATCGACGGCTGCCCGCGCGGATCGATCGAAGGCGACTTCCCAGCAGGTCGAAACACCCACCCGGACCGGTCCGGATGTTCCCGGCACGGTGAGAACCGACGAGCCGGTGCCCGGCTTGAAATCGCCCGCCATATCGGCGTAGGAGGAGAACAACCGGAAGAACGACCGCCAGGGCAAATACTCACCGAACGGCTGCACGATGTGTTTGTCGTAACGACCTACCGGGCCGTGTGCGCCCTGCCAGGTCAACACCGTGTTGGTGTATCGCCCATCGGGGTTAGATACCAGCGTGCCCACCAGAATCGGTGCACCGACCGCGAGTGACGCATCGGTAATCTCCTGTGCGGCATCGGGGTTGGTCAGTGGCGAAATATCCGACGCGTTTTCCGGCCACACCACCAGATCGGGATGCGGAGTGCTACCGGCGTGAATCGCCGCGGCCAACCGCTGCGTCTCTTTGACGTGATTGTCGAGCACCGCCCGACGTTGGGCGTTGAAGTCCAGCCCCAGCCGAGGCACGTTGCCCTGAATGACCGCCACCGTCGCGGTCGAGGGCGACAAGGTCTTGTCCAGTGACTCTGGGGTCAGCGCGATCGCCGCCACCGGCGCGACCAACGCCAGTACAAACACCACCATCGCGGTGCGCAGACGGGTCGAGCGCAGCGGGTGACGATCGTCGGGCCGCGGAGCATCCACCGCGGCCGACCGTCGGTACGACTGCACCGACATCACCAGCAGCCACGCCGCTGACGCACCGAACAAGGCGACGCCAAAGGACAGTCCGGTGGCGCCGACCGCGGCCGCCAACGGCAGGAGCGGACCGTCGACCTGGCTGAAAGCTGCTCTCCCCCAGGGAAATCCGCCAAACGGAAAAGAGGATCGGGCAGTCTCCACCGCGACCCAACTCAACGCGAACCACAGTGGCGGCACCGGCAACCGCATAGTTACGGTGGCCATCACTCCAAAGAGGGCCAGGTAGATCGACAACACCACGGCCAGCGCCAGCCACGGGAGTGGGCCGACGTAAACGCCAATCCACGGCAGCAGCGGAATGAAGAAGGCGAGGCCGAAGACAAAACCGATCCAGGCCCCCTGACGCACGCTGGGTCGTCCGGCACCAATCGCGACGGCCAGCAGACCCAAGGAGGCGACGGCGAGGAACCAGAGATTGCGCGGCGGGAATGCCGCCCACATCAGACCGCCGGCCATCGCACCGACGGCGGTCCGCCATCCCCAGTCCCGTGCGTTGAGATCGTTGCGCAGCTTCGTGGCCGCTTTACTGATCACCGAGCATCTGCCCTGATCTCGGTGTCGCCGACGCCGATGTCGCCGAAGATCGTCTGCCCGGACGAAACAGTGGCCACACAGGTCGGCAGTGTCGCGCCCGGTGCGACGTCGGGCAGTGACGGCACCCTCGAGCGCGGATCGGTAGACCAGCGCTGCACTTTCTCGTCTGAACCCGCGACCACGAAATCGTCGACCTCCCAGATCGAATAGTGCGCGGGCGCCCCGGGTACCAACGTGCCGGTTACTCCGTCGTTGATACCCGCCGCACGCCAGCCGCCTCGTGTGCACGCCGCGAATGCTGCTCGAGCTGAAACGGCGCTACTTGGTGTGTGATGATGCACCGCGGCGCGGATGGTCGCCCAGGGTGATATCGCGGTGACGGGTGCGTCAGACGAAAACGACAGTGCCACACCAGTTTTCGCGAGCATGGCAAAGTCGTTCATCGCCGCGGCACGATCACCGAGACGCTTGGCGTACAGCGCGTCGGCGCCTCCCCAGGCGGCGTCGAAGCCCGGCTGCATACTGGCGATGACTCCGCAGCGCGCCAGCGTCTGGGCCTGTCCGGCGGAGGTCATCTCGGCATGTTCGACGCGATGGGCGCACCTCGCGATTGTCGCGGTCGGCACCTGTTCTGCCAGCCGCTCCAGCGCGGCCACGACGATCGTCATCGCTGCATCGCCGATGACATGAAAGCCGGCCTGGATCCCCGCCCGCGTGCATGCCTCGAGATGGTCGTACACCTGCTCGGCGTCGAGGAAACCGACCCCGCGCGTGTCCGGCGCGTCGGCGTAGGGCTCACTTAGCAACGCCGTGTGCGAGCCCAGCGAGCCGTCGACGAAAAGATCGCCGGCAAGCCCGTGGGCGCCGGTATCGGCGAGGAGCGCAGTGGCCTGCTCGGCGGAGCCGACCGGAGCCCCCCACAGTCGGCGCACCGCGACCGAATGCTGAACCTTCGCGAGCTCACCGAAATCGTCGAGCCCGGAAATCTCCGGTCCACCGTTCTCGTGCACCGCGACGATTCCCTGAGCCGCGCAATGATCGAGTGCCGCACTCTGGGCACGTACCCGCTGCGCGGGGGTAAGGGATGCGCGCGCCCTGGTACGCACCAGGTGATGCGCGGCGCCGGTGAGTAAACCGTCACCGGTGAACCCAGGCTGGGCAGCGAGATCGTCGACCGCGGCGCGCAACGCCGACGACGCCAGTGCCGAATGTTCGTCGACCCGTGCCAGATAGACCGGCCGATCGCCGACGACGGCGTCGATCTGGGCGGTGGTCGCGGTATCGGACCACTCCGAATCATCCCAACCGCCGGTGACCACTACCGCGTCGCGCGGTTGATCGGCCACGAGGATGCGCAAACGTGCTAGCAAATCCGCGCCGGAGGTGGCGTCGGAAAGAATCCGATCGTCCAGCGCCAGGCCGACCGACGTCAGGTGTACATGCGAGTCGACGAACGCGGGTGCGACGAACCGTCCAGCCAGGTCGATGACCTCGGCGTCGGGATGCAATGCGACGCCGACGGCGTCGGAACCCACCCACACGACGACACCGTCGGTGACCGCCAACGCGGTGGCGTCCGGCGAAGCCGGGGTATAGACGTGACCGGAGACCAGCAGTTGGGTAGCCATAGGTCTTCTAGTGTGCCGTGCGCGGGCGCGATCGCCCTCAGTGCCCCCGCTCGATCTGCGGCTGCGTGACGGCATGCGGGTAATTCGTCGAGTCGACGACGGTACTCTCCACGAACACCGTGCCATCGACCACTCGGCCCGGCATGACTCCGGTCGCATAAAGGCCAGCCCGGTCGACGGCAGTGGCGAATTTCCGAGCGCCGAACGCGGCGACGGCGGGAGTCAGCAACCGGCGGACCGGCTTGGCGAGGAGTAGCAGCCCCAGAACCGAGGTCACGATTCCGGGCACGACGAGCAGCATCGTCGACACGGCCAGCAGCGCGGTGTCGGTCAGTGGCCGGCCGGGCGCGATCTCGTTGCGCGAAGCCCGAGCGAGGTCGCCGAATACCGCGCGGCCGCGCCGAGCGAGCAGGATCAGCCCGGCTCCGCCGGCGGCGATGGCGATCAGCAGTGCCCAGCCGAAGTTCAGCCACATCGAGAGTCCGACGAATACCCCGATCTCGATGACGAGGTAGGCCAGGAAGATGAGGCGTTTCATGTCAGGTGTCCCTTTCGCAGACGTCACGGCCGGTTCCGGTCGTAATGGGCCGGAAAACACGCCGATATTCTGTCCAACGAACGAGACGCCGGTTTTGCTCCCGGCCGGCGGCTGTGGGTTGCGTTACGTCGGCTGCTTTACTCGCCGCGCCCTTCGATATCACCCTCGGTTTCCAGGTATACCCGGCGCAGATCGTTGAGCATCTGCTCGGGCGGTGCCTGCCACATCTTGCGTTCGACTGCTTCGAGGAGCCGTTCGGCAATGCCGTGCAGGGCCCACGGATTGGACTGCGCCATGAACTTCTGATTGGTCTCGTCGAGCACATAGGACTCGGTGAGCTTCTCGTACATCCAGTCCGCGACGACGTCGGTAGTGGCGTCGTAGCCGAAGAGATAATCGACCGTTGCCGCCATCTCGAACGCGCCCTTGTAGCCATGCCGCTGCATCGCCGAGATCCATCGCGGGTTGACGACTCGGGCCCGGAACACCCGACTGGTCTCCTCCGACAGCGTGCGCGTGCGTACCGCGTCCGGCCGGGTCGAATCGCCGATATACGCCTCCGGCGCCGAACCGGTGAGTGCGCGCACGGTCGCGACCATGCCACCGTGGTACTGGAAGTAGTCATCGGAGTCGGCGATGTCGTGCTCGCGGGTATCGGTGTTCTTGGCCGCCACCGCGATTCGCCGATACGCCGATCGCATGTCGTCGACCGCCGCCACGCCGTCGAGTCCACGGCCGTAGGCGTAACCACCCCACTCGGTATAGACCTGGGCGAGGTCGGCGTCGCTGCGCCACTGCTGCGAGTCGATCAGCTCCAGCAGGCCCGCGCCGTAGGTACCCGGTTTGGAACCGAAGACCCGCGTGGTCGCCCGACGTCGGTCGCCATGGTCGGCCAGTGCCTCACCGACGTGAGCGGCGACGTAGTTCTGCTCAGCGGGCTCATCAGCGCCCGCCGCGAGCGCCACGGCATCGTCGAGCATCGCGACTACATGCGGGAAAGCATCCCGGAAGAAGCCGGAGATCCGGACGGTCACGTCGATACGCGGGCGGCCCAATTCTGCGGTATCAATCAGTTCCAAGTCGACGACGCGTCGAGACGCTTCATCCCAGATCGGCGAAACTCCAAGCAACGCAAGCACTTCGGCGACATCGTCACCGGAGGTTCGCATCGCCGAGGTGCCCCAGACTGAGAGTCCGACGGATTTGGGATATTCGTCGTGGTCGGCGAGATAGCGCTCGATGAGCGAGTCGGCCATCGCCCGACCGGTCTCCCACGCGAGGCGGCTCGGCACCGCCTTGGGGTCGACCGAGTAGAAATTCCGACCGGTCGGCAACACGTTGATCAGACCGCGTAGCGGTGAACCACTTGGCCCGGCCGGGATGAATCCCCCATCGAGGGCATGCAGCACCCGATCGATTTCCGCGGTCGTCTGACGTAGACGCGGAACTACCTCGGTTGCCGCGAAGGTGAGAATATCGGCGACGGCGGCCGGGTGGCTCGCTGCCGCTTCGGCCACCGCCGATGCGGTCCAGTTCCCCGCGGCGCAGCGTGAAACCAGTTCGCGTGCGACAGCTTCGGTGGCATCGACGCCGGATCGATCGACGTCGGCGCCCGATACGCTCTCGTCGAGCCCGAGGGCTTCCCGAAGTCCCGGTAGAGCCGACGTGCCGCCCCAGAGTTGGCGGGCACGCAGCATCGCCAGCACCAGATCGGTCTCCGCCTCCCCCGCCGGCGCCGCACCGAGGATGTGCAGCCCGTCGCGGATCTGGACGTCCTTGATCTCACATAGCCAGCCGTCGACGTGCAGCAGCATGTCGTCGAAGACTTCTTCGTCGGGGCGCTGCGCCAGCCCCAGATCGTGGTTCATCTTGGCCGCCGTCAGTAAGGTCCATATCTGTTGCCGAATCGCTGGCAGTTTCGCCGGATCCAGAGCGGAGATGTTGGCGTGTTCGTCGAGGAGCTGTTCGAGGCGGGCGATATCACCGTAGGACTCCGCGCGCGCCATCGGCGGAATGAGGTGATCGACGAGGATCGCGTGCGCCCGGCGCTTTGCCTGCGTTCCCTCCCCCGGGTCGTTAACCAGGAACGGGTAGATCAGCGGGAGCTCGCCGAGGGCGGCGTCGGTGCCGCATTCGGCAGACATACCAAGGGTTTTGCCGGGCAACCATTCCAGATTGCCGTGTTTGCCGACGTGGACCACGGCGTCCGCGCCGAAACCCCAGTCCTGATCGGCGAGCCACCGATAGCAGGCAAGGTAATGGTGGCTCGGTGGGAGGTCGGGGTCGTGGTAGATCGCAACCGGCTTTTCACCGAACCCGCGCGGCGGCTGCACCATGAGGACGATATTGCCGAAAGTCATTGCCGCGACGACGATATCGCCGTCGGGGTTAACCGAGCGGTCGACGAAGAGTTCGCCTGGCGCCGGACCCCAGTGTTCGTCAACAGCGTCGCGCAGACCGCTGGGGAGCGTAGCGAACCACTTTCGGTAGTCGGCCGCGGCGACGCGAATCGGGTTGGCCGCCAAGGTTTCTTCGGTCAGCCAATTCGGATCTTGGCCGCCGGCGGCGATCAGCGCGTGCATCAGGGCATCGGAATCATCCTGCGCCAGACCAGGAATAGCGTCGTCACCGTCTACTGGTCCAATGTCGTAGCCGGCTTCACGCAGCGCGTCGAGCAGTCGGAGCAGGCTTTTCGGCGTATCGAGACCGACGGCGTTGCCAATGCGGGCGTGTTTGGTCGGATAAGCCGAGAGCAACATGCCAATTCGACGTTGTGCGGCCGGGATTTTCCCGAGTCGCGCGTGGCGGACGGCGATGCCGGCGACTCGAGCGCAGCGCTCGACGTCGGGTTGATACCAGGGCAGGCCGTTCTCGTCGAATTCTTTGAACGAGAACGGAACGGTGATGATGCGGCCGTCGAACTCGGGTACCGCGACCTGGCTGGCGACATCGAGTGGTGACATGCCGTCGTCGTTAGCGGCCCAGTCATCCCGCGATCCGGTGAGGCATAGACCTTGAAGGATCGGAATATCCAGGGCGGCAAGACGTTCGATATTCCATGCCTCGTCGTCGCCGCCGGCGGATGCGGTCGCCGGGGTGGTACCACCCGCTGCGAGCACCGTTACGATCAACGCGTCGGCGGTTCCGAGTAGGTCAATGAGTTCGTCGGGTGCGGTGCGCAACGATGCGCAGAACACCGGAATCGCACGGGCACCAGCGGATTCTATTGCGGCACAAAGCGCCTCGACGTAACGGGTATTACCGGCCAGATGTTGCGCTCGGTAGTACAGCACGGCGACGGTTGGTGCGTCGCCGTCTACCGTGCTGGCCTCCCGTTCCAGAACTCCCCACGACGGCGTTTGGACTGGCTCACTGAATCCGAGTCCGGTGAATAGCACGGTGTCGGACAAGAAGTTGTAGGCGTTCGCGAAGTTCTCGACGCCGCCTGCCGCCAAGTAGTTGTGCGCCTGTGCGACAACGCCGGCCGGCAGATTGGACAGGGCCATCAGATCCGGATCAGGTGAGAGTTCGCCAGACAAGACGACGACAGGTTTAGCCAGTGCCAACACGGCGTCGAGTCCGTCCTCCCACGCGCGTTTGCCGCCGAGGATGCGCACGACGATCAAGTCGGCGTCGGCCGCCAGCGCGGGAATGTCGTCGACCAGTATCCGGGACGGATTTGCCCCGGTGAATGGTGGTCGTTCTCCGCCGATCCGATCGGTGACCGCCGCCGCGGTGATGAGGTCGGTATCCGACGTGGACAGCAGCAGGATCTGTGCGGTGCGCGAATCTTGGACGGTGTCAGTCATGGTGACCACAACCCTAATAGCGCAGTAGCTAGGCTAGTGAGGTGACCCTTCGGCCCGAGTCGGCAGCGCAATCCGCGCAACGCAGCGTCGCCGATCGCTGCCCGGGGGTTTTCGCTACTCATTCGGCAGCCGACGGCCCGCTAGCACGAATAAGGCTGCCCGGTGGCGCATTGCGAGCCGACCAACTGCAGACCCTCGCCACGGCAGCCGCCGACTATGGGGACGGTTACCTCGAGTTAACCGGCCGCGGCAATATTCAACTGCGGGCAATCGCCGATGTCGACGCGGTCGCGGCACTGATCGCTGATTCGGGTCTGGTCCACGACTCCACCACCGATCGCCAGCGCAATATCGTCGCGTCGCCGCTATCCGGCCGAATCGATGGCATCGCCGACATTCGCGCGATTGTGGCCGAACTCGACGATGCCCTGAACTCGGGTGCCGCTCCTGAATCGTTGTCGCGTCGCTTTTGGTTCGGCCTCGACGCTGGGCACACCGACGTGATCGCGCAACGTCCCGACGTCGCGCTCCTGGCCACTGCCGCCGATCAGTTCGACGTGGTGCTCGGCGGCCACCACGTGGGCTCGACGTCGGCGACTGCCGCGGTCGATGTCTTACTCGACGTGGCACGTCAATTCGTTGCCGCTGCGCCGGACGCGTGGCGTGTCTCCGACATCGACGCCCGACTCTTCGCCGCTATCCGTTCGCGAGTCGCGGCAACACTCGAACCGCCAACTCACGACGAACCACTCCGGCCCGCTGTGCGCAGCCCATTGGTCGGGTGGTTCGCCCAAGACGACGGCCGCGTCCTACTGGGAGCGACTACTCCACTGGGGCGGCTCCCGGCACGGACCGCGGAATTCCTCGCGGCCATCGGTGCCCCGCTGATCGTCACGCCGCACCGGGAGATCGTCATCTGCGACCTTGGCGAAGGTGTCGCCGACACGGTGGTCCGAGTTCTCGCGCCGATGGGGTTGATCTTCGACGCCAACTCGCCGTGGACCCTGGCATCGAGTTGTGCGGGAGCCCCTGGCTGTGCAAAGGCGCTCGCACCGGTACGTGAACACCTCGCGGCGCTGGTCGAATCGACACCCGATGCGATTAGCGAGCCGGAACACTGGGTGGGATGCGAGCGGGCCTGCGGCACACCGACGCATGCGCACACGCGGGTCCAGGCGGTACCCGATGGGGCGGACGGGGCGATCACCTATCGTCGAACGCCCATGTCATAGGCTGACTTTCATCATGAGTGAGCAGTATTCCTATATCCGCGACGGCGCGGAGATCTATCGGCAGTCCTTCGCCACCATCCGCGACGAGTCAGACTTGTCGGCGTTCGACGCCGACCTCGCGACGGTGGTCGTGCGGATGATTCACGCATGTGGCCAACCAGATCTCACCGGCGATGTGCGGGCCAGCACCGGACTCGTCGCCGCCGCGCGCAGTGCGCTCGCCGCGGGTGCTCCGATTCTCTGCGACGCGAATATGGTCGCATCCGGCGTAACGCGAACGCGATTGCCTGCCGACAACACGGTTCGTTGCTTCCTGGGTTCACCCGGCTTGGCTGAGCTAGCCGCTGAGTTGGATACCACCCGAACGGCCGCCGCTGTCGAGTTGTGGCGACCCCAACTCGACGGGGCCGTCGTCGCTATCGGCAATGCGCCGACGGCTCTATTCGCTCTGCTCGAGTTGATCGACGCCGGTGGTCCGAAACCGGCCGCGATCGTCGGCGCGCCAGTGGGTTTCATCGGCGCGGCTGAATCCTGCGACGCATTGGCGGCGCGCACCGATGTCGAATTTCTCACCGTTCTCGGTCGGCGCGGCGGTTCGGCCATCACCGCCGCCGCCCTCAACGCACTCGCGAGTCCAGTCGAATGAGCGGAACGCTATGGGGTGTCGGCCTCGGTCCCGGCGACAGCGAACTAGTCACCGTCAAGGCCGCCCGGGTGATCGGTGCGGCGGATGTGATCGCGTATCACTGTGCGCGCCACGGACGTAGCATCGCGCGCGGCGTTGCCGAACCCTATCTGTCGCCCGGACAGATAGAAGAACGACTGATGTATCCGGTGACTGTTGAGACGACGGACCATCCCGGCGGATACGCCGGCGCGCTCGCCGACTTCTACGCTGAGAGTGCGGAACGGCTGGCCGTGCATTTGGCCGCTGGTCGCGATGTCGTGGTGCTCGCAGAGGGTGACCCGCTGTTCTTCAGTTCGTATATGCACATGCACAAACGCCTGGCCCCCCGGTTTCACGCGGAGATTATTCCCGGGGTGACATCAGTGTCCGCCGCTTCGGCTGCCATCGGCATTCCGCTTGTCGAGGGCGAGGAGAATCTTACCGTTCTGCCGGGGACAGCACCCAAGGCCGAACTCGTCGCTGCCTTACGCGCGGGACACGCGCTGGCAATAATGAAGCTGGGCCGCACTTTCCCGACTGTTGTTGCCGCACTTGAGGAATCAGGCCGGTTGGACGAAGCCTGGTATGTCGAACGAGCGTCGACCTCGCAACAGCGAGTAGCCCGCGTCGTCGACGTCGACCCGACATCGGTGCCGTACTTCTCTCTCATCGTGGTGCCCTCGCCGCTCAATCAGGGTTGGACGGATGACGCACCAACCCCGGCACGAGGACCGGTCGCACCCGGCGCTGTCACCGTTGTCGGGCTTGGTCCCGGGGGCGACACCCAAACAACGCCGCAGGTCGCCGCGGCACTCGCCGAAGCGACCGATCTGATCGGTTACAAGACCTATCTGGCCCGGGTTACCGCGCGGCCCGGCCAGCGGGTTCACGCGAGCGACAACCAGGTCGAATCCGAACGCGCCGAATTCGCGTTGAGTCTGGCGCAGCGCGGTGCACGAGTCGCTGTGGTGTCATCGGGTGATCCGGGGATCTTCGCGATGGCGACTGCCGTCGCCGAGATTGCTGCCGAACCTCGCTGGCACGACGTCGCCGTCCGGGTACTGCCCGGCGTAACCGCGGCGACCGCAGTCGCCGCTGCTTTCGGCGCTCCCCTGGGCCACGATCTCGCGATCATCTCGCTGTCGGACCGGTTGAAGCCGTGGGAGGTTATCGCTCAGCGGATCCGCTCGGCGGTGACCGCCGATCTCGCCGTGGCTATCTACAATCCGGGGTCGTCGCAGCGAACGTGGCAGGTCGGGGAATTGAAAACACTTCTCCAGCAACATCTTCCGGGTGATCGAGTGGTACTGCTCGGCCGCGACGTCGGTGGACCGACGCAATCACAGACCGTCACCACCGTCGACGATTTGGATCCGGCGCAGGTCGATATGCGGACCCTGATCATCATCGGATCTTCGACGACGCGGGTCGTACGCCGAACAGGCGGGGACCTGGTCTTTACTCCCCGCCACTACCCTTCGGAAAACCGCACCTGATTGACCCACCGAGGGCACCCTGCCCTCGGTGTCGTTGCTACGTGCGGCTTTGGGCAGCGAGCAGCCATCCCAACGCCGCAGCCGCGTCGTCGACACTGCGCAACCCGATCGGCTCAACCGGCCGATCAACCACGACGACGTCGATGCCCAAGTCACGAGCGGCGTCAAGTTTGTCGCGGGTGAGCGCTCCCCCGCTGTTTTTCGTGACTAACGTGGTGATTCCGTAGGTCCGCATCAACGCGGCCTCGTCGTCGTACCGATAAGGCCCACGGGCGGAAAGGATTTCAGCATTTAGCGGCACGAGGGCGGTGGGCGGATCGACAACCCTGATGAGGAACCACGCATCGTCGATACCGGCGAATACGTCGACATCTTGCCGACCGGTGGTCAGAAAGATCCGACCGCCCTGCGCCGCAACATATTCGGCAGCCGACGTCATATCCCGAACGCGATGCCAGCTGTCCGTTGGTCCCGGTTCCCACGGTGGTCGCCGTAGTCGAAGCAGTGGGATCGATGTCTGGTCGCATGCCGCTGCGGCGTTGCGGGTCATCGACGCGGCAAACGGATGAGTCGCATCGACAACTGCTGAAATATCTTGTGCTCTAAGGTAATCGACCAGCCCGCGCGTGCCGCCGAACCCACCGATGCGCACCTCGCCGACCGGGAGCCGGGGGCGCTGCACACGCCCGGCAAGCGATGACACCACGTCAATTCCAGCGTCGGTAACGACTTTCGCTAGTTCTCGTGCCTCGGCGGTCCCGCCGAGAATGAGGACTCGCCCCGTTGGTCTCTCAGTGCTGCTCATCAGCACGCAACTTGCTCATCCGAGCCTGCGAATACAGGTAGCTGTTGGTGGCATCGGGGTGCTCGGCGGCGTCTAATACGGGGCCGATGAAGATCACCGCGGTACGCGTGATGCTGGACGCGGCCAACGTGCTGGCCAACTCACTCAGCGGGCCGCGCACAATCTTCTGCTCTGGCCTGCTCGCGAAAGCGACTGTCGCAGTAGGACAATTGGCACCGTAGTGCGGCAGCAGCGCGTCGACGATCTGGTCTGCTTGATGGGCGGCGAGATGCAGCGCCAGCGTCACACCGGAGGCCGCTAGCGTTGCTAACTCCTCGCCCGGCGGCATGTCGGTCGACAACGTCGACACTCGGCTGATCAGCAGACTCTGTCCAACGCCCGGAATAGTGAGTTCGGCGCCCATTGCCGCCGCAGCGGCAGCGAAGGCTGGCACGCCCGGAACAATCTCGTAGTCGATGCCGAGTTCAGCCAGCTGTCGAGTCTGTTCTGCCACAGCTGAATACAAGGACGGGTCGCCCGAATGTAGCCGAACCACGTCATCGCCACGAGCATGCGCGGCGACTATGTGGTTGATGATGTCCGCCAATGGCATCCGGGCAGTGTCGATCAGCGTGGCATCGTCGGGACAGTGCGTCAGCATCTCGGCGGGTACCAATGAGCCCGCGTATAAGCAGGTTTGGCAGCGGGCCAATATCTGTGCGCCGCGTAGTGTCAACAGATCCGGCGCACCCGGCCCGGCTCCGATCACGTAGACAGTCACAGGTCATCGCCCCGTTTCTCGACTACCCACTGCACTATCGGCAACGCCGGGCGCCAGGTAGTCATTGTGCCCAGTGGCGCGGCATGCTCGACGCCCAGCCGAGTCAGCGTCCCGCCCTGTGCGGCAAACGATTCCGCGAGAAGCGATTGGTTTTCGACAGTGACGGCGTTGATGACTAGACGTCCGCCCGCGCCTAATCGCAGCCACACCTCGTCCAAGACCGTGCGTGTCAGGCCGCCGCCGATAAAGACAGTGTCCGGGGCCGGCGCCTGGTCGAACGACTCCGGTGCACTGCCGACGATACTCAGCCGGTCGGCCACACCGTGCCGCGCGGCATTGGACGCGATACGCTCCGCGCGCTCCGGGTGAGATTCGAAAGCCAGAGCGCGACTGGATATGTCGGTCTTCAGCCATTCGATAGCGACGCTTCCTGAACCGGCGCCGATATCCCACAATACTTGTCCGCCGGTCGGTGCCAATGCGCCGACCGTCACCGCGCGGACTACGTGTTTGGTGAGTTGACCGTCGTGGTCAAAATCGTCGTCCGGAAGGCCCGGGGCAAGCCTTCGCGACGGCCCACTCATCTCCAGCGCGACTACATTGAGTGGGTCGCCTGAGGGCGACGCCCACGAACCGGCCGTAGCCGAATACATCTTTTCGTCTGATCCACCCAGTTGTTCCAATACGGTTAGCGTGGATCCGGCAAAACTATTGCGCGCCAATATCTCCGCGACCTGTGCCGGTGTGTGCTGATCACGAGACAACACCAGCACACGCTTACCATGACTCGCCGAGGCCAAGATGGTCTGAGGCGAAGCACTGACCAGCGAAACCACCTCGGTCCGCGCGAGATCCCAGCCCATCCGCGCGGCGGCGAGACTCACACTCGACACCGCGGGAATGACGCGCACCCCATCGCGTCCGACTCGCGCGACGATAGAAGCTCCGACGCCGTGGAACATCGGATCACCGGAGGCGACGATATGCGTGAACGCGGCAGAATCATCGGCGATCAATTCATCGAGGTGCGCACTCATTGGCGAGCGCCACGGCACGGTCCGGGCGGTGACATGGCCGGCCAGCAACGATAGTTGCCGCGACGATCCGATAATTGTTGTCGCACTGGTTAATTCGTCCTGCGCGGGGCGAGTGAGGCCGTCCCAGCCGTCGGCACCTATTCCGACGACGACGAACCTCGGTACACCACCGCTCATCGCGGCAGCCGACGCCAGATCGCCCGAGGCAACAATCGAAACACGAAGATGGTCGGCCGGATGGCCCACGGCACCCACACCTCGCGCTTCCCGCGCCGATAGGCACGCGCCACCGCGTCGGCCACCTGGTCCGCTGTGGAACTCATCGGTGCCGGCTTGACGCCAGTGGCCATCAGGTCCGCCGTCATCGCCCCGACGACAAAACCGGGGCGCGCCAACAAGACTCGCACCGACGTGTGGTGCAAGGCGTCGGACAGCCCACTGGCAAAGCCGTCCAAGCCGGCCTTCGTCGAGCCGTAGACATAATTGGCTCGACGCACCCTGGCTCCGGCGATCGACGAGAACACCACCAGCGTCGACGGTAACGTCTGCTCCCGCATAGCATTTGCGAGCAGGGTAAGAATGCTCACCTGAGCCACGTAGTCGGTCTGCGCGATTTGCAGCGCATGGGAAACGTCGGTCTCCGACCGCGGCGCGTCACCGAGAATTCCAAAAGCAACGATCGCCGCTTCGATCGGGCCGTGTTCGGCCATCAATTCGCTGACCAGCGCCGGATGAGTGTCGGTGTCATCGGCGTCAAAAGCTACCGTGTTCACCTCGAGGGCGCCCGCGGCAAGCACGATCGCGCGTTCGGCACCAAGTTCGTCCGGACGACGCGCCGCCAAAACGACTCGACGCCCCGCAGCCAGCCGAGCGGTCAATGCGACGCCGATTTCACTCCGGCCGCCGAACAGAACGATTGTGCCCGTGTCCGCAGATGACATCTCTCGATCATCCCATTCGCGCGGTGCCGTCGACACCGCCGGGTCGGCCCGACGATAGCGTGGTGGCCGTGACCCGAACACCCGACGACCTGACCGAGCCCGCTTACGAATTTCTCACCGAGCGGCACTTGGCGACCCTCTCGACCGTTCGCCCCGACGGCACGCCACATGTGGTACCCGTCGGCTTTACCTATGACCCCGAGACCAGAACCGCGCGTGTAATCACCTCCGACGGCAATCAGAAGGCCAGAAACTCCGAACGTGCTGGCTATGCCGCACTGACCCAGGTCGACGGTGCACGATGGCTCACGCTGGAAGGCGCCGCGCGCATCCGTCGCGAACCTGACCAGGTACGCGATGCGGAGAATCGCTACGCGAACCGCTACCGCGTGCCCCGGCCCAACCCGCGCCGGATCGTCATCGAGGTGACGGTGACTCGGATCATGGGTTCGTCGACCCTACGGGGCGACTAGGCGTCTTCCGGGAATTCACCTCATTTGCTCGGATCCACCTCGCCAGTTTCGGGAGGTGGATCCGTGTGAACGAGGTGGATACGCTAGCGACCGTCCAACACCGTCAGACCATGTGGACGCACGTTAACTGGCTCGCAGCCGCTGTCGGTGACGATGACAATATCCTCGATCCGCGCGCCCCACTGCCCTGGAAAGTAGATGCCTGGTTCGATGGAGAAAGCCATACCCGGCCGTAGCACGACGTCGTTGCCACCGACGATATAGGGCTCCTCGTGTACCGACAGCCCGATCCCATGGCCGGTCCGATGGATGAAAGCGTCGGCGAGTCCGGCCTCGGCGAGCAAGTCCCGGGCCGCCGTGTCGATCGAGGACGCGGTAACGCCGGGACGAACTGCCTCGGTCGCCGCGGTCTGTGCTCGTTCCAGTGTCTCGACGGCGGCGGCGATTTCGGCCGAGGGTTCGGCAAAACAGTAGGTCCGCGTGGAGTCAGAGTTGTAGCCAGTCGCAATCGGTCCACCGATGTCGATAACCACGATGTCCTCGGCTTCGATGACGCGGTCGGAATACTCATGGTGCGGGTCGGCACCGTGTGGGCCGGAGCCGACGATGACGAACGCCGCCGACGTATGTCCCTCGGCGATGATCGCAGCCGTGATGTCGTCGGCCACCGCCCGTTCGGTCCGACCTGGGCGCAAGAACTCACCCATCCGCGCATGAACTCGGTCGATAGCCGCACCGGCCGTCCGCAATGCATCGATCTCGACGTCGTCTTTGATCATTCGCAGCTCGCGCAAGACATCGGTCGCGAGCGTGGGTGTCGCGCCGATTCGCTCGGCGATGGGCACCAGATGTAAAGCCTGCATCGAATCTGATACCGCGACAACGGGATTGGCGGTCGCCGCATCGAGCGCGAGCGCATACGGGTCTTCACCGTCGACCCACGACGACAGCGTGAGCCCCAGGTCCCCCGCCGCCGACCCGGTGAGTGACGCGAGTTCGAGTTGCGGCACAACGACGGTCGGCACCGAGTCGGGGTCGGCGGCGATCGCCAACACCGTCAGACGTTCAAAGGTCTGAGCACGTGACCCGATCAGGTACTCCAGGTCCGGTCCCGGACTTACGAGCAGTAGGTCGACCCCAGCGTCGGCAGCGAGTTTGGCCGCCGATGAGAGTCGTCGGGCATAACTGGATATCGGAAGCAACGTGGACTCAGACACGGTTGCCAGGCTAATGCCTACTAAGGTTGCGGGCATGCCTGGCACCCTGATGCTCCTCGACGGCGCAAGCCTCTGGTTCCGTTCTTACTTCGCACTGCCGGAGAAGATGACCGCCCCCGACGGCCGGCCGGTGAACGCGGTCCGCGGATTTGTCGACACCATCGCGGCGCTGGTCACCAAGCACGAGCCCACGCGTCTGGTGGTATGCCTCGAT
Source organism: Gordonia effusa NBRC 100432 (assembly GCF_000241305.1). GTDB lineage: Bacteria > Actinomycetota > Actinomycetes > Mycobacteriales > Mycobacteriaceae > Gordonia > Gordonia effusa. The sequence continues at coordinate 100,462 of NZ_BAEH01000054.1, forward strand.
CTCGACTGGCGGCCGGCGTTTCGCACCGACCTCATCCCGTCGTATAAGGCGCACCGTGTCGCGGAAGAGTCTGCCACCGCACCTGACGTCGAAGAAGTGCCCGACACGCTGACTCCGCAGGTCGATATGATTATGAATGTTCTTGCCGCAGCCGGTATTTCGAGTGCCGGTGCCGTCGGCTACGAGGCCGACGACGTGATCGGCACGTTGGCCTTCGCCGAAGCCGACGATGAGGTGATCGTGGTCAGCGGCGATCGCGACCTCCTGCAAGTCGTCGCCGACGACCCGGTTTCGGTCCGGGTGTTCTATGTCGGTCGCGGATTGGCGAAGGCCGAACTGATGGGCCCGGTCGAGGTAGCTGAAAAGTACGGCCTCGATCCGAAGCGGGCCGGTGTCGGCTACGCGGAGATGTCGATGCTGCGCGGCGATCCGTCCGACGGTCTGCCCGGCGTCGCAGGCATCGGCGAAAAGACCGGTGCCAAACTACTCAATGAATACGGCAGTCTCGACGCGCTTGAGGCCGCGGCCAATGATCCGACGTCGAAACTGCCGACACGAGCGCGAGGTGCCATCCTCGCCGCATCCGATTACCTTGCCGCCGCACGCACAGTCGTCACCGTCGCGACCGACGCCGAGATCGTGGTGACTCCTGCTCTCAATAACCAAAACACCGACACCATGCCGTCCGAACCAGCCGATCGAGCGGCGCTCGATGAGTTGGTGGATGAACTGGGTATCGGTGCATCGGTGAAGCGTCTCGCGACTGCCCTGCGGTGGGCGTAGCGAACTAACTGGGTCGGCTGACCTCGTAGTTGCCGTCGCCGTCCAGGAAGGTGATCGTCACCTTCCGTTCCGAATCGCCGACCTTGACCGTGCAGGTGAAGGATCCACCCTCTTTGACCCGCTGCCCGGACGGACATTGCGCGTTGGAGACATTGGTGGATTTGTAGTCTTCGGTCAACACCCGCTCAACACCCTGCTGCGCGGCGTCCTGTGAGAGTGTCTTGGGCGCCCAACCCGGGACGAGGAATGCGGTGATCAGCACGATCGCGGCAATCGCCGCGAGAACACCGGCACCGATGTAGTAGAGCTTTCCGGACTTCTTCGGGGTCGGCTGGCCCATCGGACCGAACGGGTCGTTCTGCTGGCCGAATTGACCTGACGGCTGACCAAACTGCCCGGGCTGTCCAAACTGGCCGGGCTGACCATACTGTCCGGGCTGACCGAACGGCTCCGGATTGGTAAGTGGTGCAGTCGGATTCGGTTGCGATGTCGATTGCGGTGCCCCGTATTGTCCAGGAGTGCCGTACTGCGGTTGCTGCGTGGGCTGTCCCGGCGCGCCGTATTGCGGTTGCTGCGCGGGTTGCCCCGGAGCGGCATCGTAGTGCGGCTGCTGTGGTTGGGGGCCGGAGAACTGCGTGGGTTGGCCATACTGAGTCTGCTGGCCGTATGGATCGGGCTGAGCAGGGGTGGTCGGCTGGGCAGGAGCCGGCTGCGCCTGAGTGGGCAGAGTGGTCGGGTTGAACTGCGTGGGCGCGTAATTTCCCGGGCCTGTGGAAGGTGCCGGTGTAGAACCCGAGGTGGGATCCGACGCCGCGTTCGGGTCGGACGGGCTCGGAGTGTTCGGCTGTTCAGGCTCGGTCATGAGTCCCTCCCGAAGGGGTTGCCACCGTGGCAACCGAATTTGTCGGATACGGCTACAAATGCTATCGCAGTAGGCTCATACGCAGGTGGATCACCACGGAGATTGTCCGCCAGTTAGCGGGGTCATTTCAGCTCGACCGCTACTATGCCGCGTCTTATAGCGCCGATCGCGCTGCGTGCGGTGGCCGCCAGCCGGGTCTTCGAATCGACACTCTTGGCCACCTGTTCCAGCAGGTCGACGACCTGCCGGTTCCATCGGACGAAATCCCCGGGTGACAACAGATTGCCGCGATCGCCGGCGGCGACGAGCGCCTCGGTCAACGATCGTCCCGACGCCCACAATGCGACAGCGACCGAGAATCCGGTGTCGGGTTCGCGTGTCGGTGTCAGTCGATGACGTGACTCAACCTCGGTGATGTCCTGCCAAATGCGGACGGTATCGGCCAGCGCCGCGCGCAGTCCGGCGCTGCCCGGCATTGCGTCGACTCCCGAGTAGGTGTCGCGGCGCGCCTCGAAGACGAGTGCGGCCACTACGGCGGCCAGTTCATGTGGCGGCAGGTCGTCCCAGATCCCTTCGCGCAGACACTCGCTGACCAACAGATCGCTCTCGCTGTAGATCCGACCCAGAATCCGTCCCGGATCGGTCACTTCGGCCCCGGCGCCGACCTTCTGTAAGTATCCGAGGTCAGTCAGCACGCCAACGACCCGATCGAAAGTCACCCGCAGTGTCGACGTACGCGCGGCGATACTGGCGTCCAGTGTGGCTATGTCACGAACTAACCTGTTTCGGCGTTCGGCCAATCGGAACAGCTCATCGGAGTTGTCCAGCTTATGCGCGGGGTGTGCCCGCAATTGTGCTCGCAGACTTGCCAGTTCGCGGTCGTCGGCTGCCTCGGATCGCTTGCGCTGACGGCCGCGAGGTAGGTCGATACCGGTCGAGCGCAAAGCCGACGCGAGGTCTCGTCGACCTCGGCCGGTCCGCCGGTCAATATGTTTGGCCAGTCGCATGTTGCCCAGTACCTCGGGCGTATTGAGGAAATCCCGGACCCCGACCCGTCCGCACCAACCGTCCTCGGTCAGCACCATCGGCTTGGGGTCGGCTGCATTGGACGCTGGTTCGATAACCACCGCTATGCCCCGATGCCGGTTGCCGTACAACCCGATCACGTGGCCGCGTTTGAGTGCGGCCAATTCGTCGGTGGTTGATGCCAAGTCTGCGTTGCGTTGGACGAACTTGAGTTCCCGCTCACGCGACCGAATGTCTTCGCGCAGTTGGACATATCCCAGGAAGCCGTCATACGCGTCCGAGTCCGACGCGCCCTGTCCTCGCGATCCGCCGAGCGTCGGGTCGCCGGGGGTGATGCCGCGCCGGGCCGCGGCGTTTGCCAGTTCCCCATCCATCCGGCGTAATGCCCGTTGTGCTTCGTCAACTTTGCGGGCCTGCCCTACCACCGAGCGGTCGGCTTGGAATTGCGCGAAGGACCGATGCAAGATCTCTCGAGACCCATGTAGCCCCAACCGGTCGATGAGATTCACCGCCATGTTGTACTCGGGCGCAAA
>NZ_BAEH01000053.1 GCF_000241305.1 Gordonia effusa NBRC 100432
CTCCTTCTTCGCGATGGCAGACGGCATCGAGTACGAATTGTTGCTCGTCGTCTGCGCCGCAGCGCTGATTCTGACCGGGCCGGGCCGGATCTCGCTGGACTCCCGCTGGGGCTGGGCGAAGCGGCCGATGTGGGGGTCGCTCGCGTTCCTGGTCATCGGTATTGCCGGAGCGATCGTGAGCTGGATCGTCTTCAACGGCGTCAACCCGGTGAAGTAGTCGTCCCGCCCTTCCGCAAACCCCACTCAACAGGACATCCCCAACACCTTTTCGGTGTCGGGGATGTCCTGTTGAGTGGGGTTTGCGGGTTAGTCGACCGAGCGCACCGCGCCCTTGTCCGCCGACGTCGCCAACTTGGCGTAGGCGCGCAAAGCGGTGGTGACCTTGCGGTCGCGGTCCTTGGGCTGCCACGGTCGCTCGGACGCGTCCATCTTCGCGCGGCGCTCGGCCAGCACCTCGTCATCGACGAGGACCTTCAGCGCGCGGGTCTTGACGTCGATGAGAATTTCATCGCCGTCCTCGACTAGGCCGATGACGCCACCGGCCGCGGCCTCGGGGGAGATGTGGCCGACCGAGAGGCCCGACGATCCACCGGAGAACCGGCCGTCGGTGATCAGACCGCATTTCTTACCCATGCCGGTGCCCTTCATGAACGCCGTCGGGTGCAACATCTCCTGCATACCCGGTCCGCCCGACGGTCCCTCGTAGCGGACCACGAGGACCTCACCGGCCTGGATCGTCTTCGAGAGGATCACCTGCACCGCCTCTTCCTGAGATTCGACGACGCGCGCCGGTCCTTGGAAGTGCCACAGATCCTCGCTGATACCGGCGGTCTTGAGAACCGCACCGTCCTCGGCCAGGTTGCCGCGCAGCACACACAATCCGCCCTCGGCGGTGTATGCGTGTTCGAAGTCGCGGATACAGCCCTCCTCGGCGTCGACGTCGAGCGAACTCCACCGATTGGCCGTCGAGAACGGTGTGGTGGTCCGGACTCCGCCGGGTGCGGCGTGGAATAGTTCGGTCGCCGCGTCAATTGCCTTGCCGCCGCGGATATCCCAGTCGTCGAGTGCCTGTGCCATCGTGCCGCTATGGACGGTGGTGGCGGTGTCGTCGATCAATCCGGCTCGTCGCAACTCACCGAGAATGGCCGGAATTCCGCCTGCTCGGTGCACGTCTTCCATGTGATAGTCCGAGTTCGGCGACACCTTCGATAGACAGGGGACGTTGCGGCTGATGTTGTCGATGACCGACAGATCGAAGTCTGCGACTTCACCTTCTTGTGCCGCGGCGAGGATGTGCAGGACGGTGTTGGTCGACCCGCCCATCGCGACGTCGAGTGCCATTGCGTTACGAAATGCGGTGGGGGAGGCCACATTTCGCGGCAAAACTGACGCGTCATCGTCGCGGTACCAGCGTTTAGCCGCCTCGACGACGACGGTTCCGGCCCGCTCGAACAACGCATGGCGCGCTTCGTGGGTGGCGAGGGTGGAGCCGTTACCCGGCAATGCCAGACCCAGCGCCTCGGTGAGGCAGTTCATCGAATTGGCGGTGAACATGCCCGAACAGGAACCACAGGTCGGGCAGGCGGAACGCTCGACCTCGCTCAGCCCGTCATCGTTTACAGCGTCATTCGCCGAAGCGGAGATCGCGGTGATGAGGTCGGTGGGAGCCTGCGCCACGCCGTCGACGACGACGGCCTTCCCGGCTTCCATCGGGCCGCCGGAGACGAACACCGTCGGGATGTTCAGCCGCATCGCGGCGTTGAGCATTCCCGGGGTGATCTTGTCGCAGTTGGAGATGCAGACCAGCGCGTCGGCGGTGTGGGCATTGACCATGTACTCGACCGAATCGGCGATGATCTCGCGACTGGGCAGCGAGTAGAGCATGCCGCCGTGGCCCATCGCGATGCCGTCATCGACAGCGATGGTGTGGAATTCACGCGGCACACCGCCGGCCGCCCGGACGGCGCCGGCGACGATCTCACCGACATCCTTGAGGTGTACGTGACCGGGAACGAACTGGGTGTAGGAGTTCGCAATGGCGACGATCGGCTTGCCGAAATCGTCGTCGGTCATGCCGGTGGCACGCCACAATGCGCGTGCACCAGCCGCTTCACGTCCAACGGTGGTGGTCCGTGACCTCAAGGTAGGCATGGGATTCCTCGTCGTAGATGTTCGTTCACCCGCGGGGCTGTACGGGTGTACCGGGTTCCCGCGCGGGTGATTGGGGTCAACGCGGCCGCGGGATGGAAAATTCCGCCGAGGCTTGCCGCTGGCACAGTGACCCGAGCGGGCTAACTGTCAGGCTACTCCGCGGAGTTCGTGCTGGTCACCTGATACTCAGGCCAGATCGTCGACGCCGTCGTAGGGGTTGGGGATGCGTCCACGACTCGCCAGAGATAGCAGTGGAAGATCACCAAACCCGACCGCTGGCAGTTTCACATAAGACTTGTCGGGGCGTACCGCGCGGACCGGTCCCCACTTGGGAAACTGCAGGCCATCGAGTTCGGACCAGGCGACTTCAGTTGTGCGGAACGTCGAAACGGCACGCAGGCCGTCGTCGGTGACGATAGTGCGCAGGCGATGAATCCAGAATCCGAGAACCACCGGAAGGATCAGCACCCAGCCGAAGATTATGAGGTTAACGCCGGCGACGATTACCGCAACCAAGGCAGCCATGAGAACTGACAGGTAGGCGATGCCGGAAATGCGGATCGTCACGGGCAGATCGATGGTTGCGCTGGTTTCAGTCTTTGACACGCTCCCATTGTCGCACTGCCGCGCTGATGGTAGGCACGCGCATCGGCATCGAAACCGCCGTTACCAGCATCGTCGGTGCCGAGATGAACGCTGACACTGTGCGGAAAGCGTCGACGAGCCGCGAAAATTCCCACTATTTGGGATTCGAGTGCCAGCAGTTTGACTCAGCAACCTCGATCGACCTAACGTAAACCCCGTGATGCATGAAGGACTCCTCGTAGTAATCGGCCGGCGCGTCGCCGCCTGACCGGTCACTTCGTAGACCTCCAAGCATCGACGCGCCACCCTCGCACAGCTTCGCTGTCGGGGGTTTTTTCTTGTCCAGCAAACTAGATGGGACACCGCAGTGAGCGCACCAACCGTCGGAAACGACAATGCGACACAGACACCCGCAGCATCGGCTGCCGGGGCAAACGCGGCGTCGGGTAGTACCGCCGCCACCGTTCGCCCAGTTGGCACGATCGGCCAGCAGACCGTAGCGCCCGAGCGCGTTAGCGGCGCGCAGTCGGTAGTGCGTTCCCTCGAGGAACTTGGCGTCGACGTCGTATTCGGCATTCCCGGCGGAGCGGTCCTCCCCGTCTACGACCCGCTCCTCGACTCGCAGCGGGTGCGTCACGTGCTCGTCCGTCACGAGCAGGGCGCTGGCCACGCCGCGACCGGCTATGCGCAGGTCGCGGGCCGTGCGGGTGTGTGCATGGCAACGTCGGGCCCCGGTGCTACCAACTTGGTGACCCCGCTGGCCGACGCGCAGATGGACTCGGTGCCGGTGGTCGCTATCACCGGACAGGTCGGTCGGGGCCTGATCGGCACCGACGCCTTCCAAGAGGCTGACATCTCCGGAATCACCATGCCGGTGACCAAGCACAACTTCCTGGTCGCCAACCCGCTCGACATCCCCCGTGTGATTGCCGAGGCGTTCTACATCGCCGAGAGTGGCCGTCCGGGCGCGGTGCTGGTCGACATCCCCAAGGATGTGTTACAGGCGCAGACCACCTTCTCCTGGCCACCGCAGCTCGATCTGCCCGGCTATCGTCCGGTCACCAAGCCGCACGGCAAGCAGGTGCGCGAGGCGGTGCGGTTGATCAATGCGGCCAAGGCGCCGGTGCTCTACGTCGGCGGCGGCGTGATCAAGGCCGAGGCGTCGGCCGAGTTGCTGGAGCTGGCTGAACTGACCGGCATTCCGGTGGTCACCACGCTGATGGCGCGGGGTGCGTTCCCCGACAGTCACAACCTGCATATGGGTATGCCCGGCATGCACGGCGCGGTGGGAGCCGTTGCGGCACTTCAGCGTTCGGATCTGCTGATCACGCTGGGCGCTCGCTTCGACGACCGCGTCACGGGCCAGTTGTCGTCATTCGCGCCTAACGCCAAGGTGATTCACGCCGACATCGATCCCGCCGAGATCGGTAAGAACCGCGTGGTCGACGTCCCGATCGTCGGGGACTGCAAGGCCGTGATCGCCGACCTTGTCGAGTCGCTGCGCAGTGATCGTTCGACCGGCAGTGCCGGACAGGACCTCAGTCAGTGGTGGACATATCTCGACGGCCTCCGCAAGACCTACCCGCTGAGCTACGACGCCCAGTCCGACGGTTCGCTGTCGCCGGAGTTCGTTATCGAAGAACTGGGCAAGGCAGCCGGACCCGATGCCGTGTATTGCGCGGGCGTCGGACAGCACCAGATGTGGGCCGCGCAGTTCGTCAAGTACGAGAAGCCGCGTACCTGGTTGAACTCGGGTGGCCTCGGCACGATGGGCTACTCGGTGCCCGCAGCGATGGGCGCAAAGATGGCAGCACCTGACACGGAGGTGTGGGCCATCGACGGCGATGGCTGCTTCCAGATGACCAACCAGGAGCTGGCCACCTGCGCGATCGAAGGCATCCCGATCAAGGTCGCGCTGATCAACAACGGCAATCTCGGCATGGTCCGGCAATGGCAGACGCTGTTCTACGACCAGCGGTATTCCAGCACCGACCTGTCCACGCATTCGCGGATGATCCCGGATTTCGTGAAACTGTCCGAGGCGCTTGGCTGTGCGTCGTTCCGGGTCGAACGTCCCGAAGATGTCGCGTCGACGATCGCCGCCGCCCGCGAGATCAACGACCGTCCCGTCGTCATCGACTTCATCGTCGGTGCCGACGCACAGGTGTGGCCGATGGTCGCCGCGGGTACCGGCAATGACGAGATCATGGCGGCCCGCGATATCCGGCCGCTATTCGATGAGGATGAAAGCGCTGATGAGCCAGCCGTCATCCACGAGGCGATGGGCCAGGTCAACCCGGCCGCCGCAAAGGAGAACGACCAGTGACCACTCACACCCTGTCCGTGCTGGTCGAGGACCGGCCGGGTGTTCTCGCCCGCGTGTCGAGTCTATTCTCCCGACGCGGCTTCAATATTTCTTCGCTCGCGGTGGGACCCACCGAGCTGAAGGGATTGTCGCGGATGACCATCATGGTCACCGTCGACGACTTCCCCCTGGAACAGGTGACTAAGCAGCTCAACAAGCTGATCAATGTCATCAAGATCGTCGAGCAGGATCCGACCAACTCGGTCTCCCGCGAATTGATGATGATCAAGGTGCGCGCCGATGCGTCGGTGCGTAGCGAAGTTATCGAGGTCGTTAATCTATTCCGGGCGAAGGTCATCGACGTAAGCACCGAGTCGCTGACCGTCGAAGCCACCGGTACCACCGAGAAGCTTGAAGCACTACTCAAGATGCTCGACCCCTACGGCATTCGGGAGATCGCGCAATCGGGTGCGGTCACGTTGGGTCGCGGCCCACGAAGCATCTCCTCGAATCGGTAGCACTTTCGTCGAATCGGCAACTGCGCCAATCGAAGTCGCTGATTCGAGAAACAACTTAATTGAGATATTCACATCTGAAGGGATTTCAACGTGGCAGTCGAACTGTTCTACGACGATGACGCCGATCTGTCGATCATCCAGGGCCGCAAGGTCGCTGTGATCGGCTACGGCAGCCAGGGACACGCGCATTCGCTTTCGCTGCGCGACTCGGGCGTCGATGTTGCGCTCGGCCTGCGTGAGGGCAGCGCCTCGCGGGAGAAGGCAGAAGAGCAGGGCCTCAAGGTGCTCACCAGCGCCGAGGCCGCGGCCTGGGCCGACGTCATCATGATTCTGGCGCCCGACACCAGCCAGGCGTCGATCTTCACCAACGACATCGCGCCGAATCTGAAGGATGGCGACGCGCTGTTCTTCGGCCACGGTCTCAACATTCATTTCGACCTGATCAAGCCGCCGGCGAATGTCACCGTCGCGATGGTCGCACCGAAGGGCCCGGGCCACCTGGTTCGTCGTCAGTTCGTCGATGGCAAGGGCGTGCCCTGCCTGATCGCCGTTGACCAGGACCCTAACGGCGAAGGTCAGGCTCTCGCGCTGAGCTATGCCAGTGCCATCGGCGGTGGCCGCGCGGGCATCATCAAGACCACCTTCAAAGAAGAGACCGAGACCGATCTCTTCGGCGAGCAGGCTGTGCTGTGCGGCGGTACCGAAGAACTGGTCAAGACCGGTTTTGAGGTAATGGTCGAGGCCGGTTACGCCCCGGAGATGGCCTACTTCGAGGTTCTGCACGAGCTCAAGCTGATCGTCGACCTGATGTACGAGGGTGGCATCGCCCGCATGAACTACTCGGTCTCTGACACCGCTGAGTTCGGTGGCTACGTGTCGGGACCGCGCGTCATCGACGCCGGCACCAAGGAGCGCATGAAGGCGATCCTGACCGACATCCAGGACGGCACCTTCGTCAAGCGTTTGGTCGCCAACGTCGAGGGTGGCAACAAGGAACTCGAGGGTCTGCGTAAGGCCAATGCCGAGCACCCGATTGAGGTCACCGGCAAGAAGCTGCGCGACCTGATGAGCTGGGTTGACCGGCCGATCACCGAAACTGCTTAATTTTCAACGGTTTTCACAAAGGCGCCGCCGGATTTCCGGCGGCGCCTTTGTCGTGTGGATGTGCTGGTTTCTGCGATGTGCGTTCGTGCGGGGGAGTATGTCCCTCGCTTTGGCTGGGGCTGCAGTGTCCATCTGGGCTGAAGTCCGCGCTGCGGTTTATGCCGGGGTGAATACTCCCTCGACGCCGCCCCGACCGCAGGTTTCAGCCACCGCCGAGCCGGTCGTCGGCGATGATGACACGGACCGGGTGCGGTTGTGGCCCCGACGTTGACGCGAGGAGCTCGATGATGAATGTCACAGTGGTGGTGCTGTTGGTGCTAGTGGGTCTGATTAACGCGGTGCCCGGCCTGGTGGCTGTAGTGCCGGGTGCGGTTGGTCGTGCGTACGACGTCGAGATCACCGACCGCAATGTTGAGATGCTGCTCCGACATCGGGCAGTCCTCCTGCTCATCGTGGGTGTGGCATTGATTGCCGGCGCATTTGTTGACTCGCTGCGCGTGCCCGCGATGATCGGTGGAGCGGCGTCGATGCTCAGTTATCTACTGGTGCTAGTCGGTGGTGCCAATCAACAGTTGCGCCGAGTCGCATATATCGACATCGTGGCAATTGTTCTACTCGGCGTCGCAGCGGGAATCCACACCGCGTCGTAGGCCGCCGCTTCCCAAAATTCTGGATATGAAGACCTGACCGGGGGCAAGCTGCCCTTGGCGCACAGTTATTGTCCAGAATTCTGGTGTGGCGCGAGCCGCGAGCTCCAAGCAGGGGCCCCAACAGCAACGCGCCCCGAACAATTCGTCCGGGGCGCGTTGAGAGTGCTAGCGGTTTACACCGGGGTGAAGCCGCCGTATGCCGGGATTCCGCGGACGCGGGCCAACACCGGTGCGATGTTGGTGCCGGTCTCGGGTCCGATGCAAGACGTGAAGTAGTAGGCGTTGACCATGCCGATCAGGCGGTCGCCCACGACGACAGGACTACCGGAGTCGCCCTCAATGACGCAGATCTGGCTGTAGTGGGCGGTGCCCTCAGAGAACCAGACGACGCCGCAGGTATTGCCGGTGGTACGGCCTTCCTTGCAGGCGATGGTCGGGAATTGCGCGGCACGAGGGTCGATCTTGCGGATCGTCACACCGCGGACCGTACGCAGCGGTACGACCTTCGCGGGATTCAATTCGATGATCGCCATGTCGAGATCGCTTGCCGAATAGGTGATGGTGCCGATCTGTCCGCGGTTCTGGAAAGTCTCGGAGAACACCCGTTGGCCGGGCTTGCCGCAATGGCCAGCGGTGATACCAATCAACTTGCCAGTCTTGGAGCGGCCGACGGTGGTCATGGTGCAGGCAGCGGCGGAATTGCCACCCTTGAGAACCAAGATGCCCGAACCGCCACCGACAAACGCCTTCGCGGGTGCGGCGGTTACAGCACCGGCGCCCCAGCCAGCCAGCACAGTTGCAGCCAGAATGGCCAACAGCGCAGACAGCTTCCTATTCATTCAGTCTCCAAGTCATTCGAATTAGCGGCCAACACAAACACCGTCACGGTACCGGCCAAGTCTGAAGGTTTTGTACCGCGGAATCCAGTCGGCTCCCAGCCGCAACCATTCTGTGATGTGAGTAATGCGCGTCACAATCTACCCGGTGCGGTGATCTAAGCCTAATTCGGGTAGTTTGCCGCCCCGATATCAGCAGGTGACCGCCTGCAAGCAGACCAGACCATGCCAACTAGACTAGCCGCGGCAGCAGATTTCGCGCCGCTCGCCTGTGCCGCGACCAGCACTGCTGCGTACCCTTGCCGACACCGAATGCGGGAGTTAAATCGTGACCTCAGCTGGCCGTCCAGTTGTCCTGATCGCCGACAAATTGGCACCTTCGACCGTCGACGCCCTCGGCGACGATGTCGAGGTCCGGTGGGTAGACGGTCCCGACCGCCCCAAATTGCTGGAAGCCGTCGTCGACGCCGACGCCATCCTGGTGCGCTCGGCGACCACTGTCGACGCCGAAGTACTCGCGGCGGGTTCCAAACTGAAGATCATCGCCCGCGCAGGTGTGGGTCTGGACAACGTCGACGTCCCGGCAGCGACCGAGCGTGGCGTCATGGTGGTCAACGCGCCGACGTCGAATATCCACACCGCCGCCGAACACGCTGTCGCATTGCTCCTTTCGGCGTCGCGTCAGATTCCGGCCGCCGATGCCACGCTGCGTGAGCACACGTGGAAGCGTTCGTCGTTCAACGGCGTGGAGATCTTCGACAAGACCGTCGGTGTCGTCGGGTTGGGCCGGATCGGCCAACTCGTCGCCGCTCGCCTGGCTGCTTTCGAGACCAAGATCATCGCGTACGACCCCTACGTGTCGGCCGCCCGCGCCGCGCAGTTGGGCATCGAGTTGGTCACTCTCGACGAGCTGCTTGAGCGGGCCGATTTCATCACCGTCCACCTACCCAAGACGCCGGAAACTCTCGGCCTCATCGGTGCGGAACAGTTGGCGCGCACCAAGAAGGGTGTCGTCATCGTCAACGCCGCGCGCGGTGGACTGATCGACGAACAGGCGCTCGCCGATGCCATCAAGTCCGGTCAGGTACGCGGTGCCGGTCTAGACGTGTTCTCCACCGAGCCGTGCACCGACTCACCGCTGTTCGAGCTGCCGGAGGTCGTTGTCACGCCGCATCTCGGTGCGTCGACGAGCGAGGCACAGGACCGTGCTGGCACAGACGTCGCCAAGAGTGTGCGCCTTGCCCTGGCCGGACACTTCGTCCCCGACGCCGTCAACATCACCGGCGGTGCGGTCGACGACGAGGTGGCCCCGTGGCTCGAAGTCGCCCGCAAGCTCGGTGTGCTGATCGGTGTGATCAGTCCCGAAGTACCGGCATCGATCGTCGTCGATGTCCGTGGAGAGTTGGCGTCGAGCAGCGTCGATGTGTTGGGACTGTCGGCATTGCGCGGCCTGTTCTCGGCCGTGCTCGAAGACCCCATAACCTTCGTCAACGCACCGGCCGTCGCCGCCGAGCGTGGCGTGACCAGCGAAGTCACCACCGCTACCGAGAGCCCCAATCACCGCAGCGTTGTCGACGTCAAGGCGGTATTGGCCGATGGCACTGTGCACAACGTGTCGGGCACGGTCAGCGGGCCGCGTCAGGTGGAGAAGGTCGTCAACATCAACGGCCGCAACTTCGACCTGCGTGCCGAAGGTCAGAACCTCATCGTCAGCTACAGCGACCAACCCGGCTCGCTCGGCAAGATCGGCACCCTGCTCGGTGACGCCGGAATCGATATCCTCGCGGCTGGTCTGTCTCAGGACGCCGAAGGGGAAGGCGCGACCGTGCTGCTCCGCGTGAACAACGTGATTGCCGACGATGTGATCGCTGCCATCGGCGGCGCCGTGTCGGCCACCCTAATCGCGCAGGTGGATCTGTCGTGACGAGTTCGTCTCTGAAGCTTGCCGTTATCGCCGGTGATGGCATCGGGCCGGAAGTCGTCGATGAAGCCCTAGCCGTGCTACGTGCTGTCGTGCCGAAGGTCGAGACAACCGAATATGACCTTGGCGCCCGACGCTATCTCCGCAATGGTGAGTTACTGACCGACGCCGATCTGGATTCGCTGCGTGAGCATGACGCAATCCTGTTGGGCGCCATCGGCGATCCGCGTTCGGTGCCGGCCGGTGTCCTTGAGCGCGGCCTACTGTTGAAGATGCGGTTCGCGCTCGATCATCATGTGAATCTGCGACCGTCCAAGCGCTATGACGGTGTCATTTCACCTCTTGCGGGCAATCCCGAGATTGACTTCGTCGTCGTGCGCGAGGGGACCGAAGGCCCATACACCGGCAACGGTGGAGCGCTGCGTGTCGGCACGCCGCACGAAGTGGCGACCGAGGTTAGCGTCAACACGCGATTCGGTGTGGAACGTGTGGTGCGCAACGCTTTTGAGCGCGCGCAGACGCGTCGCAAGAAGCTGACGTTGGTACATAAGACCAATGTGCTCGCTTACGCGGGCTCGTTGTGGCAGCGCACCGTCGATGAGGTCGCACCCGAATTCCCCGATGTGGCAACCGATTACTGCCACGTAGATGCGGCGACCATCTATCTGGTTACCGATCCCGGCCGTTTCGACGTCATCGTCACCGACAATTTGTTCGGCGACATCATCACCGATATCGCCGCGGCGATCGGCGGCGGCATCGGACTGGCCGCGTCGGGCAATATCGATGCCACCGGAACCAATCCGTCGATGTTCGAGCCGGTACATGGTTCGGCTCCCGACATCGCCGGCGAAAACAAGGCCGACCCCACCGCTGCCATCCTGTCGGCCGCAATGCTGTTGCGTCACTTGGGCTATGAGAACGAAGCGGTGACGGTCGAAACAGCGGTGACCGCGGATCTGGCCGAACGCGGCGAGACCCCGCGGACAACGACCGAAGTCGGCGCGAGCATTCGAGGTCGTCTCTAACAGGAGTCGGCGTCGGCCGCGCGGGTGGTCTCGATACGCCTGACTCGGCTAACGCCTCGCCAGGCACTCGACCAGCGGAGGGGTTCGGCTGACGCCTCGCCAGATACTCGGCTGGCCGCCAGTGATGGTCGAGTGCCGTCGTGCGAGCTTGCGAGCTCGGCGGTGTATCGAGACCCTGGTGAGGTGGGATGTCAAGGTGGCCAGGGGATTTCGGTTGCGGTGGTCTCGATACACCTGGCTCGGCTGACGCCTCGCCAGGCACTCGACCAGCGGAGGGGTTCGGCTGACGCCTCGCCAGGCACTCGACCAGCGGAGGGGTTCGGCTAACGCCTCGCCAGGCACGCGCCCTGGAGCCGTGGCTACTTTGGATCGCGCGGCACCAGTGGCAGCGCGATTAGCGGCGTGATTGCCACGATCGCGAATGCGAGTGGGTATCCGACATCGTCAATCGTCGTTGCGATTAATGGGACTGCGGCCGAGCCGACCAGGTACTGCATCGTGTTCTGAATGGCCAGAGCTCGCCCGCTCCACGACGGCCCCGCGAATTCAGCGATCGACGTGAACGCTAATCCGTTGTCGGCGACCGTGATTACCGACGCCACGACCATGATCACGATTGCCGCCGGACTGTTCCAGAAGTCGGTCACGGCAAGTGCCATGGTCGAAATTGCTGCCGCAGCGGCGATAATGCGGATCGGCCGCATCCGCGAACCCCACTGATCCGACCATCGCCCTGCAGCGATACGCCCAAGTGCCCCAACGATTTGCGTGCCAGTCACCAAGACTCCGGCAGTCGCCGGGGCCCACCCGCGTTCTACCATCAGCCACACCGGAACAAAGGTCCACAATGCCATCTGCGGGATGACTAGCAGCACGCTGACGCCGTGGACGCGCCAGAGGAAGTTGTTGTGCCGGTATGGGTTTGGTACCTGCTCGCCAGAAGCTTTGGTGGACTGCGGAGGATCGACGATCACCGCCGTACTCAATACCAACGCCACGGCCGCGACAATTGGGAACACCGCGATTCCGGCGGCGAGCCCGAAATGATGAGCCAGCACCGGAACGGTCATCGCCACGACCCCGACCCCCAACGGCTGAGCCATCTGCCGGATGCCCATCGCAGTGCCGCGTTGCTCGGCGGGAAACCAGCCCACGACGATGCGTCCGCCAGCTCCGTTGGTCGACGCCGCGCTGGCACCGGCCAGTAACAACGTCATGCCCAATACCCATATCGGCGCCGACATCGCTGCTGCCACAACAGCTCCGACGGTTGCGACGACGGTGCCGGCCAGCGACAGCAGCAAGATGGCGCGCTCTCCGTACCGATCCAGTGCGGCACCCCACGGCACCGTCGTAATCATCAGTCCGACCGATGCCATCATCGCCAGCGTCGAACCGGTGGGCAGGCTGATCCCCGTCGAGCGCTGAAGTTCGGGGATGAGGAACGCGCCGCCGTTCACGACGCATGCCGTTGAAAGGGCGGCGAGCATCGATACTGCCAGGATGCTCCAGCGCCGGGCCGATCCGACCTCGCGAGTAGCTGTCGCGGTGGTCACATTCACCTCCGAAATACTCAATAGTCTCAAATAATGGGATTAATGTTCCATATGTTAGAACACGACTGAGGCCCTTGTCGAAATGTGTCTCGGCATCTGGGATAGGCTGAAGTACATGCGTTTAGGTCGAATAGCGAGTCCCGACGGCGTTGCCTTCGTCTCTGTTGAGGGTGAACAGGGCGCTGAAACCGTTCGGGAGATCGCCGAACATCCATTCGGCACCCCGACGTTCACGGGGCGTAGTTGGCAGCTAGCCGATGTCAGGGTGCTTGCGCCTATCTTGGCCAGCAAGGTGATTTGCATCGGCAAGAATTACGCGGCGCACGCCGCGGAAATGGGTTCGACGCCGCCAGAGCAACCAGTGATCTTCATCAAACCCAACACGTCGATCATCGGACCGGAAGTGCCAATTGTGCGGCCGCCGTCGTCAGAACGCGTCGACTACGAAGGCGAACTCGCCGTCGTCATCGGCCGGCCGTGCAAAGACGTCAAGGCGTCGCAGGCGAAAGATGTGATTCTCGGCTATACGGTCGCCAACGACGTCACAGCCCGCGATCAGCAGGCCATCGACGGACAGTGGACCCGCGCGAAGGGCTACGACACGTTCTGCCCACTGGGCCCGTGGATTTCCACCGACGTTGACGTCGCCGACGTCGAACTGCGCACCGAGCTCGACGGTGTAGTCAAACAACGTTCACGTACTTCGTTGATGCTGCACGACGTTGGCGCCATCATCGAGTGGATCTCGGGCGTCATGACCCTCCTGCCCGGTGATGTAATTCTGACCGGAACGCCCGACGGCATCGGCCCGATGACGTCCGGACAGCGCGTCTCGGTCACGGTGGAAGGCATTGGGACACTGAGCAATCCGGTGGTCGACAAGTAATGAGAATCTCACCGCAAACCGCGCGACTCAACGGAATCGACATTTCGTACGAGGATTCTGGAGGCAGCGGACAACTCATCGTGATGGTTATGGGTACCGGCAGCCCGGGCCGTGTGTGGAAGGCGCATCAGCAACCCGCGTTGGTGAAGGCGGGCTACCGAGTGGTCACTTTCGACAATCGCGGCATCGCCCCGACGTCGGAATGTCCCGACGGTTTCACCATTGCCGACATGGTCGCCGACACCGCCGCGCTCATCGAGCATATCGCCGCTGGGCCGGCCGTCGTCGTCGGCACTTCGCTCGGCGCACGTATCACGCAAGAACTGGCGCTCGCGCGGCCCGACGTCGTGAAGGCGGCAGTGATGATCGCCACCTACGGCCGTAGTACGCCATTACAGAGCGCGATCTCGGCCGGCGAGCGTGCCCTGTACGACAACAAGATCACCCTTCCCAAAGAGTACGAAGCGGCGATCACCGCGCACCTCAACTTGTCGCCGCATACCCTCAACGACGACCGATCGGCTCGCGACTGGCTCGATATCATCGGCTATTCGCCACAGGTGGTGAGCCCCGGGGTGCGCGCCCAATACGAATTACATAATGCCGAGCCCAACCGCCTCGATGCATACCGCGCGATAGCCCGCCCCACGCTCGTCGTCGGCTTCTCCGACGATCGAACTTTGCCCATGCATCTCGCCCAGGAAGTCGCCGAGGCCATTCCCGGCGCGAAGTTCCAAGAAGTGGCTAAGGCGGGGCATTTCGGCTACCTAGAGCAGCCGGCGGAGGTCAACCGGATTCTGCTCGAGTTTGTTGCTGGGTTAGATCACTGAAAATGTCCCCGTGGTGGGCGCAGACGCTCATATAGCGTCTGCTCGCGCCACGGGGACATTTCCAGCAGTCAGGGCTGGGCTACCGTTAGAGCATGACTTCCGCAGTACGCGTTCGTTTTTGTCCATCACCAACGGGAACCCCGCATGTGGGGTTGGTACGCACCGCTCTGTTCAACTTCGTCCAAGCGCGCCACACCGAAGGAACCTTCGTGTTCCGGATCGAAGACACCGACGCCGCGCGTGACAGCGAAGAGTCCTACTCGGCAATCCTCGACGCATTGCGGTGGCTCGGTCTGGACTGGGATGAGGGCCCCGAGGTCGGCGGTCCGTATGCGCCTTATCGGCAGTCGCAGCGGCGCGATATCCATCTCGACGTCGTGGCCAAACTGCTGGCAGCGGGGGAGGCGTACGAGGCGTTCTCCACGCCGGAAGAAGTTGAGGCACGCCATCGCGCGGCGGGCCGTGATCCCAAACTCGGCTACGACAACTTCGATCGCGACCTGACCGACGAGCAGCGGGCGACGTATCTCGCCGAAGGGCGCAAACCCGTTGTGCGCCTTCGTATGCCGGACGAGGACATCGTCTGGACCGACCTCGTCCGCGACACTATTACGGCGAAGGCCGGCACCGTGCCCGACTTCGCGCTCACCCGGGCGAGCGGTGATCCGCTCTACACCCTGGTCAATCCGGTCGACGACGCGATGATGAAAATCACCCACGTCTTGCGCGGTGAAGACCTGTTGTCGTCGACTCCGCGGCAGATCGCGCTGTATCAGGCTCTGATCCGTATCGGGGTCGCCGAAGCCGTGCCGGAGTTCGCGCATCTGCCATTCGTGATGGGGGAGGGTAATAAGAAGCTCTCCAAACGCGACCCGCAGTCGAGCCTGTTCCATCACCGCGAGCGGGGCTTCATCCCGGAGGGGCTGCTCAATTACCTGGCATTGCTCGGCTGGGGTCTCGACGGTGACAACGACATCTTCTCGTTGGACGAGATGATCGCGGCTTTCGATGTGCGACAGGTGAAGTCGAATCCGGCGCGTTTCGATCAGAAGAAGGCCGATGCGATCAATGCCGAGCACATCCGACGCTTGGAGCTCGGCGACTTCACCGCGCGACTCAAGAAATTCTTCCTGGATCGCGGTTATCTGACCGAGCCGGTCGACGACGCCACGCTGGCCACGCTGGCGGAATTGGTGCAGACCAGGATCCAAGTCCTCGACGACGCCTGGGGCCTCGTCTCGTTCATCTATGTCGATGATGCTGACTTCGCGATCGACGAGAAGGCGGCTGCGAAGAACCTGAGTGCTGACGCCAAGCCGGTACTCGATGCCACTATCGGTGCGCTCGACGGGCTCATCGACTGGAAGACCGAATCGATTGAAGAGGCTCTCAAAACCGCCCTGATCGACGGACTGGAACTCAAGCCGCGTAAGGCTTTCGGACCGGTACGGGTTGCGGTCACCGGGTCTCAGGTATCTCCGCCGCTATTCGAGTCGATGGAATTGCTCGGTCGGGAGCGGAGTCTGGCCCGCTTGCGCGCGGCTGCCGACGTCGCAGTGACCGCCTAGCGTCGACAATTAGCAAAATAAGCTCTGAACTGCACGTTTGTGCGTTTACGTGGCGGTGGTGATAACCTCTTTCTCGGCCCAATCGAGGGCGTCAGGGTAACTCTGACGGCCTAGAAGGGGTTATCCCTTGGGGTATGGTGTAATTGGCAACACAGCGGTTTCTGGTACCGCCATTCTAGGTTCGAGTCCTGGTACCCCAGCGAGCATCCAAAGTTCACAATGCCGTAAGGTAACGCGAGCAATTGGAAGTTCTATGGCCCCGTCGTCTAGCGGCCTAGGACGCCGCCCTCTCAAGGCGGTAGCGCGGGTTCGAATCCCGTCGGGGCTACAAGAATAAAGTCCCTCCCGAGCTCGGGAGGGACTTTTCTTTTGGCTGTGCTGAGGTTGAGCAGGTCACACATAGGGTGCGGTCGACCCCGCCAATGGCAATTCGGGTAGTCCCAGTTTTCGATGATCCCAAGATCGGACGCGTTGTGGCACAACGCGAACCGCGACACGCTTGTTCATCATCTGCTCGACGGCGGGCTTGAGTTCGTCGGAATACGGGCCGTTGTAGCGCTCCCACACACTGATGCCGGCGAGCAGGCAATGCTCGGGGTCGTCGAAAATCTCAGCGGTGCCTTCGATGGCGACGCCGCGCAACTTGTCATAGGTCAGTCCGTCTTCGATGCTGACTGACACTTGGGGATTGCGGCGTAGGTTAACGGCCTTCTGGGATTTGGCTTTGGTCTCGAACCACAACTCGCCGTCGATGACGCCGTACCACATCGCGACGAGGTGGATCCGACCTTCGAGGCCGGTGGTCGCGAGGGTCGCGGTTCGGCTGCGATCGAGAAATTCGGTGATTTCCTCGTCGGTCATGACGATCTGATTGCGTTGATTGGCACCCATAACCGCACATTACCGAGCGAGTCGCCAGGGCCGATCGTTGGGCGGCGGTGGTCTCGATACACCTGGCTCGGCTGGCGCCTCGCCAGGCACTCGACCAGCGGAGGGGGCTCGGCTGGCGCCTCGCCAGGCACTCGACCAGCTGCCACTGGTGGTCGAGTGCCGTCGTGCGAGCTTGCGAGCCCGCCGGTGTATCGAGACTTGGTGAGGTGGCGTCGAAAAGTGTTGGGCGGCAGCGTGTGTGGTGCGGGTGGTCTCGATACACCTGGCTCGGCTGGCGCCTCGCCAGGCACTCGACCAGCGGAGGGTGTGGGCTGGCGCCTCGCGGGCACTCGACCAGCGGAGGGGGTGTGGCTGGCGTCTCGCGGGCACTCGACCGGCGATAGGTGTGGCTGGCCTCGCCAGGCACTCGACCAACGGTGCGCACTCAGTGCGGCGAGGCCAACCGTTTGTGAATAGCGTCCGCGGCGGCGACTAGGTCGGCTGCCCATCGCGCGCCGGGGCGCCGGCCGATCCGGTCGATCGGCCCAGAAACAGAAATGGCTGCGACGACTTCGCCGTCCGCATCGCGGACGGGTGCAGACACGCTCGCAACGCCCGATGCGCGTTCGCCCGCACTCTGCGCCCAACCCCGACGTCGGATCTCCACCAGGGCGCGTTCGCCAAAGGTGCTGTCGGGCAGGAGAGCTCGCTGGGTGGCAGTCTCGGCCCAGGCCAGTAAGACCTTGGCGGCCGAGCCGGCGTTCATCGGTAGTCGGCTGCCGACCGGAACGGTATCGCGCAGTCCGGTTGCTGGCTCCATCGCGGCGACGCACACTCGCTCGGATCCTTCCCGGCGATAGACCTGCACCGATTCGCCGGTGATGTCCCGCAGGCGTGGCAGTACCATCAACACGGCCTCGTTGATGGGGTCGGTTGCGGTCGCCGACAACTCGGCCAGCGCCGGTCCGGGGATCCAGCGACCGGCAGCGTCACGAGCGAGCATGCGGTGCACCTCGAGTCCGATCGCCAGTCGGTGTGCGGTGGCACGAGGCAACTTCGTGGCCTCGCACAGTTCGGTGAGATTGCGCGGCGCGTCGGCAACCGCGCGCACCACGGACATGGATTTGTCTAAAACCCCGATTCCGCTAACCGGTGGCGATGCGGTAGTCTGTCCCATAGACCGATACTAGCTGTCCAAATAGTGAGATGCCAAATGATTGCCCCGGCGTTTTCGACGGACATCAGCCCGCTGGCATCGGTGCCCCGTTGACGAAAAACCAAGGTGCGATCTATATGAGTAACAACTCCAGCCAACCACGCACCCTCGCCGAGAAGGTGTGGGACGACCATGTCGTCGTGCGCGGCGAGGCCGACGCAAACGGTTCGCGCAATCCCGATCTGATCTA
>NZ_BAEH01000052.1 GCF_000241305.1 Gordonia effusa NBRC 100432
CATCGACCTTCACCTCGTCCACGAGGTGACGAGCCCGCAGGCGTTCGAAGGGCTGCGAATGGCAGGGCGGCCGGTGCGTCGCACTGACTTGACGATCGCGACCGAGGATCACAATGTCCCGACGGTTGATATCGACAAGCCGATCGCCGATCTGACCTCCCGCACTCAAGTCGAGACCTTGCGTCGCAACTGTGCGGAATTCGGGGTTCGGCTGCATCCGATGGGCGATGCCGAACAAGGCATCGTGCACGTGGTTGGCCCACAGCTCGGTCTGACTCAACCGGGTATGACGGTTGTTTGCGGCGACAGCCATACGTCGACGCATGGGGCATTCGGCGCCCTGGCGATGGGAATCGGCACATCCGAAGTTGAGCATGTTCTTGCCACGCAGACTCTTTCGTTGCGTCCCTTCAAAACTATGGCGATCAACGTCGACGGTGAGTTGCCGCCCGGTGTATCTAGTAAAGACCTGATTCTCGCCGTAATCGCGAAGATCGGTACCGGCGGCGGGCAGGGATATGTACTCGAATATCGCGGCAAAGCGATCGAGAAGCTGTCGATGGAAGCGCGAATGACCATGTGCAACATGTCCATCGAGGCTGGCGCGCGAGCCGGGATGATCGCTCCCGACCAGATAACCTACGACTTCTTGCGGGACCGCCCGCATGCGCCACAGGGACCCGAATGGGATGCCGCGGTGGCCTATTGGGACGGTCTGCGAACCGATGACGGTGCGCCATTCGACGCCGAGGTGCATATCGACGCGTCCTCGCTCACCCCCTTTGTCACCTGGGGCACCAACCCCGGGCAAGGGGCGCCGCTGGGCTCGTCGGTCCCAGATCCGGAAAAAATGGTCGATGCCAGTAATGCGTTGGCCGCCCGGAAGGCGTTGGAATATATGGATTTGACGCCGGGCGTGCCACTGCGCGACGTCGAGGTGAATACGGTGTTTGTCGGCTCTTGCACCAACGGCCGCATCGAGGACCTTCGCGTTGTCGCCGACGTGCTCAAGGGCCGCAAGGTATCTGACGATGTACGGATGCTGATCGTGCCAGGGTCGATGCGAGTGCGCGCTCAGGCAGAAGCAGAAGGGCTCGGCGAGATCTTCACGGCCGCTGGCGCGCAGTGGCGGCAGGCCGGATGCTCGATGTGTCTGGGCATGAACCCCGATCAGCTCGCTCCCGGAGATCGATGCGCATCGACGTCCAACCGCAACTTCGAGGGCAGGCAAGGAAAGGGCGGGCGAACGCATCTGGTGTCGCCGGCGGTGGCGGCCGCTACGGCGATACGCGGAAAGCTTTCCG
Source organism: Gordonia effusa NBRC 100432 (assembly GCF_000241305.1). GTDB lineage: Bacteria > Actinomycetota > Actinomycetes > Mycobacteriales > Mycobacteriaceae > Gordonia > Gordonia effusa. Next base: position 1,305 of record NZ_BAEH01000052.1, read on the forward strand.
CCCCTGCTGATCTCGGCTAACGAATTATTGACACGGTTTTCCACTCACTTCAAGGACTAATTATGGAACCCTTCGAGACTCATCAGGGCATCGGTGTTCCGCTGCGTCGCAGCAATGTCGACACCGATCAAATCATCCCGGCCGTATACCTGAAACGTGTTGCACGGACTGGATTTGAGGACGGACTGTTCGCCGGTTGGCGCTCAGATCCGGAGTTCATTCTCAACAACGAGCCGTGGAATGCGGGCTCGGTTTTGGTCGCCGGACCGGATTTCGGCACCGGGTCGTCGCGCGAACACGCCGTATGGGCGTTGATGGACTTCGGTTTTCGCGTCGTGATCTCGTCACGCTTCGCCGACATCTTTCGCGGCAACGCCGGCAAGGCTGGATTGTTAGCGGCGCAAGTAGATCAATCCGACGTCGAACTGCTATGGAAGCGGTTGGATGCCGAGCCGGGACTCGAGGTATCGGTGAGCCTCACCGATAAAACGGTCTCGGCCGGAGATCTGTTGGTGCCCTTCATGATTGACGACTACACCCGGTGGCGTCTGCTCGAAGGACTTGACGATATCGGCCTCACTTTGCGTGAGGTCGAAGCGATCTCGGAGTTCGAATCCGCGCGCCCCAAATACAAGCCGACTACCGTCGCTGAGCCCCGAATTTAGGCTCTGTCAAAGGCTTCCGGCACGCCATGCCGTAACCGCGTGGCGCGTCGGCGATTTCGACGCGGCGCGCTCTAATTGGCGTGGAAGATGGACGTTTTCAAATTTGGCGTTTACCGTGTTGTGGTAGCGAACCCAACCGCTGGGTTGCTGGAAGCTTGCGGAGGTCTCATGAACAAGGCAGAGCTCATTGATGAGCTGACCAAAAAGCTCGACACGGATCGCAAAAATGCGACCGATGCCGTCGAGCATGTCATCGACACCATCGTCCGGGCTGTGCACCGCGGCGACACGGTGACGTTGACCGGCTTTGGTGTATTCGAAAAACGTAAGCGCGCACCGCGTGTCGCCCGCAACCCGCGGACCGGCGAAACCGTGAAGGTGCGTGCCACGTCTGTACCCGCGTTCCGACCGGGTGCTCAGTTCAAGGCTGTCGTGGCCGGTAAGCAGAAGCTCACCGCCTCGGGGCCCGCGGTACGTCGCGGTGGAACCGCTGCTGCCGCACCGGCTAAGAAGGCCGCAGCGAAGAAGACTGCGGCTAAGAAGGCGGCACCGGCCAAGAAGGCGGCGCCGGCGAAGAAGACGGCTGCTAAGAAGGCCACACCGGCCAAGAAGGTAACCGCGGCTAAGAAGGCGGCACCGGCCAAGAAGGCCACGCCGGCGAAGAAGACGGCTGCTAAGAAGGCCACACCGGCCAAGAAGGTAACCGCGGCAAAGAAGGTCGCGCCAGCCAAGAAGACGGCTGCTAAGAAGGCCACACCGGCCAAGAAAGCACCCGCGAAGAAGACTGCTGCCAAGAAGGCCACTAAGCGTTCTCGGTAGTCATTCAGCCCATTCGGCCCCGACGGTCTTCCCCCGTCGGGGCCGAATTGTGTTGTCTGCGAACCTTCTGTGGATATCCGCCCGCACCAAACGACTCAGTCGGTGACCGTCGGAAGGGGAGAAGCGATATGGTCGGCGGCTACCATCGCATCGTCGGTCATCGAAACCACCCAGACGCTGCCTTTGCGATTGCGATTGGGTGCCAGGCGAACGCCGTCACGTTGTGCCCACCACTGCATGGTGGGCGGTATTACTTTGCCTTGGCTGCATACGGCGCGCACATACGAAGTGTCACAGGCCAGTTCGGTAAAGCGGTCGTGAGTCGCCGAGGGATCGGACCGATAGGCTTCTTCGGTGAGTAACTGCTCGATCGCGATCTCGGTACCGACCCGCTGCGCGAACGGCGCGACGGTTTGGATACAGCGCACGCGATCTGCCGCGTGAACCCGCTGCGCGCCAAAGGCTTCCAGGACATCAACGAGCGCCAGTGCTTGGGCGCGGCCGTTCTTGTCCAGCGGACGCAAGCGGTCGTCACCCCGATACTGTGAGCGGCGGCCGGCCTTGGCGTGCCGGATGAGCAGAAACGTATGCAGGTCAGCGGGCAAACTCGTGAACTGTGCCAAGATCTTTCGGTCTAGTCGATAGGTTAAGCGGCGCTGTGCCTTGGCTACGTCGAACCAATCGAATTCGTCCACCTCGTGGTTTGGGACGAAGTCGCCGCCTGTCGCGCGCGCCGACCAATAGTGCACTCGTTTGTTTGTGTGGTCGTTGAGCGCATACGACGCCGTCGATAGGTGACGACCGAGAACGCTGGAAAAGCCGGTCTCTTCGGCGATCTCGCGAACCGCGGTAGTGAAGATCGACTCACCGGGTTCGGCCTTGCCTTTGGGCAGTGTCCAGTCGTCGTAGCGGGGGCGGTGCACTAGGCCGATTTGAAGGCTAGAGCCGGTGATACGCCACAGCACACCACCGGCGGCCCATACGATTCGCCGTCCATCGGGGGATGTTTTCGTCGTCATCGCTGCGCGAGTCTACGGCGGCAAGGTTACGAGTTTCCAACGGCGTGGCGGCGATGGCGTGCCATCAGTTCTCGCTGATGGTCGCGAACCTCCTCGCCTTCGGCCGGCGACGCGGTCCAGTTGCCATCGGCGTTCAGAACCCAGCACCGGGTACGCGGATCCAACGCGGAGGCAAAGACATCCGAGAGTTCGGCGGTGAGGCGCTCGTCGCGCACCTGCACCATGACCTCGACTCGACGATCGAGATTGCGGTGCATCATGTCGGCAGAACCGATCCAATACTCGTTCTGCGCGCCGAAGTGCATGACCCGAGAGTGCTCCAAAAACTGCCCGAGGATGGAACGTACGGCGATATTCTCACTGACTCCGGGCATGCCTGGCCGCAGGGCACAGATACCGCGGACGACGACCTCGACCGGAACACCGTTCTGGGATGCCCGATACAACGCATCGATTACTCCTTCGTCGACAAGAGCGTTGGCCTTCAACTGAACTCGGGCGCGGTTGTCCCCGGCCCGGAATCTTTCGATCTCGGTGTTGATCCGGCTGACGATGCCTGCCCGGATGCCGGCCGGCGCGACCAGCAGGTTGCGGTATTCCTGCTTGCGTGAATAGCCGGTGAGTGTGTTGAACAGGTCGGTGAGGTCCGCGCCGATTTCTGGAGCAGCGGTGAATAGGCCGACATCTTCGTAGAGGCGCGCCGTCTTGGGATTGTAGTTACCGGTGCCGATATGGCAGTAGCGGCGGATCGTCGAACCCTCACGACGGACGACAAGGCATGTCTTGCAATGGGTTTTGAGTCCGACGAGACCGTAGACCACGTGGACACCGGCCTGTTCGAGCTGACGGGCCCACTTGATGTTGGCCTGTTCGTCGAACCGGGCCTTGATCTCGACCAGTGCGACAACCTGTTTACCGGCTCCGGCGGCGTCGACGAGTGCGTCGACGATCGGGGAGTCGCCCGACGTGCGGTAGAGAGTCTGCTTGATGGCGAGTACTTGCGGGTCCGCCGCGGCCTGTTCGATGAAGCGCTGCACACTCGTGGAGAACGAGTCATAGGGATGATGTACCAAGACATCACCCTCGCGCAGCGTCGAGAACACACTCTTAGGTGTTTCGCGTTCACCGAACGCGGGGTGGGTGACGGGCACGAACGGACGTTCTTTGAGCGCGGGGCGGTCGACCGCGTAGATCTCGAAGAGCGACGAGAGATCAAGGAGCCCAGGCACTTCGATGACGTCGCCGGGATCGACGTCGAGTTCGCGCAGCAGTAGATCGAGCATATGTTCGCTCATGTCGTCGGCGACTTCCAAGCGCACCGGCGAACCGAATCTGCGCCGCGCGAGTTCACGTTCAAGGGCCTGCAACAGGTCCTCGTCGCGGTCCTCTTCAACCTCGAAGTCGGCGTTACGGGTGATCCTGAAGGCATGGTGCTCAACGATTTCCATACCCGGGAACAGGTGCGACAGATTGGCCGCGATCAACTCTTCGAGCGGTAGGAACAGTGCCGGACGCATCGAAGCCGGGGTTTCTTCGCCCGGCAGCGTCGGGAACTCCGACGGCACAAGCTTATCGACCCGAACATAGCGTGGCATATTGTCGGGCACCTTGACTCGGGCGAAATGTTCGCCCGATTCATCCGAATCCCTAACTGTCACAGCCATATTCAGGGACAGTCCGCTGATATACGGGAATGGGTGGGCTGGGTCGACGGCTAGCGGCGTCAAGACCGGGAAGACCTGTTCGGTGAAATGCTGGACGAGCCGATTCTGCTGTGTCGAGTTGAGGTCTCCCCAGGCGACGACGTGAACGTTGTTGTCGGCCAACGCCGGTTTGACGGAGTCAAGGAAAACTCGGGCGTGGCGATTGGCGACTGTCTGCACGCGCCCGGCGATCCGGAGTAGTTGCTCACGCGGAGACAAGCCGTCCGCCGACCGTACTGACAGCCCGGTTTCGTCGCGGCGTTTGAGGCCGGCCACTCGCACCATGAAGAACTCGTCGAGGTTCGAGGAAAAGATGGCTAGGAACTTCGCGCGTTCGAGCAACGGCATCGAAGTGTCCTCGGCCAGGGCCAGCACGCGTGAATTGAAGTCCAGCCAACTCAACTCGCGATTGAGGTAGCGGTCTTCGGGAAGATCCGCGGACGCGTCGGGCAGCGGAGTCGCGGCGGGGGGAGCCCCGGGGATCGAATCGGTAGGGCGGATAGCGGTATCGTCGGGGCTCACCGGTTAATCATGACGCATCGCGTGCCCGGGCGACAGCAGAGCGTCGAGCTTGTATCCACTTCGAGGTGTGCTCACCCACACCGAGTTCAGCTGCCGCGGCCAGATCCGCGAGGGTATCCACGTCGGTTCGCAGGCCGGGCCAGTTCTGGCCGAGTGGGTCCAGGTCGACCGCGCCAGCGTTACGGTGCGCTGCTGCCGAGCCCGGACCGAATGAACTGTCCTCGGTGATGTGAGCTTGCCGCACCAGCATTGTGGTGCCGGTGCCGTCGCGGTCGGCGACGACTGCACGTGGATACGGTCGTGCCGCGGCGATCGCCGCGGCGAATTCGGCTGGGCGCACGGCGGGAATGTCGGCTTGCAGCAGCACGATCGACACGAGTTGTCGATCAGTGGTTCGGGCGGCGTCGGCGCCCAGTGCGAACGCGGCGTTGAGGGAGGAGTCACGTTCGGCGTCGGAAATATGGATTAGCCGGTGATGTCGCGCCCACGCCGCGACGTCGGCGTCGGGACTGACGACGACGACATGCTCAACACCGGCGGCGCGCACAGCATCGACGGTGTCGGCGAACATCGCGAGAACCAGTTTCTCGCGGTCGGGTACTGCATCGGTCAGCCGTGTCTTGGCGTTGGCCAGTTCTTTGACCGCCAGAACAACGGCGATCGCAGGCATACGGCCGTAGGGCGACCCGGTCTCCATGCGGTCCATCATGACGCCTGGGCGCGCGGCACGCTACGTGCGGGGCAGCGATACCGCCCGAGTCGGCATCGCCGCCACGATCGAACAGTTACTGTTGAACCGGTCAGATGTGGCGGTACTCGGTGCGGCCGAGGTCGGGTGTGAAGGAGTCGCGGTGCGAGCGGTTGTGATGGGTGCGGGATCGTGGGGGACCGCGACGGCGAAAGTCTTGGTCGACGCGGGCACTGATACTCGGATCTGGGCTCGCCGCCCCGAGGTGGCTGATCGCATCAACAGTGAGCACCGCAGTGGCTATCTTCCGGGTATCGCGCTGCCCGAGGGGTTGCGTGCGGTGTCCTCGGTGGAAGAAGCGCTCGACGGCGCCGACATCGTGGTTTGCGGCGTCCCGTCCCAGTCGTTGCGACCGAACCTCGCCGACTGGAAGCCACTCATCTCACCCGACGCGTCACTGGTATCGCTCGCCAAAGGTATTGAGACCTCAACACTGCTGCGCATGACCCAGGTAATCGGCGAGGTGACGTCATTTCCCGAAGAGCAGATCGCCGTCTTGTCCGGTCCCAACCTGGCCCGCGAGGTCGCCGAGCAACAGCCAGCCGCCACGGTAATCGCCTGCGTCGACGAAGCCCGCGCACAACTACTGCAGAATGCGTTCTCTACCAATTACTTTCGCCCGTACACCAATGTCGATGTGATCGGCTGCGAGATAGGTGGAGCGGTCAAGAATGTGATCGCACTGGCGTGCGGCATGGCGTCGGGAATCGGGTTGGGGCAGAACACCTTAGCGACCATCATCACTCGCGGACTGGCCGAAACAATCCGCCTCGGTGGCGCGGTCGGCGCCCGGATCGAGACGCTGGCTGGGCTCGCCGGAATCGGCGATCTGGTCGCGACCTGTTCGTCGCCGTTGTCGCGGAATAGAACTTTCGGCGCCCGGCTAGGCGAAGGGGCGACTCTCGCCGAGGCGCAAGAGGCGACCAACGGCCAAGTGGCCGAAGGGGTTAAGTCATGCTCCTCGGTACAGGCGTTGGCCGAGAAGCATGGTGTCGAGATGCCGCTGACAGCGGCCGTCAACAGCGTGTGCCATGACGGGCTGTCCGTCGCCGACGCGATCAGCTCGTTGCTGGGTCGAAGTACCAAACCGGAGACATACGAAGGCCGGGGATAGAAATCTCGGTATCTCGTCCACCACGGAAGACCTGCCGGGACCGGGGATTTCCCGATGTGGCGGGACTCGATGCCTATTCGCCGACGAGCGTTGCGACGTCCTCTTCGCGCTCGGCTCGCGCGCGCGTGCGGGCGGCGATCCGGGCCCGGCTCTCCTCGAATTTGAGTACATCGCGTTCGAGCTTCTCGATGTACTCGCCGAGTTCGTCAAGTGATTTACGACCTTCGGGGCCGTAATCATCACGGTCGAAGACCTTCCAGGTCTTGAGGATCGGCCGGACGACCTCGTCGAGGTGCTGACGCAGATCGTAGATGCCGTGTTTAACCATCAGGACTCCGTTGCGTCGCCAATTGGGCATCCCGGTGCCTGGCATCCCGAAGTTCTTGAGGATCTTGGTGACGGCCACGATTGATTGATCGGGCGTCAGATCGAAGGATGCGGCTGCGAGATTCCGGTAGAAGATCATGTGCAGATTCTCGTCCAGCGCAATGCGTTTGAGCATCGAGTTGGCCACGTCGTCGTTGCACACGAGACCGGTCTGTCGGTGGCTCACCCGAGTCGCGAGTTCCTGGAAGGTTACGTAGACAACCTGATCGAGCGGCCCGTTGAATTCGTCGGGCGCGTGGACGCCGCGGGTCATGTGGACCATGCGATCGTTTTCCAACTGCACCGGATCGACGCCGCGAGTCACCACCAGGTAGTCACGCATCGCGACGCCGTGGCGATTCTCTTCCGCGGTCCACCGACCGATCCAGGTGCCCCAGGCGCCGTCGAGGGTGAAGTTTTCGGCAATGGTGCGGTGATACGACGGCAGGTTATCTTCGGTGAGTAGATTCGTGATCATTGCGACGCGAGCGACTTCGGACAACTGGGACTGTTCGATATCCCAGTCCACGCCGCCCATCGCCGCGTAGTCACGCCCTTCGCTCCACGGGATGTAATCGTGCGGGTACCAATCTTTGGCGATAGAAAGATGGCGGTTCAGATTGTCCTCGACCACTGGTTCCAGCTCGGTCAGGATTTCCAGGTCGGTCATATCACGTGTCAACGGGTGCCTTTGGTAGGTAAATCATTACGCAGTCCCACGCGTCCGGGCCCCCGCGGCCGAAAAACGTACCAAGTGCGCCGTACTCACGAGTGTATGGCGCCAATCACATCTGCGCACGCACGGGGGGCCCGGCGAGTTGTGTGTCGGCGTCAGCCGAGGTCGAGCGGGGCGCGCGGCAGCGTGCGATCAATGACCCCGGATACTTCGGTGATCGCGGCGTTGCCGGCGTTGAGTGGAATCCACAACGCGACATAGGGGCGGTGGTCCACCGCCACATACGCCTGTCCGCGACCGTCGATGGTATCGGTGATAAACCACTGCACCGGGTGCACGACCTGCAGCTTCGACGACGGAGCGAGTCCGTCGGGGCGACCGACGCCGCAGCGCAAACTAATCGCCTCGCCGTCCGAGGTCGATGCCCAGCGCACCACCGAGCCGTCAACGGATTTGTCCCCATAACCGTCGAACCGTATTGGTAATGCCGTGACGAGTTTTGCGCAATCGGCACCGGTATTCGACGCCGCGACATAGGTGTCGATCGGTGAGGCATCGTCGGGTTTGAGCGCGGCGAAAGTGATGAAACCTACCAACACCATTATCGGGATGGCGACCAGGGTGGCGATCAATGCCGGATGTAATCCGGCGGGCTCCGACGGTTCGTCGGCGGCCGGTGTCGGGTCGTTCGGCTCGTCGCTAGTTGCGGACGATTTGCCAGAATCAGCACTCACGGCATATCAGTTTAGTGACCGGCGTGGTCGGGCGAATCGACGCCACTAGACTGACCGGCGTGCCGACCGGAGCTAGTGGGTCCAAATCCAGCCTGACGATCGCCGACGTCGGAGAGCGGGCACTGCTAGCGGCGATGCGCGAGGCCAGCGCAGCGATACCCGGCGCGCTCGCTGATGACATCGTGATCGGGACCGGCGACGACGCAGCCGTCCTCGCCGGCAGCCGCCCGACGGTACTCACCGTCGATACCGCGGTGCAGGACAGACATTTTCGGCTTGATTGGTCTACTCCGAAACAAATCGGAGCCCGTTCGGTAGTCGCTAGCGCGGCCGACGTGGCGGCAATGGGAGCAAGCCTGTCGGGGGTGTTGGTGTCGATTGCGATGCCGCTGACTACTCCGGTCGATCTTCTGTTGGGAATTAATGAGGGCATCATCGATCAGACCCACCAGTTGGGCGGCCGAGTACTGGGCGGTGATCTGGTGTCGGCCTCGGAGATATCGCTGTCGGTGACGAGTGTCGGCGTACTCGATGCCGCCCCGGTCACACTGTCGATGGCACGACCCGGCGATGTCTTAGCGCTCAGCGGACCACTCGGCGGCGCGGCGGCCGGTTACGCGATTCTGGCGCTGGGGGCCGACGGATTACGCAGTGGTGCAACAGAGTTCGAGCGGCAGGCGGTTGACGACGCGGTACGCGCATTCGTTCTGCCACATCCTGATCTCCGTCAGGGCGTCGTAGCGGCGGCGGCCGGAGCACACGCGATGACCGACGTTTCCGACGGTCTGGTCGAGGAACTTATCACGATGTCAGCGGCTTCTGCTGTGCGACTTGATATCTCGTCGGATTCGGTCCCGATGCCCGGATATCTCCGGGCGGTGGCCGAGATGATCGGCGAGTCGGATTTGGCTCGACGTTGGGCGCTCGCGGGGGGAGAGGATCATCAACTCTTGGCCGCATTCGACGGAGCGGTACCACCGGGATGGACCGCGATCGGGCATGCGTCGTCGGGTGATGGCGAGGTTTTCGTCGACGGTGCGCGAACCGACTTGCGCGGGTGGCAGTCGTTCTGACCTCAGCCGCTCGCGGAGATATGTCCCGAGACGAGATGAGATGCCGATATGACGTTCGTGTTATCGACGGGACTTATCCGTGCCGGTCAACTCCCCATCAGACTCATGGCGTAACCGACGTATTCGTTGGCGACATCGTCGGGGGTGAGGCGACCGCCCGGCTGCCACCAATTCGGCAGTGAGGTGCACATCGTGACTACCACGCGCGCGGCATCGCCGGGATTGACGACCTGGAATCTGCCCGCGCGCACCGCATCGGCGACGTAGCCGTCGAAGACGACCTGCTGTTGATTACGGCGTGCCGCAATGGAATTGCGGTTGTCAGGTTCGAGCGCGCGCACTTCGCTGGTGCCGATGAACCCGAGTTGCCGTCGGTAGGTGTGAAACAGCGCAAGGTTCTCTACGCTGCGGCAGAACTTGGTCACCGGATCGGTTTCCCCGGCAACGGCGGCGACCGCGCGCCATTCGAGTTCGCTCATCGTCTCCGAGAGGATCGTCATGAGGATTTCCTGTTTGCTGATGTAGTGCCCGTAGATGCCGGGGACGGAGACCCCGCACCGCGCCGAGATCTTACGCATACTCGTGCCGTGGTAGCCGACCTCTAGGAATTCGTCGAGGGCACCAAGGAGGATCGGGTCGAATTCGAGTGGGTCGTAGACCCGCCATTCGGCGGCGAGTGCCCGCGCGCTCGGCTCCGGCGGCGCGGTGATCGCGATCCCGCCTCGACCGTCGATCAGTTCGCCCGGAGTGACACCTAGGTGTCGCGCGATGATGCGCAAGCGCGGGACGCTCAATTGGGTGTGCCCGTTTTCGATCTGACTCAGCGTCGCGGGGCTGACGCCGATCATGGCCGCGAAGGCGCGTAGGGAGTGACCACGAATGAGTCGCGCGGCGCGAACCCGGGTTCCGATGATTGGGTCGGCATCGTTCGCGACAGGCATATGTTTAGGATATCTGAACATGCTGGAGGCCATCTGACCGCCTGTTCTGCAGCTATTGACATTGGATAACGGCTATTGCACAGTCGCATCGACCGAACGATCGTTAGCCAAGGTGGAAATCGCGAAGGCGAACTTGGCAGGAAGGGAGTGACTGTGACGTCACCAGATCGCCCACTCGCGGGCCGTACCTTGATCATGTCTGGCGGCAGCCGTGGAATCGGCGAGGCCATCGCACTGCGGGCCGCGCGAGCGGGAGCGAATATCGCTCTGCTCGCCAAAACTGCCGAGCCTCATCCGAAGCTGCCCGGAACTATCTTCACCGCGGCGAAGGCGATTGAAGAGGTCGGTGGCCAGGTACTGCCGATCGTCGGCGATGTTCGCGACGAAGAATCGGTGAATTCTGCTGTCGCGCAGACTGTTGAGCGCTTCGGCGGCATCGACGTGGTCGTCAACAATGCGAGCGCATTGGATCTGGCTTCGACCGAGAACATCAGTATGAAGAAATACGACCTCATGCAGGACATCAACGCCCGCGGGGCATTCATGCTCTCGAAGGCCGCGATAGGGCACCTACGTAAGTCACCGAACGCGCATATCCTCACGCTTTCCCCGCCGCTTACCCTGGATCCGAAATGGTTCGCCAATATTGGGACTGCCTATACCATTTCCAAATTCTCGATGACGCTGGTGACGATCGGCCTGGCAGCTGAGCTGGCAACTGACGGTATCGCGGCGAACTCCTTGTGGCCGCGCACGACGATCGACACCGCGGCGGTGCGCAACGTTCTATCCGCCGACCTCGTGTCGCGCAGCCGCACCGTCGACATCGTGGCCGACGCGGCGATGAGCATCATCACCAAGCCGGCGTCGACTGCGACCGGTCAGTGCTATATCGACGACGAAGTGCTCGCGGCCGAAGGCGTCACCGACTTCACTCAATATCAGGTGTCGTCATCGGAGACCGATCTTGAACTCGACTTCTGGATGGAGTGGAACTGACTTGGTGATCTCGGGGTTGCTGGGTAGGCCGCGACGTCGGCGCGCTATCTTGCCCCAATGGCGATATATGCACTCGGCGAGCTTGAGCCGACCCTGGGCAATGACGTATATGTACACCCCGACGCCACCGTCATCGGCAATGTCACGCTCGGCGACGGCGCCTCGGTGTGGCCCGGCGCGGTTCTGCGCGGCGACTACGGGACTATCTCGATCGGTGCACGGACCAATATCCAGGATGGAACTGTAATCCATTGCACACCAATTGATCCCACGACGATCGGTGCCGGCTGCGTCGTCGGGCACAACGCCCATATCGAGGGGTCGACCATCGGCGACAACTGCCTCATCGCTTCGGGGTCGGTAGTCCTCAACGGTTCGGTTATCGGCTCCGGGGCGGTCGTCGGTGCCGGGGCGGTAGTGCCGTTCAAGTTCGAGGTGCCTTCGCGCGCAATGGCATTGGGTGTCCCGGCCAAGGTCCGCGCTGGGTTTGAGGTGCCCGAGGACCACGTCGAACTCAACGTCGAAATGTATTACCACAATGCCCAGTACTACCGGACCGCACTTCGTCGGCTCGATGAACCGGATACACGCGCATGACCGGCGGGGCTAAGTCGCTCTCCGAACTCTTGGATCCGGGCTGGGCGCAGGCGCTCGAGCCGGTAGCGCCGCTCATCGCCGAGATGGGTCAGTTTCTGCGGGCGGAGATCGCCGAGGGGCGTGGCTACCTGCCCACCGGGGCGAATGTACTGCGCGCATTCACCGCGCCATTCGACGACGTGCGAGTGCTGATCGTCGGACAAGATCCCTACCCGACGCCGGGACATGCTGTGGGACTGAGCTTTTCGGTGGCGCCGGATGTGTCACCGATCCCGCGTTCGCTAGTCAATATTTACTCCGAGTACCGCGACGACCTCGGTTATCCCGCGCCGGCCAACGGCGATCTGACACCATGGGCCGACGCCGGTGTACTGCTGCTCAACCGCGTCCTCACCGTGGGGCCGGGCGCCCCGGCGTCGCACCGTGGCAAAGGTTGGGAGGCGGTCACCGAATGTGCGATCAAAGCGCTGGTTGCCCGTGACGCCGCGCCGCTCGTCGCGATCCTCTGGGGCAACGATGCGCGAAACCTCAAGGCGTGGCTGCCTGATGTCCCCGTCATCGAGTCGGCTCACCCATCGCCACTGTCGGCCTCGCGCGGCTTCTTCGGGTCCAAGCCGTTCAGTCGAGCGAACGAGGCGCTCGAGGAACTGGGCGCCGAACCGGTTGACTGGAGACTGCCGAGTTGATCGACGATTGACTGAAAACTGCCACCCTGGGCTTGTCGAGGGAGAATTTCCCTCGGTCGGTCTCAGCGCGCAGGTTCCAGGGTTAGAACCGAGCGCGCCGCTTCTCCACAAAGGCGTTGACGCCTTCGATGCCCTCCGGCCGCGACGAGAGTGTCGAGATGCTGGCACCCTCCGCGATCAACTGTTCGGGCAGTGAACGAGTCGCACCATCCTGGATCAGTGCGACGGTCGCCGCCAATGCGGCGGCCGGCCCGGTCGCGAGTTCGGTCGCGATCTCCTGTGCGTGGCTCTCCACAGCATCGTCGTCGACGATCTCCGACAGCAAGCCGATGGCGAGCGCTTCTTCGGCGTCGATGACTTTGTTGGTGAGAATGATGTGCCGGGCGCGTGCGGCGCCGACGATGCGGGGCAGCATCCAGGTCATCCCGCCGTCGGGACTTAAGCCGATCGCGGTGTAGGCCGGGCGCATCTTTGTCGACGCCCCGCCGATCGCGATGGTCGCGTGTGTAACGACACTCATGCCGGCCCCGGCGGCCCAACCCTTCACCGCGGCGACGACAGGCAGCCGCGATTCGTGGAGAGCGTTGATGAACGCGTGAAAATTGTCGGCGAGATCACGCAAAAATACCGCGCGGTCATCGGCTGCGGCAAAGGACCGCACATCTCCACCCGCGCAGAAGTTGCCGCCTCGGCCGACAAGTACGACGACGGCTGCGTCACGTTCGCCGCGAGCCACCTGTCGCAACGCGGCGGCGCCCTCGGTCAGACCCTGCCGGTTGAGCGAGGTGCCCTTTTCGGTGGTCGAAATGGCGATAGTCAGCACGCGACCGCTCTGGCTGACGAATTCTGCGGAGGTCATGAATCGACACTATCGGTCCCCGAATAACAAGAACCCGCCGGGCCGTGGCCAAGCGGGTTCTCGAATGTTCTTGCGCGGTGCGCGTTCTCAGGCGTTCAGGGCGGTCTTGCCGGCCTTGAGGCATGAGGTGCACACGTTCTTACGCTTGCGGTTACCGGGCGCAACTTCGACACGCACAGACTGGATGTTTGGGTTCCAGCGGCGGTTGGTGCGCCGGTGCGAGTGCGAAACCGACTTGCCGAAGCCGGGGCCCTTGCCGCAAATGTCACAAACGGCAGCCATATCGAACTCCCTCAATCGTTGGAAACTGGTCTTGTTGGGCCCGTGGATAGCTCCCGCCGAAACTGGCGTAACCGTCATGATGGTCGGCAAATGCAGACACACCACCCCACAAGGCAACCCTGCAAGGATAGCGGGCGACGGTAATGGAACCAAATCCAGCGCTGTCGTGCCTGGCGGGTAATCTCTGTCACTAATGTCACCCACCGGTCCCGTGCCACCCGCATCTGCCGCTACAGCCGCCATGAATCCGCAGTTGTTGCGCGACTGGGCACGCGCGAGCGCCGACGGGCTCAGCGCTCTGCGCGGGGAGATCAACGATCTCAACGTCTTCCCGATTCCCGACTCGGATACCGGCAGCAACATGGTCTTCACGATGACCGCCGCTGCGGACGCCGCCGAGGAGACCGATGAGTCAGCATCGGTGGCCCAGGTGGCACGGGCTATCGCCGACGCCGCGGTCGCCAACGCGCGTGGCAATTCCGGCATTATCTTGTCGCAAGTTTTGGTGGGGCTCGCCGACGCCGCCGATCTCGCCACCAGCGACGCCGACCAAACCTTCAATCGACTGTGGTCGACCGGTCTGCGGCTGGCGTCACTTGCGGCGGTGCGCGCGGTGAGCGAGCCGCGCGAGGGAACCGTGCTCACGGTGTTGCGGGTCGCGGCGCAGACCGCGGCCGAATACCAACCCGCCTCGGCTGCCGATCAGGCCCGTGCCGTCGCCGACGACAGCGCCGAAGCGCTCGAACACACTCCGGAGCAACTCGCCGAGCTAGCCCATGCCGGCGTGGTGGATGCCGGTGGCCGCGGACTACTGGCTTTGCTGGATTCGATGGTGTTGGTGCTCACCGGCGTCTCCAACAAACGGCGTCCCTACCGCGGCATTCTCGTCGGTGGCGGCGATCTCACCGGCCACGACTTTGATGAGCCGTGTGGCACCGACAGTGAGATGGACTTCGAGGTGATGTACTGCCTCGACAGTTCGGCCGGTGAACGGATCGGCCGACTCCGCGACTATCTCAACGAGATAGGCGACTCGGTTGTCATCGTCGGCGACAGTTCCGAATCGGGCGAGCGCTTCTCGGTACATGTGCACACCAGCGAGCCGGGGAAGGCGGTCGAGGCCGGCACCGTCGTCGGACAGATGTCCGATGTGCGCATCACCTGTTTCGCGCTCGACGCACTGCGTGCGCAGCCGGACGGAAACGAGCCACCGCCCAGACATCGCCGCGCAGTGGTCGTCGCGGTGAAAGGTGATGGGGCAGAAGAACTTTTCAGCGAAGCCGGTGCGGCGATCGTGCGCGCTGACGACGGGGTTACCGCGAGCGTGTTCGCCGACGCTATTCGTGTCGCCGACGCCGCACACGTCATCGTGATGGCCAATGGCGTTCTGCCGGCTCAAGAGTTGGTCAGCGTTGCCGCGGAGGCTCGGTCGAGTCAGCGATCAGTCGTCTTCATCCCGACGCTGTCGATGGTGCAGTGTCTGTCGGCGCTGGCCGTGCACGATTCTTCCGAGAGCCCCGACGCTGACGCATACGCGATGGCCGAGGCGGCCGCGGCTACTCGTTGGGGATCGGTGGTGGTGTCCAAGCGGCGAATGATGACGCTCGCCGGACTCTGCGACGTCGGTGATCTGCTCGGCTTCATCGGCTCGGACGCTCTGGTCATCGGCTCTGATCCGCTGGCCGCGACGACCGCGCTGGTTGATCTGCTCTTGGCAACCGGCGGCGAATTGATGACTGTTCTCGCGGGTGGTGGACTCCGCGAAACAGACTCCGGGGCAACGGTTCTGGACGGGTTGACCGCTCATCTTCGTGACCGTCACCCGGGCGTCGAACTCGCTGTCTACGAGGCGGGACAACAAGACCAGGTGCTGCAGGTTGGGGTCGAGTAAGTGGCCGACACCGTCCGTCTGACCGATCCGTTGGCGTCGGTGATCAATCCGGCCACCGCGCAAGGTCTAGCCGACCTAGGCGTCCATACCGTCGGGCAATTGCTGCGACATGCGCCGCGACGCTACGTTCGGCGAGGGCAGGTCAGTTCCGAACGGCTGATGCCCGAACCGGGTGAGTGGATCACCGTCGTCGGTAGGGTGACGCGAGCCGAGTTCATCACGATGCGCAGGCGTCACGGAAAGTTCCTGAAAGTCGTTGTGGCAGATGATCGTCAGACCTACGACGTTAGCTTCTTCAACTCCAACTACCTCATCAAGCGGCTTAAGCCGGGCACCAGGGTGATGCTCGCCGGCTCGGTGAAGTACTACAACAATCGGATTCAGTTGGCGCATCCGGCGCATGTGCCGCTACCTGACGGTGACGTGGGTTTCGAGGAGGTGACCGGCCCGGACATGTTGGCGCAGGCGCTGGGCATCGACCCGACTCTGGTCCAAGGCGACGCGGGTACGCAATTCCTCGCCGACTTGGACCGGTCCATCCTGCCGATGTATCCAGCCAGCCAGAAAGTCCAAACCTGGCAGATCTGGGCAACGATCCGTGACTTGCTGAGCCGCGTTGAGCAAGTGCCAGAGGCGCTTTCAGACGAACAGCGATCCGAACGTGGTTTGATCACGCTTGACGATGCTCTCTGGAAGGTGCATTTGCCCGATGTCGACGCCGATGTCGAGGCGGCGCAGCAGCGGCTGAAGTTCGACGAAGCGTTCGCGATGCAGCTGGTACTGGCGCAACGTCGTGCGGTCGGGCGGATCGAATCCGCACCGCCGTGTCCGCATGTCGATGGCGGTCTGGAAGACGCTCTGCGCGAACGGCTTCCATTCACGTTGACCGAGGGACAGGAGATTGTCGCCGCGGAAATCGGCGATGACTTGGCGGGCACGTCGCCGATGAGTCGGTTGCTGCAAGGAGAGGTGGGCTCGGGTAAAACCTTGGTCGCGCTGCTGGCCATGTTGCGGGTAGTAGACAACGGCCACCAGTGTGTGCTGCTCGCGCCGACCGAAGTTCTTGCCGCACAGCACCATCGAACGATTCTGTCGATGCTCGGCAGCCTCGGTCGCGCGGGCCAGTTGAGTGCGGCCGATGGTGCGACCGCGGTCGCGTTGTTGACCGGTTCGATGCGTACGGCGGCCAAGCGACAGGTCCTGTTGGATATCGTGACCGGTGACGCGGGCTTAGTCATCGGTACGCATGCGTTGCTGGAAGATCATGTCGACTTCTTCGACCTCGCGCTGGTGGTGGTCGACGAGCAGCATCGATTTGGTGTCGAGCAACGAGATAGCCTGCGTAGCAAGGCAGTTGAGGGGATGAGCCCGCATCACCTGGTGATGACGGCGACACCGATTCCGCGCACCGTGGCGATGACGGTATTCGGCGACCTGGAGACGTCGGTTCTGATGGAGCTGCCACGAGGTCGTCAGCCGATCACCACCAACGTTGTACCGCTGGGCAATGAACGGTGGATGGAGCGGGCGTGGGCGCGCGCCGCGGAAGAGATCGACAAGGGCCGTCAGGTATATGTGGTCTGTTCTCGGATCGGCGACGAGGAGAGCAAGGCTAAGAGCAAAGGCAAGAGTCGATCGGGCGGTGAGGATGAGCCGCAGACGATTTCGGTCCTGGATATGTACCAGATGCTGAGCACCGGGCCACTTGCCGATCGTCGGATCGGTGTATTGCATGGGCGGCTCCCGGCCGACGAGAAGGCCGAGGTGATGGACGAGTTCACTTCGGGCGCATTGGATTTGGTCGTGTCGACGACGGTGATTGAGGTCGGCGTGGACGTGCCGAACGCGACGATGATGGTCATTATCGACGCCGATCGATTTGGCGTGAGCCAACTCCATCAGTTGCGGGGTCGTATCGGTCGCGGACAGTGGCCTGGTTTGTGTTTGCTGGTGTCGGGGGCGGCAGAGGTCTCGCAGGCGCGTGAACGACTGAACGCGGTCGCGGCATCGACGGACGGTTTCGAGCTGGCGCGGGTCGACCTCGAACAGCGCCGTGAAGGTGATGTGCTCGGCGAGCTGCAGTCGGGCGGAACGTCATCGCTGCATTTTCTGTCACTACTCGACGACGTGGAGGTGATCTCCGATGCGCGTGACTTGGCCGAGCAGATTGTCGCGCAGGACCTATCGCTCGCCAATCACTTGGGTGCCGCGAGGCTGATCGACGACATCCTGGCGCCGCGGTTGGAGTATTTGGATAAGACGTGAGTGGGGGAGTTGGGCGCGAAGGTTCACCTCCTTTATCGGAGTTCACCTCCCGATTAGACGAGGTAAACACGAGGAATCGAGGTGAATTTGCCCTTCCCGACGGAACCGAATGGCACCCTCACTACGTCTGATCCCTATGGAACTCGCCGCGGCCCAATCGATTCGTCATTGGCTACGACGTCGAGCGCGGCGTCGGCGCTGGCGGCGCGAGCGAGGACGTAGCCGGTCGAGGCCGATGACCATCCGAGCATGGTTCGGGGTATGGGTATTCGCAGCTTCCGCGATCATCGTCGCTGCCGGGCTGCTCGTCTCGACACTCGAATCGCCGTCGATGCAATCGCGAAATATGTTGGCACAGTTGGCAAAGATCCCGGTCCTCGCGCAGCGGCCACCTCATCGCGACGACTACGACCGCTCCGCGTTCGGTATAGCGTGGAGCGATCAGACCGACGTTGCCGATGCGGGTAATGGCTGCGATACCCGTAACGACATTTTGGCCCGCGACTTGACTGATATCCGGACCGGCGCGACGTCGGGGTGTGCGCGAGCGGTCATTTCGGGTGAGCTGAGAAGTCCGTATACCGGTGGCTTCGTGGCCTTTCGACGTGGCCGCAACTCCACTGACATCCAGATAGACCACATAGTGCCGCTCTCGTTCGCGTGGGATATGGGTGCCAACAACTGGTCCGCGGCGCAGCGCGCCAATCTCGCCAACGATCCGGCCAACCTGGTCGCTGTCGACGGTCCGTCGAATATGGCCAAAGGTGATCAAGAACCTGGGCGATGGATGCCGCCGGCTGAGGCGTTTCGGTGCCAATACGCGACGCAGTTCGTGGTCGTCGTAGGTGCCTATCGTCTGTACCTCGACGTTCGGTCGCGAGATGTACTGGCGCGGGTATTACGGACCTGCTTTCGGCGCGATACTTGACCTTCGCACGGTGTCAACCGATCCCATTGTGGAGAAAGGAGATTGGAATGGATATGAATCAAACGTCGCCCACGGACGTGACCAGGGCTCTGAGTGCGGCCGATGCGCCGGTGCGCCTGCGCGCCGCTTTGCAGATCGGTACGAGCGCAGATCCGGCTACAATCGCCGATCTCATCGACAGGTGCGCGGTTGAATCCGATTTCTTCGTGCGTGACATGTTGACCTGGGCACTCTGCCGCCTGTCTGCCGACATCACCGTGCCCCCGCTGATCGGCGAACTCAACTCGCCGAAATCGCAGGCGCGCAGCCAAGCGCTGCATACACTGTCGAAGATCGGTGACCGACGAGCGTGGCCAGCGGTCTCCGCGCTGGTACACGACACCGACGATGAGGTCGCGCGCAGTGCGTGGCGGGCGGCAGTGGCACTCGTGCCGAGCGGTTACGAGGCGGCACTGGCACACGATATGGCGTCCGAATTGGGAAGAGGAGACCGGGAGATGGCACTGAGTTTGAGTCGAGCGTTGGTAGCGCTCGGCGACGCCGCCGTCGCGGCGCTCGATACCGCCGCGAGCGATGCCGACCCAGCGGTGTCGGCACACGCCGTTGCGACGCAACGGCTTTGGGACGATCCAGAAGGCGGATTTACCCTGTCGACCCAGATCGCTAAGCGCGTGGCGGCGACGGGTACGAGTTCGTAGCCATGCTCATCGGTGAGGTTTCCCGTCACAGCGGCGTCAGTGCTCGCATGCTCCGACACTACGACTCGGTTGGCTTAGTGCGGCCCACCGGTCGGACGTCGGGCGGCTATCGCGAATACTCCGCCGACGACATCCGCAGGCTCTTCCATGTGGAGAGCCTGCGGACCCTCGGACTGTCGCTCTCCGATGTGAAGCGAGCTCTCGACGAACCCGATTTCGCGCCAGCCGATCTGGTGACCGAACTAATCGTGCACACCCGCGCCCGCATCGTTGCCGAGCAGGAACTGCTGGCCAACCTCGAGCGGGTCGACGCCGCCGAACCGTCAGAATGGGCCGACGTATTGCGTATTGTCTCGATGCTTGCCGCGCTCGGCTCGGATTCGGCCGGCCGCCGTCAACAAGCTGTTCTCACCGCCGATGCCGAATCAGCGCTGCCCGCCTCGGCGCTAGTCGACGCGCTCCTTGTCGAGGACAACCCCAACGTGGCTGGCGCGCTGCGCTGGGCATTGGGCCGCTCAACCGGTGACGCCTCGGCGTCATTGGCAGCGGCGCTCGCCTCACCCGACACGACGATCCGGGGCCGAGCGATCGCCGCCGTCGACGCATTAGCCGACCACGAAGCGGTGCGAGTTCTGAAGATCGCGCTGACTGATCACGACATCGACATCGCCGACCGTGCCGCATTAGGGCTCGGACGTCGGGGTGCGCTCGACGCGGTGTCCTCATTGCTGGCAATGATCGTCGCTGGGCGGCGTGACGTCGAAGCAGCCGAAGTCCTTGGCGCACTCGACGAATTGTCGGCCGGCGCGGACATCATCGCCGCTGTTCGTGAGGCAATCAGCAGCCAAAGCGCGCAGCCGGAACGCTTGCGTCTCACACAGGCGTTGGCTGAGTTCCCGGGGGACGCCGCCGTTTCGACACTCGATCAATTGACTGGCGACCTCGACCAGAAGATCGCGGCCACCGCCGCCGCGATTCTGCGCAGTCGAGCCAACTGAATCGGGTTGCACCACAACGTCGGTCTCGGCCAACGGAATACCGTTATCGCGCGCGCGTTAGCCTAGAAAGATCTGTTCACGCAGCTTTGAGGCGAGGAATCAATGAGCGCACCCACCGTCGGACCGGAGACGGCCGATGATATCGACGGAACCGACATTACGGCGACGGTGATCGCGCAGGCTACAGCCGCGCGTACGTCGGCGCGTGACTTGGCCCGATTGTCGACCGCTGATAAGAATGCGGCGCTGCTCGCAGTCGCCGAAGCGATCGAATCCGAGCGTGACTCGATCCTGGCCGCCAACGCCAGCGACATCGAGCGAGCCGAGGCGGCCGGTACCGAGTCGAGCTTGCTCGACCGCTTGCGGCTCACCGCTGACCGTGTCACTGGAATTGCCAACGGGCTGCGCCAGGTGGCGTCGCTGGCCGATCCGATCGGCGAAGTGATCGCGGGGAAGACCCTGCCCAACGGTCTGCGACTGCGCCAGGTACGGGTGCCGCTTGGTGTCGTCGGCATCGTCTACGAGGCACGGCCGAACGTGACGGTCGATGCTTTCGGTATCGCCTTCAAGTCCGGTAACGCGGTGTTGTTGCGCGGGTCGTCTTCGGCCGCCCAATCCAACGCCGAACTGGTCCGAATCATTCGCCACACGCTTACCGCTCGAAAGATCGCTGCCGATGCGGTCGCTCTATTGCCCGCCCAGGATCGGTCCAGCGTCACCGCGCTCATCACCGCGCGAGGACTCGTTGACGTCGTGATTCCGCGCGGTGGCGCTGGCCTCATCAACGCCGTCGTCGCCAACGCGACGGTCCCGACGATCGAGACCGGGACCGGCAATTGCCACGTGTATGTCCACGCCGACGCCGACCTCGACGTGGCCACCAGGGTCATCGTCAATTCCAAGACTCGACGTCCCAGCGTCTGCAATACGGCAGAGACCGTGTTGATCGACGCCGCGATCGCCGCCGAAGCGGTGCCGCGGATTATCTCGGTGCTCCAGGCCGAAGGCGTGATCATTCACGGCGACGAGGCCCTGCTGGATTCGACTCGCTCGCTGGCGATCGGGGAGCAGGCGTTGATTCCCGCGACCGATGTCGACTGGGGCGACGAATACCTGTCGCTCGATATCGCAATGAAGACCGTTACGGATCTCGATGCGGCAGTCGCGCATATCGACCGGTGGGGCACTGGGCATACTGAGGCCATCGTTACCCGAGATTTGGCTGCCGCTACCGAATTCACCGATCGGGTCGATGCTGCCGCCGTCATGGTTAACGCGTCCACCGCGTTCACCGACGGGGAACAATTCGGGTTTGGTGCCGAGATCGGCATCTCCACTCAGAAATTGCATGCCCGAGGTCCGATGGGATTGTCCGAGTTGACGTCGACGAAATGGATTGTGTGGGGCGATGGACAGGTACGGCCAGTCTGATGAGTGATCACAAGGCTCCGTCATTCGAAAGTGCTCCGATCGTCTCGACTTTCGGCGACATCGCCGATGTCACAACACGATTGGAAGCAACGGGTTATCTCGCCGACGACGCGACGGCGACCGCGGCCTTCCTCGCCGACCGGCTCGGCAAGCCGCTGCTCATCGAGGGACCGGCGGGTGTCGGCAAAACCGAACTCGCACGCGCACTTTCGCTTGCCACCGGCGCCGAGCTGGTGCGGCTGCAGTGTTACGAGGGGATCGATGAGGCTCGGGCCCTTTACGAGTGGAATCACGCCAAACAGATCCTCGCGATCCAGGCCAGCGACAACCGTGACTGGTCCGAGACCAAGGCGGATATCTTCTCCGAAGAGTTCCTACTCCCACGTCCGCTACTCACCGCGATCTCCCGCACCGAACCGACGGTGCTGCTTATCGACGAGGTCGATAAAGCCGACGTCGACATCGAGGGCCTATTGCTGGAAATACTCAGTGATTTCGCGGTCAGTATCCCGGAGATGGGTACCGTCACGGCGACCCGGCGCCCCATCGTGATTCTCACGTCGAATGCGACCCGCGAACTTTCCGAGGCGCTGAAACGACGCTGTCTGTACCTGTTCATCGATTTCCCGGATCCGGTGCGGGAGAGGGCGATTCTCGCATCGCGCGTTCCCGAGCTGTCGTCGGCGCTGGCCGCCGAAATCGTACGGGTCATCGGGGTGTTGCGAACACTGGACATTCGGAAGAAGCCGTCGGTCGCCGAGACCATCGACTGGGGAAATACATTGTTGCAGTTGGGTGCTGACGGTTCCGATCGGAAGTTGACGTCGGGCAAACTCGATGATGGACTGATCGCGCGGACGCTCGGGGTGGTGCTCAAACACCGCCCCGACCTGAAAACCGCGCTGACCGAACTCAAACTCGGCTGATCAGTCGTGTCGACTACTGCATCACATCCCCTCGCCGAACATCTCACCGGCTTCGTCGAGGAGTTGCGTCGGCGCGGTATGGCGATCGGACCATCGCAACTAATCGATGCCGGTCAGGCGACTGAGGTCTTGGACCTGTTGAACCGCAATAGTTTTCGCGAGGGTCTGGCGGCGACACTGCTGCGCGACCAGACACATCGGGTGGTCTTCGACAAGACCTTCGATCTCTGGTTTCCGCTGGGCGTCGGAGCGCGCAGTGCGGCAACTGAGATCCCGCGTGACGATGATGGCGCCGTTGATATCTCGGCGCTACGTGAAATGCTGGCAGAGGTACTGGCCGACGATTCACCGGAGGCCCAGGCCCAGCAGGCCGCGTTGGTCGCGATGATCGTCGACGAGGTCGGGTCCTACGAATCGGCTCGGGGACAGGCATTTTCGGCATATCAAGCGCTGTCGGCGGTGAGCCCGCAGACGCTGATCGCGTCCATCGCAGCCGCGATGGCGGCCGGCGATGCACCCGAGCAGGGGAGGGCGGGCACACAGCCGATGTACCGCCGCGCCGCTGCTGATCGCGTCGCGCAATTGCGCGGGGAGATTGAGAGTGAAACGCAACGTCGGATGGCATTGCGCAACGGCCGTGACCGTGTCGCCGATTACGCGGTGCCAAAGCTCCCCGAGCATACGAATTTTCTGTCCGCGGGAGCAAAGGACCTCGCCGAGATTCGCCGCACGGTCGCTCCGTTGGCGCGACTTCTGGCCTCCCGCTTGGAGATCCGGCGCCGTCGGGCGCATCGGGGCGCCGTCGATGTGCGAAAGACATTGCGCGCGTCCATGTCTACCGGCGGTGTGCCGATTAATCTGAGCCATCGTAAGCCTCGTCCCGGACGACCCGAGCTGGTCATCATCTGCGATGTTTCCGGGTCGGTTGCCGGATTCTCCCAGTTCACCCTGCAATTGGTCTACGCACTTCGGCAGCAATTCGCCAAGGTCCGGGTATTCGCCTTCGTCGATACCGTCGACGAGGTGACCGACTACTTCGATCGCGGTAACAGCGACGAGCGGTTCGGTGAAGTGATGACCGCGATGATCACGCAGGCGCGGATCAGTACGCGGGACGGGCATTCGGATTACGGAAACATGTTGCGCGGCTTTGCCGAAGAGTATCTGGACTCCCTGACTCATCGCGGTGCGTTGCTCATCCTCGGCGATGCCCGCAACAACTATCACCACCCGCGTACCGAAAGCCTGCGGGATCTGACCGAACGAGTCCGCCACGCCTACTGGCTGAACCCCGAAGAGAAGAGCAACTGGGGTGGCGGCGATTCCGAAGCAGACGAGTATGCCGAGGTCATCGAGATGCACGAATGCCGCACGGCCAGTCAACTGGGCAAGGTCATCGCGGACTTGTTGCCGGTCTGAGTTCGTTAATACTTGCGGGGCAACACCATTCCGCGCTTAGCCATCAACGCCCGCAACTTCGTCGGGTAGTCGGTGATGATGCCATCGGCCCCGGCGTTGATCTGTGCGGTCATCACGTCTTCGTCGTTGATGGTCCACGGGATCACTTTGAGTCCGGCCGCGTGGGCGCGACGAATGAACGGGGCGTCGGCGACTAGGCGGAAACCGCGGTCGGAGGTGGTCTGACCGGACGGGTTGGAGTAGCCGGGCGAGAGGATCGACGCACCGACCTGCTTAGCTCCGGCTATCGGATCACCGTGTACCGCAGCATAATTGACCGGACCGAGCCACGCCGAGTTCGGCTTCCACGTGGTCTCGTCCCACAGCGCGACAGTCTTGATAGACGGGTCGGCGAGTTTCACCAGTGGCAGGGAACGCCAATCGAAACTCTGGATCGTGGCATTGGGTTTGCGATGCAGAACTCGTTGCGCGGAACGCAATTCGTTGAGGATGACCGCGACGAATTCGATCGGCGTCGCCGAGTCCGCACGCTTCTCGGCCTCGATCTTGGTTTCGATATTGAACCCGACGTTCCGCGCACCTAACCGGCCCGCGAGGGCGAAAACCTCAGCGAGAGTTGCGATTCGATTTCCGGCGACCGGATGTGCGGTGGGAAACTTCTCCAGCACCTTGGCGCATACAAGCGTTTCCAACTGGGCCAGCGTGAGATCGTGCACCAGTTTGCCGACGTAGGGGAATTGCGGGTCGCCGGGTCGTGCTGGTTTGGTGTCGGCGCATTTGTCGGCCTGGATTTTTGGATCGTGCCACACGAGCGGCTGGTGATCGCGGGACACCACGATGTCGAGTTCGAGGGTGCTGACCCCGAGGCGTAGCGCCGCGGCAAATCCGGCCAGAGATTCTTCGGTGTGCTCGCCGCGACCGCCGCGATGCGCTTGCAAGTCAAGCACCCGACCGGCGCTCAGACCCGGTGCCGCGGACGCCGCGCCAGCGCCCACGTCGAGCAGCGCCGTACCGGCGGTGATCGTCGCGACAGCACAGATGATGGTCAGTAGGGAACGCAGACGAGTGATTCTCACGAGGCCGAACGATAGGGGGCGCCATCTGTACCGGCAACCGGGAGAACGGTCACTGCCCGAAGATGTCAGATGTTGTTCACCGCTGCGTCGTACAAGGCGTGGCGACGGTGGGAAAACGGCCGCATTGAGTGTCCGAGTAATGTCAGCTCTCATGTCAGGAGCCAGACGGCGTCGCATCGGTGTCATGGGTGGGACCTTCGATCCGATTCACAACGGGCATCTCGTCGCCGCGAGCGAGGTGGCCCACCGCTTCGAGCTGGACGAAGTGATCTTTGTGCCAACCGGACGACCCTGGCAGAAGAGCCAGCGTGAGAAGGTTCCGGGCCGGCGGCCGGTGAGTCCAGCCGAAGATCGGTATCTCATGACGGTGATCGCGACGGCGTCAAATCCACAGTTCAGTGTCAGTCGAGTGGATATTGACCGCAAGGGTGACACCTACACCGTCGATACGTTGCGTGATTTGCGTGCGGTACTTCCCGATGCCGAGTTGTTCTTCATCACCGGAGCAGACGCCTTGGAGTCGATCCTCTCGTGGCAGGACTGGGAGGGTCTGTTCGAACTGGCGCACTTCGTCGGTGTCAGTCGCCCCGGTTACGAACTGAACGCGACACACCTGGCCGCGCATCTGGAAGCGCTCCCGCCCGATACCCTGCAGATGTTGGAGATTCCGGCGCTGGCGATCTCGTCGACCGATTGTCGCGAGCGTGCTCGCGCCGGGCGGCCCGTCTGGTACCTGGTGCCCGACGGCGTCGTGCAGTACGTCAACAAGCGACAGCTTTACCGGCCACCCCGTGCATCTTCGCCCGGTGTGTCAGCACCGTAGGTGCACCCGCTACCGGCGTCACAACGCCGGTCAACCGAAAGGAGTCGCGTGACAGCTTCACCAGAGGCGCTGGAGATGGCACGGGTCGCCGCATTGGCAGCCGTCGACAAACTCGCCCACGAAGTGACCGTCATCGATGTGTCCGAGCAGCTCGTCATCACCGACGCGTTCGTCATCGGGTCCGCGGACAATGAACGTCAGGTCAACGCGATTGTCGATGAAGTCGAAGACAAGCTGCGCGAGGCGGGCCACAAGCCGGTACGCCGTGAAGGGGCTCGCGAGGGGCGTTGGTCGCTACTCGACTACACCGATGTCGTGGTGCATATCTTCCACGCCGACGAGCGCGAGTTCTACGCGCTGGAGCGGCTGTGGAAAGACTGCCCGGTGGTCGAGGTGCCGGGCCTTGAGCAGGCTGCTGAATCGGACGCGGCGGGTGAGGACGTATGAGCGGCGGGCCCGACGAGCACGACACCAGCGTTGAGCGGTTGACCCCGGTGGTGCGTCGCCTAATTCTGTTGCGCCACGGGCAGACCGAGTTCAATGCGGACAGTCGGATGCAGGGGCAACTCGACACCGAACTATCGCCGGTCGGCGAGGATCAGGCGCGTCGGGCGGCCGCCGCGTTGGCGGTACGCACCCCGCGCGCTATTTGGTCGTCGGATCTACAGCGCGCCCGGCTGACCGCGGAGGAATTGTCGTCGGCGACCGGTGTCCCGCTGACCATCGATGATCGGCTGCGTGAGACGTACCTCGGCGAGTGGCAGGGCAAGACGCATGTCGACGTCGACGCGGCGTTGCCCGGTGCACGACGTACCTGGCGTGATGACGCGACGTGGGCGCCGCCGGGTGGCGAGAGTCGGGTTAACGTCGCAACGCGGGCAACCCCCGTTGTCGCGGATCTCCTTGCGGTACTTCCTGATTGGGGGTCGGGAGATTCGCCGGAGGCTCCGGTGGTACTGGTCGCCCACGGTGGTGTGATTGCCGCGATGACGGCGTCGCTATTGGGCCTGCCACAAGCGAATTGGTCGGTCTTCGGCGGTCTCGCCAACACCGGCTGGGTTCAATTGAGCGGTCACAGCTTCGACGGTGAGCCGCCCGTCTGGCGACTCGATGTATGGAACGCGACGGCGGAGGGCGTGTAGATAGTGCCCAGTGTGGCGGGCGCCGGGAGCGGGGCGAGCGGGCCCAGTGTGGCGGGCGCCGGGAGCGAAGCGAGCGGGCCCGATTTTGCAGCCGCCGGCAGCATCGTCGTCTTATCGGATTCGCTGGCGTATTACGGTCCGAAAGGCGGCTTGGCCGCCGACGACCCGTCCATCTGGCCCAATAGGGTCGGGGCCGCGGTGGGGCGCCGGGTTGAGTTGTTCGGCCGGATCGGCTGGACCACGCGTGATGTGTGGTGGGCGCTTACCCAGGACCCGCGTATCTGGGCGGCGCTACCCACCGCCGATGTCGTGGTACTCGCGATCGGCGGAATGGACAGTCTTCCGTCACCGCTGCCAACCGCGCTGCGTGAACAGATCCGCTACCTGCGACCGTCGCGATTGCGGGCCGCGGTGCGTGACGCATATGGCTGGCTTCAGCCTCGGCTTTCGCCGTTGGGCTGGCCGATGGCGCTACCGCCCCGCATCACCGTCGAGTACCTGGAGAAGGTGCGCGGTGCGATTTCGCAATTGCGTCCGGACCTGCCGATTGTGGTCTGCCTGCCATCGACGCATATCAGTCCGTATTACGGCAGAGTGCACGCCGGTCGGGTACCGACAACGGCTGCGATGCGGCGGTGGGCGGCCGACCATGACCTGGTCACCGTCGATTTCTATCCGACGACCCGGGACGCTTTCGCCGATCCGGCTTCGGGGATGAATCCCGACGGTATCCACTGGGGCATCAAGTGTCACGCCGCGATCGCCGAGGTAACCGTGCCCGCTGTGTCGTCGGTATTGGCTGACCGTCGGGTCGGCTGACCCACCGACTAATCTGAACGGGTGCCAGTTGTCGTCGTCACAGATTCCTCCGCGCGGTTGCCGCAATCACTCGTCGAGCGGTACCGGATCAAACAGGTTCCGTTGCATCTGACGGTCAACGGCGTCGATTACCGCGAAGGCGTCGACGATATCCCCGATGACATTGTGACCACGCCGGGTGTGACGACGTCGGGAGCGATCCCTAATGACTTGGAGACGGCGTTCGGCGAGGCGATCGACGAGAGCGACGGCGACGGCGTGGTAGCCGTCCATATGTCCCGTCGACTGTCGGGCACATGGAGTGCCGCGCGGTTGGCCGCCGAACAGTATTCGGGGCAGGTTCGGGTCGTGGATTCGAGGTCTGTGGGTCTGGCGGTGGGGTTTGCGGCGCTCGCCGCGGCGCAGGCCGCGGCCGCCGGTGGCGACCGGGATCGCGTGTATGAGGAGGCGATCCGGGAATCGGCGATTGTCGAATCGTTAATGGCCGTGCAGAATTTGGAGAATCTGCGCAACAGTGGGCGGATGAGCGCGGCGAGCAAACTATTGGGCTCCGCGCTGTCCATCAAACCGATCCTGCATACCGTTGATGGGTCGCTGGTGCTGCGCGAGCGGCATCGAACCTTCTCCAAGGCTCTGGCGAAGATGCTCGATGCCGCGGTCGAGGTGTCCAAGGGCACCGAGATCACCTTGGGTATCCAGCATTGCCAGGCACCCGACCTCGCCGAAGACGTGCGCGCCAAACTTGCCGAACGCATCCGCAAGATCACCTCGACGGTCGTCGTGGATCTGGGACCGATTCTGGGCTGCCATGTGGGACGAGGTGCGGTGGGTGTGGTGATCGGGTCACGCTTGGAACCGTTGACAATCGACGAGTAACCGTATTCGCCACGGGTTGTCCACAGTCCTAGGTTGTGCACAGGGCGCTGAGATTCGAGGCCGCGAATGTCTGATCGGTCGGCCCGCATCTTTACGGTGTCGTCATGGGGAGGAACGAACAGCTTCGTGAGTCGTCGCTGAGTCGACTCGGGCCGGTGTATCAGCGGCCCGGGATGCCGAATGACGACCAACCGGAATCCGTCGAATCCCGCCCTGATGATGAGTCTTCGGGACGGTTTGGGATCGGTGCGTTGCCGTCATGGCTTGCGCCGCAAGAAGATTCCGAGGATCTATCACCGGATTCGGTCCGGGATTTACTCGACGGTGACGATCCCGATCGGCTCGTGGTCAGCGACGACCACCTGCCACATCGAGTACTACCAGCGCCACCGGCTGCGCTGGCGCTGGTAGTTGTCGGGATACTCGCGGTCGTCGTCGCCGCAGTCGTGATGGTACGCAATACGCCCGCCGACATTGGGCCGGTCAACTTCCCGTCGTCGGCCGGTCCAACCGCGTCGCGTGTTCCTCTTTCTACGAAAGTTGCCGGCGAGCAGTCGGCTCCGTCGTCGGCGACGACGGCGAGGTTGGTGATCAGTGTCGTCGGGTTGGTTCATCGACCGGGCCTGGTACACCTTCGGCCCCAGGCGCGTATCGCTGATGCTCTGGCGGCGGCCGGTGGCCCGCGACCCGGAGCAGATCTGTTGTCGCTCAATCTCGCTCGTCCCCTTCACGACGGCGATCAGATCATCGTCGGATTCAGCGGCGACGGTAATCGTCGCGCGATGCGCAGTGCGGTCATCGCCGCTGACGAGGCCGGCCTGCCAGGTCCGGGTGGGCAGCCCGTACCGGAAGCCGACCTGCCGAGCGGGGCGTCCGGCAAGGTGGATTTGAACACCGCCACGGCGGCTCAGCTCGATGCGCTGCCCGGGGTAGGGCCGGTTACCGCAGCCGCGATTATTGAGTGGCGCAACCGAAATGGCCGATTTACCTCGGTCGATCAACTCGCGGAAGTCGAGGGTATTGGGCCGGGGCGACTGGCCAAGCTACGCGACAAGGTGACCGTATGACGCCGAGTGTGGGGACAACGGCATTGTCGTCCAACGACTTTCGGTTGATCCCACCGGCGCTTGGATGTTGGGCCATAACTGCGGTGGCACTGTTGCTACCCTCGCCTGTCACCCTATGGCTGGTGATTGGCTGCGTGGCGTTATGTGTCATGTTCGTTGGAAGGGCTGTCGTAGTCGCGGAGCGTTGGCCGGTGACCGCGATGATTATCGCGACCGCGGGATTGGCCGCGGGCGTTGGCAGCGTGTTGCTACTACGGATCGGTGTTGTTGAACATCACCGGCTGGGTGCCGAGATCGGTCACCGTACAACGGTGGTCGTGGCGGTGACCGACGACCCGCAATGGTTGGCCCCCAACGGTTCTCGGCTTCGTGTCCGGGTCTCGGTGTGGGCCGTCGGGCGCGACGGCGCTGGCCATCCGCGTCGCGTTCGATCGGCCGACGCCGTCGTTTTCGTAAGCGGTGCACTCCGTGGTGACTGGGCGATAGTCTCACCCGGTCAGCGGCTCGAAGCAGTTGTCGCAGTGCGTGCTCCACCCGGACATGACCTGACGGTCGCCACACTCAACGCGACGTCGGCGCCGACGATGCTCGACGCTGGACCGGCCTATCTTCAAGTGTCGGCGGCGATACGTTGGCGCTTCGCGCAAGTCGCTCAGCGGGCATTACCGAGCGAACAAGCCGGTCTGCTCCCCGGCTTGGTCCTTGGTGACACCTCCGGCGTCGACGATGCCGTGCGTGACGACTTTCGGGCCGCGAGTCTGTCGCATCTGCTCGCAGTATCTGGCGCGAATTTCGCGTTGATCACCGGCGCGGCGATTCTATTGGTCGCGTTCGCAGGCGCGGGTCCACGCACCACCGCGATCATCGGCATAGTAGTGATCGTCGGCTTCGCCGTTGTGGTCCGGCCGTCGCCGAGTGTAGTGCGCGCGGCGGGGATGGGGATCGTTGGCGTACTCGCATTGATGATGTCTCGACGCTCGCATGCGATGCCGGCGTTGGGCACGGCCATCATCGTCGCGCTGTTGTGGTGGCCGTCGATGGCGCTCGATGCCGGCTTTGCGATGTCCGTTGCTGCCTCGGCCGCGTTGATCGCGTGCGGTGGTCCATGCGCGGAATGGCTTCGCGCCCATCGGATTCCTAACGGACTGGCTCAGGTGTTGGCGATGGCGGTGATCGCTCAGTTGGCAACCGCACCGGTTGTGGCCATGATTAGTGGCCGCTTCAGCGTGGTCGGCGTGCTGGCCAATATCGTTGTCGCGCCGGTTCTGGGCCTGATCAGTGTCTTCGGCGCGATCGCGGCAGTTGCCGCGTCATGCGGTCCGGTCGGCCAGATATGTGCGGAGCTCGTGATCCGAGCGCTGGAGCCGGAGTTGTGGTGGATGCTCGCGTGCGCGCGGACATTGGGTAACCAGGGGTGGGGCGCAATTCCGGTTCCCGACGGTATGGTCGGCGCGCTGCTGGTGGCCGTATTGAGTGCGGCCATCGCCGGACTCGTCAGGGGTCTCTGGCAGCATAGGCGGGGTGGTAGACCGCTTGCACCTCTTGCTCGGCGACGACGACTTTCTCGCTGGACGGGTAATCAGTTCCGTGACGGACCAAGCCAGCAGAGAAGCGGGCGAGCAGGTGCCGGTCACCCGGATCCGGGCGGGTGAGGTCACCGAACACGAATTGGCCGAACTGCTGAGCCCGTCCCTCTTCGCCGAAGAACGCATCATTGTGCTGGAGGCCGCGGCCGAAGCTGGAAAAGAACCGGCCGCGTTGATCGCATCGACGGCTACGCAACTGCCCGAGGGGGTCACCCTGTTGGTGATGCATAACGGCGGTGGCCGTGCGAAGTCGATGGCACCGGCGTTGCGGAAGGCAGGGGCCGTCGAACACGACTGCGTCGCGCCGAGATGGCCATCGGACCGGGTGAAGTTCGTCGCGCAGGAATTCCGGAACCTGAACGTGAAGGTATCGTCCACGGTCGCCGAGCAATTGACGCAGAGTGTCGGCGGTGAGTTGCGCGAACTGGCCGCGGCCTGCAGCCAGTTGGTTGCCGACACTGGCGGCAAGATCGACGCGGCCGCGGTGACGCTCTATTACTCCGGACGGCCGGAGGTGACTGGCTTCGAGATCGCCGACCAGACTGTCACTGGGAATCGTGCTGGTGCGCAGGAGTCACTCGCGTGGGCGATTCATCATGGCGTGCCACGGGTACTGCTTGCTGACGCTCTGGCCGAGGCGGTGCACGGTATCGCCCGTGTGCGGTCGTTGGGATCGGTTGACCAGTACTCGGCGGCGTCGGAACTTGGTATGCCGCCGACTCGGGTCAAGAAGCTGCAGGCGCAGGCCCGCGCCTGGGATTCGGACTCGATCGCCAGCGCCTTGGTGGTGGTGGCTCAGCTCAACGCCGACGTGAAAGGCCAAGCTGCCGACGCCGACTTCAGTCTGGAGCACGCTGTCGCCCAGATCGCTGAGTTGCGGCCGAGTCGCGACCGGCGCGGGTAGACGGGGTGTATCAAGTGAGAACGAAAACAAACCGGTCCCGATAGACCGCGCAGATGCTCCAGCCGCATCCATGCCGCTGATTGGGGGGACCATCCGGGCGGCAATGCCGACGCCAAAACCCCGTGTGACTGCGTGGGAGTCACACGGGGTAGCGGGAAAAGCTTGTGTCGAGCGCTATTTCAGAGCTTGTTGACGGCGATGGCCATCGCCGACTTCTTGTTGGCAGCCTGGTTCGGGTGGATAACACCCTTGGAGGCTGCCTTGTCGAGCTGACGGCTGGTGCTGGTCAGCAGGGTAGCGGCGGCGTCCTTGTCGCCGGAGGCAACGGCCTCGCGGAAGGTGCGGATCGCGGTACGCAGGGTCGACCGCGCCGACTGATTGCGACGTCGGGCCGCCTCGTTGGTGCGGATCCGCTTAACCTGCGACTTGATATTTGCCACGCGTTTCTACCCTTTTCGTATTGCTCGTGATGAGTGCTACTGATACGAACCCGCACGGCTATGCCGGAGTTCGACGGTCAGCGGTCTACTTTACCTCGTGAGCGCGTAGCGCCCAAATCGGCGATGAGCGACGGTGGACGCCGAATATTTTCGCTCATCGTGATCGCTATGGTTGACACCATGTCTGCGGTCTATGTGCACGTCGGTCTACCTAAAACCGGGACTACCCATCTGCAGGACCGGCTGTGGCGTAACCGCGATATCGCACTTCGGTCTGCCGGTTTGCTCTATCCGGGTAATGCTATCGATGATCACTTCCACGCGGCCGTACATTTGCAGCCCGAACGCTATCTCGATTGGGTCGACCCGGCGCATGCCTCGGTATGGCCGACGATGATCGCGCAGATGCGCGGTTGGTCGGGGAACTCGCTGCTTTCGCACGAGTTATTCGCCACTGCTACTGCCGAACATGTCGAACGGCTGGTAGCCGATCTGTCCTTCGCGGACGAGATTCACGTGGTGGCGACCGTGCGGGATCTGGCACGGCAACTGCCGTCGGTCTGGCAGGAGAATGTCAAGAATCAACGTCGGGCCACACTCGACGAATTCGTAGCGCGGGTCGCCGCCCACGTCGACGACCCAACTCTGTCGGTCGGCGAGGAGGGGCCCTTCTGGGAGTTTCAGGACTATCTGACGATTCTGAAACGCTGGGAGAAATTCGTACCCGCGCGCCGGATCCATGTCGTCACGGTGCCGTCGAAAGGGTGCGGCGGGACGACACTGTGGGAACGGTTCCTGGCCGCATTGCATGTTGATCCTGCCCAACTGACCAAGACGGTGCCGACATCGAATGCGTCGTTGTCGGCCGCGCAGAGCGAATTCCTGCGGCAACTCAACGACCGGTTGCAGCCTGACGCGATCGAGTGGGCGCGTTACGAGCGGGTGGTCAAGGGACAGTTGATCGGCGACATCCTCTTCGCGGAGCCAGTCGGCAGACCCGCGGAACTTGCTCAACCGCAACGCAATTGGGCCGCGCAACACTCGGCGTCGATGATCGCGAGGTTGGCCGCGGCGGGATACGACATTGTCGGGTCACTCGATGATCTGACGGTATCGACGTCGGCTTCGGTCGACGGAGATGCCGAGACCACCGACGCCGACGTCGTCGGGGTGGCACTGGACACCATCGCCGAACTGGTCAAGCGGGCACCGATGCCGCGCGTGCGGCCGCGTTGGGAGACTAAGGCGCGGAACGTCGTTAGACGGGGACAGCGTAAAGCGATTGCCGCGCTCGGTCGGGACCGGCCGAAATCTGCACTCTGAACCCCGGCCGGGGGACTGGGCCCGTCGCCGCAGGCTCACCGCGCGGTTTTCAGTTATCCAAATCCCGAATGTTACGACACCTGGCCGTAATCTATTCGCAATGCGCGCCGCCTGACTTTGTTGCACGATGAACCGATGAACGCCGCGATCGCACAGGACACCAGGACCAAGAACGCAGCGAAGCGATCGAAATCTGGCGGTGACAAGGACAAGTCGTCGAAGGACAAAGCATCGCGGGACGACTCCGACGCGGCAGAGATCTTCGCGGCATACGCGGCACAAACGCCGCGCGCTTCGACGGCGTATGACGAGATGTTCGATGCGTCGGGTGGTGTACGCGCACCCTATCGCGGTGTTTTTCGGGCGATGGCAGCCAGTGACAGCGGCGATATTCAGGCGAGAGTCGACGCACTCGGTCGCGCCTTCATCGATCAGGGCATCACCTTTTCGCTGTCCGGCAAGGAACGGCCGTTCCCGCTCGACGTCCTGCCTCGGGTGCTGTCCGCAGCCGAGTGGGCGAAGCTGGAAACCGGTATCGCACAACGCGTTACCGCGTTGGAGATGTTCCTCGACGACGTCTACGGCGACCAGCAAATCCTGCGCGACGGCGTGGTGCCCAAACGACTTGTGGTGTCCTGCGAGCACTTTCATCGGCAGGCCGCCAATATGCGGCCGCCGAACGGCGTGCGTATCCACGTGGCTGGTATCGACCTCATTCGGGACGAGAAGGGCGAGTTCCGGGTTCTCGAAGACAACGTGCGGTCCCCGTCGGGAGTGTCCTATGTGATGACCAATCGTCGGACGATGGCCCGGGTCTTCCCAGATCTGTTCTCCTCCTACCGAGTTCGTCCGGTTGCCGACTATCCCGGTCATCTTCTTCGTGCCCTGCGCAAGGCCGCGGTGGTCAACGAGTCGGACCCGACCGTCGTCGTGCTGACCCCCGGCGTCGCCAATTCCGCATACTTCGAGCATTCACTGCTGGCCAGACAAATGGGCGTCGAATTGGTCGAGGGGCGCGACCTGTTCTGCCGCGACAACGTGGTCTACATGCGCACCACCGACGGGGAACAGCGGGTCGACGTGATCTACCGACGGATCGACGACGAATTCCTCGACCCGATGCAGTTCCGTCCCGATTCGATGCTGGGCGTGGCGGGGTTGGTCAACGCGGCGCGTGCCGGCAACGTCGTGATCTCCAGCGCGCTGGGAAACGGTGTCGCCGACGACAAGCTGATTTACACCTACGTCCCCGAGATCATCGAGTATTACCTCGGCGAGAAACCGTCCCTGTCGAACGTCGACACGCTGCGCTGCTGGCTGGATCCCGAATGCGAGGAAGTACTGGATCGCATCGACGAGTTGGTGGTTAAGCCGGTCGACGGGTCCGGCGGGTACGGAATTGTCTTCGGTCCAGACGCCACTAAGGATGAGCTCGCCACGATGACCCGCAAGATCCGCGCCAATCCGCGCGGCTGGATCGCGCAACCGGTGGTGCAACTGTCGACGACGCCGACCAAGATCGGCGACGCTCTGGTGCCGCGGCATATCGATCTGCGGCCATTCGCGGTCAACGACGGTGACTCGATCTGGGTACTGCCCGGCGGGCTCACCCGGGTCGCATTGCCCGAAGGGTCGCTGGTGGTGAACTCCAGTCAGGGCGGCGGTTCAAAGGACACCTGGGTGTTGGCATCGCGGACGGCGCCGAAGGAGGCGCAGCACGATGGCGACGAAGTGGTGGCCGAGTCGGCGGTGAAACAACCTACGCCGGCGGCATCGGGACCGGATCTGTCGAACATGCAACAGCAGCAACAACAGCAGCAACAGAGTTCGCGGTCGGGAGGTCAGTGCCATGTTGGCGCGTAACGCCGAATCGCTCTACTGGATCGGTCGCTATGTCGAGCGGGCCGATGATATCGCC
The DNA here is from genome assembly GCF_000241305.1 of Gordonia effusa NBRC 100432. Taxonomy (GTDB): domain Bacteria; phylum Actinomycetota; class Actinomycetes; order Mycobacteriales; family Mycobacteriaceae; genus Gordonia; species Gordonia effusa. The sequence continues at coordinate 37,638 of NZ_BAEH01000052.1, forward strand.
CGGATACTCGACGTGGTCGTACATCAACTTCTGGAAGAGCCGACGACCGATCCGAACCGCGCTGCACGATTGGTGCTGCAAGTACTCGGATTCGATCCCACGACGTCGGATGGCTGGGACGTCTGGTCGTTGGCGGAGTACGTCGCCTACGATCGCGGCGTCACCGGATCGATCGCCGACCTCATCGCTTCGGCGCGCGAAAATGCCCGTGGCGCAAGGGAAGTCACATCGAGTGAGATGTGGGAATGTCTGAACAGTACCTACAACGGGCTGTCCGACGCGGAGCGTCGAGCGCGGCGGCTCGGCCCGCACGAGTTTCTGGCCTATGTCAAAGACCGAGCGGCGATGTTCGCAGGCCTGGCTGATGCGACCCTGTCCCACGACGACGGCTATCGCTACCTGTTGGTCGGTCGGTCGGTGGAACGTGTCGATATGACGGTGCGCATGTTGCTCTCCCGCGCGGGCGATCGGAACAGTTCGCCGTCGTGGGTGAGCGTGCTGGTCTCGGCTGGGGCACATGACACTTACTTGAGAACCTATCGAGGTCTACTCGACGCCGATCACGTGGTGGAGTTCATGGTGCTCGACCGATTGTTCCCCCGGTCGGTCTTCCACGCGTTGCGCGTTGCCGAGATTAATCTCGCCGAACTGGAGAAGCGGCCGAGCCGGGTTGGTGAGCAATCCAAGGCGCTGCTGATGCTGGGCCGGGCTCGAAGTTCGCTGGAATTTCTGGAGCCTGGACTGTTGCTGGTGGATCTGGAGTCCCGGCTCCTCGATATTCAAGCGATGTGCCGGGAAGTAAGTGAAGCCATTTCCGCCGACAATTTCCATGTATCGCAATATGTTTCCTGGGCCGACGCCAATGCGCGGCCGTCTATCGCCACACAGGAGTCTCGATGACAGCGCGCCTGCGAATCGTGCATGCCACCGGATTCGCCTACAACGGCCCGGTCACCTCGTCATTCAACGAAGCGCGACTTACACCGCGAAATGACCATCGCCAGAACGTGATCGTCGACCGCGTCGAGACGGCTCCCGCCTCGCGTCAGTATCGCTACACCGACTACTGGGGCACCATCGTCACTGCCTTCGACCTTCACGCGCCACACGAAGAGCTCGAAGTGTCGGGCACCTCGGTGGTCGAGACCGAGAACGAGAACATTCCCGATGTCGCGGCGGCAACCGAGTGGGAAGAATTGCGCGGCGACTATGTCCTCGACCGATACGACGAAATGCTCACGCCCACAACGTATGTGCCGAAGAATCGGACGCTCGCGTCAGCCGCTAAGAAGTTGGCGAAAGGACGCACACCGGCCGAAGCTGTTCTCGCGGTCGCCCAGTGGGTACACGCTGAGATGGACTACGTACCGGGCACCACGGGCGTGCACACCACTGCCGTCGAAGCGTGGAAGGAACGCAAAGGTGTCTGTCAGGACTACGCGCATCTGACCCTGGTGCTGCTGCGCAGTCTCGGCATTCCGGCCCGGTATGTGTCGGGATATCTGCATCCGCGCTCGGTTGCCGAAATCGGCGAAGCCGTCGAAGGTGAGAGTCACGCGTGGGTGGAGGCATGGACCGGCGCGTGGTGGGGAATCGATCCGACCAACAACAAGCACATCACCGAGTTACATATCGGCGTCGGAGTGGGGCGGGACTATTCGGATGTACCACCACTTAAGGGGATCTACACCGGCGCCGGAGCATCGGATCTTGATGTGGTAGTTGAGATTACGCGGCTGGCGTGAGGCGGCGATGAAGTTAGCCGGTCGCCTGTCATCGGGAAAATCGTCCGAATAGTTGCCGGGCAAGGGCATATTGCCCTCGCCAGCCAACTATTCGGACGAATTTCACGGGTCGGGGGTGACGGGGGCGTCGGGCGCGGACCCGACGCCGAGCTGATCCCGCGACTATCGCCTATGCCCAGTCCGCCTTGATCAATTCCGCGCACCGTTCGCCCACGAGCATCACGGTGATATTGGGATTGACTGTGGTGTGCTCGGGAAAAACCGAGGCGTCGGCTACCCGTAGCCCGCGGGTGCCCTTCACCCGCAACTGGGGATCGAGCGGGGAGAGCGGGTCGTCGGGCGCGCCCATCCGAACCGAACCGGCCGGGTGATAGACGGTGTTATGCGTCCGGCGGATGTAGTCGGCCAACTCGGCGTCGGTGGTTGCCTCCGGTCCGGGATACAGTTCACGCGCAACCCATTCGGATAGTGGTGGCGCGGAGGCGATTTCGCGGGCCTTGCGAATACCCGCGATCATCACCCGCATATCGTGGCCTTCCGCGTCGGTGAAATAGCGAGGATCGACACGCGGCTTATCCCGGAAGTCGCGAGAGCGCAGCCGCACGGTCCCTCGTGAACGAGCGTGTGTCACATTGGGAGTCAGACAGAAGGTGTTCTCCGACGTCGGATAACCCTGCCGCAGAGTATGCATATCGAACGGCACACTGCCGTAGTGCATCATCAGGTCCGGGCGGTCGAGGCCGTCGACCGTGGTGGTGAAGACGCCGATCTCCCACCACTGAGTGGATTCGGTGACCATCGGCCGCGCGGCCTCGAACCCGATGACCCCTTCGGGGTGATCTTGTAGATGTTCGCCGACGCCGGGGGAATCCACGAGTACGTCGATTCCGTTCTCGCGCAGATGTTCTGCCGGTCCGATACCGCTGAGCATCAGTAGTTTGGGTGAGTCGATCGCGCCGGTCGACAGGATGATCTCACGGGCGGCTGTCAGCGTGGTCGTGCGGCCGAAGGCGTTGTCGGTGATATCGACCCCGACCGCGCGCGGCGTTGCTGCGTCGTCGAAAAGGATTCGCTTGCACCATGATCCGGTACGGATAGTCAGATTCGGGCGTTCAAGGATGGGATGGAGGTAGCTGACCGACGACGACGCGCGAACGCCATCGGCGCGACGATTGATCTGAAAGAAGTTGGCGCCGTTGGTCACCGTCGTATTCGCATTGAACGCCGCGCGGGGGATACCGACCGACTCGCACGCGTCGAGCAGGGCGACCCCGCACGGATCACGTGGCTCGACGGTCATCAGATTCACCGGACCGTTGCGCCCGTGGTGATCACCGGGTGCGTCGTTCGTCTCGATCCGCTGATAGAGCCGATAGACGTCGTCGGCTCCCCAGCCGGTGGCTCCATGATCGTCGCGCCAGGAGTCCAGATCCTCTCTCGGTGCCCAGAAGGCGATGCAGCTGTTGTGAGAACTGCAGCCGCCCAACACTTTAGCGCGCGCATGTCGCATGAAGGAGTTGCCATTCTCCTGGGGTTCGATCGGATAATCCCAGTCGTAGCCGGATTCCAGGAGGTTCATCCATTGGTCGAGCCGCAGGATGGCATCGTCGTCGACGTCACTGGGACCGGCCTCGACCAGGCACACGCGTACCGACGTGTCCTCCGAGAGCCGTGCGGCGATCGCCGCACCGGCAGACCCGCCGCCGATGATGACGTAGTCGTATTCGGTGGAAGTATCAGTGCTCATACTCAGTCCTCCCGGTTCGCGAACCAGCCGGTGACGGCGGGGCGCAGATTCTCGTAGACATGTTTTGCTTCGCGGTACTCGGCAAGACCGGCCGGCCCCAATTCGCGTCCGATACCCGAAGCGCCGAATCCGCCCCATTCCGCCTGGGGCAGATACGGTCCGAAGTCATTGACCCACACCGTGCCGTGGCGTAGCCGTGCGGCGACTCGTCGGGCGCGCGCGCTGTCCGAGGACCACACCGCTCCGGCGAGACCGTATTCGGTGTCGTTGGCGATGGCCACGGCCTCGTCTTCGTCGGTGAAGGTTTCGACGGTGACGGTCGGGCCGAATGCTTCGTCGTGGACGCAATCCATTTCGCGAGTGGCGTGATCGATTACGGTCGGCTCGTAGAAGAAGCCGTCGTCGAGCGACCCCGACCCAGCATCACCAGTGGCGAAGCGTCCGCCGATAGCGATCAGCGCTCCCTGTTCTCGGGCCCGTTCGACATATGTGTGCACTTTGTCGCGATGAGCGGCCGAGATCAGCGGACCGGTCTCGGTGCCTTCGGCGAAGGGGAGGCCGAGACGAATTCCGTTGGCCCGCCGTACTAACTCGGCCACGAATCGGTCCCGGGCCGATTCTTCGACGATGAGCCTGGCACCCGCCGAGCACACCTGGCCCGAATGCAGGAACGCGGCATTGAGGGCGTTGTCGACACTGGCGGCCAGTCGTTCGGGCGTATCGCACGCGTCAGCGAAAACCACGTTGGGATTCTTGCCGCCCAGTTCGAGAGCAACCTTCTTGACTGTCGATGCGGCGGCCGCCGCGATGACTCGACCGGTAACCAAACCGCCGGTGAAGGAGACCAGGTCGACGTCGATGTGCGACGAGAGTGGAGCTCCGGCAACGGCTCCCGCGCCCAGCACCAGGTTGGCGACCCCCGGTGGCAACCCTACCGCCTCGAGTACTTCCATCAACAGGATCGCGGTGTGCGGAGTCAGCTCGGCCGGCTTGAGGACGAAGGTATTTCCCGCGACGAGTGCGGGCGCGACCTTCCACGCGGCCTGGAGTAGCGGGTAGTTCCACGGGGTGATGAGGCCGCACACGCCAACTGGTTCATAGACGATGCGGGAATCGATATCGGGTGACCCGGCGTCGACGATCCTTCCGCTCTCGGCGACGGCCAGCTTCGCGAAATAACGGAAGCAGGCGGCGATGTCCGCCATGTCAATCTCTGACTCCGACAGGCGTTTTCCGGTGTCAAGTGTCTCGGCCCGCGCGAAATCGTCTCGACGGGAATCGATCTCGTCGGCGACCCGGAGCAGCAACGCGCTGCGTTCCCCCGTCGATGTGCGTGGCCACGGACCGTCGTCGAAAGCGTGTCTAGCTGCCGCGATGGCGGCTTCGGTATCGGCGGCACTGCCCTCGTCGACTATGCCGACCAACGATCCGTCTGCGGGACAGCGGATTTCGCGGGTACCGCCGTCGGCGGCGGTACGCCACAGGCCGTCGATGAAGAGTGTGCCCGTTGCGGTCATGGGGTGGTTACTCCTTCGTCTAGGTCGTCGAGGTTGTCGCGGTCAAGGCCGGACGAGTCGCGAGAATCCGATTGTGTCCGGCGTAGATGGAGATATCCCAGGTGTCGCTCGTATTGGTCCAAGATGTCGCCGATGACCTGTTCCACCGTATAGCCGTTGAGCGAATAGCCTTGTGCGCCCTCGGTGAGATACACCTCGCAACGGAAGTAGCGATCGGTGGCACGGCTGGTGCGAACGGCGTAGGTCGGCGCGATCGATGAGATGGCGCCGACCGAGTATTCGAAGACCGGCTCGCCCGCGAGGTCGATCGTCAGTTTTGGCGTGGGAAGGCCGTTCTCGTCGACGTCGGTGCTGACCGATGCCTCGACGCCGGAGTTTCGCAATTCGTCGGCGACCGTCATCATCGACTGTGTCACAGTCGATTTCAAGAACTTCTCGGTGGCGTTCGCGCCCGGATACTGCAACGTCGCGAGTAGTCTGCGCCGCCACAGGGCGCCGTCGCCACCAGACGGGCGTCCCGCCGCGATCGCTTTGGGAAGGGCGGCGCGAAAACTGTCGGTCTTCACGGTTTCCTGCCGCAGCGCGCGTAGTAGTGCGAGGCCGACCAGAGCGAGCACGAATGAGAACGGCAATCCCATGATGATGGTCGCCTTCTGCAAGGTAAGGATCGATCCTTCGGCTCCCGCGAAAAGCATGGCGAGAGTCAGGAGGCCGATGGCACACGACCAGAAGATGCGGTTGGCTTTGCTGCAGTCTTCCAACGGGTCCCGCAGGCGCGAGGTGAAGTTGCCCATTACCAGGGCACCCGAATCGGCACTCGTCACGTAGTACAGCAACCCGGTGATGGTGGCGATGCCCAGAAGAAGTGGTGCACCAGGGTACTTCTCGAGGAGGTCGTAGAAGCCCTGCTCAGGTTTGGTAGCGGTGGTATTCGCGAAATCCTTATCGCCACGGGCGACTTCGAGGGCACTGTTACCGAAGATCGATACCCAAAGCAGGATGAAGCCGAACGGCACCGTGAGGACGCCGGCGACGAACTGCCGGACGGTGCGGCCACGCGAGATTCGGGCGAGGAACAGTCCGACGAATGGAGTCCACGCCACCCACCACGCCCAGAAGAACAGAGTCCACGAGTTGAGCCATTCGGTTGGCGCGTCCCACGCCATCGTGTTCAACGTTCGATCGGCGAAGGTCGACACATAGTCGCCGGTGTTCATCACGAGTGCGTTGAGCAAGAAGGAGGTCTTTCCGGTCACCAAGATGTAGACCAGAAGAACAAGGGACAGAATGACATTCAGCTCGGAGAGGCGTCGGATACCTTTGTCGACACCCGACGTCGCCGACGCGGTCGCGATGATCACCGACAATACGATCAGGCCGATCTGGGTCGCCTTTCCCTGCGACATGCCGAACATCTCGTGCAAGCCATATGCCAGTTGAACGATTCCGATGCCCAGCGACGTCGCGATACCGAAGATGGTGCCGAGTACCGCCGCCACGTCGATGGTGTCGCCGACCGCGCCGTTGACTCGTTTTCCGATGATCGGGTACAGCACGGAGCGGATCGTCAGCGGCAGGTTCTTCCGAAACGCGAAGTACGCCAACGCCGCACCCATAAGCGCGTACATCGCCCAGCCGCTGATGCCGTAGTGAAACAGCGTCCAGGTCACCGCGTCGGCCGCGGCCGCGTTGGTTTCTCCCGGTCCGACCGGCGGATTGAGATACTGAGTCACCGGTTCGGCGACCGAGAAGAACATCAGATCGATCCCGATACCGGCCGCGAACAGCATTGCCGTCCAGGTGAAAAGGCTGTACTCCGGACGTGATTCGTCGGGGCCGAGGCGGATCTTCCCGTACCGGCTCATCGCGACGAACAGTACGACGGCGACTATCGCGGTGGCCAACAAGAAGTACCACCATCCGAACCACTCGGTGATGAAGGTGACGACGTTGGTGATTACGCGGTCGGCCGAACCCGGGGCGATCAGTGCCCATACGGCCAGGGCCAGGACAATCGCGGCCGCGATGAGAAAGACGCGCGGATTGACCGACTGCCAGCCTCGGCTCAGGCCTCCTCGGTCGGACTGTGGCGGATGATCGACTGTCGGTACTTCGACATCACTCATGAACTTCGACGTTACAAGAGCACGACATGCCTTACTGCCCGGTTGGGGCGGATGGGTTCGGCGATCGATCTGCTACGGAACGAATCGCACCGGTGGCCCGGGAAGTTGTGATCGCTCGCAGGATTTGGTCAGCGGGTCGTGCAGGCATATGCCGCGACGATCCCGCGGCCCGGTACACGACTCAGCGCGGCTCGTTCGGCGGCTCGGCGCGTCGGGTAGCCCCGTGACTGGCCCGAATGCCGACCGTCTCGCGAATAGGCGACCGCGCCACAGGAGTTGTAGAAGGTGAAATACCCGCAGTGCGCGCCACAACGGCGTACCACGGCATTCCGGGCGGCGGGTTCGCTGCCATAGTCGACCGCGGTGGCGGTGTTTCCATCCCAGTCATAGGCGATGGCGCCCCAGTTGTAGGGGGCGGCCTGGGCTGGGGTGGCAACCAATGTTGTCGCACCAACCGCGGTAATGGCTGCGATTCCGAATGTGGCGAGTAAACGTCGAGTGGTCATGTTCGACACCGTAAGTCACCGATTCACCTGGTGAAAGCCAACTATCGTTCGCGCGAATTACATGCCGATCAGCAGGTCCAGCGCGGCATCGACGGCCAATTGGGCGACATTGGTACGCGCTGGGTTGAGACTGTGCGGCGCCTTGACGGTCACAATCTGCGATTGGGCATCGATCAACTTCGTCGCTTCCCGTAGCTCGTCGGAGGACGCGAATGGGTCGCTACTGCCGTGGATCACCAGCGTCGGCACGGTGATGGACGGTAAGTGCTCGGTCCGCAGTCGATCCGGTTTGCCCGGCGGGTGCAGTGGATAAGAGCTGAGAAAGAGACCTGCGGCGAGCGAGGCGTCGTCGGCGATCAGCATCGATGCCTGACGGCCACCGTAGGAATGCCCGCCGACGATCAGTGGTCCATCCGACAAACTGCCGAATAGTGCGCACGCCGCCGCGATTCCGGCTCGATCAGCCGCCGCCGTCGATGGGCTCGGCGGTCCCTTCGGCCGGCGTTGCCGGTAGGGCAGATCAATTCGGGCTACGGCCACGCCTCGCGACACGAACTCGTCGGCATAGGCGCGCAGGATCGCGGCGTCTCGGTTGCCGCCCGCGCCGTGCGCCAGAACGACCGTTGCCAGCGCGGTGGTAGCGGGGCGATGAACGCTGGCAACCACACCGTCGTCGACGACCTCTTCGAGTTCAGCCACGGGTCCACCCTAAACAGTCCGGAAACGTCGTCGGGCGCTGCTCGTGACAAAATGGACCCCGACGCCGCTGGAGGAGTTCCAGCCATACGAGGGAGCAGCAGAGATTTCCAGTTTCGCCGATACGACGTTCACCGATCCAGACCGGATCCGGAACTTTTGCATCATCGCGCACATCGACCACGGAAAATCCACGCTGGCCGACCGGATGCTGCAGCTCACCGGGGTGGTGGAGGAGCGTGCCATGCGTGCCCAATACCTCGACCGGATGGATATCGAACGCGAACGCGGCATCACCATCAAGGCGCAGAACGTTCGGCTGCCGTGGCAAGTGACTGACGCCGACGGGGCTACCACCGACTATGTGATGCACCTGATCGACACCCCGGGGCACGTCGACTTCACCTATGAGGTCAGCCGTGCTCTCGAAGCCTGTGAGGGTGCGGTCCTGCTCGTCGATGCCGCGCAGGGCATTGAAGCGCAAACACTCGCCAATCTGTATCTGGCGATGGAGAACGACCTCACAATTATCCCGGTCCTCAACAAAATTGACCTACCGGCCGCCGACCCCGATCGCTACGCCGGCGAAATCGCGCACATCATCGGCTGTGAGCCCGACGAGGTGCTGCGGGTCTCGGGCAAGACCGGCGCCGGCGTGGCCGAATTGCTCGACGCCGTGGTGGCTCAGATACCCGCGCCCGTCGGTGATTCCGACGCCCCCGCTCGGGCGATGATCTTCGATTCCGTTTACGACACCTATCGCGGCGTCGTCACCTATGTGCGAGTCGTCGACGGCAAGATCGTCCCGCGCGAGAAAATCAAGATGATGTCGACCGGTGCGACGCACGAACTGCTCGAAGTCGGCATCGTCTCGCCGGAGCCGAAACCCACCAAAGGGCTGGGCGTCGGTGAAGTCGGCTATCTCATCACCGGTGTCAAGGATGTGCGGCAGTCGAAGGTCGGTGACACGGTGACCACCGCGCGCAATGGCGCGGAGCAAGCACTCACCGGGTATCGGGAGCCGCAGCCGATGGTCTTCTCGGGCCTGTATCCCCTGGACGGTTCGGACTATCCAGTGTTGCGCGAAGCGTTGGAGAAGCTGCAACTCAACGACGCCGCACTGACCTTTGAGCCGGAAACGTCTGTGGCACTTGGCTTTGGCTTCCGGTGCGGCTTCCTCGGACTACTGCATATGGAGATCACTCGCGAACGGCTGGAGCGTGAGTTCGGTCTTAATCTCATCTCCACCGCGCCCAACGTCGTGTACCGGGTGGTGATGGACGACGGCACCGAACATATAGTCACCAACCCATCCGATTGGCCGGACGGTAAATCGAGGGAAATTTGGGAGCCGATTACCAAGAGCACGGTGATCGCTCCGAGTGAATTCGTCGGCGCGATTATGGAACTGTGCCAGTCGCGACGCGGCGAACTCGGTGGCATGGACTATCTTTCGGAAACCCGCGTCGAACTTCGATACACGCTGCCGATGGCGGAAATCATCTTCGACTTCTTCGACGCGCTGAAGTCGCGGACCCGCGGGTATGCCAGCCTCGACTACGAAGAGTCCGGCGAGGCCCAAGCC
>NZ_BAEH01000051.1 GCF_000241305.1 Gordonia effusa NBRC 100432
CGCCTGAGTGAGCGCACCTATCGAGATCCCCGAGAGGCATGACATGTCAACACGAATTACACCTGACCATTCCACCAGGTTTCTGTCCAGCAATGGTGCCGCCTACCTAGCGATAATCGCTGCCGCTGGGTTCATGGTGATGCTTATTGCAGTGTCATTGCTTGGCGTCGGCAAAGTCGACGACACCGATAAGCCGTTCATACCTCCGTCCCTTGATCTGGGCCGCATCGATAGCGGCCCAGCCGTGGCCCCGCCGATCTGGCCGGTACCTGGTTCGATGCCCGCACCTACTACAGATGTTTCCGCCATCGACCTGGCGCAGAGCGTGGTTCGGGTGAGCTATGACGGCCTCTCGGTTCTTGGCGGCGTAGAGGAACAGCGGGCGCGGATTGCACCTGTCGCGACGCCGCAGTTTGCGCAACTCTTGCGGAACTCCTACACCGGGCGGTACTACCTACCTACCGGCGCATTCGCCGGGGTGGCAGCTGGTGTTCCCACGATGCTGGTCGGCCCGACACGGCCCGCTCTCGCGGCCGGGGTGGCCCCTTTACGCATCATCACGTCTACCGCACGCGCGGCACAATCGGACACAATCGCAACAGTTGATGTGCATTTAATCGTGTTGCAAGACAACACTTTCCGGCTACCTGCTGTCGTCAGAGTGCATCTCATTCACACTGATCGGTGGTGGGTGTCGGCTATCGACGACGGTCAATCGCAGCCTGTCGAGAACTGATAGCCCTCGCCCATCCACGCACGACATTGACAAGGGGAACCTCAAAATGCACCAGTCAGAGCCGCAGGAGATCCGTTTCTCGCAGTTGATTGAGGCGCACAAGACCCGGACGGGCGTGGGCGATGCTGAACTCGGACGGCGAATCGGGACCTCGCGGCAAAATGTTCTGAATTGGCGTACGAAGCCATTGATGAGGCTTCCAGCATCTAGGCACCTTATGAATCTGGCCTGGACTATCGAGATGCCTTACGAAGTCGTACTAGATGCAGCGGTACGCGAAATCGGGTACTTGCCGGGTGAGTCAATCATTCTCGGTGAGGAAGTCCTTGATCACCTTATTAGTGGTTCAGCAGCTCAATTCGCCCGCGAATCCGCCGCCATACTCAAGGCAAGCGAGGACCAGGCCACACTGATCATTGGCGCAGCCGCAGTGAAGTTCCTGATACTCCAGTGGCAGACCACCACGCCTGATCATGCCATTACCTTCCTCCGAACATACTTCGCTCACCTGGTGAAATGTGAACCGTCCGTCACTTGGGGACAGGTACGTCAAGCGCTGCGCCGCGAAATCGGTGTGCGACTACCCACCGAGGAACGCTCAGCATTATTGGAGCGCGCCACCAACGAATGCACTTCTGCGAGAACATCAACCATCAAGGGGGCGATCCCTCTGTGAGTGCCAACGACAGAGCAACCAGCCAGCGCGGTCGGCGTGATCAGTGGGTAGAGCAGATCGTGGCACGTATTGCTGATAGTCCCGATCTCACTGCCCACGCCCTCCGTTACGCGGAATGTACCCAGCACGTCAGCATCTCGGCATATAGGGATTATGCTCAGCAAGAGCGCGACAGGATCGCTAGATCTCCGGAACTCGTCGAGTTGCGCGAACAAGTCCGCGGCGACCGAGAATGGTTAGCGGCCACGCGACGAACTATCGCCCGCCGCGCAGCTCGACGCGTCGCCCTACACGTCGCTTGTGCCTGTGCTTGCCTAGCTCCGTTTTCGCTTTTGCAGCACGCCGCAGACCACTCAGATCCGTTGCGGGTTATACGTTGCCTCCTTATTGCAATGACCCTGATAGCAGGGCTGTCAGTAGCGTGCACACTCCTCTTCGCTGTGGTGGACTGCGCTTTTCCCGGCCGCACGTCGTGGTCGGACCTGACTGCGCGCGCGGCACTACTAGTCGTCGACCGCGCAGCCGAGCTGGACCGAACATCAACCTGCCAAAATGCCCCGCCCTTGGTGCGGCAACAGGTCGCCGAAGTTCACGATGCTCTGACCCAACTATTGGATGAGTGGGGCCGTTACGCCCTTAACATCGAAGCGTGGTATATCACCAAACCGCTGTTGCGCGATACAACCGGCACGGTGGCCACGACGGTGGCCTACGAACGCGCGATGGACGCTCTGGCGGGTGTTGCCGAAAGTTTGCATGAACACTCAACGCAGGCAGACATCGATCATGCAACGTCGCTCGCTGACAATGCTTGGACCGCATGGCATGCGGCTAACGACTATGCCCTTGACGTTGGGCTCTCCGACCGCTCGCCGACTGAGCGAGCTGCGCTTCAACGTCTGGCCAAATTGGTTGAGCGACTGACTCATAGCGCCGCTGGCGATCCGGAGTTGGTGGCAGTCAAACGTGATATTCAAGGCTGCTTGGACAAGATCACCACAGTGTCTGCTGGCTGGTCCGACATCGTTGATTTGCCAGCGATCGACCACCGCGTGTTCCGCCAACTCCCCTCCCCTTCTTAACCACACAGCACCGTGTTGGAGCCAAGGCAGTAGACGGCGCGAGTCCCGATCTGATTCAACGCAGGGGGGGACAGTCGAACCGGATCGGGACTCGCCTGTAGAGGTTAACAAGCGGGCCGACCTGTACGCGAGCAGAACGGCGGTCAGGGCCGGCGGGCCAAGGTAAGGGGGTTTGGGTGGCTTCCCTCCACCTCTAGGACCGTCACCTGGCCCACCGTCAGCACGCACAGTATCAGCTTTATCGAAACTCTGTTCGATACACTGGCTGCGTGTTCGAGGGATGGTTAGACCACACCACTGTCCGCAGGTTTACCCCGCCACGGCCGGTCACTGTTGACATGTCTAGGGCATTGCCAGTGACAATCGGTTCCCTTGGTGCCCGCAGGTCCCCGACGTTGCGGGTGCGCGCCAATGCGATGCGTCTTGAGTTACACATGGTTGGGCGGCAAATCGCTTGGGCGCAGGTGTTCGACAGTCAATGGCTCGCGATTGTTGAGATCCCGGTCGCGAGTGCAAACAAGGTCTCTCGGTTGACGATGACGCTATGGGTGCCAGCCGCTGCCATCACGGTCACTGACAGCACTCGGCTATAGATGCGCGGACGCGGCGCGCGCGTGTTGCTCACGGGCATGGAACGCTTCGATACAATCCATCTATGCCCGCCGGAAAGCTTGATGATTATGCGCCCGATCGGGTCAAGTTGATCCGTGAGCGTAGCGGGGTGAGTTTGAGGGAGATCGCTGCGCGGTGCGGTGTCACCGTTGGAACGGTGCGCAGCTGGGAGGCGGGCCGGTTGACGCCTTCGGAAACTAACGGTGTGAAGTTGGCATCTGCGTTGCGGGTTCATGTTGCCGAGTTCACAAACACACCGCGTAATCAGCCGACGCTACGGCAGATGCGGCAGTGGCTGGGATGGTCTGGCGCAGTCGCGGCCGACAAGGCGGGCATTGGAGTCACGCCGGTCTATACGGCTGAAAGTTATACCTCTCCGATCCCCGAGCGTATTCAGATTGCTCTTGCTGATGCCTATGGGGTGAACAGCGACGCTATCGTGGCGGCATGGAAACGTGGCCAGCAACGCGCCTTCGGTGACATTTCGCAGTCGTGAAATAAGGAAACGAACTATGAGCACGCTTTTGGAAGTTACAGCCGAAGAGTTACTACGCGGCGATCGGATCGTCGCTCATCGCGAGCCTGGCAGGACGGTGCGCAGGCAATGGGTGGTTAAGGCGCCACTGGGAGTGCACCCTGACGCTGGTATACCGGGGATTCAACTTGAGTCTGGTGCTATCGACTCTCCTGGTTTCGCGTTGAACCTTTGGCCGGGAACCGATTTCACCTCGAAAGCGATTTTTGTCATCGAGCGGTGACCTGAAAATCATCCTTCTGCGATGGGCCATGTAGTCCCGGAGGTGACGATGCTCGATGACGTTGACGCACACCACCAGTTGCTAGATGCTGCGCGTGTAACACTCATCGCCAATGACTTGCCGCAGGTCGCTGACCTTGCTGACTCGAAGCTCGGCAAGGGTCGGCACATGTGTGTGGTGGTTGCTGGCGAGGTCAATCGTGGCAAGACGTCGTTGATCAACGCCCTGGTGGGAAGGTCAGTAGTTCCCGCTCACGCTGACGCTGCCACCCAACTGGCGGTGAGTGTTTCGCTGTCCGACTCGGTCAACAGTCCGGTGTTTCATCTACTCGCTGGCGAGCGGTCCGCTGTGGTTAGTGCGGAGAAGTTCGCGGCGGCAGTTAATGGTGATGATGACGACGCGCGGGTGGGGGTGAGCGGGGCGGCGGTCACGTTGCCCGATAGTGCTTTGGGGATGGTCACGGTAATCGATACTCCGGGTACTGGCGGGTTGGATCGACGTGTGGCCGAGTTGACGACCGCCACAGCAAGTCAGGAGTGCGTGTTGTTGCTGGTGTGCGATGCCAGTTCTCCGTTGTCCGCCCCGGAGGTGGAGTTTGCGCGGGCGGCGTCGGCGACCGCCGATGCGACGATCGTGGTTATCACCAAGACCGATCAGCATTTGATGACGTGGCGGTCGGTGGCCGCAGAGAACAGTCGGTTATTGCGCGAGCATCTGGGCGTGGTGGTTCCGGTGATCGGAGTGTCGTGTGAACGGGCATGCCAGGCACAATCGCTGCCGACTGACGACCGGGCCGCCCATGATCGGGCTTCTGGGATCAGCGAATTGCGCGAGGAGATCGGGCGTCGACTCATCCGGTCCCAAGAGCACCAGGAGTCTGCTGCCGCGCACGTTCTCGTCCAAGGTTTGCACCGCGTGCGGTCTCAAATCCTTGCCACGATGTCCGATCTCGCCGATTCCGACACCGCTGCGTCTCGTCACGCGCACGTTGCTGCGAGTGATCTTTCTGATCTGTTGGCTGAACAGCGGCAGTGGGAGTACAACTTGGCGCGGGATCTGGCGCTGGTCCGCGGCCGAGCGATCGAAGGAACTGATCAGCGATTGGCCCAGGTGCATTCCAAGTGGGTCACGCGCATTGGTGCACAGGGGGTCACCGCGATCCGTCGTAACCCGACCCTCGTGACTGATGAGGTGCAGCGTGACCTTGAAGAATTGATCGCGGCTGTGCTGGGGGATCTGGTCTCTGATCTTCGGCGCAGTATTGTCGCCGCACGTTTTGGTGATGATCCCTTGGTGTGGGAGGCGTTGTACTCCCGCATCTGCGAGGCCGTTGGTGGGCGGCGTCTCGATAGCGCGCCTGTGGCGCGGCGACAAGGCATCGTCGACCCGAGCCTGCTTAGCATCGGTGTCATTGGTTCGTCGGTCATTGGCGGTCTAGTGGGGGTTACTGCGGCCGGGGTGGGTGCGGTGCTTGGCGGTGTGTGGGTGGCGGTGAATCTTGGGTTTCGTGCTGCGCGGGCGGGCAAGCAGAATTTGTTGGCGTGGTTGCGCGATACCGAGGG
Source organism: Gordonia effusa NBRC 100432 (assembly GCF_000241305.1). Taxonomy (GTDB): domain Bacteria; phylum Actinomycetota; class Actinomycetes; order Mycobacteriales; family Mycobacteriaceae; genus Gordonia; species Gordonia effusa. The sequence continues at coordinate 5,427 of NZ_BAEH01000051.1, forward strand.
CACCGCGCGCACTGCGATCGGGCGCATTGTTGATGTTGTTGTCACTCATGCTCGTACCGAGGTGTCGGTTGCTTATCGAGAGAATTTGCAGACGCGACTCGATAAGCAACGTGCGATGGCGGCGGCGTTGTCGACTGCGGCTGCGGATTCGGGAGAGCGGCGGCGGCGGCGGTTACTGAGTGTTGAGCAGAATTTGGAGATTGTTGACGGCCAGATCGCCGAATTGAACGCTTTGTTGAGCCAGTCGGGCCGCTAGTGGGCGTTCTGGTCGGCGTGGGTGAGGATGAGGTATTGGGCGCTGGTCTTGCGCCATAGATCGGTTTGGTCGTCGCTGCCGCTGATCTCGGCCATGTATCGGCCGACCTGCACGTAGCAGACCATGAGTCGACCGTCGTAGGTGTCGCGGTACAGGCAGGTGGCAGGGGCGAGTCCCGGCGGGCCGGCCATCGGGGTCAAACCGTTAGTGGCGGTGCCTTCGGTGATGAAGGTCTTACGGAGGGTTTCAGCTTTGTCCGGGTTATCTGCTCGGTACAGGACGATGTTGTCGCCTACCGCGTTCAGTGTTGATCCTGCTGCGGACAAGGCGCGGTAGGACGCTTGTGGGTTGGTCTGCGTGTGAGTGATGCCCCTGAGGCCGAAAACGCCGTTGACTGAGGCTCCGCCAATCTCGTTGACGCTGCTCTCGTTAGCGGGGAGTGTGTATCGCATCATTTTGTGGCTATCGAGCTGGGGGCGCGGTATGCCGTTTGCTGTGGCGTTGGGTGGTCGGCCTTGAAACTGGCCGATTAGACGCAGCTGGTTGGTTGTGGCTTTGTTGACAGTGTCGGTGAGCCATGATTGGTCGTTTCCTACTGGCGTAGTGACCCTGGTGAATATCACGAAATCGTTGTGGGTGGTGATTGCTGCTAGTTTCCGCGCTTTGCCGCCGGAAGTGAGTGCGGTAAGGGCCAGTGAGGATTGATTCTCTAATTTGGCGGCGGCACCTTTCGCCATGTATTCATCGCCGTTTAGTTCATAGGTGTAAATGCTTCTCGCGGCCTGCGTTGCCGCAGCGGCATCGGTGAATCTCAACGCCATGTGCACCATTGATTTATGTGGCGTGGTCTTCGGCATGACTGGTTCTGCTGCCGTGGCAACATACCCGTATAGGAATGTGTTCTGATTGATCTTTTTGTAAGCGTTTCCCCCCAACGCCTCTTTCGCTTCAAGGGCGAGTCGGACTGGATAGGTAGGCATTTTCATGTCGGTGAGGAGGGGGTCGATCTCCCAGGGGCACAGGACAAAGTCGGCTAGTCGCTGCGATTCGAGGGTGACGATGCTCTGGGCTGGGCCGGGGTCAGGACGCGCTACGGTGGAGTAATGTCCGGTATCGAGCGCAGCTGGGTCCACTGCATCGGCAGCGGCACTGCATGCGACGAGCCCAGTCGGTAGCGCGCAGAGCATGGCTGTTAGGGCAATGACCTTTCGCATCCATGTCCTCATTCCTGGTCTAATAACTAGTGATTAAGGATACCGGCGGAACGGAGGTGATTGCGATGACCACACTGGCCACTGTCACATCTGTAGTTATGGATATTCTTGATGATCTTAAAGCTTCTTGTCCTGCCGATCGGGACGCGCTCACGCAACTGCAAAGCGATCAAAGCGCGGCACCCTCGGTATTGTTCGCGGGGCGCGGCAATGCCGGAAAATCAACGCTGGTTAACGCTCTGCTGGGGACACCTCTTGCCGAGACAGCCGAACTCGAGTCCACCCAGGTGTTGACGGAGTATCGCGATGGCGCTCCGGCGCGAGCTGATGTCATCGATAGCGACGGCCAGGTATATCAGGTGGTCGCTGGTCCGACACAGAGTCACATTGCGTTGCCCGTTGCTGCTAGTGCGGTGCAGGTAGTGCGGCGGTGGCTGCCTTCGGTCGCCCTTCGTGAACTACGGCTGATCGATACGCCGGGTCTATCCACGCTCACCGACCAACTCGACGCTGCGGCCCGCGCCGCGCTCGGGGTTACTGAGACGGCATCGACTACTTCTCATGCGTTCGATGCCGATGTGGCGGTGTTCTTGTTCGATTCAGAGTTGCGGGCCGACGAACACGAGGTCTTAGCCGCGTGGCAGTTCACTCCATTGACGACGGTCGGGGTGTTGTCGCGCGCCGATGCCTACGGGGCTGGCGCATTCGGGGTCAGCGACCCGATCACCGCCGCGCAGGATCGGGCTGCGGCAATGGCGGAGGATCTTCGCGACTATGTCGGCACCGTATTGGCAGTATCTGGGATATGCGCTCAGGTCTCGGCCACTGGCACACTCACCCAGGCTGATGCTCGGTTGCTCGCCGCACTGGCCGACGAGGACCGATGGTCGTTGGCCGATGCCGCAATGGGCGGCGATTCAGTTGTTGCACAGTTGATGCGACGGTTTGGTGAATACACGGTGGTCTGCGGTCGTGAGCATGCGGGCGCGGGCGCTGCGTCCCTGACAGGGTGGCTCGGTGCGGTTTCGGGACTCGCCGCGCTGCGGCAGACAGTGCTCGATAGTGCCACGAGGTACGGGCCACTGCGTCGAACCGCGCGCGTGCTCGACGAGTTGGAGCGTCTAGCCTTGCATTCGCCGCACCACGCCCAGATTCGGGCACGCGCCCATCAACTGCGTGTGCATTCAGCGCTGCGCTCGGTGCATATGTTCAGCGACTACCAGCGGCTGTTGCGGACCGCGCCCCAATCACCTTTTGTCGACGAATTGCGCGGTCTGTTGGCCCACGACAGTCCCCCACTGCAATTAGGTCTTCCCACGTCGGCGTCGGCGCGCGAGATTGCCGACTGTGTACACCGCCGGCTTGACGCTGTGCACCGGGCGGCGTTGTTGATGTCGACATCGACGGCGGTGGAGTCAGCTCGCTTGACGCTCTCCGATGTTTATCAGCAAGTGTTGGAGGGTGTTTCGTGAAGCCATGGCGGCTGTCCATCGATATCGGTACTTCCAATACCGCAGCGGCGCATACTAATTCGGCCACTGGGGTGATTGAGGCGCTACGACTCACTCCCACCAGCAATCTGATGCCCTCAGCAGTGTTGGTTATGGACGCACACACAATTGTTGCCGGTACCACCGCGGTGAACCAGGCCGAGGCTCGACCGCATGCGTTCATTCCCTCGCCGAAGTTGTTGCTCACGCGCAATGCCGCTGCCACTGTCATGGTGGACGGTCACTCGATTAGTGTGACCCAACTTTTGAGCGCGCTCGTGTCGTCGGTATTGGCCATCGCCTGCGCACGCCATGCTGATGTCCCGCCCCGGTCTGTGGTGTTGACTCACCCTCAAGCGTGGTCCGCCGCGCAGACCCGCGTTCTTCTTGATGCAGCTGTCGCAGCTGGTCTTGATGAAACTGTGCTGTCGTTAATGCCTGAACCCGAAGCTGCTGGCCGGCACTATGCCACTGCCCATTCGTTGCCTGCGGGATCACGACTGGGGATCTTTGATTTCGGTGGGGGCACCCTTGATGTCTCTGTCTTGGCTATGGCAGATGATGGGACGTTCACAGTTGTGGGCGCCGGGGGTGACGCCGACCTTGGTGGTAGGAATTTTGATGCGCGGCTTCACGATTGGGTACATGGCGCAGTTGATGAGGAACTAGGCAGCGAGGCGTGGGAGTCGGTTGACCCGCTGGCGCAGATGCGTCTGATTGTCGATATCCGTGCGGCCAAAGAGGTGCTATCAGAAGCGCCGGCGGCGGCGGTGACCGTGGACACCGCCGATCGTCCACTGCCACTACAGATCACGCGCCCCGAATTCGAGGATCACATCGCGTCGCTAATTTCGCGCGCTGTGGATCTCGCACACTTCATCTTTAGCGAGTCAGGGCCAGTGAGGACGGTCTATCTTACCGGCGGAAGTAGCGCCATTCCGCTGGTGCAGCGTTCACTGTCAGCGGTGGTTTCGGTTGCCACACTGGATGATCCCAAGTTGGTGATCGCCGAAGGCGCATTGACGACCAACGACGCCAACACCCCTTCGGACACTCCTACCTTTGAGCCGACGCGACCTGCAACGCAGTCCAAACGACGCGGAGCGTTCATCGCAGTTGCGACCGCGGTCGTCGCGGTGATGGTCGGCGCAGTGATGTGGTGGCAGCACGACGATTCTGCGGCTCCGACCGCTCCGGACACCTCGATGTTGACGTCATTGGCCACCACTGAGAGTCAAGTGCGTGCGGCCCTGCCTAGCCCTCTCAATACCGCGTTGCAATCCTGCGCTCGGGACAAATTCACCGACTATGAGGCTCTGCTGTTTCAGTGTCAACTTTCCTCCGGCGATTCACTTTTCGACAGCCTGGGATGGGATGGGACTTCCAAAGCCACTGTCGGCGTTGATGTTTCCACTACGCGCCGCGAGGTTGCCGGGGCGAGAGAGGGCATCACACTTATCAACGGAGGGGTGGTCACAGAAAATAGCGGACGCACGGCAACTGCTGTTCTTTATGACGATCCGTTGGGGTGGCGCGTGGACTATGCCAATGCCACAACCGGGGTGTTGGTGGAGTTGGGCGGGTTTTCCTCGCGTCGCGACATCAGCACGTTCCTAGAGCGCAGCGGGCTGATGAATTGAGACTGGCCACTTGCCTGCCATAATTTGAGTGTTACCGCTTATGGAGGGCCGACCTATCGACAATGACGAGTTTGATGACGACTTGAGCACGCCCCTGTTTGAAGAATTTGGGATCAGTTTCGATGACCTTCGGATGCCCGATGAATTGTGGGAGAAGATCTGCACGCTGATCGCCGATCCGAACACTCCTCTGGTAAGTGCCAGCGGTGTCCCCGGGGCGGACTCACAGGCCGACCAGACTCTGCCCACTGAGCAGAGCGAGTCGACGCAGGGCAACGTCGACGAGTACCACCATCACCACTCGACTAGCCCTTTGCTTGAACATGATCTGCACGACGACTATGGCGATCACCATGACGTAAGTGGCCACGACACCCATCACGATGTCGGTGGGCACGATCACGGCCATGACATCGGCGGCTATCAATGATGGACAACGCGCACAGTGACGAGGTTCTGCTCATGCGGGCGCGGGGCGGTGATTCAGACGCATTTGAGGCGTTGGCAATGCAGTTGCGGCACAAGGTCTACGGGGTGTGCATGGCAATTCTCTACAAACATCAGGACGCCGAAGACGCATGCCAGGAGACCGACTTAGCCGCCTGGCAACACCTGCATTCCTTTCGTGGCAATTCGCGCAGCTTCCCCACCTGGTTTTTCACGATCGCGGCCAATAAGGCCCGCGAGATGCACCGGCAGCGTCGGCCGGTGACGCTGGTGGACTGGACTGATACAGATCATCCCCCGATCGCCCCTACTCCTGATTTCTCTGGCCAGGTTGACATTCGCCAAGCGGTGCAGTCCGCAATTGCTGACCTGCCCGAGGATTTCAGTGTGGCCTTCATCCTTTTCCAGCTCGCTGACCTTCCGGTCAAAGACATAGCCGAGTGGCAGAAGGTGAGCGAGGCGACCGTCAAAACGAGACTGTTCCGGGCGCGCACACATATCCGCGATCGCCTGCGTGAGGCGCACGATGCGACTGAACCGCACAACGATGGCAGCGCCTCGACGAGGTCTGCCTAAAAAGTTTTTCGCTTTTCTTGGGAACCTTTTGGTCCCCCACTGCATCTGTACCGGCGAGAGTTGCGACACCCGGTCGCACTTGTCGGTCACGGGAGGTTCCCATGCAGCGGTTTCATGCGTCTTACGCGTTGCCCACTCGCGCATGTGGTGCGTTAAGCAGGAGTGCCGGCAGGGCGGGCGCGGACGCGTTCGTAGGAGGATCGGACTTCTTCGCTCGTGATGCCAAGAGCGGTAGCAAGACGCTCTGCGCGGTCGTCGGTAAGTGTTCCAAGGCCCAGTTCCAACTGGGCCACGAGGTTGGTCGACAGTCCTGCCGACGCCGCCAACTCAGGTTGCGTTTGCAAAGTCAGGTGTCGCCAGTCGGACAGATAGCGCTCAGCAGGCTCAGTGAGGATCACCGAGTCGGGGGCCACACCCAGGCAGGTGATTGCGCGGCCGAGAACATCAATCTGCGGCGCTGCCAATCCTTTTTCCCACCGGCGGATAGTTTCAACGGTTTTGATCTTCGCCATCCGCGCCAGGTCGCTGCGACTGAGCCCCTTTTCCGTGCGTGCTGTCTCGAATCGTGCCGGGTCAAATCCGCGCAGCACACTGCGACTCATCGACTCGGGGCCAAATCTTTGGGACTCATCACTAGACACTGTGGCATCACGTCCTTACAATCCGTACACGAGAGCAATTTAAAAGAGCATACTAAAAGTGTAGGTATGGAAGCTAGGAGGAGTTGCACCTGAGAAACCCCCTGGGCCGGTCTGAGAGCAATTGAGATGTGAGAGTCCACTGCTCCCAGACCGGCGCGATCCGATCAACCAACGGCGGGACCGGACACGACCAATCATATGTCTCCTGCACGTTGCCACCCCCTCGTATATGCGTTGGAGACCACAATCATGCCCAATCCGTTGTCACAGACCGTTGCAATTGCACTACCCGCCCCAAACAGGCGTGCCGACCTCGCCGAATGGGGATCGACGGACATCATCACCGAATGGCCGTACGGCGTCGTAGAAATTAGCGGACGCATGCACTGCTCCTACGGGTCAGACCTTTCCCCCACGCTTGCCACGTCCATCGCCAGCGCCATGTTGGCTGCGTGCTGGCACGCCGGATATCGACCCTCAACCGAGTGCCGCGACCGCATCGGGACAGTCGTTTTCCCCACGCCGCAGACCCCTTCATGGGGCGATCGGGGCTGGGTCTATTTTCCGGACGGCTCCGGTTTCACCGCAGCCCATCACGCCCTCGGCGTGCGGGTCGGCGGAGATACCCCCGCCCCCGCCGATCAGGTGTGGGCAGAAGCAACCTCCCTATTGGCCGCGTCGATCGCCGCCACCAGTCGAGTAGATGCAGCATGAGCTTCGCTATCGGCAAATGCGTAGGCACTCCCGAACCATGGGATCTCACCCAGCTTGGCGGCACTTACGAAGTAGCGATCTCCTCGATCGCCCAATGCCACGCCTGCCCCGTGTTTGACGCATGCCGAAGTGCGTCACTGTCAGCCCCCATCCCCGGCATGATCAGCGCGGCCGTGGCCTACGACTGGGACGGAAATCCCATCGCCCCACGCGAATTGCGCGCATACCTCACCCGCATTTCCAGAGTTGGGAACCGCAACCATGTTGCCTAACAACACAATTCAGGAACACAACTCTCCCACTCTTACGCGGGAGGACTATCTGACCGCCGCCAACGTCATCGACAACATCAACCGACGCCTCGGTTACGTTGATAACCAATGGTGGTCACCCATCGAGTTGCGCACAATTCGTGAACGCGTCGACAACGTTCGAGGCCACGAGCTGATCGACCTCGCGATCCTCACCATCCAAGAAATGAACGCTAAGTCGGGTCTGGCGTACAGCAACCCCGACGCGATTGGCTATGCGGCCCAAGCAATCCGAATCCAGGCCGACAATCTCAACGATGCCACGGCGGTAGCGAGCATCGGATGCCACGGCGGTGCCGACGACGAGGAGATAAAATGATCGACACTGAAATCGCCAACGCAATTGGAACTATCCCAGGAGGCGGCGCCCCTGCCGCGTGGTGGTACTCCGACGACGCCGACAACATCGCCGGATACAAGCGTCACGAGATTGCCCGCAACGAGTGGTTCGCGAGGTTTCAGACATTCGCTGAAACGCACCAGGGAAAGTCGGATGAGGCGCCTACCTGGTCGAGCTGGGACGGCAGCATAACCCTCAAGGGTTTGGTGACAAAAGACGGGCACGCGATCCCTGAGGGCTGGCGCTTCGATCACAAGACCTCACTTATGGTCCCGAGTCGCAAGACCAAGGCAGACCGTGAGAGCAACGTATCCAAAGAGTTTGCCGCACTACGGCGTGTACCAGCACCACGCGACTATATGACGGGCATGCCCGCCTCACTGTGGGGTGACCATACGATCTCCCCCGTTGAGATAAGCATGCTCACCGGCGGCACTGTTGTAATCGCATTCTGTGGCAGCGACCCGGACCGGGTCAATCCCGGACGTCGACGCTACTTTCCGGTCGACGAGTCGAAGTGGCATCGCTTGCCGCTCAGCACATTTCACCGTCTTCGCGACGGACAGAGATCGAGCGCAGCACCGGCAGGTGCACGATGAACAGTAACGCGGCAAACAGCACCCACGGCGGCAGCCACACTTCGCCCACTGCTGGGGCTCCGTTCACCAGAGACCTCACCGCGGGCAATGACGATCAGCCTCCCGCGCGGATGGAACTGCGACGGTTAGTTCAGTACCACTGGCGGCTGTCGAAACTTTGCTCCACCTACACCTGTGCCGAGCGTGCTCTGCATGCCCGAGTCGCCATACTCCTCAACGACTGTGACCCCCGCACCTGGTCAGATGGCCTATGGCGTGAGCAGTCGGCGACCGTGATCCGTGCTCGCCTCATCGTGCACATCGCTGACACAATCGATTCCCTCGACGCCGGTGATGATGCTTTCGCCTATCTTGACTCGGCGCGGACAATCGTTGCGACCACTGGGGTGGTCCCCGCAGTACATCCCACAGAGGTGGTTGCCTCGTGACATCAGCGATGATGCTAGCCGTTCACGCCGCTAGTTTCCTCACGTTTGGAACCGCGATGATTGCGATCACGGCATTGGCGACTTTAAGCGCTTACGTGGCAGTTTCGCCCAGGCCCCTCAATGCCGCCGAACCAGTTGCGCAGTCCGCGCGCCGACGCCTTTTGGTGCACACGGTCACGATCATCGCTCCCATCGGAGCGCTCACAGCAGTGCTGACCCCATTGCCCACTTTAGTGTCGGTTCTTCTCTGCCTGACGGCCGTGGTCACAGGGGTTCTGATTGGCATGCTCTCCACGTTTATTCCATCGAAATATGCACTCTCGCAATCACTTAAGCCGACCGGAGGAACACTATGACCACCACTAGTCTTGACGAAACTCTTGTGGCGACCACCGTTGATGGACACCTCACCAACATCATGTGGAACCTTGCCGGGTTTCCGGCGCACGTGTTGGTAGCCGGCGCAGATCGAGAATCGATTCTGCGCCCGATTGTGGAAGACTTCGCCGAGCGTGGCGTGCCAGTCCTCGTCATAGACGCCAACAACGCCGAACTTGCCCACATACTAGAAACTGAGATCTGCGCACGCCGCAACGCCGCACACGTCCTAGATCAGTTCTCCGTGCCCACTGAGCAGGCCAACCCTAAGCCCAGACTTGTTGTGGTACTTGAGGATTACCAATATCTCGACGCATGCACAGTCTGGAATAACGCATCCACAGTCTGGACGATTCTTGAGCTGGGCCGGACAACAGGCGTCTCCGTAATCGTTAGCCTTGAGACGATCGACAATCTCTCCCGCGATCAGTTGACGCCGCTCCGCGACACCATTGGTACGCGAGTCTGTGCCCCGCCCACCGCAGTCCGGGACTTCTTTCCCCTGTTTACGCTATCGGGTCAGCATGGCGAGGCACACGATGCCGATGCGGTCGTAGAGCACCCCTCCTCCCACCTACGGCCTGTCGAGTTCCGTGAGCAACCGTCTGATAGCTATCGGGTTATCGCTGAGCGGACCCCGACCCCTTGGTGCGCGTCACAGGCGTTTGCCAATTATCTCCGCCAGAACCATCTGTCCAGGCCCGGTGATTCCCGTGACTGACGTTGCCCAAAGACTTCAACGAGCACTCGAACCTTTCAACAGTGATGACTTTGCCTGTCGAGCAGTGGTCAGCGTGCAATGTACCGACCTGCTCGACCTGTTAGACGAGTACTACCGTTTACGCCGAGACTCAGAGCAAACTCGTTCTGGCACAGTCGATCAAACAGATATCGCCGGTGACGGTCTCGTCGGCATTGGTGATCCTGCGGAAGAGATCGCACGGCGCGTCTGGGGCGAGGAGGGGTGGCCGGAGGACGTTCGACCTGAGGATCGCAGGGAGTTCTGGCTGGCCGTCGCCGCTGCACGTGAGGCGGTCAAACCCCACCCGACCGGTCTCGCAGCAGTTGGTCCTGCCGACGGTGCCGCTGATTGCAACGGCGGTGCATGATGGCCGCGAATGTTACGGAGTTTGCGAGCCTCGCTGATTACAAGGCATTCATTGATGCCAAGTATCGAGGTGCGCTACCCCACCAGTGTGCTTGCGCTCTAACAAATCTCGGCGGTCTATTCGGTACGGGCGACGACCAGGGCATGGAGTCGCGTCGAGATCGGTGGTTACTCATCACACCTGACGGCGACATTGATGGGGTACTCACTCGTAGGGTGCCCAGCGCCGAAGAAGC
>NZ_BAEH01000050.1 GCF_000241305.1 Gordonia effusa NBRC 100432
GACCGCCGAGAGTCGCGAGCACCGCGTCGATGGGGTGCCCCGCGTCGCGCTCGGCCTCGATGACCTTCTCCACGTATTCCGCGGTGATGGGTTCGACATAGGTGGCGTCCGCGAATTCCGGGTCGGTCATGATGGTCGCCGGGTTGGAGTTGACCAGACTTACTCGCAGTCCTTCGCTGCGCAGTACGCGGCATGCTTGGGTTCCGGAATAGTCGAATTCACAAGCCTGGCCGATGACGATCGGGCCGGACCCGATGACCAGGATGTGGTTGAGATCGCTGCGGCGTGGCATCAGGCGTTGCCTCCGTTCTTGGAGTGGCGGGCGTCAAGCAGGTCGACGAAGCGGTCGAACAGATAGGCCGCATCATGCGGGCCGGCGGCGGCTTCGGGATGGTATTGCACCGAAAAGGCTTGGCCGTCAAGTAGTTCCACGCCCTCGACGACGCCGTCGTTGGCACAGACATGACTGACTCGACCGCGCCCGAAGTCGGTGTCGAACTCTTCGCCCGCCTCGCCTTCCAGTGCGAACCCGTGGTTCTGAGCGGTGATGGAGATCTTGCCGGTGGCAGCATCGACAACCGGGATGTTGATGCCGCGGTGGCCGAATTTCATCTTGTACGTGCCGCGACCGAGGGCGCGGCCCAGGATCTGGTTGCCGAAGCAGATGCCGAATAGCGGCAGTCCGTCGCCGAGCACATCTCGGGTCAGGTTGACGGCCGCATCGGCGGTCGCCGGATCACCCGGCCCGTTCGAGAGGAACACTCCATCGACGCCGAGGGCGGTGATGTCGGCGAAGCTCGACGACGACGGCAGCACATGTACCCGCAGGCCGCGCTGCGCGAACATCCGCGGGGTGTTGGTCTTGATGCCGAGGTCGATGGCGGCGACGGTGTATTTCGGTTCGCCCGCCGGCTCCACCAGGTAGGTGTCGTCGGTGCTCACTTCACCGGCCAGATCCGCCCCCGCCATTTCGGGCTGATTACGAACGCGGGCCAGTAACTCGTCATGGCTCGCCAGCGCAGCGCCGGAAAAGACCCCCGCGCGCATCGAGCCGTGCTCGCGCAATACTCGCACGACCGCGCGGGTATCGATCCCGGCGATGCCGACGATTCCCTGACGGTCGAGTTCGTCTTGCAGGGATGTGGTTGCGCGCCAATTGGATACGCGGCGGGTTGGGTTGCGGACGGCATAGCCGGCGACCCAAATCTTATCTCCCCTGGACTCGTCATCCTCGTCATTCCAGCCGGTATTGCCGATCTGCGGCGCGGTGGCCACCACGATCTGCCGGTGGTAGCTCGGGTCGGTGAGAGTCTCCTGATACCCGGTCATCGCGGTACAGAACACCGCTTCACCCAGTGTCTCGCCCACCGCTCCAAATTCGGCTCCGGTAAAGACCTGTCCATTCTCAAGCACCAACAGTGCTGTACTCATTCGTCCGTTCCCTGCGTTGTGCTTGTGTTGATGTCGGTAGCTGTCGACTCAGTCGCGCCCTCGTCGAAGTCGGCAACCGGTGTATAGCGCTCGATCCACGTTTCGTAGACCTGTTTGTCGTCCGCGCGTAGACCCGAGTCGATCTCGGTGCCCGATGGCAGCACCCATCGGATGACGAGTAGTCCATCCGCGGTCATCACTTTGCCGGCCAGACCACGTTCGGTGCGGATCGCCGTCAGCGACCCGCGCGGAATCCATATCGCGCTTGCCCCCTTGCGCTGAAACAGAATTCCCGATTCATAACCGACTAGCTCGGTCGCCGCTCGGTCGCCGTAGTCGCCGACGGCGATGCGGTCCTGCCAGCTCGGTGCGAGCGTGGAGCCGACATACAGCCCACTGTGCGGGCCAATGACGATCTCACCGAGATCGTCGGGTACCGCCGGAAATTCGCCGATGATATTCTCCTGGCGCCGTCCGCGATTGCGCCATCCGCGCAGCACCAGGCTGATCAGCAGCAGCCAGAGTGCCAACACTCCGATGACGATGATGATGTTGTAGAAGATCTCGTTCACCGCGACTGCCTTCCGACGATCGCACCATCACGCGCGGTTACCTTGCCGCGCAACAGAGTTGCGGTGATCGTGACCGGCATCGTCATCGTCTCGTACGGGGTGTTGGTCGACAAACTCGCCAAATCGGCGCCGTTGACCACCCATTCGCGGTCGGGGTCGACCAGCGTCAGATTCGCTGGCTCGTTCACCGCGATGGGGCGGCCCTGATCGGCCAGCCGCACGATCTCAGCTGGTCGCTCACTCATCACGCGAGCGACACCGCGCCAGTCGAGCAGCCCGGGCTTGACCATCGTCTCGACGATGACTCCCAGCGCGGTCTCCAGTCCGAGCATCCCGGGACGAGCCTGGGCGAATTCACAACACTTATCCTGGCTCGCATGCGGCGCGTGATCGGTTGCGACACAGTCGATCACGCCGTCGGCGAGTGCCTGGCGCAGCGCGAGGTTGTCGCTCTCCTCCCGCAGCGGCGGATTGACTTTGTTGATGGGATCATATGTTTCCAGCCGCGCATCGTTGAGCAGCAGGTGATGCGGCGTTACCTCGGCGGTAATCGAGATCCCCTGTGCGCGCGCCCATTTCAGCAATTCAACGGTGCCCGCGGTCGAAGCGTGGCAAATGTGAACACGCGTGCCGGCATCGCGCGCCAGAAGCGCATCGCGAATCACGATGGATTCCTCGGCGGCCCGCGGCCAGCCCGCCAAGCCAAGACGCGATGCAGTCGGACCCTCATGTGCAACCGCACCCACCGTCAGGCGCGGCTCCTCGGCATGTTGCGCGATAAGGACGTCGAGTCCCTTGGCGTATTCGAGGGCACGACGCATCAGCAGCGGGTCATCAACACATTTGCCGTCGTCGGAGAACATCCGGACACCGGCCGCGCCAGCGTTCATCATTCCCATCTCGGAAAGCTGTTTCCCCGCCAACCCCACCGTGACCGCACCCACCGGGTGCACATCGACCAGGCCGACTTCGCGGCCGGCGCGGTACACATTGTCGGTGACGGTCGAATTGTCAGCGACCGGATTGGTATTCGCCATCGCGAAGACCGCGGTGTAACCGCCAAGTGCCGCCGCGGCCGAGCCGCTGGCGACGGTCTCGGTGTCCTCACGACCCGGTTCACGCAGGTGGGTGTGCAAGTCGACAAAGCCGGGCAGGACGATCGCGCCGTCGCCGTCGAGCTGATCGACACCTTCGGGCGCAGCCAGCTCGGTGCCGATCTCGGCAATCGCGCCGTCGACCACGAGAATATCGACCGCCTCATCCTGACCATATGGCCGCACCGAAGTGATCAGAATGGACTGACCCGCACTCACGAAATGCCTCCTGTAAAGGTCATCATCAAATCCCCGTCGCTTCGCTCGCCCCTCATCACAACCCCGTCGCTTCGCTCGCCCCGGCTAACAACCGGAACAACACCGCCATCCGCACATGCACACCGTTGCGCACCTGCTCGAGGACGGCGGCCCGCGGTGAATCGGCAACCGAATAGCCAATTTCCATGCCGCGCAACATCGGTCCCGGGTGCAGCACTACCGCGTCGTCCGACAGTGCGGTCATCCGCTTTTCACTCAGTCCGTACCGCACCGCGTATTCACGGGGCGAGGGAAAGAAGCCGCCATTCATCCGCTCGGCCTGTACTCGCAGCATCATCACCGCATCGGCGGCCGGCAGTTCAGCATCGAGTGAGTTGCTGACGGTCACCGGCCAGTGCTCGACGCCGGTCGGGAGCAGCGTCGGCGGCGCGACGAGGGTGACGTCGGCACCGAGTGTCGACAGCAGAAATGCGTTGGAACGCGCGACACGCGAGTGCAGCACGTCGCCGACGATCACTACGCGTCGCCCGTCGAGTGATCCGAGGCGCTGGCGCAGAGTCAGTGCATCGAGCAGGGCTTGCGTCGGATGTTCGTGCGTGCCGTCACCCGCATTGATCACGGCCGGGCCATCGGTCCACGCCGCGATCTGATGGGCCGCTCCCGACGCGGGATGGCGCACGATCAGCGCGTCGGCGCCAGCGGCGTGCAGGGTCTTAACGGTGTCGCGCAGGGATTCGCCTTTGCTCGCCGACGAACTCGACGCGCTCACATTGATGACGTCCGCACTCATCCATTTTCCCGCTACTTCGAACGAAACCCTTGTGCGAGTGGAGTTCTCGTAGAAGACCGTCATGACGGTGCGGCCGCGGAGGGTCGGCAATTTGCGTACCTCGCGACCGGCCAGCGCCTGTTCGAACCGCTCGGCATCGTCGAGGAGTTCGGTGGCCTCGTCGCGGGACAGATCGGCGGTGGACAGGAGATGTCGCATCAGTGCTCCCCCTCCCCCGACCGATTACCCGTCGGCGACGTCAACACCACTTCGTCGACGCCGTCGTGCTCGGCGAAATGAACGGCAACATCCTCGTCGCGTGCGGTCGGAATATTCTTGCCGACGTAGTCGGCCCGCAATGGAAGTTCCCGGTGACCACGGTCCACCAGTACCGCGAGCTGGACGCTGGCCGGTCGGCCGAGATCACGCAGGGCGTCAAGCGCGGCCCGAACCGTGCGTCCGGAGAACAACACATCGTCGACGAGGATCACTCGTGCGTGGTCGACGCCACCACGCGGAACCATCGTGCGTTCGAGTGCCCGGTGCGGTTTATCCCGCAGGTCGTCGCGATAGAGGGTGATGTCGAGATAGCCGGCGGGAACCTCGACTCCGGAGAATTCGGCGATGCGCTCAGCCAGGCGGTGACCGAGGAACGTGCCGCGAGTCGGAATGCCGACGATGACGACCGGCTGCCCGTCGGGGGCGTCGAGCGCGGTCTTCTCGATGATCTGATGGGCCATCCGTGCGATGGTTCGCCCGACGTCAGCGGCGTCGAGCAGAACTCGGCTCGGCCCGGTGGCCTCGCCGTCGCTGCGATTGGACAATCTGACCTCCTTCTCCGCCTCACAGGACGGTCCGTTAAAGGATGTCTTACCGGTCGATCACTCTACACGTCGTCGCCGGCCCGTGCGGCTGACCGCACCTGCGGTGCGAGTTCGGCGATCTTTCCGAGCACACCGTTCACGAAGGCCGGCGAATCATCGGTCGACAATTCCTTTGCCAATTCCACCGCTTCGTCGACGATGACAACCGGGTCAACATCGTTGGCATTGAACAACTCCCACGTCGCCAAGCGCAGGATGGCGCGGTCGACGGCTGGCAGGCGTTCGAGGGTCCACTCCTTCAAATGCGATGCCACGACGGCATCGATCTGCGGATAGTCGCCGGCGATTCCCTCGATCACCGTCGCGGTGTAGTCGTGCACCGTGCCGACGCTCTCGTCGTCGCGCACCAACTCGCGGCGCTCGACGATCAATTCCGCCGGAGACACATCCTTGGCCTCCGCTTCGAAGAGCAGATCGACGGCGCGCTTGCGCGCCTTGTGCCGGGTTCCCGAATGCTTCACGTGCTACTACGACCTAGCTGTTGACGCGACCGAGGTAGCTGCCGTCGCGCGAGTCGACCTTCAGCTTGTCACCCGTGTTGATGAATAGCGGGACGGCGATCTCGGCGCCCGTCTCCAACGTCGCCGGCTTGGTGCCACCGGTCGAACGGTCACCCTGCAGGCCGGGGTCGGTCTGCGACACGACGAGCTCGATCGTCACCGGCAGTTCGATGAACAGCGGGTTGCCCTCGTTCAGCGATACCTGGACGGTCATATTTTCCAGCAGGAACCGCGACCCGTCGCCGACGATCTCCGGAGAGAGCGGCAACTGCTCGAATGTCTCCGAGTCCATGAAGACGAAGTCGGTGCCATCGTTGTACAGGTAGGTCATATCGCGACGGTCGACCGTCGCGGTCTCCACCTTCACACCGGCGTTGAAGGTCTTGTCGACGATCTTGCCCGACAGCACATTCTTGATCTTGGTGCGCACGAATGCGGGGCCCTTACCCGGCTTGACGTGCTGGAACTCCTGGATCTGCCACAACTGGTTGTCCATCCGCAGCACGAGGCCGTTCTTGAAATCTGAGGTATTCGCCATTGGCGTCGCCTTCCTCTTTGCTCGTCCCGGCGACTTCTCATCGGCACCGCCGCCCGATGTCGTCGGGTGGCAGATGCCGAAAGGCCGTCACAGGACCGTAAACGTCTTGTCGGTAGTGGTCAGCAGTAGCGGGTCGCCGTCGGTGACGACAAGTGTGTCCTCGATGCGGACGCCACCTGCGCCGGGCAGATAAACACCAGGCTCCACAGTCACTGCTGCGCCGAAGGGCAGTGTACCGGTCGCGGCCGATCCGATTCCCGGCGCTTCGTGTATCTGCAGGCCGACGCCGTGTCCCAGCCCGTGGGTGTAATGGTCACCATGGCCGGCGGCAGCGATGAGATCACGGGCGGCAGCATCGATACCGCGCAGGTCAGCACCCGGTTGCAAGGCAGCGCGGCCAGCCGCCTGGGCGGTTGCGACCAGGTCGTAGATATCCCGCTGCCAATCGGCCGCGTGATGAAGGACATAGGTGCGCGTCATGTCTGAGTGGTATCCGCCGACGACCGCGCCGAAGTCGAGTTTGACGAAGTCACCGGCGGCCAGCACCGCTTCGGTCGGGCGGTGATGCGGGATCGCTGAATTAGTTCCGGCCGCGACAATCGTCTCGAACGCGATCGCGTCGGCACCCTCGGCATACATTTCCCATTCCAGTGCGCGTGCCACCTCGCGCTCGGACCGGCCGGGCTCGAGAATCCCCTTCTCGATGATCGCCGCGAGGGCCCGATCGCCGACCGCACAGGCGCGAGTTAATAGTTCGATCTCGCCGGCGTCTTTCACGCTGCGCAGGTCTTCCACGACTCCCGACGTCGGGATGAGTTCAACCTTCCCGTCGAACCGTTTCGTCAGCCGATTGAAGGCCGCGACGGACAGGGCTCCAGCTTCGAAAGCGACTCGGCGGATGCCGTTGTCCACCGCATGCGTTAATAGAGCACCGACGACGTCACGTTCGATCGTTGCGGGCAGGTCGGGACTCTCCTGAGCGACCTGCGTCGTATAGCGACCGTCGGTGGCGATTTGATCGGCGTCGTCGCCCGCATCGATCGAGCACAGCAGCGCGGCATTCGACCCGGTGAACCCGGTCAGGTACGAAACATTGATCAGATCGGAGACGAGGAACGCGTCGGCGTCGAAGCCGGCCCGCAATCGGTCGCGACGAGCCCGGTGACCTGTGGAGATCGAAGCAGTCATGGCTGCCAACCTACTCGCCTCGGCTGCCACTGCACCGCTGGCCGGGCCCCAATCCGCGGGTTGTGATTCCGTTCACCATTGGGCGTTGATAGGCTCGCCCCCATGAATTCGTGGTTGCTCCGTGGTGTTGTCATGTCCGCGGTACATATCGTCGCGCGGGTGATACTGGGCATCCTCATTGTCAACGTTCCCTTGCACGGCACGTTATGGAAGACGCTCACGCTCGCCGTGGTGGTACTCATCGCGATTATCGCGGGCGGCATCGACGGTCTGCGCGACGCCCACGCTCACGATGATCCCGACGATTACGAAGACCTCACGGTCCGCTGGCTCAAAGCCGGGCTGTTCGCCGGCTGGGTCGCCGGATTCGTGTGCTGGCTCCTGGGCACACTGGTCTTCTCCGGAATCGGTGAATCCAGTTTCTGGATTGAGATGACCGCGGGCGCGTTCTTTACCGCGCTGATCATTTTTGTCCCGGCATTCGTCGGCGCGAGCCTGGGACGGATGCTGGTACGCCGACAGCAGCGCAAAGAGACGCAGCGATCCGACGACGCGGACGGATCGAATCCGCAACTGGCTGACGCCGCAGTCGCCCAGTAACGCAAGATCTTTCGATGCCCCCGACCAGTTGTGGTCGGGGGCATCGTCGTTTCGGCGGTCTTGGTTACGCGCATCGTGCGGGGCGACTTCTTGCCCGCGCGGGGTTTCGCATGCTAGACCAATATAACGAGCGTTAGATCGGGAAGGCGTTTGGTCATCGTCCGACGCGCTCTCAACACAGTCTTGAGAAGGGACTCCACATGCCCGAAGCCGTCATCGTCGACGTCACCCGCCTCGCCTCCGGCAAAGGAAAACCCGGCGGCGCCCTGTCGGGTACCAAACCGGTCGAACTACTCGCACATGTCCTGCGCACCCTCGTCGAACGCAACGACCTCGACCCCGCCCTGGTCGACGACGTCATCGGCGGGTGCGTCGGCCAGGCCGGCGAACAGGCCCTCAACATCTCCCGCACCGCCCTCCTCTCAGCCGGTTTCCCCGAGTCGGTGCCCGCGACCACGGTCGACCGTCAGTGCGGATCGAGCCAACAGGCCGCCCATTTCGCCGCGCAGGGCGTGATCGCCGGGGCATACGACATCGTGATCGCTGCCGGCGTGGAGTCGATGAGTCGCGTGCCGATGGGTTTCACCTTGGCGGGTCAGAACCCCTACGGCCCGTCGATCGCTAGCCGCTACCCAGAAGGTCTTGTCGGACAGGGCATTTCAGCGGAGCTCGTTGCCGCGAAATGGAAACTCGATCGCGAAGCACTCGATACTTTTTCCGCCGAGTCTCATCGTCGCGCTGCAGCGGCGATCGCTGACGGCTTCTTCGACCGCGAGATCACCCCGATCGAGGTGACCGCCGCCGACGGCTCCCCCGTTACGCATAGCGTCGACGAAACCGTCCGCGCGTCGACAACCGCCGAAGGTCTCGCCGGCTTGAAATCGTCCTTCTACTCCGAGGAGTACTCGACTCGCTTCCCGGAGATCGGTTGGCACATCACGCCCGGCAACTCATCGCCGCTGACTGACGGCGCTTCGGCCGCGCTGATCATGAGCGACACGATGGCGGCGAAACTGAATCTCACTCCGCGCGCGCGGTTCCACTCCTTCTCGGTAGCCGGCGACGACCCAATCTTCATGCTGACCGCGCCCATCCCGGCGACACATAAGGTCCTGGCGCGTTCGGGACTCTCGATCGACGACATCGACGCCTACGAGGTCAACGAGGCTTTCGCCCCGGTTCCACTGGCTTGGGCGCACGAGTTCGGTGCCGATCCGGCGAAACTCAATCCACGCGGCGGAGCGATCTCACTCGGCCATGCGCTCGGCTCATCCGGTACCCGCTTGCTATCGACTCTGGTCAATCACCTCGAAGCGACCGACGGGCGATACGGTCTGCAGACCATGTGCGAGGGCGCGGGTATGGCAAACGCAACGATCATCGAACGTGTCTGACTGGCGCACAACGGATCCGGTGATCTTGACGCCGATTTTGGCAGCGGCCAAGACGTCGTTTCACGCTCGCGGATTCCACGGCACCTCGACCCGCGATATCGCGTCGCGTGCCGGGGTGTCGTTGCCGACGCTGTATTACCACCACGAGAACAAGGAGGGCATCCTTCTTGCCGTGCTGATCAGCGCGATGGAATCGGCGCTGGCTCGGGTCAGCGCCGCCATCGACGATGGGGATGATCCCCGCGAACAGTTCGCCAACGGCATCGAGGCAGTTGTCCTGCATATGACCGCCGATCAGGAACTCGCCGCCAGCGAAGGCGAAATCCGCTACGTCGAGACCGATAATCCGTTGCGCCGCAAGTACATCGATATGCGTGCGAGTTTGGAGAGTCAGCTCGACGACGTATTGCGACGTGGCATCGCGGACGGTTGTTTTCAGATCGACGGCGACGTCAAGAACATGCTGCGCTACCTACTAGGCGCGTGCCGATCGGCGGCCGACTGGTACCGACCCGACGGCCCACTCACCCCCGCCGACGTCGCTGCGTCCTATGTGGAAATTTCGCTGCGCGCCGTCGGCGCCAGCCTCGACCTACTGAAGTCACTCAACCATCAGGAGTCTGAAAAGCGATGAAACGCAACGTTTTCGAACCCGAGCATGAGCAACTACGCCAGACCGTCCGAACTTTCCTCGAGCGCGAGGTTGCGCCCCATACCGCCGACTGGGAACGCAACGGACAGGTAGATCGCGAGGTCTACCGCAAAGCGGGGGAAGCCGGCCTACTCGGCTTCAATGTGCCCGAAGAATTCGGCGGCGCCGGCATCAGCGACGACTTCCGGTTCAATGCCGTGATCGCCGAGGAACTCGGCCGATTCGGCGGCAGCGCACCAGCTTTCACACTTCAGAACGATGTCATCGTGCCCTATTTCCTGCATTTGGCAAATGATGAACAGCGGGCTCGATGGATGCCGGGGATGGCAACCGGCGAGACCATTCTGGCCATCGCGATGACCGAACCCAGCGCGGGCAGCGACCTCGCCGGCATCAAGACATCTGCGACCGCTGACGGCGACGACTACATCGTGAATGGCTCCAAGACGTTCATCTCGGCGGGGATCAATTCCGACCTCGTGGTCGTCGTGGCCCGCACCAATCCCGACCCGTCTGCTGGCCATAAAGCGTTCTCGCTCATCGTCGTTGAACGCGGTATGGCAGGTTTCGAGCGCGGTCGAAAACTCGACAAGATGGGCCAGAAGGCACAGGACACCGCAGAATTGCATTTCGACAACGTGCGAGTCCCCAAGGCGAATCTCCTCGGCGAGGAGGACAAGGGGTTCTATCACCTCATGCACAATCTCCCGACCGAACGGCTGTCGATCGGTATCGCGGCGATCGGTGGCGCGCGGGCAATCTTCGACGAGACGCTTCAATATGTGAAGGATCGCAAGGCATTTGGGCAGCCGATCGGCGCGTTTCAGGCAAATCGATTCACGATGGCCGAGCTGTCGACCGAACTCGACATCGCCGAGCAATACATCGATCGGTGCCTGCAGGCCGCGCTCGATGGCGAACTGACGGCGGTCGACGCGTCGAAGAACAAGTGGTGGTGTACCGAGCTCGCGAAGAAGGTCATCGATCGATGCCTGCAACTACACGGCGGTTATGGCTACATGAACGAGTACCGAGTGGCAAAGGCGTACACGGACGCTCGTATCCAAACGATCTTCGGCGGTACGACCGAGATTATGAAAGACATCATCGGGCGAGATCTGGGACTGTAGATCGGTCGTACGTTGCCCGAAACCTGCATTCTGGCGTCGGCGAGGGAAAATGCTCCTTCGTCGACGCCAGGAAGCAGTTTGATCCGGCGGCGGCCACGAAATGACTCACTCCCGCAAGGCGAACATGGCATCAAGCACCGCACGCAACGCCGGATTTGTGTCGTCGCGGCGCCATGCCGCACGCAGGTCCACATCCGGTGCGTCGTCAGTGAGGGGCACAAACGACACATGCGGCTCGTGGACATTGCGCGCTACCGACGCCAATGTGAGGTGACAGCCGACCTCGGCACTCACCAGCGCCAGCGCCGTTTGTGTATCCGGCGCCACCTGAATGATGTTGGCTACGAAGCCTTTTGCCTGGGTCACTCGCCGCAACCGGTCAGGCATAATCGCGCCCTCGTGTAGAGGTAACGACACAAATCCGTCCTCGGCCAACGCAGCGATGGAAATACTCGGCAGTTCGGCCAGCCGATGCGTATCCGGCAATGCGACAACGAGTGAATCGGCCATCACCACTTCGGTCGCGACCTCGGCGGGCACCACATCCCATCGTCCCAACGCGAGGTCGGTCTCGCCGATGACGACCTTCTTCATCGCTGGCTGCGCGAAGTTTTGGCTCGACAACTCCAGATGCACACCTGGATGCCCGGCGCGGACCGCACGGGCGACTTCGGCTACCAACAGGTGGGTGGATAGGCCGGCGAACGCGATCCGCACCTCGCCCACCTCACCGTTGGCCGCCGATCGCACCGCGATCTCGGCGCGTCGTATCGCCTCCAACACCTCACGCGATGGTCCGACCAACGCTGCTCCGGAAGCGGTGAGCTGGACCGACCGGGTGTTCCGATCGAATAGGGTCGCACCGAGCTTGCGTTCAAGTCTTTTGATCGTCCGGCTGAGCGGAGGTTGCGCCATGTGTAGCCGCGCCGCCGCGCGACCAAAATGCAACTCCTCCGCGACTGCTAGAAACGCCCGAATATCAGCGAGATCCACGTGTACACCTTCACAACATTAAGACCCCATTGGTATCACAGAACGATCAATTCAATATTGGACTGATCATAATGATGCCGGGCATAGTATGACCATGGTCACTAATACTCCCGAAGTCGACGACGACGTATTCGCCGAGATCCTCAAGCAGATCAACCATTTCGTGCGGACGCGAGTACTACCTCGGGAGAACGAGATCATGGCCGCCGACGCGGTGCCGGCCGATTTACGCAACCAGGCCGCCGAGATGGGGTTATTCGGCTACGCGATCCCACAGGAATGGGGAGGCCTCGGTCTTGACCTACGCCAGGACGTGGAAGTCGCGATGGAACTCGGCTACACCTCGCTGAGCGTCCGCTCGATGTTCGGCACGAATAACGGCATCGCCGGACAGGTGTTGGTCGGTTTTGGAACCGACGAACAACGCTCGCGCTGGCTACCGGGCATAGCCTCCGGCGACGTCGTAGCGTCCTTCGCGCTCACCGAACCGGGTGCCGGTTCAGATCCTGCCGGGCTGAAGACTACGGCGCGTGCCGACGGCGACGGCTGGATCATCAACGGCGGCAAGCGGTTCATCACCAACGCGCCTGACGCCAATCTCCTGGTGGTGTTCGCACGGATTGATCCCGCACCGGGCGCCGGGAGCGAAGCGAGCGGGCCCAAAGTAGCGGGCGCCGGGAGCGAAGCGAGCGGGCCCAAAGTAGCGGGCGCCGGTAGCGAAGCGAGCGGGCCCAAATCAACAACGAGTAGCGGAATCGCGGTGTTTTTGGTGCCGACTGATACCGACGGGGTCGAGGTCGGCCCGAAGGACGTCAAGATGGGCCAGGAGGGGTCGCGTACCGCCGACGTCACCTTTACCGACGCCCGGATCGGCTCGGATGCCCTCGTCGGCGCCGATGCCGCTGTGGGCTACCGCGCGGCTATGACGATTCTCGCGCGCGGTCGCGTACATATCGCCGCGGTCGCGGTCGGCCAGGCACAACGTGCCCTTGATGAATCAGTCGCCTACGCTGCGACCGCCACTCAAGGTGGCACTCCGATCGGTGACTTCCAACTGGTTCAGGCGATGATCGCCGACATGCAGACCGGTGTGATGGCGGGCCGGGCCCTGGTGCGCGACGCGGCGAAGGCGTGGGTCGACGAAACAGATCGTCGCATCGCGCCGTCGGTCGCGAAATTGTTCTGTACCGAAATGGCCGGCAAAGTGGCCGATCTGGCTGTTCAGGTACACGGCGGAACCGGCTATATGCGCGAGGTGCCAGTGGAACGCATTTACCGCGACGTTCGGTTGTTGCGGCTCTATGAGGGCACCAGCGAGATCCAGCGGCTCATTATCGGCGGCGGCCTCGTCCGGGCGGAAAAGAAGAAGGCACAGTGACCCTTCCGCTCGAGGGCTATACCGTCGTCGCGATTGAGCAAGCAGTGGCGGCGCCGCTCGCTACACGCAATCTCGCCGATCTGGGCGCCGAAGTGATCAAGATCGAACGGGTCGACGGTGGCGACCTGGCGCGCGGCTACGACCATGTCGTCGAAGGCACGGGTGCGCATTTCGTTTGGCTCAACCGTGGCAAGAGGTCACTGGCAATCGATGTGAAATCGGCTCGCGGACAACAGATTGTCCGAGGAATGATCGATCGTGCCGACGTCTTCGTCCAAAATCTCGCACCGGGCGCGACGGATCGGTTGGGCTTCGATGCGCGGACCCTGCGCGCCGACCACCCCGAGCTCGTCGTCGTTAACCTGTCCGGCTACGGCTCCGGCGGGTCGCATTCGCACCGCAAGTCCTACGACATGTTGATCCAAGCCGAAGCCGGGCTGATCTCGCTGACCGGTACGCCGGACGAGCCGGTCAAGACCGGCATTCCCACTGCCGACATCGCGTCGGGAATGTATTGCGCCCAAGCAGTTCTCGCTGCTCTGCTGCGTAGGGCGCGCACCGGCGAGGGGGCCGAGATTGAGGTGTCGATGCTTGAGTCGACGGTCGAGTGGATGGGCCATTCGATGTACACCCAGCTACATACCGGCGCGCAGCCGCCGCGAATGGGTGTGAGCCACAGTGCGATTGCCCCCTACGGCTCCTTCCCCACCGCCGACGGCGACATCCTGATCGGCGTCCAAAGTGACAATGGGTGGCAGAGTCTCGCGGGCGATGTGCTCGATTCACCTGAATTGGCAGCAGATACAAGATTTCTCACCAACGTCGGCCGCGTGCGACATCGCGCGGACTGCGACGCGGCCGTCGCTTCCCTCACTGCTCGTTGGTCCACCACCGACCTCGATACTCGCCTTGCCGCAGCGGGAGTGCCCGCCGCGCAAATCAAACAGGTCGACGACATGATCGGTCACGAGCAGTTGCGGGCGCGAGATCGGTGGCGCACCGTACACACCGAAAACGCCGATGTCCGTGCACTATTGCCACCGGCAACCTTCACCGACTACGAGTCCCCGATGGGTGCGGTACCCGCCCTCGGTGAGCACAGCATCGAAATACTTGCGGCCACTGGGCTCGACGAGGCTGAGATCACCGACCTGGTGACGTCGGGCATCGTCGGCACGGCTTCGAAAAGCACTACTACCCCAGCTATCTGAACTAGGAGACGTGAATGTTGCAAGATAAGACCGCGGTGATCACCGGCGGCGCTCAAGGTATTGGCTTGGCCATCGCGCAGACCTTCGCCGAGCATGGCGCGCGAATCGTGATCGGCGACCTCAACGAGGATCTGGCCAAGAAGGCCGCGGCAACTCTGCCCGACGCGATCGGTGTTGCCTGCGACGTATCCGACGCTGCCGACGTCGGCAAGCTTCTCGCCGCCGCTGTCGAGAAGTACGGCTCGCTCGACGTTATGGTCAATAACGCTGGCATTACTCGTGATTCGACAATGCGCAAGATGACCGAAGAGGATTTCGATGCCGTGATTTCGGTCCACCTGCGCGGCTGTTGGAATGGCACCCGACAGGCTGCCGGCATCATGCGTGAGGCTGGCGGCGGCTCGATAATCAACATGTCGTCGATCTCCGGCAAAGTCGGCATGGTCGGTCAGACCAACTATTCGGCAGCAAAGGCGGGCATCGTCGGACTTACCAAGGCGGCGTCGAAAGAGGTTGCGCACCTTGGTGTTCGGATCAATGCGATCCAGCCCGGTCTGATCCGTACCGCGATGACCGAGGCGATGCCACAGAAGGCGTGGGATTCCAAAATGACCGAGATCCCGATGCAGCGCGCGGGCGAACCGTCCGAAATCGCCTCGGTCGCACTGTTTTACGCATCAAACCTGTCGTCGTATATGACCGGCACGGTGGCCGAAGTGACCGGCGGCCGACACCTATAGGTTGACGCAAACCCGACCGGGTCGGACATTCCCGACCCTCGTTCTGGGTCGGGTATGTCCTGGCGAGTTGGGTTTGCGAGCTATTCGACGGCCGCTGCTCACGGCACCGGACGAAATACCTTCAGTGCCCGGTAGCGCACGCTGAAGCTGGCTTCGTCCACCTCATCGGACAGTTCGCCGTCGCGGGCGAGCAGGGTCGGTCCGTCCACCGCGGTGAAGCGGAATTCGGGCACCCGCAATTCGTGATAGAGCGGGCTGCGAACTAGGCGGCCCAGCACCAGCGAGGTGAGGATGCGCGCCGTGGCGAAGGGACGCTCGGTCTCCAGGATCCGGATATCCATCAGCCCGTCGTCCATCCGCAGCCGCCGCGCCGGTGCGAATCCCGACGGTAGGTAGGACGAGTTGCCGAGGAAGAACAGCGACGTCCGCAGGGTCTTGTTGTCGTAGGAGATGCGCACCGGTTCGTCCCGCCGCAGCGTGTGAAACATGGCGTAGGCCCCGGCCAGCGGCTTGCCGATCTTGTGCTCGAGCTTCTCCCTGGTCTGCACGAACGTGGGATACGCACCGATGCTGGCGGTGTTGATGACGGTTCCCGTCTCGTTGAGCCGCAGGACGTCCACGCAGCTGACGTCGCCGGCGCGGATGGCCGCTACGGTCT
Organism: Gordonia effusa NBRC 100432; assembly: GCF_000241305.1. Taxonomy (GTDB): domain Bacteria; phylum Actinomycetota; class Actinomycetes; order Mycobacteriales; family Mycobacteriaceae; genus Gordonia; species Gordonia effusa. Next base: position 15,952 of record NZ_BAEH01000050.1, read on the forward strand.
GCGCAACGGTGTCACAGCCGATGTCCTTGGCGAAATGGTTGAACGTGCCGCCGGGGAAAACGGCTAACGGACGGTCGGTCGCTAGGGCCACCCCCGCCGCAGCGGCCACCGTGCCGTCGCCGCCGCCGATCGCGATAACCTCTGCCCGCTCGGCCGCCGCGCGGAGGACATCCTCGACGTCGTCGTCCTTGCCGACCTCGACGATCTCCATCTTCGGCAGGGCTTCGCGAGCCTCAGCGAGGACCCTCGCCCCGGTACCGCTGCCCGACGCCGGGTTGATGACCAGCACCACGCCGTCGCCGTCCGGACGCGGCGGGGTGTCGATGCGCAGGGGGTCGGCGACAGGGATGCGCGCCTCCACGATCGGCGGCACGATCTTGCCGCCGAGCACCGCGACCGCCGCGCCCACGCCGAAACCCGCCAGCACGTCACCGGGATAGTGCGCACCGGTGGCCACCCTCGACACCCCGACCATCCCTGCCAGCAACGCGAGGCCGAGCCCCACCGGGGCGCTCTCGAGGCCCACGCCCACGGCGAACGCCGCGGCACTCGCCGAATGACCCGACGGCAGGGAGTTCGACGTCGGCATCCGCCGCGACCTCCGGATGACGGGAACCGGGGTGACGTTGGGGCGCGGCCGCTTCCACACCCGCTTGGCCAGCTGGTTGGTTACCAAGCTTGTCACGGCCAGCGATGCCACGCCCCGGCCGGCACCGCGCTGCACCGACGAGCGGCGGGTGGCCATCAGCGTGGCCGCGATCGCCAGCCAGAGCTTGGAATGGTCGGCGGCCGCGGTCAGTTTCGGCATGAAGCCGTCGAGCAGCGGGCTCGGGGACTCGGCGATGGTCTCGAACACCTCACGGTCCAGCGTGCCAAGACCCTGACCGATCTGTCGGATGCCCTGCTGTCGTTCCCCGGGAAATAGCTTCATACCAACCAACCTACTGGGGATACGAAAGCGCGTCGGGCGCAACCAAATTGTCACGTCAGCCCGCAAACCCGACCTGCGCGGACATTCCCGACCCGAGTTTCGGGTCGGGAATGTCCGCGCGGGTTGGGTTTGCGAAGGGCGACGTTTCCCCTACAGCAGGACCCCACCCGACGGCGCTCCGCCGCGGGCTACCGCGGAATAGGCCGCGGCGATCAAACTCGGGTCCGGCCCCTCTAGTCGCGCCGGCTTCGCCAAACCGTCGAGTACGACGAAACGCAGTACGCCAGAGCGGTTCTTCTTGTCACCGGCCATCGTCTCGAGAAGGTCAGGCAGGGCGTCCGCGTCATAGCTGACCGGCAACCCGACCAGTTCCAAGATGCTCCGGTGCCGGTCGGCGGTTGCGTCGTCCAACCTCCCCGCCAGGCGTGCCAGTTCGGCCGCGAAAACCAGGCCAACGGAAACAGCCGCGCCATGACGCCACTTGTAGCGCTCACGACGTTCGATGGCATGGCCGAGAGTGTGTCCGTAGTTGAGGATTTCGCGTAGCGACGATTCCTTGAGATCCGCCGACACGACGTCGGCTTTGACCTGAACAGAACGTCGAATCAGTTCGGGCAGCACAGACCCGGTGGTGTCCAGCGCCGCCGCGGGATCGGCTTCGATGAGGTCGAGGATCACCGGGTCGGCGATGAAGCCGGTCTTGATTACCTCGGCGAGCCCGGCCACCACCTCGTGATGCGGCACCGTCTCCAGTGTCGCGGTATCGATCAGCACCGCGTCGGGCTCATGGAATGACCCGACGAGGTTCTTGCCGGCATCGGTGTTGATTCCCGTCTTACCGCCCACCGCGGCATCGACCATCGCGAGCAGCGTCGTCGGGATATGAATAACACCGATTCCGCGCATCCAGGTGGCCGCGACGAATCCTGCCAGGTCGGTCGCCGCGCCACCGCCGAGTGAGATCACCTTGTCATTGCGTTTGAGGCCGATCCGCCCGAAAACCTCCCAGCAGAATGCGGCGACCGTCAGGTCTTTGCCAGCCTCGGCATCCGGGATCTCGATGCGATGTGCGTCAAACCCTTTGGCCGCCAGGAATTCTCGCACGGCCTCGGCAGTCTGTAACAGCGGCGGCTGATACAGAATGGCGATGGAATCGGCGCCGGCGGCAGCGGCGGCGACGTCATCGAGCAACCCACGACCGATGAGGACGTTATAGGGCGCACCGGCGTTGACGGTGATCGATACTGGCTCGCTCATGCCTGCTCTCCTGTGGTTGCGGCCTGCCCACCAGCGTCGGGCAGCGCGTTGATTATGGTCGTGACGAGGTTGTCCACCGCGTCATTGGCGTCGACGGTATGCGTGGCAACCGAACGGTAGATATCGCGGCGGGCGTCGAGAAGTTCGGCATATCTGTCGGCAGGGTCGTCGGCGGCCAGTAGCGGACGGTCGGTCCCGGCGACCCGCGCGAATCCGTCGGCAGCCGAAATTTCCAGGTACACAACGTGATGTCCAGCGAGAGCAGCACGGATCTCCGGGACGGTAACTGACCCGCCACCGAGCGAAACGATCCCGCTCGAACTGGCGAGAACATCGCGGACCGTCGCCAATTCCAGTGTCCGGAAAGCCTGCTCGCCGTCGTCGGCGAAGATCTCCGCGATCGCGCGGCCGGTCTGACGTTCCAACTCGCTATCGGTGTCGGTGAAATCGACGTCGAGCGTCCGCGAAAGCGCTTGTCCGACAGTGGATTTACCGGATCCCATGAACCCAGTCAGTACGACGATCGGCGTCATGGCCGGGGCGGTCGGGCAGCGATACGCTCGCGGTAACGCGTCACATTGTCCGCGGTCTCCCCCGCCGAGTCGCCGCCGAATTTCTCCAGCGCCGCCTGCGCGAGAACCAGCGCGACCATCGCTTCGGCCACGACACCCGCAGCGGGCACGGCGCACACGTCCGACCGCTGATGGATCGCCGCGGCCGTCTCGCCGGTCGACATATCGATCGTCGCCAGCGCACGCGGCACCGTCGAAATCGGCTTCATCGCGATACGTACGCGCACCGATTCGCCGTTGGTCATTCCGCCCTCGAGGCCACCGGCACGGTTCGTCGAACGCAAGACTCCGTCGGGACCGGGCACCATTTCGTCATGTGCTTCGCTACCTCGACGTCGGGCGGTGGTGAAACCGTCGCCAACCTCGACACCCTTGATCGCCTGAATGCCCATCAGCGCGCCGGCCAGTCGCGCGTCGAGGCGCGTCTCCCCGCTGACATGGGAGCCGAGCCCCACCGGCACTCCGGTGGCGACCACTTCGACGATTCCGCCGAGCGTGTCGCCATCCTTCTTCGCCGCCTCGATCTGGGCGATCATATCGGCTTGCGCGGCCGCGTCGAATGCCCGAACCGGGCTCTCATCGATGGCCGGCAGATCGTCGATCGTCGGCGGCGGACCATCGTACGGCGCGCTCGCTCCGATCGAAATGACATGGGAGACAACCTCAATGCCCAATACCTGGCGCAGGAAGTTCCGCGCGACGGTGCCCGCGGCCACACGAGCGGCCGTCTCTCGTGCGCTGGCACGTTCGAGTACCGGACGAGCGTCATCGAAGTCGTATTTGAGCATGCCCGAGTAATCAGCGTGTCCAGGACGCGGACGAGTCAGCGGCGCGTTACGTGCGCTGCCCTCCAACTCGGCGTCATCGACGGGGTCGGCCGACATGACCTGCTCCCACTTGGGCCATTCGGTATTTCCGATCTCGATAGCCACCGGACCGCCCTGGGTCAGCCCATGCCGCAAACCGCCGATCACGGTGACCTTGTCGGCCTCGAATTTCATCCGAGCGCCACGCCCATAGCCAAGACGACGTCGGGCCAATTGTTCGGCGATATCGGACGAGGTGACCCGCACCCCGGCGACCATCCCCTCGACCATCGCCATCAGGGCGGGGCCATGCGATTCTCCGGCAGTTATCCAGCGCAACACAGTGCTCAATTCTTCCATGCCGAGTCCCCGACATCCGCATCCGCCCTGCCGGCCGAGCAACTCACCTTCGCACGAGGTGCCACGATTGCCTCAAATCCCTCAGCCCGCGACGAGTATCGTCGCGCCGACCAGCGCCGGACCATGTGGAACCCAGCGGGAGTCCCGGCATCTCGACGGCCCGATGATCATCGCCACCTGCGCCAGCAAGACCAGAACCAAGGCCGTGAGCGGATCACCCACTATCCCGCCGAGCACATATGCCAATTTCACATCCCCGGCGCCGCAGTGCCCGAGCCCGAAAGTCGTCAGATAGGGCGACATCGCGACACACGCGGCGATGAGCGTGGTCGGATCACCACCGGTGACGTCACCGATCCCCGCCGCTGATACCGCCACCAGCGCGGGAAGGGTCCACCTGTTGGGCAATCGCATCGTGCGGGCATCAACGCCGGCCAGAGCGAGCAACCACAGCGCGATGCCAACTCCGGCAACCGATTCCACCACGTGATCGATCATGGCGTCGCGATCTCGGGATTCACGGCGCCCAGAAGGCATTCGGCCGTTCGCTGGGGATGGCGACAGGTGCTGTGGACGGTTACCGCGAGTCGTCGAGTGCGGCTGCCATCGCCGCCTTCGGGGCTGGCAAACCGGTGAACAGTTCGACCTGGCGGTAAGCCTGATTGAGCAACATCACCAATCCGCCGACCACGATTCCGCCAGCGGCGGTGACGGCGTCGGCCAGTGGCGTCGGCCACGGTGCGTAGATGACGTCGATGACTCGCTCGGCCGGCGCTATCGCCGCGGCGATAGTCGCCGATGCCGCGGCGGGCACCGTCGATATCGTGACCGCGGCGTCGACGGCGGCATCGGTCAGCGCCGGCGAAGCCTCGAATGGCAGGTAATCCACCGCCATACCCAATTCATCGGCGACCTCGAAGGTCCGAAGCGCGCGATCGCGATCACGGGCGACAACAGTCAGATGTCGTACACCAGCGGTGCCTAGTGCCGCCAGAGTCGGCATCGCTGTGCCGCCCGCACCGATCACTACCGCGCGCGGTCGTACCGCGAAGTCCGCACCGATTTCGGTCAATGCGCCAGTCATGCCGTCAATATCGGTGCAGTCGGCATACCAACCGCGTTCGGTGCGAACCAGAGTGTTCGCCGACCCGACGAGCGCCGCGCGGTCGGAAACCTCGGTCGCGTATCGCAATGCTGCGAACTTGCCCGGCATAGTCACCGAAAGTCCGACGTAGGAATCATCAAGGCCGTCAACTAACGCGGGCAAACTATCCGCGTCGCATTCGAGTCGTTCGTAGGTCCATCCAACAAGGCCAAGCGCCGCGTAGGCGGCCAGATGCAAATCTGGCGAACGAGAATGGCTAATTGGCTTACCGAGTACGGCTGCCCTCATAGTCGCTTAACCGCACCCAACCGATAGGAACTTATTCTCACAGGCCTTCTCACGATTCTTCTTATGCTCGGCGTAGTCATCGGCGAATAAGGTGGTACCCGCCTTATCAACGGTGATGAAATACTTCCATTTTCCCGGTGCGGGATGTTCCAGAGCTTGCAGCGCCTTCACTCCAACCGTCGCAATCGGCGTCGGAGGCAGCCCCTTCACACGGTAGGTATTCCACTCGTTATCCGAGTTGTACGCATCACCGTGGACATCGATATTGGTTATCGCAGCGGTGTAATTGGCCGTCGAGTCCATCTCGAGACGTTGGTCGTCGGCCAGACGGTTCAATATGACTCGCGCCACCTTGGGGAAATCATTGGCTTCTCGCACTTCGCGTTCCACCACCGACGCCGCGACAAGTGTCTGATAAGGACTCAGGCCGGAATCGTTAGAACTCAGCAATCCCCATTGCTCGTACTGGCGAGCACTATCGGTTATCAACTGACGCAGAATGTCAGTCGCCGACGCTGACGGGTCGATCGACTCCCACGTCCCCGGGGCGATAAGCCCTTCGATGCGACGATGATCGCCATTCAGTGCGGTGACCTCGGTCTTCGCCCACTGCGGTATTCCGAGCTCCTCCAGCGACGCGCTCGCCGCTGCCGTCGCCAATTCGTCGATGGTCGGGCCGACCTTAGAACCATTCACTGTTGTCGCCGTTGCCTCGGCGATCCGCTGGAAAACACCCGGAGTGACCTTGCCGTCGATACCCTTCTTCGAGTCCAGCTGCGCGCCTTCCGGTATCACCACACGGCCCACCCGATAACTCCACTGGTCGTCGGCAAGCATGGCGACCGCTTTCGACGCCGGGATCTGGGTCCGCATCTTATAGATACCCGCCGACAACATCTTTCCGTCGGCGGCACGGGTAAACGCTTTAACGCTGCCGACGACATCTTTGTCGGTCAGAATTCGTCCGAAATCGCGCAGCGTCGAATTTTCGGGAATCGTGACCAGTACGTCGCCGGTGCCCTGCGCATTCGAGTAATCACTTGCTCCGACTACGCCGAAGAATCGTAATCCGTAGTAGCCGACGCCGCCGACCATGACAAGCAGACAGACAATCACTGCCGCGAGTACGACGGTGCGACGTCTGCGTCGATCAGGCGCGTCATGATCCGATGCGTCGACATCATCGAACGGATAGGCCGGCTCGACGGTGTCATCGACCGCCGAATAGGCGTGATGGGTGACGGGCGCGAGGTCAACCGATTGGGCATCGTCCACATCGGGGATGTCGGCCACATCTTCGGTGAACCGATCATCGACGCTCTGCTGGTCGGCGATTTGCTGGTCGGCGATGTCGTCGGCAAACGACGATGTCGCCGCGGTCTCCGCGGAAGTCGGTTGATGCCGTCGAATGTTGGGTTCGCGAACCTGCCCCTGCCGGCTCGGCCGAATCGCGGGTTCGGGTGCGGGCGGCGCCGAATCGAAGCGCTGGGGCGAGTCAACGCGCTGGCCTGGTTCTATACGCTGAGGCAGCACCCGTCCGGTGCCGGCATCGACGACGTCGTCAACGCGTGGCACTTGGCCGGTCTGCCAGATGGGCACCGAAGTGTCACCGTCGAGGCGCCTGCGCCGATGTCGGGTATTCGGGCGAGCCGCCGGATCGATCTCGGTGAAATACCGCCGACGATCGGCGTCGTCGGCGCCGCCGCGATGACGACTGTGCGGCCGGTCGGACTCGTTGTCAGAACTCACCGGGCGATCACCGACAAAAACCCCGCATTCTCACAATTGCGCATCTCAATTTTTGGCTTGTCGATACCAATCGACATGCCTAACCCCGTCATCGGGCAAAGTCCAACCACCCCTGAAGAATAGCGACTGCCGCCGCCTGATCAATCACCGAGCGTGCCGATTTCGCACTTACTCCCGCTGAACGTAACGCACGCGACGCACTCGCGGTGGTCATTCGTTCGTCGAAATACTCTAGTGGAACTGGGGATATTCGCGCCTCGATCTCAGTTCCGAAGGCGCGGACCGCATCGGCCGCGAACGACTCCTCACCGGCGAGATTTCGCGGCAATCCGACGATGACCGCGACTGCTTCGTACTCGTCGACTAGCTCGGCGATCCGATCGAGGTCACTTCCGCGGGTCTTTCCGCGCGACCGCGATACGGTCTCGACCGGCGTTGCCAGAATGCCATCGGGATCGCATACCGCGATACCGATTCGAACCGTGCCGACGTCGATGCCCAGTCGCCGACCACGGACCCAGGTCACCCGGCTACCCAGCCTGTCCGGCAAGTTGCGCTACTCGGGCCAGCGCAGCGTCGATGCCAGTCACGTCGTCGCCGGACCCCTGCGCGAGATCCGGTTTACCCCCACCGCGTCCACCGACCAGTGGCGCGATTTCCTTCACAACGTCGCCCGCTTTCAACCCGCCTTTACGTGCGGCGTCGGTGGTCGCGACGACGAAGGGCACCTTCGCCGCGCTGCCGCCGTCGCCGATAACCGAGAACAGCACGACGACGGCCGGCCGGTCACCGACCTTCGCTCGCAATTCGGTTGCCAATCCACGCAGGCCGTTGCCGTCGATGTCGTCGGCGACCCGACCGGAGACAACGAGTGTGTCGCCAACGGTAGCCGCGGAATCGATCAGTCCGGCCGCAGCCGCACCCGCTGCCTCGGCCTTCAGTTTCGCGAGTTGTTTCTCGGCGTCACGCAGCTTGGTGACCAACAATTCGACGCGGTCGGGCACTTCGGCGGACGGAACCTTCAGCGATGACGCCAAACCGGCCATCAACGCACGCTCTTTGGACAGGTAGCGGAAAGAATCCATGCCCACGTATGCCTCGACGCGGCGCACGCCCGAGCCGACCGACGATTCGCCGACCACGGTGACCGGCCCGATCTGCGCGGACGACGCCACGTGAGTGCCGCCGCACAGTTCCATCGAGAATGGACCACCGATGTCGACAACCCGGACCACGTCACCGTAGTTCTCGCCGAAGAGTGCCATCGCGCCCATCGCCTTGGCCTCGGTCAGCCCGGTCTCGAAAGTCCGAACCGGGTAGTTCGCCTCAACGGCAGAGTTGGCGATCTCTTCGATCTCCGACCGTTGCGACTCCGACAGCGGCTTGGCCGAGTGGAAGTCGAACCGCAGATAACCCGGGCGGTTCAACGACCCGGCCTGCGTGGCCGATGGCCCCAAGACCTGCCGCAGAGCCGCGTGCACCATATGGGTGCCGGAGTGGCCCTGAGTCGCGCCGTGACGCCACGATGCGTCGACGGCGGCGATCACCTCATCACCTTCGACGATCTCGCCCTCGTCGACGACCACCTTGTGCAGCCAGACCGATTTGGCGACCTTCTGGACGTCAGTGACGCGTAGGCGAACCCCGGCGCCGGTGGTAATCGACCCGACGTCGGCCATCTGACCACCCGACTCCGCGTACAGCGGCGACCGGTCGAGGATTACGTCGAGTTCCTGTCCCACACCCGCCTGGGCGATCCGCTGCCCGCCAGCCACCAAGCCGAGCACCCGGGCATCGGAGACGAGTTCGTCAAAGCCGGTGAACTCGGTAGGACCGCGATCCACGAATTCGCGATACACCGAGAGGTCGGCGTGTCCCGACTTCCGTGCGGTGGCATCGGCCTTGGCGCGAGTGCGCTGCTGTGCCATGAGTTCGGCGAATCCATCGCGATCGACGGTCAGTCCCGCCTCCGACGCCATCTCCAGCGTCAGATCGATAGGGAATCCATAGGTGTCGTGCAGCGCGAAGGCATCCGAGCCACTGATCTGCGTGCGCGATGCCTTTTTCGTCGCATCCGCGGCGTCGGTGAACAGTTTGGACCCGGCGACGAGTGTGGTGGAGAACGCCGCCTCCTCGCCTACCGCGACGGTGAGGATGTGCTCACGCTGATCGGCGAGCTCGGGATAGGCGGGCGACATGAGGTCGATGCCGACCGATACGAACTCGCGCATCGTGGGCTGCGTCGCACCGAGCAGGCGGACCGAACGAACAATGCGGCGCAACAGTCGCCGCAGCACATATCCGCGGCCGTCGTTGGACGGCAACACCCCGTCACCGATCAGCATGACAGCGGTACGCGTGTGGTCGGCGATAACACGGAATCGAACGTCGTCCTCGTGACTCGCGTGGTGACCATTCGGCCCGCTCGCTGCGCTCCCGGCGCCGTCATCATTCGGCCCGCTCGCTGCGCTCCCGGCGCCGTCATCATTCGGCCCGCTCGCTGCGCTCCCGGCGCCGTACGGCTTGCCGGTCAACGACGCCGCGACATCGATAATCGGCTTGAGTAGGTCGGTCTCGTAGACATTATCGACGCCCTGCAGCAGGCAGGCGACACGTTCGATGCCCATACCGGTGTCGATATTCTTCTTCGGCAGTGGCCCCAGGATCTCGTAGTTATCCTTCGTGGTGCCTTCGCCGCGTTCGTTCTGCATGAACACGAGATTCCAGATCTCGATATAGCGGTCCTCGTCGGCCTCCGGACCGCCTTCGACGCCATAGTCGGGGCCACGGTCGTAGAAGATCTCCGAACACGGGCCGCACGGGCCGGGCACGCCCATCGACCAATAGTTGTCGGCCATTCCCCTTCGTTGAATACGCTCGGCCGGCACGCCAATCTCGTCGCGCCAAATGGTAAAAGCCTCATCATCGTCGAGAAAGACTGTGGGCCAAAGTTTTTGCGGATCTATGCCGTAGCCGCCGTCTGCCACGCTGTCGGTCAGCAGGCTCCACGCGAACCCGATTGCCTCGCGTTTGAAGTAGTCGCCGAAGGCGAAGTTGCCCGCCATCTGAAAGAAGGTGTTATGTCTGGTGGTGATACCGACTTCTTCGATGTCGAGGGTGCGCACGCATTTCTGCACACTTGTCGCGCGGTCATACGGCGGATTCTGCGCGCCCAGAAAGTACGGCTTGAACGGCACCATTCCCGCGTTGACGAACAGCAGGTTGGGATCGTCGAGGATCAGCGGCGCACTCGGCACCTCGGTGTGACCGGCTCGGATGAAATGGTCCAGAAATCGCTTGCGGATTTCATGCGTTTGCACTCTGGGGGTCCTTCTAGGGGTTTTAACGACAAGTCAAGACCTCTAGCGTACCGCCAGCCACATCAGCGGCTGCGGTCGCCGACGACGTGAGCGCGACCCGCGCCTTACCGCAAGCGGCGCACGATTGCGCGCAGCCGCGGCAAACGGGTAACCAAGTCGCGTTCAAAGCCCCGTTCGGTCGGTTCGTAGTAGTCGGCGCCGACCAGCTCGTCAGGTGGATACTGTTGGGGCAGAACACCATCGGGGTCGTTATGCGGGAATTTGTAACCAACCGCATTGCCGAGTTTCTCGGCCCCGGCATAGTGTCCGTCCCGCAGGTGCGGTGGCACAGCCCCGGATTTGCCAGCCGCCACGTCAGCCATCGCCGCGCCTAGTGCCGACGTCACCGCCCCCGACTTCGGCGCGGTCGCGAGATGAATCGTTGCCTGCGCGAGTGCGAGTTTGGCCTCCGGCATACCCACCAGGGAGACCACCTGCGCCGCCGCCACCGCGGTTTGCAGGGCAGTCGGGTCAGCCATCCCGACATCCTCCGAGGCGTGGATCATCAGCCGGCGGGCGAGGAACCGCGGGTCCTCGCCCGCGGTGATCATCCGGGCGAGGTAGTGCAGCGCGGCATCGACGTCAGAGCCACGGATCGACTTAATGAACGCGCTGATGATGTCGTAGTGCTGATCACCGTCACGGTCATAACGCACGGCCGCACGATCAATTGCCTGCTCGACGTCGGCAATACCCACCACCGGCACATCGTCAGCGTCGGACGATAGGTCGTCGAGATATGGCGCGGTACTCGCTTCCAGTGCGGTCAGCGCACGACGCGCGTCCCCGCCTGCGACGGCAACCAGATGATCAAGTGCCTCGTCGCTCACCGCCAACGCACCGTTCAGGCCGCGCGGACTAGCGATCGCCCGAGCCAAAACTTCACGAATATCGTTCTCCGACAACGTTTGTAGCCGAAGGACCAACGAACGAGACAGCAGCGGTGCGACCACTGAGAACGACGGATTCTCGGTAGTTGCCGCCACCAACAGCACGATCCGGTTCTCCACCGCGTCGAGCAGTGCGTCCTGCTGTGTTTTAGAGAACCGATGAACTTCGTCGATGAACAGCACCGTTTGTTGTCCGGCGATCAGCCGTCGGCGCGCAACGTCGATGACCGCCCGCACCTCCTTCACCCCGGCCGACAATGCCGACAACGCCTCAAACCGGCCGCCGGTAGCTCGCGAGATGAGCGACGCCATCGTGGTCTTGCCGGTTCCCGGCGGACCGTAGAGCAAAACCGACGCCGCTCCCGAACCGGCGATCAGCCGTCGCAGGGGTGACCCCGCGGTAAGCAGGTGCTCTTGACCGATCAGGTCGTCGAGTGTCTGCGGCCGCATTCGGACCGCGAGCGGAGCGTCCGCTCCGTCGGGCGGGCCGAGCGGCGGCGTCGCAGCGCTCGGAACCGGATCGAAAAGACTATCCATCGCTGGTTCGTCAGCCCAGGTGGTCAGCTCAACCAGGCGCGCTGCAATGCGAGCCCAACCGACGAGGCGAACTCGGCGACCTGTGTCTCGCCCGAACGGGCCGCGGCGTCGGCGAGATCGGTCCAGCGTGCGACGATCACCCGCGGGTCGTTGCTGTGCAGGGCCCAGTCATGCGAGAGCACCGACGCCGGGTCTTCCACAATGCCACCGGGCAACGGCGCGGGATCGGTATCGAAGGTGCCCTCGGGCAACATCCACACCGTCGATAACCACGACCACAACAGCCAAGCGGTCAGCAGCCGCGAATTGAGTTCGTCGTCATTTCGTAGCCGCGGCCAGATTCCCTCGACCTCCGAGCGCCACGCGTCGACCAATGCCGATTCCAGCTCGGCTCGACGGCCAAGATTGATCGTCGACAGATGCTGGCCGAACGTAGCCACGGCATAGGCGATATCGAGCATGGCGTCACGGAACCCGCCCCATTCGTAGTCCATGAACTGGACGCCGTCGTCATTGAGCAGGATGTTTTCCGGGCCGACATCGGATGGGCTGAATGCGCGGTGGTCGCCTCCGGCGAATAGTTCACACCCCGCCTCAAGCATCTGCGCGACCGCGTCGGGCAACTCGACATCGAGTAAAGCCGCGGCCGACGCCGCCGAACTCGTCGCCAAACGTGCCCAGCGCTCGCCGACGTCGTCGCTTACGCCGACTTTCCCGTTGCCGCGCCGCAACAGTGCCGCGAAATCCTCTTCGCCACCGAGCGTCGCCGCGTGCATCCGCCCCAATGCCTGTCCCCACGCCGACACCGCCCGCGACGTCGCGACGACGTCGGTACCCGACAACAAATCCTTCATCGACTGACCATTGCCGAGGTCCGATAGCACCAACAGGCGGCGGTCGTAGTCAGAAGCGATCAACTGCGGGCCGGGCCGCGATTCATTTGGCAGCGCCGTCACATACTGATACGACACCACCTCACGCTGAAACGAGCGCGGATCCTCATGTGGGGGTAGCGATTTGATCACCAACGTGCGATCCATGGATACTGGATTCTGCGCAACTCGGGCGCGTACCACCGTGGTCCGGCCGCTACCCCCGAGATCCTCGGCGTCGGCAAGTGACACCGGTGCCCCCGCACGAGTAGTAAGCAGCCGTTCGGCCGCGTCAACCGCGCCGGACAGGTGATTGTCAGCAAGAACAGTCATTGCCTCTAACCTACCCAACTTCACGGCATAACGGGTAACGGTCGGGCGATCGGAGGACTCACGATTACGCGTTCACTTGCGGCGTCGAGACCGGAGTGACGTCGACCGACACGTCGATCTTGCTGTTCGTAGACTCGCTGAAGATCACGCCGCGCAAGGGCGGGACATCGGCATAGTCACGCCCCCATGCCACCGTTATGTGCCGCTCCCCAACCAGCACGTTATTCGTTGGGTCGAAGGCGATCCACCGGTCACCCGGCAGCCACACCGCGGCCCACGCGTGCGAGGCGTCGGCGCCGAAAACGCGTTCGGCCCCCGGCGGCGGATCGGTTGCCAGATATCCGGACACATACCGGGCGGCCAGCCCCTGCGACCGCAGACAAGCAATCGCGACGCGGGCGAAGTCCTGACACACGCCTTCGCGGTATTCCAGTACCCGATCGACCTTGGTACTGATCTCGGTCGATCCGGACCGATAGGTGAAGTCCTCGAAGATCCGGCCGTTCAGATCGACGATGGTCTCGATCAACGGCCGTTGTGGGACAAAGACTTTCGAGGCGTAGTCACGCACCGACGCGGTGATCTCCGGCGGATAGAGGTCGAGTTGATATTCGACGGCGCGTGCGCCGCTACGTCCCGACGGTCGCGCGAATTCCCACGGTGCCCGCGCCGACGACGACGTCAACAACTGCTGGTCGACCGGATCAACTTCAACCGTCGAAGTTCCGATGACCTCGAGGCGCCGGTGCGGGGTACGTACCTGGAAATAGTTGTCGGTGTTGCCGTAGATGTCGATTCCAGTGGAAACGTCGTCGGGATGCGGGTCGATAGTTACCTGCGCGTCGAGCACGCGCTGGCCGGGTAAAGCTCGCGGTTGCAGGTGGCAACGACCATAGGAATTTGTCACGACGTCGCCATAGTCGTAGCGCGTTTGATGTGTCACGCGATAGCGGCGCGCGTTGGCCTCCGGGCCGGTCACGACCGGACCTTCGATCCCGTTCCCCACAGGGGTTGGGTGTGTGTCGGATAGGCGAAGCGCGTACGCGCCAGGATGTCGGTAAGCTCGCGCATCCCGGCGCCGACCGTTTCCAGGAGAACGACGAGGTCGTTGCGCCGGCCAGCGTCGTCAACCGAAGCGAGGTCCACCGGATCTATTCGACGCAATGCGGTAATCACCTCTTCGACGACACGCTCGCCCGCGGCCGAGCGCACCGCGTCGGGCAGCGTCGTCAGATTGGTGCGCAGCGTTGCGAGCTGATAGATCATCGACCGCGGATTCGCGTCATCGAAGAGCAGCACCGCGAGCACTGCGGCTAGCCGGAAGACGCCGCGATTGCGCCTCCGGTAGATAATCGCCGACTCGTTGGCGGTCAAGTAGGCCTCCATCAGCCCAACGTCAACGTCGGGATCATGCTGCTCGGCCAATACCGTCGCGGTGAACGTCGCGAGCATCTGCGCCCGTTCCACCCGGCGACCGATATCCATGTACTGCCAGCCCGGGTCGCGCACCATCGACTCGGCCTGCAAACCCGACAGGGCCAGCAATCCCCGCAGAACGTCATCGTGGGTGCGACCCAGATCGACGGCTTCGGGATCGGTCGCCGACGATGTCACGAGTTGATCGAGTGCCCGGCCGATGGTGCCGAGCACCATCGGCGTACTCGTCGACAACTGGTCGCGGATCGCGCGGGCCGCCCTCGACAGATGATCAACGGCATACGCCACCGAACCGGACGTCGTGCGATCGACAGTCAGCGTGTGCAGGATGACAACCGCCTCGTTCGCATCGTCGGGTGCCGGCGCCGGGCGTGTCGCACCCGCCGGTCCGGTAGCCGCGATTACCGCGGTGAGGAACAGCGGGATCGACGCGGCACCGGTCATCCAGGGGCGATACCGGAAGTCCTCATATCGTTCGCGCGCGACTCGCACCATCCGGGTGGTTGATTCGGCGCGCTCGCCGTACCGGCCGAACCAGAACAGATCCGACAGCACGCGCGGTGATGAGGCGAACACCGTATCGGACACGAAGGCAATGTCCTGCCCCGCGCTCAGCGATCCGGTACCGGATACCCGACGTCCGATAGCGTCGTCGGCCGACGCGGAACTGGAGTCGGCGATAACCCAAATATCTTTTGCGGCAACAGAATTCATGTCACCGACCGTATTGTCGGCAAGTACGGAACCCAGACCGCCCGGCATCACCGCATACCCCGTTCCCTGCGCGATGCCGAATACCCGGAAGCTGACCGGCGCCGCGCGCAGACTTGCTCCCGCACGCCCGGGTCTCGCCGGCGTCGCCGACGGCGCGACCGAGAAGTCCGGCCGGACCTGACCGACCCATTGCCATGGGGTCGCGGTGATCCGCTCGCGCAACGTCGTCAGCTGAGCCGTGGTCAGGCCAGGTCCCGCGAACTGCTCAGCGGTCCGAAAATTCGTGGTCGTCATCGTTGGCAGGCCGCTGAGCAACCCGTCGAGTTCGTGTGCCGCACCTCCCCATAGTGTCGGCGCCGACTCGAGGACCAGATCCTCGTCGAGCAACGCCCGTGAAAGCGCCGGAAGGTATCCCGCCAGGGCCGGGTTCTCCAGCACCCCGCTGCCCAGTGTGTTCACGACGGTGACGGCACCGCGGGCGACCGCCTCGACGAGTCCGGTGACACCCAGCCGCGAATCGGCACGCAGATCGAGCGGGTCGGCATAATCAGCGTCGACGCGACGCAGAATCACGTCCAACCGTTTGAGTTTGCCGAGCGAGCGCATATAGACGGCGCCGTCGCGGACCACGAGGTCAACTGCCTCGACGATCGGAAAGCCAAGTGCCGCAGCAAGATACGATTGATCGAACGTCGATTCCGACTGAGCGCCCGGCGCCAGTACCGCGACCATCGGGTCCTCGACACCCGGGGGCGCATAGTCGACCAATGCCAGCCGTAGAGCCGCGACGAATGCGGTCAAGGGTCGCGGCATACACGCCTGTACGAGGTTGGGCAGTGCCCGAGCCATCAACTTGCGGTCGGCAACCGCGTAACCGATACCCGACGGCGCCTGGACACGGTCGGCATAGACGACTAGCTCGCCGGTAGGAGTACGGCCGACGTCGCCGGCATACATAACTAGCGTGTGCGCATGAGTCCGGGCATGGCGCACCGCCCGGCGCAGATAGCCCGGATGGCCATAGACCAACTCCGGCGGCAGTACGCCCGCCTCGATCATTCTCTGCTCGCCGTAAACGTCGGCGAGCAGGGCATCTAGTACGCGGGCTCGCTGCTGCACGCCACGCTCGACCGTCGACCAGTACTCACTGTCGACAAGCAGTGGGACACAGTCGAGTTCCCATCGGCGCGGTGTGGTCGAGTCGTCGGCCGGTGTGATGTGCGTTATGCCGTCGTCGTCGATGAGGTTGCGCAACCGCTGATCCGCGCGCCGCAAACCAGCATCGCCGAGTCGCGCGTACCGTTCGACGATCGGTTTCCAATGCGCCCGAATACTGCCGTCGACATCGGCTAGTTCGTCGTATCTGGGGACATTCACTGGACACCCCTCACGACAATCCACCTCGTTTGCGTGGATCCACCCTGGCTATTCACCGGGGTGCATCCGCAGAAACGAGGTGGATGTACGGAACCACCGCTATGACTCTTTCTTGGCCCCGGGCTTGGCGTCGATCCCCGACTCTTTGCGCTGAGCCGCGGTGATTGCCGCGGGAGCAGCGGTGAGCGGGTCGACGCCGCCACCCGACTTCGGGAACGCGATGACCTCGCGGATCGAATTCTGCCCGGCGAGCAGTGCGGTGATGCGGTCCCAGCCGAACGCGATTCCGCCGTGCGGCGGTGCGCCGAACGCGAAGGCATCGAGGAGGAAGCCGAACTTCTCCTGCGCCTCGTCGTGGCTAATTCCCATGATCTCGAAAACGCGCTCTTGGATATCACGACGATGGATACGGATCGATCCACCACCGATTTCGTTGCCGTTGCAGACAATGTCGTAGGCGTAGGCAAGCGCCGCACCGGGATCGGACTCCAGTACCTCAAGGGATTCCGGCTTGGGCGAGGTGAAAGCGTGGTGCACCGCGGTCCAGGCGCCGGACCCAACGGCTACGTCGCCGCCGGCTTGGGCATCCTCTACGGGCTCGAACAACGGGGCGTCGACGACCCAGGTGAATGCCCAGTCGTCGTCGTTGATGAGGCCGAGCCGAGCTGCGATCTCACCGCGAGCCGCACCGAGCAGCGCACGCTGCGCCTTGGCCGGACCGGCGGCGAAGAACACGCAGTCACCCGGCTGAGCTCCGACATGCGCGGCCAACCCCGCGCGCTCGTCGTCGGAGAGGTTCTTGGCGACCGGGCCGCCGAGCGAACCATCTTCTTGCACAAGCACATACGCGAGCCCCTTGGCGCCGCGCTGCTTGGCCCATTCTTGCCAGGCGTCGAGTTGACGACGCGGCTGCGAAGCGCCACCGGACATAACGACGGCACCGACGTAGGGAGCTTGAAACACCCGGAAGGGCGTGTTGGCGAAGAACTCCGTGCATTCGACCAGTTCGATGTCGAAGCGAAGGTCGGGCTTGTCGCTGCCGTAGCGACGCATTGCGTCGGCGTAGGTCATCCGCGGGATCGGCGTGGAAATCTCGACGCCAATCAGCTTCCACAACGCGACCAGAATGTCTTCGGCGAGTGCGATGACGTCGTCCTGGTCGACGAAGCTCATCTCGATGTCGAGCTGAGTAAACTCCGGCTGACGATCGGCACGGAAGTCTTCGTCGCGGTAGCAGCGCGCGATCTGGTAGTAACGCTCCATCCCAGCGACCATGAGCAACTGTTTGAACAGCTGCGGACTCTGCGGCAGCGCGTAGAACGTGCCGGGCTGCAGCCGCGCGGGAACCAGAAAGTCGCGAGCGCCCTCGGGCGTTGAGCGAGTCAGCGTCGGAGTTTCGATCTCGGTGAAGTCATGGTCGGCCAGCACCGCACGGGCGGCGGCGTTCGCCTTCGACCGCAGCACAAGCGCCTTATGCGGTCCTTCACGGCGCAGATCGAGATAGCGGTAACGCAGTCGAGCTTCCTCGCCGGGTGATTCGTCGAGCTGGAACGGCAGCGGCGCTGACTCGTTGAGGACTTCCAGACTCACCGCGTTGATCTCGATGGCACCCGATTGGAGGTTCGGGTTTTCGCTGCCCTCCGGGCGGGCTTCCACGACGCCGGTCACCGCGACGCAATATTCGGCGCGCAGGCGGTGGGCGGCCTCGGCGACGGCCTCATTGCGGAATACGACCTGAACCAGGCCCGAATTATCGCGCAGGTCGATGAAGACGACACCGCCGTGATCACGGCGATGAGCGACCCAGCCGGCAACGGTCACGGTCTGTGACGCGTTCTCCCGGCGTAACGAACCTGCGAGATGGGTGCGGAGCACTGATTGTCCTTTCCGAACACGATGAGAGTTTGCGCTGCTCATCCTATTCGACAGCGATCGACCGCTTCCCACCGCGGCCGACCCACCAGCACTATGCTTACAACCGCTGATTCTTCGCGACAGGAGCACCATGACTTTTCAGGGCAGTGGACCGCTGGACACCAGCACCGTTTCCGGCGGTGGTGGTGGCGGGGGCGGCGGCACCCGCATCGCGTTGGGCGGTGGCGCGGGCTTGATCATTACGATTGTCGCGTTGTTATTCGGAATCAATCCGGGCGACATCACCGGCGGAAGTGGCACGGGCGCTCCGGCCGGCAACAACTCCTCTCAGTCGGCGATCGACGAACACATCCGGTCGTGCACCATCGAGAAGGCGAACACCGACGACATCTGCCGGATCACCGCGACTGTCAATAGCGTGAACAAGGTGTGGGCCGAGCAAATGCAGGGCTACAGCCCTCCGCAAACCAAAATCTTCAGCAATTCAGTCAACACCGGCTGCGGCGCGGCGTCGTCATCGACCGGCCCGTTCTACTGCCCCGCCGACCAGACCGCCTATTTCGATCCGTCATTCTTCGCGACACTCAAGCAAATGGGTGGCAGCGACGGTCCGTTGGCCCAGGAATACGTGGTCGCGCACGAGTACGGCCACCACGTCCAGAACCTCACCGGAGCGCTTCGCAAGGGCCAGCGCATGGGATCGCAAGGTCCCAAGTCGGGATCGGTACGTGTTGAGCTGCAAGCAGATTGCCTCGCCGGGGTCTGGGCCTACCACGCGGACAAAGGTCCCAATGCGATGCTCGAGCCACTCACCGACGATCAGATCGCCTCGGTCATCCAGACCGCCAAGGCAATCGGCGACGACACCATCCAGGGCGCCAATTCCAATCCGGAAGGCTGGACCCACGGCTCGGCTACTCAGCGTCAACGGTGGTTCACCATCGGCTACCAAGGCGGCGACCCATCTCGCTGCGACACCTTCGCGACCAACGACCTATAGATGACACATCCGCGCAGCGCGATTGACGCGATCGCCGACGACTACCTCGCCACGACAGCTCGTCTCGACCCGCTGTTCGCCACCGAAGCCGGCATAGCCGGATACGACCATCTGCTCACCGATTTCGGCCCGACCGCAAGCGCCGAACTGGCTGACGTGGCACGCAACGCGATCGCACAGTTGTCGGCGACCACCGTCATCGACGACGTCGATCGCGTCACCGTCGCCACCATGGTTTCGACCCTTGGGCGCCAGCTCGCACTGTTCGACGCCGGGGAATCGGTCGGCACACTCAATGTCATCGCCTCTCCCCTGCAAGCCGTGCGCGATTCGTTCGATCTCCTGCCGATAGACACCGCCGAGCAACGCGAAATATTCGTGGAGCGACTTCGAGCCATTCCAGCCTGTGTCGACAGCATCATCGACGGTCTCGACCATCGGTTCGCGACCGGACCGCCGCTCGCCCGGCGTCAAATCGGATTGGTTGCGGCGCAAAGCGATTCGGCCGCCGACGGAATCGCCGTCGCTACCCGACCGATCCTCGCCGACGATGCGCTGCGCGGTGCCGCGTCGGATGCGCTCGACGCGGCTGCCGCTGCCTTCGGCGGGCTCGGCACACGATTGCGCGCCGGACTGGAGTCCGGCGTCGATGCCGACGGCATTGGCCGGGATCGGTACCTGCTGCACCTGCCCGCCTACCTCGGAACCGACGTCGATCCGGTCGAGGCCTATCAGTTTGGGCTCGACCGACTGTCGCAGATCATTGCCGAACAGCGCGAGGTGGCCAATCAGCTTGGGGCAGAGGGTGATATCGCTGCGGCCATCGCGATTCTCAACGCGGACAAGCGCTATCAGATCGATTCCGGCGAGGAGTTCGTCGCCTGGATGCAGGAGCTGTCGGATCGGACAGTCTCGGCTCTCTCCGGAGTTCATTTCGACCTTCCGGATCGGTTGAGCCGCTTGGAATGTCGACTCGCGCCGTCGTCGACCGGTGCAATCTATTACACGCAGCCGTCGGCCGATCTGAGTCGGCCCGGCCGAATGTGGTGGTCAGTTCCGGCCGGTCAGAAGGTCTTTCACACCTGGCTCGAATCGACGACGGTCTTCCATGAGGGCGTGCCCGGCCATCACCTGCAGCTCGGTTCGGCGGTGGTCAGCGAAGAACTCAACGACTGGCGCAAATTGGCGTCGTTTACCTCGGGACATGGCGAGGGTTGGGCGCTCTACGCCGAACGACTTATGGGCGATCTGGGCTGGCTCGATGATCCGGGTGACCGGATGGGAATGCTTGACTCCCAACGACTTCGAGCGGCGCGCGTGGTGGTCGATATCGGCGTGCACTGCGGTCTTGCGGCTCCCGAGTCGGTCGGCGGCGGCACTTGGGACGCCGACAAGGCATGGGCGTTCCTCACCGATGCCGTCGCGATGGACCGTGAGGTGCTGCGCTTCGAACTCGACCGCTACCTCGGCTGGCCGGGCCAAGCACCGTCGTACGCATTGGGGCAGCGCGTCTGGGAACAGACCCGCGACGCGGCGCTGGCCGCGCATCCCGACTGGACGCTGCGCGAATTCCACACCCGCGCACTGCGTCTGGGTGGTGTGACGCTAGACGTACTGCGCGACGAGCTGGGCTAGCGCTCCCGCCCCATCCGCAAACCCGACTTGCGCGGACGTTCCCGACTCGGTTTCGGGGTCGGGTATGTCCGCGCAAGTCGGGTTTGCGAGTGGGGTCGGGTTTGCGAGTGGGGGTCGGGCCCCTACCCTTCCAGCAAGCCCTGCACCGACGCTACGACGTCGTCGAGCGAAACCTGCTGCTGCTCACCGGTTTTCAGATCTTTCACCTCAACCCGACGATCGGCCAGTTCGCGATCACCGAGCACTAACGCGAGGTGCGCGCCCGATCGGTCGGCAGCCTTCATCGCGCCTTTGAGTCCACGGTCACCGTAGGCCAGATCGACGCTGATACCGGCAGCGCGCAACTTCGCGGCGACGCCGGCCAACTCCGTCTTCGCGTCGGCGCCCATCGGGACACCGAAGACCGAACAACGCGCCGGCGACGCCTGCTCGACGCCCTCGGCCTGCAGTGCCAGGACGGTTCGATCCACACCGAGACCGAAACCGATACCCGACAAATCTTGTTTTCCGCCGATCTGACGCATCAAACCGTCGTAGCGTCCGCCACCGCCGATGCCGGACTGCGCACCCAAACCATCGTGGACGAACTCGAAGGTGGTCTTGGTGTAATAGTCGAGCCCGCGCACCAACCGCGGATTTAGCTCATACGCCACTCCGACGTTGTCGAGGAGTTTGCGCACCACCTCGAAATGCTCACGTGCCGAATCGCTGAGATAGTCGATCATCAGCGGCGCGTTGGCCGTCGCCTCTTTAATCTCGGGCCGCTTGTCGTCGAGGACCCGCAGCGGGTTGATCTCGGCACGCTTGCGCGTCGCCTCGTCCAGATCGAGCCGAAATAGGAACTCCTGCAACGCTTCCCGATATCGCGGACGCGACTCGTCGTCGCCCAGCGAGGTCAGTTCCAGCCGATAGCCCGACAATCCGAGCCGTCGATACCCCTCGTCGGCGATCGCGATGACCTCGGCGTCGAGTGCGGGATCGTCGACGCCGATCGCTTCGACGCCGACCTGTTGCAGCTGACGGTACCGACCGGCTTGCGGCCGCTCATAACGGAAAAAGGGACCGGCGTAGACGAGTTTCACCGGCAACTGGCCGCGGTCGAGGCCGTGTTGGATCACCGCGCGCATCACACCCGCGGTCCCCTCTGGCCGCAGGGTGACCGAGCGGTCACCACGGTCGGCGAAGGTGTACATCTCCTTGGACACCACGTCGGTCGACTCCCCCACGCCGCGGGCGAAAAGGCCGGTGTCCTCGAAGATCGGCAATTCGATATGCCCATAGCCGGCCAAGCTGGCCGCCTCGGTCAACGTGTCGCGTACCCGAACGAAATCCGCCGACGCCGGCGGGTAGTAGTCGGGAATACCCTTCGGCGCCTGAAACTCCGCGCTCACAGTCCGTTACGTCCCTTCTTCGGAATATTGTTGGTGGTAGCTCCCCCGGCCACCAGATCTTGCAGAAATGGATTACCCGCGCGCTCGGCGCCAATCGAGGTCTGAGGTCCATGACCGGGTAGCACCACGACGTCGTCGGGCAGTGGAAGTAGTTTGGCGGCAATGGAATCCAGCAACTGCTGATGGCTTCCGCCGGGAAGGTCGGTGCGCCCGATCGAACCGGCGAAGAGCACGTCTCCGGAGAAACACACGCGGGCCGCCGCTGGGTCAGTTCGGTCTTCGGACGGTACGTCGAGGCCGAGTAGCACCGATCCGCGAGTGTGGCCGGGCGCCAAGTCGACACTGAACCGCAGCCCGGCGACGTCGACATCCTCGCCATCGACGAACTCGATGACCTTCTCCGGTTCACGGAACACCAGCTCACCGATCAATGGCGCCAACGCGTGGCCCAATCCGATCCCCGGATTGGCCAGCATCTCCCGGTCGTCGGGATGGATATATGCGGGAATGGAGTACTTATCGCAGATGTCGGCGGCATTCCAGGTGTGATCGAGGTGTCCGTGCGTCAACAGCACGGCCACCGGGGTCAACGAATGTTCGGCCAGCATCGCGTCGACCTGCGGCGCGGCATCCTGCCCGGGATCGATGACGATAGCGTCTCCGCCTGGGGCGTCGGCGACGATATAGCAATTGGTCGAGAACATGCCGGCGGCAAATCCGGTGATCAGCACAGCATCGCTCCATTTCAGTGCCCCGCGGGAAAGTGATACTCCCATTGTCGCAGGGTGCGCGGCCGACCTTCCACATGCCCCGATCCCGCGGCGTCAACGCACCGAAGACACCCGCTGTGAGACGTTCACAGGTTCAACTGGCAGACTGGCTTCTCGACGTAGCACGGTTTTCAACTCACAGGTTTTCAGGAGGGTCCGCCAGCGTGTCCACGAATGACGACGGCCAGGAAGACAAGATCGACCTGGACAAGCCACAGGATGCGTCCGAGCCCACCTCGGCAGCACCGTCCAACGAAGAGCGCAGGCAGGCCGCCAAGGCCAAACTGGAGCAGCGCCTCGAACACGAGCACCAGCAGGCCCGCAGGCGCAAGATCATCATCGCGTCGGTGTCAACCGCTGTCGTCGTGGCGGTGGTCGCCACTGTCACTACCATCGTCGTGAAGAATATTCTCGACGACCGCGAAGCCGCCCGCTGGACCTCGTGCACATATGCCGCGGCGGAAAATCCGCTCGATAATCTGCCGAAGACGGTGCCCGCCAACGTCCCGGCCGATCAGCGTGCGAACTACCAGAAGCAGATCGACGAAGCGCAGCGGCAGGCAGCCCAGGCCCGGCCGCTCGAGCGCACCTCACCCAAGCCCGACGCCAAGCAGTTGAAGTCGGGCACCGCGGCATGGCAGCTCAACACCAGTCAGGGCCTTATCCCGATCACCCTCGACCGGGCCGGTGCGCCGTGTAATACCGACGCGATCATCGCGCTGACTCAAAACAAGGCCGCGCTGAAGTCGAATCCAAAGGTGACGTTCAATTCGTTCTTCGACCAGACGTCGTGCGGTCGCATGACGACGTCGAAGACGTTGAATGTCCTGCAATGCGGTGATCCGACCAAGATCGGTGTCGGCGGCCCGGGCTGGTCGAGCCCCGATGAGCCACCGACCGACCTGAAGCCGAGTCCGTCGCAGAACCCAATGGCCGGCGATCAGAACGTCATCTACCCGCGCGGCACCGTGGCGGTCTACAACCGGAACAACCCGCAGTCGGGTTCGGCGAACACCGGCGGCAGCCAGTTCTTCATCGTCATCAGCGATAGCCAGTTGCCGGCCAACTACTCGGTGATCGGCAAGGTCGACGACGCCGGACTTAAGGTGCTGGACAAGGTTTCCAAGGCCGGCGTCGTCCCGACGTCGCCGGACCAGCCGGGTGAAGGCGCCCCCAAGCTGCCGGTCGACATCAAGACCGCGACGATCAGCTAGGTCTGCTGCTGGAAATGTCCCCGTGGTGGGCGCAGGCGCTATATCGCCGTCTGCGCCCACCACGGGGACATTTCCAGTGACGCTACGCCGCTGACGTCACCCGATAGACGTCGTAGACACCCTCGACGTTGCGCACCACATTGAGCACGTGACCCAGGTGCTTCGGATCGCCCATCTCGAAGGTGAACTTACTGACGGCGACCCGATCGCGGCTCGTGGTCACCGATGCCGAGAGAATATTCACCCGCTCGTCGGCGAGTACTTTGGTCACATCGGACAGCAGCCGATGCCGATCAAGTGCTTCGACCTGAATCGCCACCAGAAACACCGACGACGGCGATGGCGCCCAGGCGACGTCGATCAATCGCTCCGATTGTCCTTGCAGCGAACCAGCATTCGTGCAATCGGTCCGGTGCACGCTCACGCCGCCGCCGCGCGTGATGAATCCGAGAATCTCGTCGCCGGGCACCGGGGTACAGCATTTGGCGAGTTTGATCAACACATTGTCGACGCCCTCGACCACGACACCGGCGTCGCCTCCCTGCCGTGGGCGCGATGGCATATTCGACGGCGTTGACCGCTCGGCGATTTCGTCGGCGGCTTCGTCAATACCGCCGAGCAAAGCGACCAGCCGCGAGACTACATGCTTGGCCGACACCTGATTCTCGCCGACCGCCGAGTACAGCGCACTCACATCGACATAGCGCAATTCGTTGGCGACAGTTGCCATCGAATCGGCACTCATCAAGCGCTGCAACGGAAGTCCGCCGCGACGTACCTCTTTCGCGATGGCGTCCTTGCCAGTCTCCAGCGCTTCTTCGCGCCGTTCCTTAGCGAACCACTGCCGGATCTTCGCCTTGGCGCGGGGCGACACCACGAAACCCTGCCAGTCCTTCGACGGCCCGGCGTTGGGCGCCTTCGACGTGAAGACCTCGACCACTTCACCGTTGTCGAGGGTGCGCTCCAGCGCCACCAGCCGCCCGTTGACGCGGGCGCCGATACACCGGTGCCCGACTTCGGTGTGCACGGCGTAGGCGAAGTCGACCGGCGTCGAACCCGCCGGCAGAGTGATCACATCGCCCTTGGGGGTGAACACGAAAATCTCTTTGACGGCGAGGTCGTAACGCAGAGACTCGAGGAATTCGCCCGGGTCGGCGGCTTCACGCTGCCAGTCGAGTAGTTGACGCATCCACGCCATGTCATCGATCTCGGCCGACTCGGCGCGCTTGGCGCCCTTGCCTTTCGACTTATAACCGCTCTCCTTATACCGCCAGTGGGCGGCGATACCGAACTCCGCGGTGCGGTGCATATCGCGCGTACGGATCTGCACTTCCAGCGGTTTGCCCTCGGGGCCGATCACGGTCGTGTGCAGCGACTGGTAGACGCCATAGCGTGGTTGCGCGATGTAATCCTTGAATCGGCCGGCCATCGGCTGCCACAGCGAATGCACCACGCCGACGGCGGCGTAACAGTCACGCACCTCGTCGCACAGAATGCGCATGCCGACGAGGTCATGGATATCGTCGAACTCACGACCTTTGACGATCATCTTCTGATAGATCGACCAATAGTGTTTCGGCCGTCCCTCGACGGTCGCAGTGATCCGTGAACCGCTCAGGGCGTTGTTGATATCGGCGCGCACCCGGGCGAGATAAGTGTCGCGCGACGGCGCCCGATCGGCGACCAGACGCACGATCTCCTCGTAGCGCTTGGGATGCAAAATGGCGAACGCGAGATCTTCGAGTTCCCACTTAACCGTGGCCATGCCGAGCCGATGAGCAAGGGGCGCAATGACTTCCAGCGTTTCACGGGCCTTACGCGCCTGCTTCTCCGGCGGCAGGAATCGCATTGTGCGCATGTTGTGCAGCCGGTCGGCGACCTTGATGACCAATACGCGGGGGTCGCGCGCCATCGCGATGACCATCTTGCGGATGGTCTCGGCTTCGGCGGCACTGCCCAATGCCACCTTGTCGAGTTTGGTCACACCGTCGACGAGATGAGCGACCTCCGGCCCGAAATCTGATTCGAGTTCGTCCAGGCCGTAGCCGGTGTCTTCGACGGTGTCGTGCAGTAGTGCGGCGACCAATGTCGTGGTGTCCATGCCGAGGTCGGCGAGGATGGTGGCCACCGCGAGCGGATGCGTGATGTACGGGTCGCCGGACTTCCGGAATTGCCCCTGATGCCGCTCGTCCGCGACGTCATAAGCCTGTTCGAGCAGTGCGGTGTTGGCCTTGGGATAGATCTCCCGATGCAGCGTGACCAGCGGTTCGAGCACCGGCCGCACCGTCGAGCGGGTGGCCGTCATCCGGCGGGCAAGCCGAGCGCGCACCCGGCGCGACGTCGAGGTGGTTGCCGCGATTTGCGCGCCCGCCCCGGTCGTGACCGCGGGTTCGGTCGGCGCGGCGCCCGATTTATCGGTGCGCGCCGAGGAGACATCCGACGTGTCAGTCACGATGAACCTCCTCAGTGATAGCGAACCAAGTTTAGTCTCGCATAGTTCAGTCAGTCGTAAGGGCGTGGACCACGGTCGCTTCGCCCAGTTCACGTCCCACCGCGGCGCGCCCGCCGAGACCCACCAGTTCCATGATGACCGCGATCGATGACACTGTCGCGCCGGCTCCGATGAGCAGCTGTGCAGCGGCTACAACGGTTCCGCCGGTGGCGAGTACGTCGTCGACCAGCAACAGCCGACGTCCTTCCAACGCGATCGCGCTGGCAGGTATTTCCAACGCGGCGGTGCCATATTCCAGGTCATAGGTCCGTGCATGAACCGGCGGCGGCAGCTTGCCCGCCTTACGCACCGCAAGCACGCCGACACCCAGTTCCCGCGCGACGGCCCCGCCGAGCAGGAAGCCACGTGCGTCGATGCCGGCGACCAAATCGATCTCGCCGCAGCCATGCGTCAACGCGGTCACCACCGCCGCAAGCCCGGCGGGATCTGCCAGCACCGGCGTCAGATCCTTGAAATCGACGCCCGGCTTGGGAAAGTCCGGCACCAGCCGAGTGTGCGTATCGATTGCCGCGCGCGCCGCTGCCAGTGAGTCGGTCGTCGCGTCGGTCATTGCTTGCTCACTTTCCAGCGGTCCATATTCCAGCCGGTTCCGCTACGCGCGGCACTCGGTACGACGCTACCGACCGACGGCGCCAATCCCTGCTGACGCGGCGTCGCGAATAACGGGATCGATGCCATCTCGCGCCACGCCGCCGTCTCGATGGAGCGTGCCAGCCGCAACCTGTCTTCGGCATTCACGGTGACCGCGAGCTGGTCGATCGCCGCGCTGGTCGGCGGGTCGCGGAAATCACCGATATTCAGCGGATCGCCGCCGCGCAATTGATAGCTAGTTCGGGCGGAATCGTTGGCACCGGCCGCGGCGAAACTAACACCGCTCGTGAGAACTAGCCCGTCGACGGTTCGGCCGAGGTCGCCCACCGTCGTTGTCGGCGACGCGGTGTCGGTCACGGTAATCCCAGCCTGTTTACATGATTCCGCGATCGCGGCGACCATCGCCTTATTCCGGCTGTCGCGCCCGCGATATGCCAGTCGGATCTTCAGCGGTCGTTGCGCGGCGAGTTGCCGCGTTCGCGGCAGGTCGGCGCGCTGATACCGCTTGCCGAACTCGCCGTTGATCGCCGAACCGAGCGTGTCCGCCGGTGACAGGAACCGCAAATTCCATAGCTGCGCACTGGCACCGAATCTGCGCGTGAGGTCGTCGCGGGGCACACATGACGCAAATGCGTGTCGCGCAACGGCATTCGCGAACACTCCACTGGTACTCAGGACGATTTCGTCGACTCCCAACGCACGGCGGGGATCAGCGACCTTCACATTCGCGGGCCGCAATTGATCGGCTACCGGTTTGCCATCGCGCTCGGCGAGAGTCCCATCGGCGATGTCGACGACGTCGAACCCGCCCGGAAAATTTTCCGGTGATGATGTACTCCACACGACGACCCGGTCGGTGCTCGCCGGATCACCCCACCATTTCTCGTTGCGGGTGAGGACCAAACCTCCCTCGCTGGTGAATGAATCGACCTTGTACGGCCCCGACGACACCAGCAGTTTGGGATCTACCGCCCCGGGACGCAATGTAAACCCGGTGTTCCAGGCCTTCGCGAGTTTCGCAATGACATCGCGATTGTTGGACTGTATCGGCTTGACGACATCGGCGACGCCAGCTTGACGCGCGACGACATGACTCGGCATCAATGTGCCTGCGCCGAATAACCCAAGCCAGTCGCGGTAATCGCGGCCTTTGGCGAAGGTGACCGTCGCGGTGCGAGCGCCCGCGGTGCAGTCGACGTTGGCGATATCGCGGTACCCGGCGGTCGTGGCCGGCGCGAAGTCGCTAAATCGTCCGCTCTGCGCCGCCCAGGACAACAGCAGGTCGTCGCAGGTGATCGCATCCCCGTCGGAGAAGACCGCCTTGGGATTGAAGTCGTAGCGCACGGTCAGTGACGGCCCCGGTACGACACTCGCGGTACCGATGTCGTGGTCGGGAATGACCTGACCGGATGCCCCCAGAAAACTGAAGCCAGGAAGCACCCGCGCGAACGCCATCAACACGCCGTCGGCGTTGCCGGACACCGTATTCGGGTTATAGGTACTGATCCGAGCATCGACGAGGTAGTTAATCGTCGGCGGTGTGTCATCACCGCACGCGGTCACCAGACCCAGGCCGGCGACCACGCTCGCCGCGAAGGTCGCGGCGCGCAACGCACGACGACCGCGTCGGCCTTTTGAAATGCTGTGCACGTCAGTGAGGTTAACGTGCCCGACGACGTTTTCCGGCCGGACTCGCGGCGCTGCCCGACTTGCGAGCCGCAGAACGGTCACCCGACACAACCGCAGCGGCGGCCACCGGCTCGCCGGAGTCGATGCGCGCACGCCGCTCGAGTACTCGCCGAGTGTGCTTACCGATGTCGTCGCGACGCTCCTTCAACGTCACCAGCAACGGTGCCGCGAGGAAGATCGAGGAGTAGGCACCAACCACGACGCCGACCAACTGAATCAGCGCCAGGTCTTTCAACGTGCCGACGCCCAGCATCCAGACCGCGATCACCATCAGCGCAATAATCGGCAGCACCGAGATAACCGTGGTGTTGATCGAACGCATCAACGTCTGGTTGACGGCGAGGTTGGCCTGTTCAGCGTAGGTACGTCGGGTCGTCGACAACACCGATCGAGTGTTCTCGGCGACCTTGTCGAATACCACGACGGTGTCGTACAACGAGAAGCCCAGAATGGTCAGCAGACCGATGACGGTCGCCGGGGTAACTTCCCAACCGACAAGCGAGTACACACCGGCGGTACAGACGATGTCGAAGAACAATGACACCAACGCGGCGATCGACATCTCACGGTCGAACCGCACGGCGATGTACACCGTGACCACCAGCAGGAAGACCGCCAAGGCGATCAACATCTTCTCGGTGATCTCCCGGCCCCAGGTGGAACTGACATCCGACACCGAAATTTCGGCTCGGGTCAGTTCCGGGCCGAATTTGGCTGCCAAGGCATTTTCGATGTTGCGGTTCTCATCGGGCGACAATGTCTCGGTGCGCACGACAATGGTCTGGCTAGCGCCGGTTCCGGCGGTCTGCACCGACTCGGGTGACTCACCGAGCGCCGTGGAGAACACTTCGGATACCGACTCGGTGGTCACCGCCGACGACGACGGAACTGAGATTTGGGTGCCACCCTCGAAGTCGATACCGAAGGTGAACTGTCGCGTCGCGATGGACAGGATCGAAATCGCGATGATGACCGCGGTGACGATGTACCACATCTTCCGCTTGCCAACGACCTCGAACGCGCCGGTACCGGTGTACAACCGGGACAGGAATGAGCGACGCTCGTCGGCGACGTAATCCGCGTCGGGTGCCGACGTCGCGGGTGATACCTCGGCGTCGGACAGCTCCGACGTCGCGTCAACCGAGGGATTCTCGACAGCCGTTTCGGTGCCCGCCTCACCCGCGGCGGCCTCAAGGGGCTGACGTGCGCGGCGGCCGGTCTTCTTGATCGGAACCCGCGGCGGGGGGTTCTTACCCTTGCCGCCCGCGCGACCGGTCAGGCTGTCGTTGGATTCAAATCCCTTGCTGGAGAAACTCATCGCTTCGCCCCCTCGTTCTGCGCCGCGGCGTTCTGATCGGCGGCGTGCCGCGCGACTGCCTTGCGACGCGCCTCACGTCGAGAGCGGGCCACTTCGCTGACCGCGCCCAGACCGTTGACACTCGGACGTGACAGGAATTCCGAACGGGTCGCCAGGACCACGAGCGGATGGGTGACCAGGAAGACGATCACAACGTCGAGGATCGTAGTGAGGCCGAGCGTGAACGCGAAGCCTCGGACCTCTCCGACGGCCAGCGCGTAGATGACCACGGCGGCGATCAAACTGACGGCGTTACCCGTCCACACGGTTCGGCGGGCGCTGACCCAACCGCGCGGCACCGATGATCTGAATGTGCGACCGTCGCGTATCTCGTCCTTGATGCGTTCGAAGTACACAACGAAGGAGTCTGCGGTCATACCGATACCGATGATCAGACCGGCGATGCCGGCAAGGTCAAGGGTGAATCCGATCCACCGACCGAGCAGCACGATGATGCCGTAGACCATCGCGCCGGCCAGAATCAACGACGCGATACTCAAGAAACCGAGCATGCGGTAATAGGCCAACGCGTAGATCGCGACGGCGATCAAACCAACCAGGCCAGCGATGAGACCGGCTTTCAGCGAAGCCAATCCCAGTGTCGCGGAAACACTTTCGGTGTCAGACGACTTGAACGACAACGGCAGCGAACCGTATTTGAGAATATTCGCGAGGTCGTCGGCTTCGGTCTGCGTGAAGTTGCCCGAGATCTCAGTACTCGGCGTGGTGATGGCACCGTTAATCTGTGGCGCCGACACCACCCGCGAATCGAGGGTGAACGCTGTCTGCTTGCCGGTGTTCTGACCGGTGTACTTGGGCCAGAAATCCCGAGCGGCGCCCTTGAACTCGACGTTGACTACCCAGCGACCAGACTGTGATGACAACACCGACGACGCCGTCTTCACGTCACGACCGTCGATTATCTGCGGCCCGAGCAGATAGACCTCTTTGCCGTCTTGGGAACAGGAGACCAGATACTGATCAGAGAGGTCGTTACCCAGAAGCGGATCGCTGGAGTCCGTTGAGCAGTCGACCTTAGTCATCTGCGCTCGCAGTTCGGCCAGTCGCGCCTCTGTGGCGTTCGCCGGAGCCTGTCGCAACTTCCGCTGCTCGGCGATCTGGCGTGCCGTCTCCTCGGATACCGATGTATCGGTGTTCTTGGGGGCGGGCGGCTTTGCCTTCTGCGGCGTCGCCGGGACAGAGCCCTCTACCGGCCGGACATAGAGCCGCGCGGTCTGACCGAGCGTTTGTGCCTGTCTGCCGTCTTCCCCGGGAACCGTGATGATCAGATTGTCACCATTGATGACGACCTCGGACCCAGCGACACCACGCGCGTTGACACGGGTCTCGATGATCTGTTTTGCCTGATCAAGCTGCTCCTTGGTCGGCTTCTTGCCGTCCTCGGTCCGCGCGGTCAGCGTGACTCGGGTGCCGCCCTGCAGGTCGATGCCAAGTTTCGGCTCGAACGACCCGCCGCCGGTAAACGCGATCAGACCGTAAACCACGGCCAATAGAACGAAGAAGGCGAGCAGCGGTTGCCACGGTGGAACTTCGCGGCCCGGCGCGGACCGCTTTGCCGTTGCCCGGCGGGGAGTAGTCACGGTTGTTCAGGTCTCCTCGGTACGGACAGCATCGCTAGGGGCGTCCGATTTTGTGCCGATAGTCGCAGGTCAGCGACTATCCGGTGACGCCGGTTGGCGCCAGGGTAGTCAATACCGACCAATCACTTCTCGTCGGCTGGCTTGTCCGTCGTGTCTTTCTCGAGCGACGGCACGTCCGACGACCCATCCTCGGGAGCGTCTTTGATCAGGCTCGGACCGTCGACTGCGGTGTCCTCATCTGCCTCGTCGTCGTTTTCATCGAGCAAAGCGCCCGGATAGGTGGCGGCAGCGTCCTCGGTGAGCACGACCTCGCGAATGGCCAGCTTGTTCCAGCGGGTCACGACGCCGGGAGCGATCTCCACGTCGACACTGTCACTGTTGGTATCGATCACGGTGCCGTACAGACCCGAAGTGAGCTGGACACGAGCGCCGGTGGTCGCCGAACTCTGCATCTCCTGGACCTCGGCCATGCGCTTCTTCTGCTTACGAATGCTGAGGTACATGAACCCGCCCAGCAGTACGAGCAGAATCGGGAAGAGTAGTTCCGAACCCATGATGTTCTAATCAGTCCTCAAGCAGTTGGAGTCAGGGCATACGACAACGACATGCGTTGTGCACGGACTCCAGTGTGCCATGACGGGCACCGATGATGTCGCATGCGCCCTGTCAGGCGTACTACACGTCGTCGTCGAATAGCGTGGTCGTCTGGTCTTCGCGGCTCCGCACGCCCCAGCTGGCGTTCAGCGCGCCGGCCGGCGGCGTCAACCCCAGATGATGCCAGGCCGCCGCCGTAGCGACCCGACCGCGAGGTGTTCGAGCCATCATGCCCGCGCGGACGAGAAATGGTTCACACACCTCTTCGACGGTCGCCGGTTCCTCGCCGACCGCGACCGCCAGCGTCGACACACCGACCGGTCCCCCGCCGAATCCGCGCACCAGCGAACCCAATACCGCCCGGTCTAGCCGATCGAGCCCGAGTTCGTCGACGTCGTAGACCTGCAGTGCGGCCTGTGCGATCGCGACGGTAATAATGCCGTCGGCACGTACCTCAGCGAAGTCGCGCACTCGACGCAGCAGCCGGTTGGCGATGCGCGGCGTGCCACGCGAGCGGCTGGCGATCTCCGCCGCCGACACCGCGTCGATCTCAATACCGAGAATCCGTGCCGAGCGGGTAAGGACCTGAACCAATTCCGACGTCTCGTAGAACTCCATATGCGCGGTGAAACCGAAGCGATCCCTCAGCGGGCCGGTCAACGAGCCGGACCGTGTTGTGGCTCCTACCAGCGTGAATGGCGCGACGTCGAGCGGAATGGAGGTAGCCCCCGGCCCCTTTCCGACCACAACGTCGACGCGGAAATCTTCCATCGCGAGATACAGCATCTCTTCGGCGGGTCGCGCGATCCGATGAATCTCGTCGATGAACAGCACGTCGCCCTCGATGAGGTTCGAGAGCATCGCGGCCAGGTCACCCGCCCGCTCAAGCGCGGGGCCGGAGGTGACGCGGATGGCGGAGCCCATCTCACTGGCGATGATCATTGCCAGTGACGTCTTGCCAAGGCCCGGTGGACCCGATAGCAGGATGTGGTCCGGGGTGCCTCCGCGCCCCTTCGCGCCATGCAGAACCAGTTCGAGCTGTTCGCGCACCTTAGGCTGACCGATGAAATCCGAGAGCGATCTCGGGCGCAGGTTAGCGTCGAGATCACCATCGGAGTTGACTCGACCCGCATTAACCGTGCGATCTGACCAGGTGTCGTCGTCAGGTGCGACGTCCATCAGCGACTACTCCCCTTACCCAGCATTGACAGTCCCGCCCGTAAGGCGAGCGCGGAGTCGGCCTCCGGCGTTTCGGCCAGCACGGCCGCGACGGCCTTCTCTGCCGATGCGAGCGGAAAGCCAAGTCCCACAAGCGCTTCGGTGACCTGCTCGGCCACCGATCCAACTGGGGTGGCGATCGATCCGGGCAGCCCGGACGATGCCACGGCGGCCACTTTGTCGCGTAATTCGACGACCAGCCGCTCAGCCACCCGTTTACCGATACCCGGCACCGTGGTCAACGCCTTCACATCCGACTCGGACAGCGCCCGGCGCAATGCTTCCGGTTCCAGGACCGCCAGAGTCGCCATCGCCAACCTCGGCCCGACGCCCGTCACCGTCTGCAACAGCCCGAATAGATCGCGCGACTCGGGATCGGTGAAGCCGTACAGCGTCATCGAATCCTCGCGCACGATCATCGCGGTCAGTAGGGTCACCTCCGCGCCACGATGTACCGACGACAGCGTCGGCGGGGTCACCAGCACCCGGTATCCGACACCGGCGCAGTCGACGACGACGTGGTCGAGCGCGACGTCCATGACCGGACCTCTCACTGCCGCAATCACTTTCGTACCTCCTGAGCCGCTGCACGCGCCTGCGCGATGCGTTGTTGGTGATGACGTTGAGCCGCTTTCGCTCGACGTTCGGCCTCAGCCATCCGTTCCAGCATGGGCCCGCGCCAGCAGTGGGTGATCGCCAGCGCAAGCGCGTCAGCGGCATCGGCTGGCCGCGGCCTGGTCTGCATCCCGAGAATTCGCGTCACCATCGAGGTCACCTGCGCCTTGTCCGCCCTACCCGAACCGGTCACCGCGGCCTTGACCTCCGACGGAGTGTGGAATCGAACCGGGATCTCGTTCTGCGCCGCCGCGAGTGCGACGACTCCCGCGGCTTGCGCGGTCCCCATCGCGGTCGACACCTGGTTCTGCGCGAACACCCGCTCGACCGCGACGACGTCGGGGTGATGCGTATTGATCCAGTGAACCGCCGCGGTATGTACCGCCAGCAGCCGGTCCGCGAGATCCATATCCGATGGCGTGCGCACCACATCGACGTCGAGCGCGACAACCGATCGTCCCGCACCCGACTCGACGAGAGCGATACCGCACCTGGTTAGGCCGGGATCAACACCCATGACCCGCACACCACACCTCCGACGACTCCAAAGCGAACAGCTGTTCGAGAGTCTAGCGGGTGGGTGCGACAGCGACCGGCAGCAACACGCACTGCATATCCGGACGCACCCAAATCTGCCGACGCAAGGACAATCTGCCGTCGCGACGGCAGATTGTCCAAGATTGAGTAGGTTGTGTCGCTAGTCCGCGTCGAGTTCGGCGAGCACGTCGTCGCTGATGTCGACATTGCTGTAGACATTCTGGACGTCGTCGGAATCCTCGAGGGCATCGATCAGTTTGAAGACTTTACGCGCGCCATCGGCGTCGACCGGCACCTCGACCGATGCACGGAAGTCTGCTTCGGCGGACTCGTAGTCGATGCCGGCCTCCTGCAGCGCGGTGCGTACCGCGACGAGATCTGTTGGCTCGGAGACAACTTCGAAAGTATCGCCGAGGTCGTTAACCTCCTCGGCACCGGCATCGAGCACGGCCATCAAGATGTCATCCTCGGTCTGATCACCCTTCTCCAGGGTCACCACGCCGCGGCGAGTGAACAGATACGCGACCGATCCGGGGTCGGCCATATTGCCGCCGTTGCGAGTCATCGCGGTTCGGACCTCGCCCGCCGCTCGATTGCGATTGTCGGTGAGGCATTCGATCAGTACCGCAACACCATTGGGGCCATACCCCTCATAGGTGATGGTCTGCCAGTCGGCGCCGCCAGCCTCTTCACCGCCGCCGCGCTTGCGGGCACGTTCGATGTTGTCGTTGGGAACCGACGACTTCTTCGCCTTCTGAATCGCGTCGTACAACGTGGGGTTGCCAGCGGGGTCACCACCACCGGTACGGGCCGCGACCTCGATGTTCTTGACCAACTTCGCGAACATCTTGCCGCGCTTGGCATCGATGGCCGCCTTCTTGTGTTTGGTCGTGGCCCACTTGGAATGTCCACTCATCGCGCTACAGCCTTCCCTCGCACACGTCTTCGGCACCCGCACGACGCTGGCGGGCCCGACCTTCAACGCCTCGCGGCGCATCAACCTCTGTGATCTTACCGACGTACCTTAGCGACGAAGTATTCGTGCACCCGTCGGTCGCCAGTCACCTCCGGATGAAACGATGTCGCGATCACATTGCCCTGCTCAACGGCAACGATTCGCCCGGCAGCACTAGCCGCCCCGCTCGCTTCGCTCCCGGCGACGGGCACATTCGTCCCGCTCGCTTCGCTCCCGGCGACGGGCACATTCGTCCCGCTCGCTTCGCTCCCGGCGACGGGCACATTCGTCCCGCTCGCTTCGCTCCCGGCGACGGGCACCCGCGCGAGCACCCGAACGCCGTTACCGGCCTCCTCGACCCAAGGCGCCCGAATAAACACTCCGCGCATCTTGGCCGCGCCCGGGCGATCGGTGATGCCGACGAAATCGATATCGGCTTCGAATGACTCCACCTGACGTCCAAATGCGTTGCGCCGCACAGTGATATCGAGGACGTCGAGATGCCGGGCGTCGGGCCGGGTATCCAGAATCCGGGAACTGAGCATGATCATGCCCGCGCATGAACCATAAGCGGGCAGGCCATCGAGCAATTTGTCCCGCAGCGGCTCGAACATACCGAAGACGCCCAGCAATTTGCTCACCGTCGTCGACTCTCCACCGGGCAAGACGATGCCGTCTATCTCGTCGAGTTCCCCGGCCCTTCGTACCGGCACGGCCTCGGCACCGCTCGCATGCAACGCGGCGATATGTTCGCGAACATCGCCCTGCAACGCCAATACCCCAATGACCGGACGCGCCGCCACGCCGGCTGGTTCGAGTTCACTCACCTAGCGTCCCGGCCGATCTGCTGTTCGAGAGTCTGATTACGACCGGTACGGGCCAGCCCTTCCTGCGTCACCGCAGCGACCATTCGGCCGGCCTGGTCGAAAATACGTCCCTGCGTCAACGCGCGACCCGAACCCGCCGACGGCGAAGTCTGATCGTAGAGCAGCCATTCGTCGGCGCGGAACGGGCGCATGAACCACATCGCGTGGTCGAGGGACGCTCCCTGCGGGTGAATGCCGGGATGGATGACATTGGCCGATCCGAGCAGCGTCATATCGGACATATACGCCAATGTGCAGACATGGAAAACCTGGTCGTCGGGCAGTCGGTGCCGGTAGCGAAACCACACTCGCTGTTGTGCCGCAAAGTAATCCGACGTCGAGAGCTGGTCGCGCGGCACCACCCTGATGTCGAAGTTCTCCCATTCGCGCAGAACCGCCGTCAGATGCTCGGGTGCCTCGTCGACGCGACTGACCAGTCCATCAGGGTCGGGGGCGGGTGGCATTCGGTCCTGATGTTCGATGCCCTCGTCATCGAGAATGTGGAACGAGGCCGACATCGTGAAGATGGCTTCGCCGTGCTGCACCCCGGTCACCCGTCGGGTGACGAAGGACCTGCCGTCGCGGATTCGGTCGACGAGAAAGACCGCGGGCACGTCCGGATCACCGGGTCGTAGAAAATAGCCGTGTAGCGAGTGGACGTGAAACGCATCCGGCACCGTACGCGTAGCCGAAATCAGAGCCTGACCGGCAACCTGTCCACCGAAGGTGCGACGCAGGTGGGAGGGGAAAGACGGCCCACGATAGATGTCGGCCTCTATCGCCTCAACCTGCAGGATTTCTTCAATGGTTGCCACGTCTTCAGTATCGCCTACCGTGTCGTCGCGGGTGCAACCACTCCCGCCGACACCGACGCACCCGCGAACTACAGCTCGTCGAGCGAGATCAACCCGTCCTGCACGGCACGGGCGACAAGCGCGGCCTTAGTTGGTGCGGGGCGGCCGATCTCGGCGTACTTCGTACGAATCCGGGTGAGATGGGTGTTGACGGTGCCCAGCGAGATGAAAAGTTCCTGCCCCACAGCGGGTTTGGAGTCGACGAGCAGCCAGGTTCGGAGAACCTCGGCCTCGCGTGGGGTAAGGACCGGCCGGGGCAGATCGGTGCGTACCCGCGAATCGGCACCCGCCGAAGTCTCAACCGTGGCGACATCTTCGATCGAATCATCTTCGGACACAGGAACTTTCACCTCACGAAGCAGCGGTCGACGACTCTGGGTCGCAGGTGCCGGCCAGGTGGCGGAGTGTTGCCCGGGCAGCTGCATCCGACGAGCGGCCAAGCGCGCCAACGCCTCTTCGCGGCGTCGGGCCGATTCGACGCGACGCCGAGCGCTGTGTTCGACGGCGACGCTGGTGTAACCCTGCGAGATCATGGCTGCGGTCATTTCCCTCATCCTCACTACCGTGTTGTGCCCCAACGCCTTTGAGGCGGCGAGCAGTTGACTTACTGGTGTTGAGGAGAACGCTATGAGAAATAGTCACACCCGTCGATGGGGAGAACTACCCATGATATAACCGCAGCTCAGACGGGGTAAATACGCGCAGAGACGCTAGGCGCCCTGCGCGTTGCGATGCGCTTCTTCATCGATCAGCGGTAAATCATCGCGGGTCACCACTCGGGATGCGATCGCATATTCGACAAGTTTGGTACGACGATTGCTCGCGAGTTTGCCACCGCCGCCGCGCATTCCGGACACCCCAAGCTGATCGAGTTTGTCGCAGACGTTATCGAGCTTGCGATTGAATTTCGTCAGCGACCAACCCAGCCGTGCGGCTGCCTGTGCCGACGACGGGATTGCGCTGGAGCCCGTTCCGTCGCGACGCAGAATCTGTTCCGCGAGAACGACGATGAGGACCTTCTGCGACTCGGTCAGTCTCGGTACACCAACCGTCGTCTGACCTAGTTTGATGTACGGCTGAGTCACTTCGCCAACTCCCGGCGCGCCAGCGAATACATCGAGTTCGTATGTCGTCGGACCGGCGGTGAAGACAATAGTTGTTTTGCCGAACACGAGCGGCATCCGCGCGCCCGGGCCGACCACTCCGGAAAACCCGACGTCGCCGGCCGAGACGCTCGCCGAGAGATGCGAGCCCAGATTCGACAGCCACCACATGCCGCCCTCGAAATGCAGCACGAGGAAGCGGCGGTGCAGATATGGATTGTTGTCGACGGACAGATCGGCCTCGCGCCCGATGAAGAACCGTTTTTCGGGCGATAGCGAGAATCGTTCGCCGCAGTATTCGACGAAAGTGCCGGTCTCGTCGGAACTCATCTGACCACGCCACCACCGCTGGACTCGTCGGCATCGGATTCGTCCGCGTTCGGTTCGTCGCTGTCTTGCTCGCGGTCGTCGTCTGCCGACAGTTCAGCGCTCGCGTCGTCGGCTGCGTTCTGCACCTCGACGTCGTCGGCTACCTCGATGTCACCGTCGCTTGGTGTGTCCGCGGGCTCGCTGACAGCAGCTTCGTCCGTCGCACCTTCTTCGTCGACAAGCTCGGCGTCCGCTACAACCCCGTCACTCGGGCCATCGGTAGACCCGTCGTCGGCATCGTCGGTATCCGAAGCACCGTCGGTCTCCCCGTCGCTGCCCGTATTCGCATCGGACGACTCAGCGTCATCGACCGCCGACACCGAAACCACGATTACCGTCACATTGTCGTGGGCGCCCAGCGCCAGCGCGGCATCGACGAGCGTATCGACCGCCTCGGCGGGCGTCGCGGCCGAATTCAGCAATTCGGTCAGTTCTTCGTCGGGCAGTTCTCCGGTGAGCCCGTCCGAACAGATCAACAGTTTGTCGCCGGGCTCGGTCTCGAAGGCGAAGAAGTCTGCCTGCGGCTCGGACATCCCCGCACCGAGGGCACGCGTGATCACGTTGCGGCGCGGATCGACCCGCGCCTGATCCGGCGTCATGAATCCGGCGTCGACGAATTCCTGCACCTGCGAGTGATCGATGGTGACTTGCTCCAGGATTCCGCCGCGCGAGCAGTAGGTGCGCGAGTCGCCGATGTTGAAGACCAACCAGTGCGGCGCTTCGGAATAGGTCACCAACACCGCACCGGTCGCCGTGGTTCCCGCGCGGCGATTGCTCTCCGAGTCGATATCACTGATGGCCTGCTGAGCCTGACGCAGCAGACCTTCGAGTTCATCGCGGGTGCCGTCTTGATCACCAAACTGGGGCGTCGCCGACAGCGCGAGCAGTGCGGCCTCACTGGCAAGTTCACCGCTTTCGTGGCCACCCATGCCGTCGGCGAGAAGGAATCGTCCCGGTAACACCAGGGCCGCATCTTCATTCGCCTCGCGCACGCGCCCGACGTTGCATGCCGCGGACCAGTCGAGCCGAAGCCCGCCTACGACATCAGATCCAGTCGCGGTGTCGTCCCGCACGATGTGTGCCGCTGTCATGATCAGCAGATCCTACTCATGTCGACAGCGCGCCAGATGATTACCACCCTGTATTCGCTCCCAGTTGCCTGAAACCGCACCGCACGACCCCGCCGAGGGCATATTGCCCTCGACGACACCAACAGGTGCGGTTTTCCGCAGCCCGGAGGTCATCGCTACCGCCGGTCTCGGTGCCGACCTGTGTCGGTCAGAGCGCGGATCTCGCGCAAAACAACAGGCCAGTCAAATATCACTTCGTCGTACATCAGTCGGATCACGATCCGATGCCCGATCAACGTTTGCCGATCAGGACGACTATCTGCCGTACGCGCCTGTTTTGATGTGTGAAATCCAGCGGAATCACATTCGATGACCAACTGCCCGACGACGAGATCCACCCGTCCGACTTCCTCGATCAACACCTGCACATCGACGTTGAATCCGAGCACGCGCAGGCGTAGCCGAACGATCGACTCGGTTCCCGACCATCGCATTTGGCCAGCATGAGCTCGACCTATCGCGGTACCGGCCCCATCGTCGTCGGAGCACATTCATTGAGGTGAGCTTCTTGTTGAGGGCACTGTCGACGGCCGCGACCCAATCCTCTTCGGACATACATCGCGCGGCGCATGCGAGTGCGGTCTCGACATCGTCGACCGCTCGACGAGTCGGTATCTGGCGTCCGAATGGCGCGCATCGGCGCTTCCCGGAGTCCTCACCGTGTCGACTGAGCCGCACATGAACGCCGTGATATCCGGGAGCTACCCAGATACCGCGCAGCCGCAGTGCCGACACGCAGGAGAGCACCCCACCGGCCTTGACCGCCATGGCAACGGTCTCATTGGCAGAACCTATCGCCCACCAGCACGGTCGCAGGTCGAGCAAGTCACCATTGCGCGCGGCGACCCGGATCGACGCAGTACTCTCGCCCATCCGCAGCAACTCAGCGGTCCGATAGACGCCCCAGTCTTCTCCCATACCGATTAGGACGTCGCGACCACCGGCTCTGGTTCCCCGACCGCTGGAAACAGCACCGTCCGGACCCGCCGGGGGCAATGTGCCCTCGGCCGGTCCGGACGGTGCGGTTTTCAGTAGCTAGCGTTACCAGCCGCGCTCAGCGAGGCGGTGCGGCTGCGGGATCTCGTCGACGTTGATCCCGACCATTGCCTCGCCGAGACCACGCGAGACCTTGGCCAGCACGTCGGGATCGTCGTAGAACGTCGTGGCCTGGACGATCGCGGCGGCGCGCTGTTCCGGGTTACCCGACTTGAAGATTCCCGAGCCGACGAAGACGCCTTCGGCACCCAATTGCATCATCATCGCGGCGTCGGCGGGGGTGGCGATACCGCCCGCGGTGAACAGTGTCACCGGCAATTTACCTGCCTTGGCCACCTCGACGACCAACTCGTACGGCGCCTGCAATTCCTTTGCGGCAACATACAATTCGTCTTCCGGCAACGAAGTCAGACGGCGAAGTTCGCCGCGAATCTTGCGCATATGCGTGGTCGCGTTGGACACGTCACCGGTACCGGCCTCGCCCTTCGAGCGAATCATCGCGGCACCTTCGGTAATCCGACGCAGCGCCTCGCCGAGGTTCGTCGCGCCACAGACGAACGGCACGGTGAATTGCCATTTGTCGATGTGGTTGGCGTAGTCGGCCGGCGTAAGCACTTCAGACTCGTCGATATAGTCGACGCCCAGGCTCTGCAGAACCTGCGCTTCGACGAAATGCCCGATCCGCGCCTTCGCCATGACCGGAATCGACACGGTGTTGATGATTCCGTCGATCATGTCCGGGTCGCTCATCCGCGAAACGCCGCCCTGCGCACGGATATCGGCGGGCACGCGCTCAAGCGCCATCACCGCGACCGCGCCGGCGTCCTCGGCGATCTTCGCCTGTTCGGGAGTGACGACGTCCATGATGACGCCGCCCTTGAGCATTTCCGCCATCCCCCGCTTTACCCGAGCCGTGCCCGCGCCGCCGGTGCCGCCGTCGGCGCCGAGAATGGTCGGGGTGTCCGGTCCGGGCTGCGCCCCTGACTGGATATCGCTCACGTGGTAACTCCTGGAGTAGTGGATTTGTGACTTACGGGGTACCCACCTGGTGAACAGAGTGGCCCAATCAAGTTTAGGCCAGCGTTGAGCAGCCTTCACAAACGGACGCCGCCGTCAGGGCGTTACGCGCTCGATGATCTCAAAATAGCGCGGAATCGGCGCGCGACCGGCCAGCCGCAGCCACCGGACGAGACGACGTCGCGCCAGGCTACGGGTATCTCGCACGGCATCGTTGTAGAAGCGACGAGCCATCATCACCCGCGTCTCGGCGTCGGCCAATTCTGTTGCGAGAGCGACCGGACGGGCACCGACCTCAATCCGCCCCAGAATCGACGACAGTTGGTTCTCCGCGGTTTCGCGAACATCCTCGTCAGCGGCCTCGGCACGATCGGCGGCGATGATGAGTTCGCGCCCCGTTTCGCCCATCTCGTTGTCGGCACCGTCTCGCAGTGCCGCACCGATCGTGCGCGCGACGACGGCACGCCGGTCCAGCGATGACAAGAGCGACTGACGGGCAAGGTCGACGCGGACGTTGAGTCGGTCGAGACGATGCGCCGTACGGTAGGCCCAGCCGAGGGCAACGACCACGACGGCACCCGCCACGATCAGCGCGATCGTAGTGATGATCGCGCCCATCAGTCCACCACCGCGACCGGCCCGGCGCCGAGGGTCACCGTCTCGTACACCCGCATGATTTGATCCGCCACCTGCGACCAGTCGTACCGCCACGCGTGTGAAAAAGCCGTCTCGACCAGTTCGGCGCGCGCGGCGTCGTCGGAGAGCAGTTCGATGAGTGCGGCGCCTAGTGCCTCCCCCGATCCGGTGGCAACCAACTTTCCCGCACGCCCGCCGTCGAGAACTCGTGCAAAGGCATTGAGGTCACTCGCGACCACCGCCGCCCGAGCCGCCATCGCCTCGACCAAGACGATGCCGAAACTCTCGCCACCCAGGTTGGGCGCGCAATAGACATCGGTCGATGCCAACGCGCGCGCCTTGGTCTGGTCGTCGACTTGACCGAGGAAGACCAGATGGCGGGCCAGGTCACCGGCCCGACGCGTTAACGCCCGCTCATTGCCGCCACCGACAATGAGCACCCGCAGGTCGGGAAACTTCTCGACGACAGCGGGCAGGGCTCGCATCAGAATGTCGATCCCTTTGCGCGGCTCGTCATAGCGGCCCAGAAACAACACGGTGCGTCCGGGGCGCGGGTAGCCGTCTAGGGGGGTGGCGTCGGCGAACATCGATACGTTGATGCCGTTCGGAATCTCGACCGCGTCGGAGCCGAGGGATTCCATCTGCCAGCGTCGCGCGAGCTCACTGACCGCGATCTTGCCCGAGATTCGTTCGTGGTACGGACGAAGAACACTCTGAAAGGTGCTGAGCCACAACGACTTAGTGGTGGCGGTATGAAAGGTCGTGACGATCGGCCCGTCGGCCACCATCAGTGACAGCATCGAGATCGACGGCGAGTTGGGCTCGTGGACGTGCATGACGTC
Organism: Gordonia effusa NBRC 100432; assembly: GCF_000241305.1. Lineage (GTDB taxonomy): Bacteria > Actinomycetota > Actinomycetes > Mycobacteriales > Mycobacteriaceae > Gordonia > Gordonia effusa. The sequence goes on from NZ_BAEH01000050.1 coordinate 59,906, forward strand.
GAACCGATTCTCGGCGATCCAACTCCTCAGTCGCCGGTAGCCGGTCGGACTGAAATTCACCCGTGACACCGACCCGTTGTACGGAATCGCCAAGGCCGGCCCCGCCGAAACCACGTAGTCGGGTAGCACCGTATCTGGGCCGGCCGGCGCGAGCACGCTCACCTCATGGCCGCGTTCGATGAAGACCTGCGCCAACTCCACGACATGCGCCTGTACGCCGCCCGGGACATCGAATGAGTAGGGACAGACCATGCCGATTCTCACGACGCGGCTCCCCCGGCTTCGCCGTCGATGGCCGCGTTCGCGATGCGCTCACGACGCTCGTGCGACCAGTCAGACTCCCAAAAGGGTTGCAGCATATGCCAATCGGCGGGGTGAGCGGCGATATTCGCCGCGAACGCATCGGCCAGACGTTGCGTTGTCACATCGACGCCGGCCGACGTATCGAGTTCTTCCCCGCACACGAGCCGCGACGTCGCGCCCTCAGTGAACCAATGGTGTACCGGAAAGAGCGCGGCACCGGTCTCGATGGCCAGTTTCGCGGCTCCGGCAGGCATTCGCGTCGGCTCACCGAACATCGTGACCGGAACCCCTTTGCGGGTGAGGTCACGTTCGCCCATCAGGCAGATGATCTTGCCGTCGCGCAGTCGATCCGCCAGCTGCGCGAACGGTGGCTGTTCGCCGCCGGTCAGCGGGAAGATCTCGAATCCCAGGCTCTCTCGGTATTCGAGGAATCGCCGGAATAGCGACTCGGGTTTGAGTCTCTCGGCGACCGTGGCGAAGGTTCCATAGTGCTGGACCAGCCAGACGCCGGCCATGTCGTAATTGCCGCTGTGCGGCAGGGCGAAGATCACCCCGCGTCCAGCTCGCAACTGCGAGTCGAAATGTTCGATGTCCTCGTCGGTGATGTGGACATTGGCCGCGGCGGTCGCGAAATCCATTGAGGGCAACCGAAATGCCTCGTACCAGTAGCGAGCATAGGACGCCATCGACGCTGCCATTAAATCGTCGGGTACCTGCGCCGGCGAGACGCCGAGGACTCGAGCGAGGTTGCGCCGCAACTGATCCGGCCCACCACCTCGGGTACCGAAGTATCCGCCGGCAGATCCGAAAGCCTTACGTGCCAACCCATCTGGGGCGTGACGGATCGCCGCCCAGCCTGCACGGTAGCCGGTATCGGTGAGGGTGTCCCGCAGTGTTTCGAGCCCGAAGTTCGGCATGGTCAGCGAGTTTCGGTGTTATCGGTCGCGTCGATCCCCGGATCGTCGTCCGGCGTCGATGTCGCGATCGGGATGAGTTCACGTGCACCTGGCGAGCGCGCGATGGACACCATGCGCTGCCCGACCGTGATGATGCTAAGGACGGCCAGCACCCACATCGCGACGTGAATGGCCCACCACAGCCCCAGTCCTGTGAAGCCGGCCCCCACAAGCACGATGATCAGCCGGTCCGGACGCTCGATCAGTCCGCCATCACCGTTGAGTCCACTGGCCTCGGCTCGAGCCTTCGCATAGGAAATCACCTGGGAGGTGACCAGACAGATCAGCGTGGCGACGAACAGCCATTGATGTGGCTTGGTCACGATGCACCACCAGCCGAGACCTGCGAAGATCGCGCCGTCGGCGATCCGGTCACACGTGGCGTCGAGGACAGCGCCAAACCGGGTGCCGCCACCGCGGGCGCGTGCCATCGCTCCGTCGAGCATGTCGAACATCACGAAGAACCAGATGACCATCGTGCCCCAGAACAGATGGCCCGCGGGAAACAGTGTCGCCGCCGCCGCGATGGAAGCGACAGTACCGATGATCGTCATCGCATCCGGGGTCAGTCCGGTCCGCAGCAAAGCCCGGCCCATCGGCAGCGTCACCTTCGACACCGAGGCTCGCCCGAGAATACTCAGCACGAAGTCTGATCCTGCCATGCCTGCGCGAGCAGTGCGCGGGTGTCTCGGAGCAGTTGCGGCATGACTTTGGTCTCGCCAATTACGGTGATGAAGTTGGCATCGCCGGCCCACCGGGGCACCACGTGCTGATGCAGATGCTCCGACAGTGAACCACCGGCCGAGCGACCCAAATTCAGCCCGACGTTGAACGCGTCGGGGTTGGAGACCTGCTTAATCACCGCGATGATGCGCTGGGTGAAGGCCATCAGCTCCGCCGATTCCTCCGCGGTCAGCGCTTCCAAATCAGCAACCTGCCGATACGGCACGATCATCGTGTGCCCTGGGTTGTACGGGTAGAGATTCAGCACCGCGTACACCGACGACCCGCGCGCCACGATCAGACCGTCGTCGTCGTTCATCGCCGGGATGTCGAGGAACGGATGACCGGTGGTGGTGGCCGGCGTCGGCTCGGAGGTGATGTAGGTCAGCCGGTGGGGCGACCACAGCCGTTGCAGATGATCAGGTTTACCCGTGCCGCTGTCGCGGAGCGCGCCATACGCGTCGGGGATGTCAGACATCGTCGGTCCCCGGTGTAAGCAGTTCCGCCGACGGTGATTCGTTGCGTCGCGAGGACACCCACGCGGCGATTTTCTCGACAGCGTCGACGACCGGGACACCGTTGATCTGCGTGCCGTCGCGGAACCGGAAACTCACCGCGCCTGCTTCGACGTCGCGTTCACCAGCGAGCAGCATGAATGGCACCTTACCCGTGGTGTGCGTACGAATCTTCTTTTGCATCCGATCGTCGGAATAGTCGACCTCGGCGCGAATCCCCTTGTCTTTCAACAGGTCGACCGCATTCTGCAGGTGGTCCGCAAACGCTTCGGCAACCGGAATGCCGACCACCTGAACCGGCGAGAGCCAGGCGGGGAAGGCGCCGGCGTAATGCTCGGTCAACACACCGAAGAAGCGTTCGATAGAGCCGAATAGCGCGCGATGAATCATCACCGGCCGCTGCTTGGTCCCGTCGGAGGCGGTGTATTCGAGGTTGAATCGCTCGGGCAAATTGAAGTCGAGCTGGATGGTCGACATCTGCCATGTCCGACCCAGCGCGTCTTTTGCCTGAACCGAAATCTTCGGCCCGTAGAACGCGGCGCCGCCCGGGTCGGGAACCAGTTCCAGACCTGAGGCGGATGCCACCTTCGACAGTGTCTCGGTTGCCTCTTCCCAAATCTCGTCCGAACCAACGAATTTCTCCGGGTCCTTGGTCGAGAGTTCGAGGTAGAAGTCGTCGAGGCCGTAATCGGAGAGTAGGTCGAGCACAAACTGCAGAGTCTTGGTCAGCTCGTCGTGCATCTGCTCTTTGGTGCAGTAGATATGCGCGTCATCCTGCGTCATTCCCCGCACCCGCGTCAGGCCGTGTACCACGCCCGACTTCTCGTACCGATAGACCGATCCGAACTCGAAAAGTCTCAGTGGCAGTTCACGATACGACCGTCCACGGGATCGGAAGATCAGGTTGTGCATCGGGCAGTTCATCGGCTTGACGTAGTAGTCCTGGCCCGGTTTGCGGACCGTCCCGTCGTCGTTGTATTCGGCGTCGAGGTGCATCGCCGGGAACATGCCGTCGCGGTACCAGTCGAGGTGGCCGGAGACTTCGAACAGGTGCCCCTTGGTGATGTGGGGCGTATTGACGAACTCATAACCGGCCGCGACATGTCGCTGACGCGAATACTCTTCCAGCTCTTTGCGAATCAGGCCGCCCTTGGGGTGGAAGACCGGCAGCCCCGACCCCAGTTCGTCGGGGAAGGAGAAGAGGTCGAGTTCCAGACCGAGCTTGCGATGATCCCGACGCTCGGCCTCGGCGAGAAGCGCGAGATAGGTGTCGAGCGCTTCGGCCGATTCCCATGCGGTCCCGTAGACCCGCTGCAGATCGGCATTGTTCTGATCACCGCGCCAGTACGCGGCCGACGACCGGGTGAGCTTGACCGCCGGGATGTACTTGGTTGTCGGCACATGCGGCCCTCGACATAAATCGCCCCAAATACGTTCTCCGGTACGGGGATTCAGGTTGTCGTAGGCGGTGAGTTCTCCCCCGCCGACTTCCATCACCTCTGGATCGTCGCCCGCGCCCTTGTCGTCGACCAGTTCCAGCTTGTACGGCTCATTCGCCAACTCGGCCTTCGCCTCGTCGAGCGAGTCGTAGACGCGCCTGGAGAATCGCTGCCCCGACTTGATGATCTGCTTCATCTTCTTCTCGAGCTTTGCCAGATCGTCGGGGGTAAACGGATCGGTGACGTCAAAGTCGTAGTAGAAGCCGTCACGAATAGGCGGACCGATGCCGAGTTTGGCGTCGGGAAAGATGTCCTGCACGGCCTGAGCAAGCACATGCGCCGCGGAGTGGCGGATCACACTGCGGCCGTCCTCGGTGTCCGCGGCTACCGGCTCGACATCGGTATCGACCTCGGGCGCCCACGACAGATCCCGCAGTTTTCCATCTGAATCACGTACGACGACAACGGCCTGCGGCCCTTTGTTGGGGAGCTCGAGTTCGCGCAGCGCGGTGCCCGCGGTAGTCCCGGCCGGCACACGGATCGTGGCTGCGCTGGTGACTATCTGGTGGTCGGGCACTGGTGACACTCCTTTGAGGGAACGAGCCGCGTTCGAACGCGGCAGAACGTGCATCGCCGACGACGATGCCTGCAAGTATGGTATCTGCGCGCGCCGACAAGACTTGCGGCGCGTTGGGGGTTAGTCGAAGATCGGGCTAGCCAGCCAGGTGGCGTCGATGCCGAACCAGCCGCCGACCATCGACCACATTCCGAACAGCCAGAGGGTCAGCAGGACGATCGCGCAGGTGGCAAGCCCGAAAAGGCCTTGCACCCATAGTGGTTGGCGTTTTATCCAGTCGAGCCACGCGTCGTATTTTCCACGTGCGAACTGTAAAACACGGTGCGCCCACGCGAATTCCGACGCCAGGATCGCCAACCCGAGGAAGACGATCAACCATCCCGGTCCGGGGTACGGGATGGTGACAAAGCCGACGAGCAATACGGCGACCCCAACCACACCGACGCAGATTCGGTAGGCGAGGTGGAGTTTGGGGTTCGAGTGCACGACGTACCGGAATTTGCGCGCTCTAATTCTGATTGCGATCCACCTTAGGTCTGATTGATGAACGGAAGTCAGCGTCAATACGACAGTGACGGCCAACACCAGGAGATAGCAGCCAGCGTAAAGCAGCGCGGGCGGAACGTTCCACCAGCTCGACGCCGGGTAGCGCGGCATCATGAACAAACCCAACGCGATGGCGTGATCCGAAGTCAGGTGACGTCCCGAGCCGAACCAGTTGTACACATAGGTGAAACTGAGCGCGACCAGCCCAATGGGTAGAGCCAGGTATCGCCACCAGCGGCGTCGGCGTGCGAGCCAGCCGCGATAGGCGGCGTCGAGGGCGAGGATCAGCAATGGGACGAACCACACCCAGTGGTGCCCCCACGCGAAGGGCGAAACCGCACACGACGTCATACCGACGATGGTCACCGCGAGGAGTTCCCGGCCGGTTCGGTACGCACCAACGGCGGCCCACAGTGCCAGCGCCGCAACAATCACCGCCGCACTGATCCATAGCCATCGCGGAGCATCGAATGCCGGCGGCCCAACTTCCTGGTGGACCAGATAGCGCCGGACGTCGAAATAGGCCATGAGTTGGGATAAGAATCCGTGCACCGACTGATTGGCCGGTGAGTCGACGCGACCGACTCGCTGGGCGCCGCCGACGTCCTGGGTCCAGTACGACCACGCGTCGTGCGGAATGACCGCGAAGCCGACGGCGACTGTCGCGGCCAACGTCGCTGCTGCCGTCGCGCATGCTCGCCATTGTCTGCTGGCGGCGAGGTAGATCAGGAAGAAGCCTGGCGTCAGCTTCAACCCGGCGGCGAGTCCGGTTCCGATGCCCCGCCAACGTCCCGCAGCGCCTGGTCGTCGGCGGACTAGGTCGGCGATGACCAACAGGACAAGGAAGATGTTGATTTGCCCGAGCCAGATCGTCGTGCGGACCGGTTCGAGCGCGGTTACCGCGACCGCCAAAAAGATTGCGGCCCAATACATTCTGACGTCGACTCGATAGCCCAAGCTGCGGAAGGACAAGACGATAATCGCCACCAGAGCGAGGAATGTCGCGATCCACCAGGTCAACGCGGCGTTGGTCATGCTCAACGCGGCAAGCGGGCTGAAGACAATCGCGGCCATCGGCGGATAGGTGAAGTCGAGCTTCCAGAGCACCGGCTGCGCGTAGAGCGGTATGCCATCGAGCACGGTCCGCCCGCCCGCCCGGTAAACCTTCAGGTCGGTGTAATTCTGGAACAGCCCGTAGAGCTGGTTGTCCATCGGAATGGCGGTCAGGTGCCAGATAACGACTAGTCCGGCAAGCACAGCAAATCCGGCGACAACCGGCCAACCTAGCGAGATCTGCGCTCGGCCTGCCGAGCCCTGAACACGCGAATCGACCCGGGGCACGAGGTGAGAATACGGGAAGGTCTGCTGAAACTGTCCCCGCCACGACGGCAGACGGCGATATAGCGTCTGCTCCCACCACGGGGACATTTCCAGTGGAAATAGAAAGTGGTCCCAGCTGGGTTCGAACCAGCGACCTCTCGCGTGTGAAGCGAGCGCTCTTCCACTGAGCTATGGGACCGGACGGGAACTCCCGTACACGAGGGACGAGACTAGCATGGTTGCCCCCCGCCTAACCAAATCGAATTCTGTCCGCTCGGCATTCGGCGCGGTGACGAATGACATCGCTGTAACGCGGCTCGGAAACAACCACAACCAGCGGATTTGGCGAACAGCGATGGCATCCGATAATGTTTCACCTCGCACCGCGAACGACACCACGTACGGATCGGACGCAGTGTGGGAATGCGGATGTAGCGCAGCTGGTAGCGCATCACCTTGCCAAGGTGAGGGTCGCGGGTTCGAATCCCGTCATCCGCTCGGAGTGAGTCCGTCAAGGATTCGCAGCGAGTTCCACTCGCATTTGGTGGTGTGGCCGAGTGGTGAGGCAACGGCCTGCAAAGCCGTCCACACGGGTTCGATTCCCGTCGCCACCTCCACCACACCGAATTTCATAGTCTCGCGCGATTAGCTCAGCGGGAGAGCGCTTCCCTGACACGGAAGAGGTCACAGGTTCAATCCCTGTATCGCGCACCACGGTTTACGCAGGTAAGGCTCCCTTTCAAGGGAGCCTTTTCTCGTTGGTGTGGACGACCTGTGGACACTTGATCCTCGCGGGTGCAGTCTGCGAGCATCACACGTATTGCCCGTTTTGCGACTGCCACAATTCGGACTTCATATTGCCGACCTCGCCCAATTCATGCTTTCATGCATAGAAAATTCATGTTGTCGCATATTGCGGCCGAGCATTAGGGACCAGGGATGTTTCGTCGACTCGGGGCTGGTGGTTCCCAGGCAGCCGCAACTACACACCACCCTCCGGCTCAGTGGCGAAAATTAGTCACGACTACGATAATGGTGTTGCTAATATTTCTAACCTTGGGATCTCTCCTCATGCTCGCACTTCAGTGTGCATTTGGCGATCCCGTAAAGGTTGCGGCCAGTTACGCTGTCCCCTACGCCGCGGCGGTTCTATCGGCCACTTCGTCCGGCGGGTCCTCACCCAAACCCGGCCTTTCTAAGGTTCAAGTACGCGGACTCCGACTTGCGACGGGACTATTTTTCGTAGCAATCGCCGCCATCGGCGGAAATATTGCTAATGAGTTGGTTGGAAGTAGCGGGACCCTTCGATCAATCACAGGCTGGACCCTAACCGGAATTACACTCCATCTCCTAAGGTATGTACACGGCGCAGTGAAGGATTCTCCATTTCACAAGAATGGCCTCGCAACGAGAGACACGCAACACGGCAAATCGCTCTGGCGCGATCAGTGATCCGCCGGGGCGCCTTGCCACATATCAACGCGTCAGAAACATCGAATAGCCCACCTCAATCGTCGGCGATTTACTGCTATCTCGCCAAAATGAGAAAGATCGGATTCTGATGGTCCACACCATATATTGGGGCACTATGGGAGAATCAGAAACCAACGATGATCTCCTTCGGTGGGCATCGGAGGCGGATGGCGAAAATGAATTACCATAGACGCGATACCTTGTTCGCCCTAGGTACACCAACGAGTAGAAGGTGGTCCGCGCGGAAAGCTGCGTTCTGCGTAGCAGCAGCGGTTTCCGTACTCCAGTTCACGGGATGTGATACCACACCACACGACTTCCGACCAATATGTGTCAATTGGGATTTAACGAACGATAGGGGAACTCGCCTTCCGAACTCAGCCTGCGAAAATTCGACAACCGACGAAAACAGACTGTACATGCGCCCAGGCACGCCTTACCCGAAAGTTGGAGACCAAACCAATGCTCAGGGATTTCTCCAAACTCCAATAGCGGCGTACTACAGCACGACACTTCTTCCCGAAGATGCCGGTGTAGTGCCAGGTGAGTACAAGCAAATGCCCAAGAGATGATGTCCGCTCGCCGTCTAGGTACACAGAACATGACCCCCGCTATACAGTGCATACAGCAGCGGCAATTTCACCAAGGGCAAGGACGATCAGGACGGGGAACGAAAGCGACCCTATCGATCTTCCGGGCAAGAACGGCAAGCCAGGCGCTAAAATTTTGTATAGGTGGCTTGTTCACCAGACGGAAGCATTCGATTGGTTACACCATTTACTGGATTCGCAGATTGAGGTAACTGCCCAATGAGAGAAAGACCAGATGACCCCCGCTACTTGGCCTCCGTCGAAGTCACTACCGACAGGTTCGCCGACATAGAGGATGGCGTGAGAAAAGGGGCTCGCGGTACGGTCCTTGAGATCTATACGGAGCCCGGCACCGGAGTTCATGTTTACGAGATATTCTTTCCGGACCCCATCGACCATGGCGACTCCACGAGCGTTGTCGCCTACGCTGAGGATTTCCGAATCGTGCCGCCGAAGTCCGATACGGCGTAGACGTTTCGGTGCCCCCAACTCACCACGGCAATCGAATCCACGGGCTGCTCAGCTCTGTCAGTAGTGAATTGACCGCCGGGACAGTCTGATCCAATGACTTCGCCACCGCACCGGAACCTTCGTCGCAGCACCACATCGCACGCCCGACCACGAAGGAATTGCCGAACTCTCGCCAGTCGGCGAACGTATTACGCGCTCGCACAGCACCTTCCACGACGAGCGGCAAAACCTCGTCGGGAGTGGTCCAGCCGGCAGCGACGGTACGTCGCGCCAACATCGCCAACCGGACCACATCCCACGCGTAGGTCGAGGGCGGCAGCGGCGAGGGCATCTGCGGAAGCGCAAGTGCCGCAATAGCTTCGCCAGCCACCGCCGATCCGCCAAAACCATGCTCGGAGCGCAGGGCACGTAAAAACTCATGCCGATGTTCTTGCGGCGCACCAACAGCTGGCAGCACGCGCGAGATAAGTTGATCGAGTTGCGGCCCGTGCATTCCGTCGAGCAGCGCTGTCATGGTCGCCATGGCGTCGTCATGGCCGCGGACGCCCCAACTACGCTTGAGCACCGATCGGTTCGCGATTCGGAAAGTGCTGTTGTAGTCGAGATCATCACAGTGATCGGCGGTCGGACCATCACGAGTCTCAATCGCCAGATAGATCGCACCCGCTGCGAGACCGCGCACCTGCTCCGTCGTGTATTTCGGAGCATCCAGCCACCTATAGACGATCGACATCGCTCGAATCTAGCCGACGCCGCCGCACGCCACTATCCACACCCCGATCAGCCCCGGTCAGCACCGATCGTCGCGGGCGGCGGCACGTACGGTGTGAAGAACTGATTGGCCGGCGCGCCTTCCAGAGTCATCACCAACGCCGGCACCGACATTCCGTCGATCTGCTCGCGGATGATGTCGGCGTGACCGGCGTGGCGCGCATATTCCTCGATGAGATGATTGAGGAAATAGCGAACGCGGATCGGACGAGCATCGTAGATGCCACTCCAAGGCGCTGGCGGCGCGAGGGTCTCGGCACCCGGCTCGCTAGTAAGTACTAGTTCTCGCAGGGTGCGCCGCGCAGCGTCGAAATCGTCGAGTAACGCATCGACCGACTCCTCGGCGCTGACCACAAAACCCGCGAGATAGTCCGCGATGCCGGCCTCCGATATTTCCGGAGTCGCGTCGGCCCCCGACAGTCGATCTATAGCACCACGCATTCCGTCAAGTGTGTGCTTGATCAGACCACCGATGGAAAGGTCACTGCGACAGGGAGTCTCGCGCAATTGATCGGCAGTGAGACCGAAGGCGGCCGCGCGGATCGCATCAAGCTGTTGGTCAATGTAATTAGCGATGCTGGTTGCTTCGTCGTCGCGCTGGGGCAGGTACATGTCGAGTCTCCTTGTCGAGGTGGTTGCTTTCACACACGAGTGTGCAACCCCTTCCGGACAGTTTCTGTCCGCTTCTTTGCCGACTTTCATTCGCTACCGTGTTCTGGTGACCGTGAATCCCAATGTGTCGGTATCGACAGCCACCGACGCCAACCTCGCCGAAGCGATCGCCAACGTCGCCGCCATCACCTTCCCGCTCGCCTGTCCCCCACATTCGCCGCCGGACGCGATCGCCGATTTCATCGCGAATCAGCTGTCCCCGAACAACTTTCGCGGCTATATCACTCGCGACAATGCCGAAGTGCTAGTCGCACAACAGGATTCACAGATCATTGGCTATTGCCTGGTATTGCACCGCGATCCACCCGACCCCGACGTCGCCGCCGTCGTGACCGCTCGCCCAGTGTCGGAGATCAGCAAGATGTACGTACTCCCCGACCATCACGGCGCGGGCGCGTCACACGCACTGATGACCCGCGCAATCGATACGGCACGCGCCCGCAAGAGCGCGATCGTCTGGCTGGGAGTAAACCAGGAAAACCTTCGGGCCCAACGCTTTTACGCGAAAATGGGCTTCGGCGTCGCCGGAACCAAGACCTTCAATCTGGGCGCCACCATCGAGCACGACTACGTGATGACGCGGCTACTCGACTGACGAGCCATCGCGGCTCGTCGTCCTACACGCCCGCTTCGGCGAACCGGGACAGGGCGAGCAGGCGCGACGTCGCGCGCAGGTACTTCTTCTTGTACCCGCCGTTGAGCATTTCCTCGGTGAAGATCTGGTCGAGTTTGGCGCCCGACACCATAACCGGCACGCCGGCGTCGTACAGGCGGTCGGCCAGCACGACGATGCGCAATGCGACCGACTGATCGTTAACTGGGTGCACCTGCCTCATACAGACCAGCGTGACTCCACCGACCAGCGCCTTGTACTTCGACGGATGCAGGGTCGCCAGATGTGTGCACAGGGCGTCGAAGTCGTCGAGGGTCGATCCATCGGTTGATTCAGCCAGCGCGGCAAGTTCGGCATCGGTATGCGGGTCGGGTGCCGGCGGCAGGTCACGATGCCGATAGTCGGGACCGTCGACGCGGATGGTTTCGAAGATGCCGGAGAGCTTACGGATTTCGCGCAGGAAGTCCTGAGCGGCGAACCGCCCCTCGCCGAGCTGTCCCGGCAACGTATTCGACGTCGCCACAATCGACACACCCTTGTCGGTCAACTCCGCCAGCAATCGGGAGACCAACATCGTGTCCCCAGGGTCGTCGAGCTCGAACTCGTCGATGCAGATGACACTGTGACCGGCAAGGCGCTCAACGGCATTGATGAAGCCGAGCGCACCAACCACCTGGGTGATCTCAACGAATGTCGCAAATGCCTTGGGACCGGGCATCGAGTGATAAATCGACGCCAGCAGGTGAGTCTTGCCCACGCCGAATCCACCGTCGAGGTACAGGCCGATGCCGTGCGGCGGAGGTTTGCGGCCGAACAGGCCACGTTTCCCGCTCCGAGCCTTGGTCGCACGCTCGACGAAGCTACGCGCCGCAGCGACCGCCTCGGCCTGCGACGGCTCGTTGGGATCGGGGATATAGCTGTCGAAACTGACGTCGTCGAAGGTCGGCGGTGGCACCATCTCGGCGATCAGCGCTTCCGGTGCGACAACCGGGTTTCGATCGCACAGCTTCGACGCCATCAACGCGCCTGACCGGCCGCGGCGACCCGAGCGGGCCTGCGATTTTTGGCCACACAAGTATTCATGCAGGCAAGGGTAACCAGCCCAGGCACAATGGCATGGTGTTCCTATTACATAAAGCGACCCAGGTCACAGACCCGGTACCCGAGTCCGGTACTGAACTGAACGAATGGCTAAAGCGTGCCTATGCCTATCCAGCGGGCGATAAGCCGTACCTCCGGGTCAATTTCGTGGCTTCGGTCGACGGCTCGGCGACTATCGACGGCCGGTCCGGCGGTCTCGCCAACGCCGGGGACAAACTCATCTTCCACGTACTCAGAGAACTCGCCGATGCCATCATCGTCGGGGCGCGCACCGCGGTCACCGAGAACTATGGCGCCCCCGAGCGCGGCCTACTCATTCTGGTCTCCGCGTCACTGTCGATACCGGTCGACTACGAAGCGTTGTCGTCGTCGCGGGTAGTGGTTGTCACGTCAAAGACGGCCGATGCCGCCAGGCGCGCCCAACTCGTCGATGCCGGCGCGACGATCATCGACGGCGGCGAGACCGCGGTCGACCTGCCGGCGCTGGTCGACTACTGCCGAGAACGCGGTCACACCAGCTTGCTGTGCGAAGGCGGTCCATCACTATTCGGCTCGCTGCTCGCCGACGACCTGGTCGACGAATTGTGTCTGACCACCTCGCCGACGCTGGCTGGCGGCGTCGGGAGTCGAATTGCCCACGGCCCCAACCCAATCGACCTGCGCCGTGTCCAGTTGGACCAGTTGATCGGCGATGACGACGGATACCTCTACGCTCGTTGGACCCGGCGGGCCTGACCGACTGTGCCATCATCTCCGACTACCCTCGCCGGTATGCGACCTCGCCTGATCCTGGGCGCCTGCGTTACCGCGGCGACCATTCTGCTCGCCGGCTGCGCCACCGGCCCCGACACCGGCCCCGCTGCGATCACCGGTGGTAATGGTGGTGGCGATAACCCGTCGCCGACGACATCGAACGCGCCCAAAGCGCCGGTTCTGCAGGCGCCGCGCACCGATCTCGCCTGGACTGACTGCGCGAAATCGGTCCTCGACCGCTTCAAAGTCGCCGCGCCGGCAACCGGCACCGCTATCGAATGCGCATCGTTCACCTCGCCGATCGATCCCAACGCGGACTCCGAACCGCTCACCATCGATGCGGTTCGGCTCCGGACCGCATCGACGCCCAAAAACGCACCACCGGTGGTCCTGACCACCGGGACCGACTTACCCGCACAACGTGCCCTGTTGATGCTGGCCTCGGGCGAGGGAAAGTCGATGCTCGCACGCAATCCGGTCGTCGCGGTGGAGATGCGAGGTAGTGATTCTGGCTCGGCAATCGACTGCATGACGATGATTGACGCGTCGACCATCGTCAACAACGGAATCGCTGGCTATCCCGGACCGCTGCGAGCACCGGCCAACGCGACAACGCCGCAGCGAATCGACCGGCTGGCAAAAGCCGCGTCGTCGGCTGCGGACACCTGCACCGACACTCTGTCGCCCAATCAATTGAGTTTCAGCACCCAACTGGCCGCCAGCGATCTCAACGCGTTACGCGCCAAATGGGGTGTCGACCGACTCGCGATCCTTGGTCTAGGCAGTGGTGCCGACGTCGCGTTGTCCTATGCGGCGCAATATCCCGACCGCGTCGGCCGACTGATTCTCGACACACCGACGTCGTTCGGCGCTAACGCCCGCGATCGGGCGGCAACGTCGGCGACCGGCGTTCAACGTGCGTTGACGAGTTTCGCCCAGCGATGCTCCCAACTCCCGCAATGCGCGTTGGGCGCCAATCCCCAGGCGACTATCGCGTCTGTCCTGTCCAAGGCGAACCGCGGCGAGTTCACCGACCTATCCGACACAAACGTGCTCACAGCCATTACCACCGCTCTGGGCACCGCACTCACCGACGCCGACCGCGTGGCACTGGCCGCCGCGATCGGCGCCGCCGACAGAGGTGACACCAAATCACTCACCGCATTGGTCGGCGTGGCCACGCGATTGCGGCAGAGTCAGCCACAGCTGCTCAGCGCGTGCAACAGCTCATCGGGATCGGTCGGTCTCGACCAGATTCCCGGCCTGATCACCACCTGGACCAAGCAGAACCCGCTGACCGGCACCGATGCCGCTCTTGGGCTCGTCCGGTGCAACGGTTGGGGCACGACGCCCGCTGCCAAGGCCCCAACCGCCTACGTCACGCCGCCACTTGTGCTCGCCGCTACCAACGACCCGATCAATGGCAGTGATGTCACGACGCTGGGGTCCGGATTCGCTAAAGCGGGGACCACTCCGATCTCCCTCAGCTGGGACGGGCTGGGCTACTCGGTCCTGGCCCACAGCTCCTGCGCGGCGGATACGGTGAGCGACTATCTGAAGCCAGAACCGCTAGCGGGACCGGCCGAACGCGCATGTCCAAGCTGACACACGCGCGTGGTATTTTTCCTCCGCAAACGACGACGTAGTAGGGTTCGCGAGTGGCCATAGCCGACCGTGTCTTGTATCCGCAGATGAATGTGCAACGGATCATTCCCATGATCCTGTGGCCGATCAGCATCATGATGGTCTTACAGCGCTCGATCATCCTGGGCGTTAACGGCGATCGCACCGACGATTTCACGCCGGTCTACCAAGCAGCGCTGCGATTCCTCAACAACCAGTCGGTATATGGCGAGGCGTACAACACCGTCGAGCCACATTATCTGTACCCGCCGTCGGGAACCCTGTTGATGGCTCCCCTCGCGGTCATCGACCCGGAGCGTTCGCGCTGGTTGTTCATCACGTTCAGCGTCATCGCGTTGATCGCGTCCGCCTACTTGTTGACGAAGTTGTTCGGATTCGGCTGGCGCTCATGGGTTTTCCCGACCGTGCTGTTCTTCTTCTTCAGCACCGAAACCGTCGCGCACACGTTGGTCTTCACGAATTTCAATTCATTCGTTCTGCTTGGCATGTTGGCGTTCATGATTCTGATGCTGCGCAATCAGCAGTGGTGGGCGGGTGTACCGATCGGCCTGACGTTGGCCGTGAAACCCGTGCTCGCACCGTTGCTGTTGTTGCCCTTGCTCAATCGTCAGTGGCGCATCCTGGTCGGCGCGATCGGCATTCCCGTGGTGTTGACCGCGCTAGCATGGCCCGTCAGCGTCGACCCGATGGATTTCCTCAAGCGCACCTACCCCTACCTTCAGGAAGCCCGCGACTATTACAACTCGTCGATCGCGGGCAACGGACTTCACTACGGTGTCGATAGCTGGCTGATCCTGATCCTGCGCGCGGCGTTCGCGGTGATGGCCGTCTTCAGCCTGTGGTTCCTTTACCGCTACTACCGCGAGTCCAACACACTCCTGTGGCTCACCACGTCATCCGGCATCTTGCTGTGCACATCCTTCTTGGTCGGACCGCTCGGCCAGGGGTACTACTCGATGCTGCTCTTCCCGCTCCTGATGTCGGTGTTCATCCCCGGGTCGCCGATGCGCAATTGGCCCGCGTGGCTGGGTGTTTACGGATGTTTCAGCTTCGACACCTTCTTCTCGACGAGGTGGGAGCCGTTCGGCCGGTTGCTGGAATACAACAAGGTGACTTGGGGCTGGTCGTTGCTGATGATCGCGGTGTTCTGCTCACTGCTGTTCCGCTACCTCGATCTACGCAAGGCCGGTGAGGCCGGCGCGTTCCTCACCGAATTCGCTAAGTCCGATACTCCTTCCGCCCAGTCCGACAACGAAGCTGGCAGCACAGCGGCACCCTTGACTACGCTGGAGAAATGACTTCTGATTCTCAGCCCGGCCCAGTCGACGACCTGAGTAACCTGACCGACGAACAATGGCGGGAACGCCTGACCCCGGCCGAATTCAAGGTCCTGCGCAAGGCCGGCACCGAAGCGCCCTTCGTCGGCGAGTACACCGACACCAAGACCACCGGAATCTACCGCTGCCGCGCATGCAACACCGAACTGTTCCGCAGCGATCAGAAGTTCGACTCGCATTGCGGCTGGCCGTCGTTCTTCTCGCCGCTCGCCGGTGATCGGATCATCGAACGTGCCGATGACTCACTCGGCATGCGCCGCGTCGAGGTGCTGTGCGCCAACTGCGGCAGCCACCTCGGTCACGTCTTCTCCGGCGAAGGTTATGACACCCCGACAGACCTGCGCTACTGCATCAATTCGATCAGTCTGACGCTGGAGCCTGCGGAGTAGGCACCACTGCTGTCAGGGCTTGGATGACCTTCGTCCCCAACAGCGAGCACGCTCAGTAGCGGCCACACTGTCGACAGCTACAGGACATTCTCTGGCTCAATGCTTTTGCGCCACGAGCTACTGCCCCGATGCAATGACGATCGATGACGTCAGCCAGGCACTCTCGGTCGACGTCTCACTTTGAGGGTGGAGGCGATGAGGCGGGTTCTACGAGTTTAGTGAAGTCGCCCGTCCATCTAATCCCCTCAATGGTGAGGGTGGCGTCGGTTAACTCACCTCTTTTTATGTCGAACTGCCAGGCCATTTTGCCGTCAAATCCCGCAGGAGCGGCTTCTAGGTTCAAGACCATTGAGCAGGGTATCCGCTCGTTCCCTACGGTAAAGAATGATCTATTCTTATCGAACATGAATACGGACTTGGATCGGTTGTGGACAGTTGCCACAATAAGGCTTTGGTTGTCGTATTTCGGCTCTCCGGGGTAATCTAGCCAAGCGAGTGTGATGGTGACCCCTGGTGCCACTTCTTGCGGTTCCTTGCTGAGCGCGGGTAACGCGTTGCCAGATATGCCGCTCACAGGATCTCCTTTTCGTTGTCTGCGCAGGAAGCGATAGATGGCACATTGCCAGCAAAACCATCCATGGAACAGAATAATGTGCAACCCGCTTTGGCGCCCTAAAGCCGCAACCTGCGCTACTGCATCAATTCGACAAGTCTGACGCTGGAGCCCGCAGAGTAAACCAGGTACGAAGGCTTGCCACCGTCCGCTTGTCTAACGAAGTTCTACTGTCGATCCCCTGCTGTGGTAACAAAATAGCTACGCACGCTAACAACCTCCCCAGTCACACCGATCAACAGTGTGGGCGGTCACTCGTTCCGCCGATAAGCAGGGGGTTGGTTATGCGACGCAGATGTACACAATCGGTGTGCGCCACATTGGCCTCTCTGTCCACTCGTTCTACAGATGAGGTAACGAATGAATCAGCAGCGCTTTCGAATGAAGTTTATTGCCGCAGCGGTTGCCGTGGCGGGAGCTTTCGGCGCGACGCTCACCGGCGCCGCACCAGCAGCGGCAGTCATCATTCACGACAAAAGCACCGACTACTACGACATGTCAAAATGTATCGGATTGAGCCCCAACGTCGTAGATTTGCCGTACCAACCTATCGGCATCTACGTCACTCACCGTGGCGCAACGACGGGAATCGCCACAAAGTGGGACAGCTACTTGGGTTACCATTCGGACGCGCGGATTGATCTGCGAAACCTTAAGACCGGCAAACGGTTCACTTGGCGTTTCCCTCACCAAGTGACACAGCCTTACAACGGGTCTCAATATAGGGAGATTCCGACGTCGAAGATTGGCAAAGGACGCGTCCAATTGACGCTCAACTCGGTCAATCGCAATGCGCTGTGGGCGCTTCCAGCGCCGACGTGCAGCACGGTAATCACTATTCGTTAGCAGAAAGCGGATGTAACTAGCTACGCGAGCCGCCTCCTGCCGATCGACCCGGCGGGTAGGAGGCGGCTCCCACCCGCGGGTCGAGTGCCCGGCGTCGGCCCTATCCGCTGGTCGAATTCCCGGCGTTGGCCCTATCCGCTGGTCGAGTGCCCGGCGAGGCGCCAGCCGAGCCGGGTGTATCGAGACCACGAACGCTCTCCCATAGAACAGGTCACCGCTAGTACACCCGCGCCCCCTACCGCGCGATGTACTCGTAGGCCCGTTGCCAGTCGCGCTGGTACGCATGAGCGTCCAATTGCCCATGCCGATATTGATCACTGGACTCGATGAGCCGTTGCGCAACCAATAGTGCCGCCGTGCCGCCGGCGAAGTAGCGAGTATTCGGCGGCGCCAACGTCAGAACTTCGGCGACCTGAGTTCTGATTCCGCGGACCCGCACCGCCATCGCTATCGTCAGCGTCACTGGAATCGCGATCGCGACAACCACGGCTAACGGTGTCGCGAGGTGACCCGCGGCGAAGAAGAAAACGCCGATGCCGATGATGATTCCGACAATCGGCCACGCCCGCCACGCACGTAGCCAACCGCGATCACTCCGGCTGCATCCGGGCGGGAAGACCACCATGTGGACTCGGTGCAGTCCATAGCATTCATCAGACTCGGTGTACGAACCCCATTGATAGCTGGTCATGAGTCAATGATGTTGCCGCACAACTGATCATCACTCGATCTATACGAAACCTCTACGCCTGCGACCACAAACAGCACGCGGTCTTGATGAAGCGTGCTGCCTACTCCCCCAACGTCAACGTCGTCAGTGTTCCGGTCGCGTCGGCTGCTCCGTCGCCGCCCGACGCCGCGTCAATCGAACTAATAACGCCGCGTCGACCAATCGGTTCGATGTCGGTCCGCACCAATTCGGCCAACGTCGCTCGATCGGTAATCAAAGCGGGAAAGCGTTCGCCGGCTTCGGTACGGCCAATCACCCATCCCCTGGTCGGTGTACCGTCCCGATCGAATTCGACGGTGTAGGTCTCCACCACGCCGGTCCCACAATCCGGCTCGACGATCGGCGGGTGACCCTGGGCGACCGTCGGTGCCGCGCCGCCGCTGAACGGCTCGGTCGGTCGCTGCGAGTCCAGTACTACCGCATGGTGTTTGGTGAGCATGCCGCCGTTCGCATAGACCAAACCCAGCCCTCGCTCGACGCGCAGGCGCTCGGTGACCGCGACCAGCCCGTGCGTCGAATAGTTATTGCCGGGTCCGCCGAATGCCGACAATCCACCGGTCGAGGTCAGCCTGGCGTCGAGCGGATGATCAAGCACCTTCGCGGCGAACTTCACAACGACGGGGAAACAGCTGTAGATATCGAGTACACCGAAGTCCGCCGCGCGAACGCCAGCCCGATCAAGCGCGGTCGTCAGCGATGACTCCAGTGCGACCGACGAATGAAAACTGCTGCGCGACAACATATCCACCGGCTCGGCGGCTCCGGCGGCCGAACGCACGTAGATCCACTTTGACTCGTCAATGCCGGCTTCGCGTGCGACTGCGACACTAGTTACGATCACCGCAGCGGCCTGGTCCACGCCGATCTGCGCGTTCATCCGAACCGGGTACGGCTGGCAGATCATCCGGTTTGCCGACGTCACGGTGCCAATTTCCGCCGCGGTCCGAATATGCGGATCCCATGCCGCCGCCTGACGGGCCGCGACAGTGGTGAAGTCGGCGAAGAGTTGAGCCGACTCTTCTTGTGCAGCAGCGAAGTTCAATCCGCGATGAGCGCGAAAGGCGTTCTCGTAGAGCGGGTAACAACGGGTGGGCAACCCAAGGTGGTAGCGCATCATGACATCCGAAGCGATCTCCGAGACATCGACGCGTGTCAACTCGCCAGGGGTCCAGTCGGGCACCTGGCCGGTACCGAGTACCGCGCGCAGCGAAGCTACCGCCTCGGCTCCACCCAGAACGGCGACGCTGCTCTCGCCCGCGGCGATCGCGGCCGCGACATCGTCGAGGATCTGACCCGGCTGATTTCCACCCATCGGGCCGGAGATGAATCGCGTTGGCTGAGCACCGATCTCCCCTCCGACGATGGCCGGCAGGTTGTCATAACCCCACGAGGCGACGTCGGTAGTGCCGATGGTGTCGGCTCGCGCCACAATCTCGGGAACGCCGCAGTCGACACCCGCGCGACCGATCGCGTCGACAAATAGGTCCAGCGGCGATCGCGCAGCCTCCGGGTTTCGGTCACGATTCGACCGAAGGTGCCCTACTCCAACAATGACGGGTGTGCGGTGATCAGCCGTTGTCACGGGAGCGCTACCACCAAATCTGCGGGATCGACCCGCGGACCGGTATAGAAGGGCGTCTCTTCGCGTACGTGCATCCGCGCCTCGGTCGCCCGCAGGTCACGCATGAGGTCGACGATGCGGATGAGTTCGGGCGCCTCGAACGCGAGGATCCATTCGTAATCACCCAGCGCGAAAGACGGCACCGTATTGGCGCGTACGTCCTTGTAGCCGCGCGCCTCTTTGCCGTGATCGGCGAGCATTTTGCGACGTTCCTCGTCGGGCAGCAGGTACCACTCGTAGGACCGCACAAACGGGTACACGCAGATGTAATTTCCCGGGTCCTCGCCAGCAAGGAAAGCCGGGATATGGCTCTTGTTGAACTCGGCCGGCCGATGGACCGCGACATTGCTCCACACCGGATTGCTTGCGCGACCGAGCGTGGTCTCCCGGCGAAACCGCTGATAGGCGGCCTGCAAGTCTTCTACTGCTGGCGCATGCCACCAGATCATGAAGTCCGCGTCGGCGCGAAGTCCGGAAACGTCGTACACGCCGCGCACCACGATCCCGCTGTCCTGCACCGATTTGATGAACTCGGCCAGCTCGTTGCTTGCTGCGGTGCGGTCGGCGGGCAGTTCGCCCGGTCGCACCGCGAATACCGAGAACATCAGATATCGGATGGTCGAGTTGAGTTCGGCATAGTCCAAGCGGGTCATGAATCCATCGTGCCACTGCGCCGCTTAAGGCTGATCGTCAGGCCCGGCGAGGTGGTCGACCACCCAGTTCGTCGTGCTCCGCTGGCGACCGTGTTGCCATCTCGGTCAGACTCGCACGATGGATTTTTCCGGTAGCGGTTCTCGGCAGGTCATCGACGAACCGCACGTCGCGAGGGACTTTGAACCTCGCGAGATGTTCTCGCACATATGATTTCACCTCGATCTCGGTCAATTCGTCGTCGGCGACTACGAATGCCGATAGCCGCTGGCCGAATTCGTCGTCGGGAACTCCCAGCACGGCGGCTTCGCTGATCCGGGAATGCGCATACAGCAGCTCCTCAACCTCGCCCGGGAACACATTCTCCC
Source organism: Gordonia effusa NBRC 100432 (assembly GCF_000241305.1). Classification (GTDB taxonomy): domain Bacteria; phylum Actinomycetota; class Actinomycetes; order Mycobacteriales; family Mycobacteriaceae; genus Gordonia; species Gordonia effusa. The sequence goes on from NZ_BAEH01000050.1 coordinate 80,928, forward strand.
CACCCGAGACGATCATGTCGTCGTCACGACCGTCCACGAACAGTCGCCCGCCCTCATCCCAGTGTCCGATGTCGCCGGTGCTCATCAAGCCATCGACGACACGTTTGGAGCCGCCACCGGAATAGCCCGCGAACGCTATCGAATTGCCGACATAGATCGTCCCGGTTCGGTTCGGTTCATCAACCAGCCGCGTGTTGTCCTCGTACAGCCGAACCGTGATTCCTACCGGCGGGCGCCCTACGGTTCCCGGCGCCGCGATCCAGTCCTCGGGTGTCGCGATAGTCGCCGTACCAGTCTCGGTACAGCCGTAGAAGTTGTAGATCACCGGTCCAAAGTGGCTAATTACCTTGTCTCCCAACGAGGACGGCAGTGCTGCCCCTGCGGAGAATACGATCCGGAGGCTCTCGGTCCGATAGGTTGCGAGCTGCGCCGGATCGAGCTCGACGATCCGGCGCAGCATCGTCGGCACTACAACCATCGTTGTGACGCGATGCTCGCTGACTTGGGCGAGCGCGCGTGCGGCGTCGAATTTGCCGTGCAGGATATTGGTGCATCCCAAGTTGAGCGAGAGGATGAACTGCGAAAGCGCGGTCCCGTGAAACAGGGGTGCGCATAACAAGACCACGTCGCCGTGCCGCATCGGTACCTTGTCGAAGAACTGCGCGGCGGCGAGCGGCGATTCCACCTTGCGCGGTACACCTTTCGGGGTTCCGGTGGTACCGCCGGTCAGGATGACAAATCCACCCTGGCGCGCGGGCATACGCAATGGTGAGCTGACCAAATTCGATGCCACGCAGGTCTCGAGTCGGCGAATGTCGGAGGGTATGTGCGCCGCGTTTACCTCGAACTCCGCATCCACGACCAGAGCATCGATCCCCTCCCGCTTGACTACATCGGCAAGCTGCGTCGCCGCGAATCCGGTGTTGAGAAATACCAACCGACTGCCGACCTTCGCCGCCGCGACCATTGCGCTGACGAGTCCGCGGTGATCACGGCACAGCACCCCGATCGTCGAGTCTTCCGCCAGGCCATCGCTGAGCCACCGTCGAGCAAGAGTGTCAGTGTCAGCGTCAAGTTCGGCGTACGTCACTGGTCCCTGCGCATCGATGATGGCGACCGTGTCGCCCCATCGTCGGGCAGACAATCGGACTGCACCGGCGATCGGGCCGAGGGCCGCGATCGTGCGCGACGTTCGGAGTAGCCGCACGGGATTGTGGAGGTCGATTAGGCCGGAATTATGCAGCACGGCAACCTGTTTGGCCGCGACGACCGTCGATCGAGGTGCGGCGCGCAGCGCTGCGAGGAGAGGCATCGTAGGTCCTTGGGTCAGCGCCCGGGAAAGCCCGGCGGCAGTGGTGACGGATAGTCGAATTTGAATTTGGGTCCCGGGTTGAGCCCACGCAATACCGCCGATAGCCACGCAACGGCAGGTGGCCACCCAGCAACCGCGTTGGCGATATGTTCGGGGACCGGCATCGTGTAGTAGCGTAGATCGGCTCCACGCCGCCAGTAGTCATTAACCACCGGCACAATGGCTTCGGTTGGGATCAACTCGTCCCAGATGCCGTTCCACCACAGCAACGGGATATCGGGTACCTGCTGGCCCGGACTATTCTTCCGCAAGATCTGTTGTACCGCAGGGTCGTTGATACCTTTCGATCCCGGGGCGTAGTACTCGTTGATCGGTCGGTACATCCCGGTAGCCGCTGCGGTGTACACACAACGCCCAGACAGATTCGCCAGAATCCGCTGTCCTTCGACGGTGAGAAGTCGCTTGGGATCGATCTCTCGCGGGTAGGCCTTCGCCAGTCCAGCCATGCCCAACCACATGGTGAAGCTGTTAACCCCGGTTACCCCGGGCCGTCGCACTCCCGCATACTTCGACAGCGCCACGAAGTCGGCTGGTGCACCACCGAACGCCGCGGCTTTGATCTTCACGTCGGGCGCGTACGACTTACGCAACTCGGCCGCTTGAATACTCCCGAGCGCGCCACCGGAAAAGCCGTATAGCCCGATCCCCGATTGCGACAGGTTCAATGACCTGTCATTCTTCATCGCCCGCAAGCTGTCCAAAACCATGTGGCCCTCGTCGCGAGTCAGCCAGGTGTTGTCCTTCCCGTCAAAATCGGGGATGTTGAACGCGAACCCCTGGGCGACCCAATACTGCAGCAGTGCAATCTCTTTGAAGGTTCCAGTCTGCAAGGTATGCGATGGATTGCACGAGGAGTCGGCCGCATCGATCGCCTCCTGGAAGGAAATCACCGGGCGTGGACTACCGACCCACGGTATGCCTGGAATGATGATCGTGGTCGCCGTCGCGATCGCTTTCCCATGGATGTCGGTCGACCGGAACAACAATTGCTTGCTGAAGACCGGCACCGGGATACCGAGGAGGCGGGTCTGTACGACCCGACTGCGGATGATCTGCCCTGGTTTCATTCGGTCGAGATTCGACGGATCCTCGTACCACCGATCAGCGGCTGGAGTCTTGATGGGCAACGCACGATAAATATCGCGTTCTTTCGGCAAGTCAGGTAGTTGATTCTGGTTCGGCGGGAAGGTTCGCGGAAACGGTGCGGCCATCGCGGTGGTGGCACCGACGCCGCTGAGCAACACCGCCGATAGGAGAACTAGCAGGAGCCGCCGCAGTCCAACGAGGTTGAAGGTCCTCATGCGCCCGGGAACCCTTTCGGCAGTGGCGCGGGATAGTCGAGCATGAAGGTCGGTCCCGGATCGATGCCGCGGAGAACCGCACTGATCCAGGTCTGCGCCGGTAGCCATCCGACGCCGGCGTTGACGACATGCTCGGGCAACGGGATCGTCACGAATCTAAGGTCTGCGCCAGCCGCGCGGTACTTACGTACCGTTGGTATCACCACCTTGCTTGGTGGGATCAGCTCATCCCAGATGCCGTGGAACCAGAGAATGGGCGAATCCGCGATGTGTTTGTCAAGACTGTTGTCTCGCAACACCTTCATTACGTCGGGTTGGGTCGCCAAGGACATGCCGGGGCGGAAGTACTCACTGATCGGTCGCCACATCCCGGTCATAGCAGCCGTGTAGACGCAGCGGCTCGATAGATCGGCTACCAACTTCTGTCCGGCTGGGGTCAGCAACTTTTTGGCGTTGAAGGCTTCGGGGTACTCCCGCGACAACGCCGCGAATCCTAGCCACATGGTGAAGTTGCTGATGCCGGTCACGCCCGGCTGATTGACCATCGCGTATTTGGCTTGCGCCACCAGATCTCCGGGCGTTCCGCCGATAGCGGTGCCGAGCAGCTTAATGTCGGGCGCATAACTCTTACGCAACGAGGCCGCACGAATCGATCCTGAGCCGCCACCGGAATAGCCGTAGAGCGCGATCCCGGATTTACGAAGACCGAGCGTCCGATCATTCTTCACCGCGCGCAGACTATCGAGGACCATTTTGCCCTCGTCCCAGGTGTTGAAAGTGTTGAACTTGCCATCGAAGTCTGGGACGTTGACCGCGAAACCCTGTGCGAGCCAATAGATCGCGAGGCTGGCTTCCTTAAAAGTGCCGAGTTGCAACGTATGTGACGGATTGCAGGACGAATCCGTCGAGTCGATCGCCTCTTGGAAGGACACCACCGGCCGGGCGCTCCCTTGCCACGGAATTCCGGGCACAATCACTGTCGTAGCGGTGACGATGGGAGCACCGTGGACGTTCTCCGAGCGATACAGCAGCTGTTTTGTGTAGACCGGGAAAGGAATCCCCGCGACACGGGTCTGCACCTGTCGCGTTCGCACAATCTGGCCGGGCTTATACCCGGCGATATTGGCCGGATCGCGATACCAGGGGTCAACATCAGGACTCTTAATCGGCAGCAGTTTGTAGATATCAGGTTCGCTTGGCAACTGTGGGAGCTGATTCTGATTGGGCGGGAACGACTTTGGAAACGGCGCCGCCGATGCCACCGCTCCCGAGGTCGCAAACACGGTGATGACAGTCATTAGCGCCGCCACGATGTGGCGCATCTCTCTCCGAATCACGAGAGGAGTACAGCACACTCTCCTGTTCTTAACAAGGCCTCTTGTTCATAATTGGTCCGTATACTCAAACTCGTGACGAGTAGAACCTCATCGGAACCACCCATTGCAGGTCGCCGCATCCGTGGACTTGATGCCACCGAACGCGCGCAGCAGCGACGCGAACTGATTCTCGACACCGCACTGGAACTCTTCGCTCGCGATGGCTATGCGAACACGTCGATCGAAACTCTGTGCCAGACCGCCTTCGTCGGCAATAAGGCGTTCTATGAGAACTTCACCACCAAAGAGGCGTGCTATCTAGAACTGTTGCAGCGCAACACAAATGCCATCGTCGCGCAGGTGACCACGGCCGTCACCGACCTGCCGGCCGACGAGCATGTGGGCACCCGACACGTCATTTCCACACTCGCCGCCGCACTACTCGACGATCCACGGGTCGCCACCGTAACCTTCGGTCAGGCCGCCGGAATCTCCCCGACCATCGACCGTCAACGTCGCGCAAATCGGCGGCAATCCGCCGAACTCGTACTGGCAGTCTGGCGGCACTTCGGCCACACTGGCGACAAAACGCGACAACGCATGCTCGCGATCGCTGTCATCGGCGGCCTATTCGATTTGATCAGCGACGCGCTGGACCGCAGCGACAATTCCATGTCCGCCGCCGAAGTGGAACAACTTATTGCCGATATGACAGATTTCGCCCTCGTCGCCAGTGCGGGACTGCGCGCCTAGGTGCTCCGGTCGGCGACCACCGCCGCTACGGCCGCACGCGCCTGGGCGATACATGCGGGCACCCCGACGCCCTGGTAGGCAGCCCCGGCGAATCCCATGCCCGCCGGTCGGGCTGCCAGTACTCGCATCATCGACGCCTGATGGCCGGGTGCGTACACCGGCAAGCCGCTGGGCCAGCGTTGGACGACCGCGTCGATCGGCGCGCTGTCGATCGGAAACCCCGCGACTTCGCAAACATGCGCGAGATCTTTTGTCGCCCAATCGATCAACATTTCGTCGTCGGCAGTCACCGGCTGTGTGTAGCGACCGAAAGATGCGCGCACCCACACCGCGCCGGAGCCTTCGTAATGCGGCCACTTGCGCGAACTGAAGGTGAAAGCCTTGGCGCGCAAAGACTCCCCGGTGGCCACGAGTACACCGGAATTCTCCGGCAGCTCGATGCCCGGCGCAAGCGCCAGTGCAACCAGCGCCGATCCCGCCATCGCCACCTTGCCTAGCTCGGCCGCGGCGTCGGGCACGGTATCGGCTAGCAGCCGCGCCGCATCGGGCGCGGGCAACGCGACGACGACCCCGTCGTATGCGTTCCCGCCGACCTGCCAATCACCGGGCACACCCGACAACGCCGGAGCACTACCGCAATGCCAGTGCGCGCCAGACGCTTCTGCTAGTCGATCGACCACCACGCGATAGCCGCCGCGCACCGCGCCGAAGACCGGAGCGGTGCTAGCTGACGGTAGAAGACCGGTGACGGCCTCGGTCACGCTTGACGCGCCCGCGTCGAGCCGAGCCGCGAGCGCCGGAATAGCCTCGCGCACACCGATATCGGCAGAGAGGCTGGAGTACACCCCACCGAGCATCGGGTCGACGCTACGTGCGGTGACCGCCGGCCCGAACCTGTCGTCGATCAACTCCCCGACCGACATGTCGGTTCCCGGCGCCCAGCCGAGTCGACGATGTCGTTCAGCGTCGATACGCACACGATCGCTGTCATCGACGAGATCCCCGACCGCGGCCGCATTTGCCGGGATCCCCATCAACGATGGCGATGGCAGCGCGTGCAACCGCTCGCCTGCCCAAACCGCGGGCCGGTGACCGCTCGGCGATACAACTTGATCGGCAAGACCCAATTCGGCGATCAGCGCGACGGCCTCGGGGCGACGGACGACGAATGCTTCCGCACCGACGTCGACTTGCCTCCCGGCCACCGATGCCGACCGAAGTATCCCGCCCGGACGTTCGTCGCGCTCGTAGACATCGATGACCGCATCCGATCCCAACGTGCGTCGCGCGACGTACGCGGCGGTCAGGCCCGAGAGCCCACCGCCGATGATCGCGAGACGCACGGTCACAACTGATGGACCAATTCGACGGTGCGGGTCAGCACGTCGGGGTCGGTTGGCGGTAATACGCCATGTCCGAGATTGAAGATGTGGCCGATGGCACCGGCGTCAATGGCCTTCTCACCGTCACGGATGATTCGACGGACTTCCGCCTCGACGACGTCGGGGCCGGCGAATAGCAATGTCGGGTCGAGGTTGCCCTGCACGGCTTTACCCGGCCCGACACGCCGCGCGGCCTCGTCGAGCGGCACTCGCCAGTCGACGCCGATGACGTCGGCGCCGACATGCGCCATCGGTGCGAGCAATTCACCGGTACCGACGCCAAAGTGGATTCGAGGCACGTTGTACTCGGCGACCTCGGCCAGCACCCGTGCACTGTGCGGCGCGACGTAAGTCTGGTAGTCAGCCACCGACAAAGTGCCGGCCCACGAGTCGAAAAGTTGTATCGCGTGGACCCCCGCGTCGAGCTGAACGCGAAGGAACTCAATCGTGATGTCGGCGAGCTGAGCCATCAGCTGGTGCCACAATTCGCTCCGTCCGTGCATCATCGCCTTGGTGTTCTCATAGGTGCGGCTCGGGCCACCCTCGATGAGATAGGACGCGAGGGTGAAGGGCGCACCCGCGAAGCCGATAAGGGCCTGGGCATCGGTCAGTTCGCCGAGGATCAGTGTGACGGCCCGCGCGACCGAGCCGACCGCGGCCGCATCGAGTCGTGGGAGCGAGGCGACGTCGTCAGCGCTGCGCACGGGGCGCGCGACGACCGGACCGGTACCCGCGACGATGTCGAGGTCGATTCCGGCGGCCTTCAGCGGCACGACGATATCGGAGAACAGGATGGCCGCATCGACGTCGTGACGTCGAACTGGCTGCATGGTGATCTCACAAACCAGTGCGGCGTCGAAACACGATTCGAGCATCCCGCGGTCGGCGCGGATCGCCCGGTATTCCGGCAGTGAGCGTCCGGCCTGCCGCATGAACCACACCGGACGTCGACTCGGCGTTCCGCCGGTCGCGGCGGCGATCAGGGGTTTCGATGACGCATTCGCTTCAGCCACGACCATTACTGTGCCACGACCGCCGGAAAACCCCACATTTCATCGAGCCAACTGCTACAACGGCGCGCCTCCACCGCCCAGCGCTGCCCTAGTCCTATTTTTGGCAGGTGACCACTTCTGGTGCGCCTCGTTCCGGCGCTGCGACCGAGCCCACGGAATTTCGCGCGGCCGTCGAATCGCTGCACGCGGCTCGAGTGCGTCCGGAGATCGAAGTCGGTGCGATTCGTCCGCCTCAGCGGCTTGCGCCGTATAGCTACGCCGTGGGAGCCGAAGTACGTCAATTCGCCGACGACACTGATCTCGAATCGGTCCCGACAGATTCGCAGGGAAGCGCGTTTGGTCGGTTAATTCTGTTGTACGACCCCGATGGTCAGGAAGCGTGGAACGGCAGCATCCGACTGGTCGCCTACATTCAGGCCGAGGTCGAAGCTGCCCTCGCGATGGATCCACTGTTGCCCGAGGTCGCGTGGAGCTGGCTGACCGATGCCCTTGGCGTCAGCGATGATGCCGACTCGCCCGAGGTGACCGCACTCGGTGGCACCGTCACCTCGACTACGTCGGTACGGTACGGCGACATCGCTGGCCCGCCTCGCGCCCACCAATTGGAGTTGCGCGCGTCATGGACGGCCACGCGCGCCGACATTGCATCGCATCTCGAGGCGTTCAGCGAGGCACTCTCGTCCGCTGCCGGTCTGCCGCCACTGGGGATCACCGAACTC
>NZ_BAEH01000049.1 GCF_000241305.1 Gordonia effusa NBRC 100432
AATGATGCTGGCAGATCTGCACACCGTTTCCGACGTGACGAGTGTTGGTCGCATACCCGGCGCCGGTGAGGGCCGAGGCGATCTTTTCGACTGTCGCGGGAACAGCATCCGCCGACGCCGCCGGTTCGATGTGTTCGGTAATACGCTCCACGCGATCGCGTGCGAACTTTTCGACGGCACCGTCTCCGGCGGCTTCACGTAGCGCACGTAATGCCGCACCCGCGAGGTCGTCGTAGGCGTGCCGCAGTTTGCCGCGTCCGGTGGAGGTGAGTTGGAACCATTTGGCTGGTCGGCCACGGCCTCGGTGTCCCGCCGAGACACCGTATTCAGCACTCGACGGTTCCACGTCACCTGCCGCGGTCAGCGCGTCGAGATGACGACGCACCCCGGCCGCGCTGATGCCCAGGCGTTCAGCGATGTCACTGGCCTTGAGTGGTCCGTCTTGCACCAAAAGCTTGATCACCGCGTCCCGTGTCTGACCGTCAACTGAACCAGGCAACAGGTCGTCTCCTGCTACCTGAGCACGCTCAGTCGAATGGTCGGTCACGCTTTTCACAACACCAGTGTGACGTAAATACTTCCCCACTGCCAAGGAAGGGTTGCCTTACGTCCCGCGTCACCCATGGGCACGCCCCAATCCTCGTTGCGGCGGAAGACCTCCGACACGACACTTCGCCCGGCGGATACAGTCATCGTCGTGCCCAATGCCCTACTGGACTATCTCGGACTGAACTCGGCGTCGCGTCGCGCGGCGTCGAAACCGGTCCCCGACGCGGATCAGCCGGGTGATTATGGCGTCGCCTTAGCGCGCATGCACGACGACGAGCAGGAGGTCGGGCCGCTCGATGCCGCCGAGACTCGCCGCTTGCACCGCATCAAACTCTTCGGTGCGACCGGCTCGATTCTGCTGCTCATCGGCTCATTGGGTTCGGGCGCCATCCCGGTTTTGCAGAACCCGGTCGCCGGCATGCGGGTGTTGTCATTGCCGTCGCGAATGTGGAGTACCGCCCTCACCCTGTCCATCGGCGGCACGATCATGCTGGTGGTGGCGTGGCTGCTACTCGGCCGCTTCGCCGTCGGACGATTCAGCGTCGAGGTCTACCAGGGTCGTAGCCCGGCCCGGCGGATGACCCGAACACAAGCTGACCGCACGCTCATGCTGTGGATCGTCCCAATCGCCATCGCACCGCCACTGCTGTCGAAGGATATCTACTCGTATCTCGCACAATCCGCGATTGCCTATCGGGGAATGGACCCGTATGTGGTCAGTCCGATCCGCGGCCTCGGCGTCGATCACGTCCTGACCCGCTCGGTGCCGAACCTATGGCGAGACACGCCCGCCCCGTACGGGCCGTTCTTTCTATGGATCGGCGAGCAGATCACCCGGGTGACCGGCGACAACATCACCGCAGCGATCTTTTTACATCGCGTGCTGGCGTTGATCGGCGTCGCGCTCATCGTCTGGGCGTTGCCCCGTCTGGCCCGGCGCTGCGGTGTCTCGTCAGTCGCCGCGCTGTGGCTCGGCGCGATGAACCCGCTATTGCTCTTACATCTGGTCGGCGGCATCCACAACGAGGCACTGATGCTTGGCCTGATGCTGGTCGGATTGGAGTTCGCCTTCCGGGGCATCGACTCGACCAAGGACCTGCTCAGGCGCGACGACGTCGGATGGACACGATTCGCCCCAAGTTCCGCGGGGTGGCTGTTCGTTCTGGGCGTCGCGGTGATCTCGGCGTCGGCGATGGTCAAGGCAACATCGATTCTGGCCCTGGCATTCGTAGGTGTTGCCCTCGCAAGGCGTTGGGGCGCAACACTTCCCGCATTGCGACATGCACCGCGCTCGGAATGGTGGGCGCGGTCCAAACGATCTATTTACGCACTGGCCGCAGCGGGTGCCGCGACGGGAACGGTACTGGTGGTCGTGGTCGTCGGCATCTGCATGGGCACCGGACTCGGCTTCGGCTGGACCAAGACGCTCAGCACGGGCGACGTCGTGCGGTCCTGGATGTCGATGCCGACCCTACTATCGGTGACGTCGGGCCGATTCGGCATCGGTCTTGGCCTGGGCGATCAGACACAGGCCATTCTCGACGTCGTGCGGCCGATCGCGCAGGTCATCGCCGGGCTGTTCGTCGTCCGATGGATGCTTGCGACACTGGCCGGTCGGCTACACCCCGTTGGGGCACTCGGTATCGCGATGGCGACCGTCGTGCTGCTGTCGCCATTCGCTCAAGCCTGGTACCTGCTGTGGGCCGTCGTACCGCTCGCCGCATGGGCAACCGGTCGCTGGTTCCGGCTCGGTGCGATCGCGATTTCAGCCATCATGGCGATCGCCGTGATGCCGACGAGTTCGAATACCAGTGGCGTAGTGCTGGCCCAGGGCGTCTTAGCCGGCGTCATCATGGTCGCGGTGCTCACCGCGCTGTTCTTCGAGGAGTTCGGCTGGCAACGTCGACGCCGCGAACGCCGAGCCGGAGTTTCCACGTGAGGCAATTAACATCGACGCCGACCGGCGCACAGGGCATGCGCCGCACGGCATAGGGTGATCGTCGTGCCCGTGGACATCGACGAACCGAGACCAGCGGCGGTACGCGTTCGGGGGCTACGCAAAAGCTTCGGGACACGCACCGCGGTGGACGGCTTGGATTTGGATCTGCCCGCCGGCAGCGTGCTCGCTCTGCTCGGACCCAACGGCGCCGGCAAGACCACCACCGTGGAAATCTGCGAGGGTTTTACCCGACCCGACGCCGGCAGTGTGGAAGTTCTCGGCCTCGACCCCACCGCGCACAACGACAAACTCCGCAGCCGGATCGGCGTGATGCTGCAGGGTGGCGGCGCCTACCCCGGCTCACGGGCCGCCGAAATGCTCCACCTCTGTGCCGCGTATTCCGCCGACCCCCTCGACGTCGACTGGCTGCTCGCGGAATTAGGGCTGACCGACGTCGCGCGGACGCCATACCGACGGCTATCGGGCGGGCAGCAACAACGCCTCGCTCTCGCCTGCGCCATCGTCGGGCGGCCGGAACTGGTCTTCCTGGACGAGCCAACCGCCGGACTCGACGCCCATGCCCGAATTCTGGTGTGGGAGTTGATTTCCCGGCTCCGCGACGACGGAGTTTCGGTTCTGCTGACCACCCACCTCATGGACGAGGCAGAAGAGTTGGCCGACCATATCGTCATTATCGACTCCGGCCGCGTGGTGGCGGCTGGGACCCCGGAGGAACTGACCTCGCGCGGTGCCGACGGCGAATTACGCTTCTCCGCGACCGGTGACGTCGACGTGGAATCTCTGGCGAGTTCACTGCCCAACGGCTATCGAGTGAGCACGTCGAGTCCAGGAACCTATACCGTCGTCGGCGACGTGACACCAACCGTCATCGCATCGATCACCGCCTGGTGCGCCGAGCGAGACGTCCTGATTTCCGAACTGCGGGTCGACACTCGCAGCCTCGAAGATGTCTTCCTCTCGTTGACCGGCCGCGAGGTGCGCCCATGAATCGTTTTGCGCCAGGTGTTTTCACTCCTCGCCCGCAAGCCGCAACGTTGCCGCGGATGCTCGCGGCCCAGTCCCGCCTCGAATTCATCCTGCTGTTGCGCAACGGCGAACAGTTGCTTCTGACAATGTTCATTCCGATCACACTGCTGATCGGATTATGTCTCCTGCCGCTCGACACCAGCCTGGGTTCAGACCAGGCGGCCCGGGCGACGACGTTCGTCCCGGCGATCCTGACGGTGGCGATAATGTCGACCGCGTTCACCGGACAAGCCATCGCGGTCGGTTTCGATCGACGGTACGGCGCCCTCAAACGCCTTGGGGCAACACCTATTCCACGTTGGGGCATCATCGCGGGCAAATCCATAGCGGTGACCGCCGTGGTGACTCTGCAGTCGCTCATCGTCGCTATCATCGGGTTTGCCTTCGGATGGCGACCCGAACCCATCGGCCTTCTGATAGGTGCACTCGTCATAGCCGTTGGGACTGTCGCATTCGCGGCGCTCGGACTGCTCCTGGGCGGCACGCTGAAGGCCGAGGTCGTTCTGGCGCTGGCGAATCTGATCTGGTTCGTGCTGCTGGGCATCGGGAGCCTCGTGGTGCTGTCGTCGTCGGTCCCCGAATGGGTCCACTGGGCTGCCCGGTGTTCACCGTCGGGTGCGCTCACCGAAGCGTTGGGCCGTGCGGCCGCCGGAACATTCGACACCTTCGGGGTCGTCGTGCTGTTGGCGTGGGCGGCCGTCGGCGGTCTATTCGCGGTCCGCTGGTTCAAATTCCAGTAGTAGGCGCGCGACTGCGCTAGCCGGCCTTCGCGGTCACCGCGCCGACGTCGGCGCCAACTTTGCGCGGCGCCATCAGTTGATACAAGATCGCGGTCTCAGCGATTACCGAACACGCCCCAGCGACGTGCAATACGACCAGCAGGGCTGGCACGTTGGTGAAGTACTGGACGACGCCGATCAGAGATTGGGCGCCAGCCACGATCAGGACGATCTTCACGCGACGGCGCACGGTTTCCGAGGCGTCGCCGCGCCATACCTGCGCCGCGACCACGAGCAACACCGCGAAATACGACGCCACCAGCAGCCCGTGGACTAACGAGAGCGCGGGGATACTGGCGTGTAGCCGGTCTATTGCCTCGGGGTGGGTTCGGTCACCGGCGTGTGGGCCGGCACCGGTAACGGTCACACCGGCGGCGAGTACCAGCGCCATGACCGCACCGGACAGCGCAACCAGACGTCGGCTGATCGGTGGTGCTTCGGGGCGTGTCTCGCCAGCGTCGTCCTGGGCGACTTTCACGTAGAGGGTCGCCGCGATCCACACCATCGCGCAGGAAACCAGCATGTGGGCGCCAACGACCCACCAACTCAATCCGGTGAGGACCGTGATGCCGCCCAGCACGCCTTGGAAGAGCGTCGAGGCGGGCATGATCCATGCGTAGACAAGTACTTCTCGACGTCGACGAGCGCGGGTGACCGCGAGAACGATTGCGGCAGAACAGGTCACGACAATCCAGACCGCGATCTGCCGGTTGCCGAACTCGATTGCCTGATGCCACCACGGCACTTCGTCGGACGCTAGCGGAACCAACGAATCGTCGAAGCATTTCGGCCACGTCGGGCAGCCGAGACCCGAGGCGGTCACCCGCACGACCGAGCCGGTGACTGCGATGAGCGCCTGGCTGAGTAGTACCGCCAGCGCTATCCGGCGCTGCGTGCGAACCGTCGGGAGCGGCAAATAGTCGACGAGCCGCAAAAAGCCGCGGTACACAACGTTCTGACTCACGTCGCTCATACTACGGCCCGTCGTAGTGTCTGTTTCAGCGCCTACAGCGACGCGCGGTTACGTGCCTTGGGGAACCGTCGCTGTCGGGCGACCCAGCCAGCCATCTGTCGATAGTGCGAGGGCTTCACCGTGGTCGACGACACCAGCTCACGGTCCCACTCACCGACGCTCAGACCGTCGACCGCGTTGACAACGGCCTCGGCCGTGGCGACGTCGGGGACAACGCGGTCACCGAGAATGCCGCCATCTTTGCCGACGAGCGTGATTCGAACGCCAGCCGCACCGATCGGCGCGATTACCGCGGTAGCTTCGCCGCCTTCACGCGAAACGAATCCTCGGATCGTCGCGACGACCTCACGGGGAGCTTCGACCACGGTCGGTTCGGTCGTCGTTGCATCGTCTTCGCTCATAGTGCATGAGCATACTTCGTCGGCTTCCCCGCCCGATCGCGCCCAACTATCCAAGTGTAAAAATGTTAGCTATGCGGGCTATTCAGGTGATCACGCACGGTGGACCGGAAGTACTCGAATACGGTGAGGTGCCCGACCCAACTCTCAGACCTACAGATCTGCTGGTCGAGACCACATCGGTCGGCGTCAACTTCATCGATACCTATCTCCGTCGAGGGCTGTACGCGTCGCAGCCGCCGTATATCCCGGGTGCCGAGGGCGCCGGAATCGTCAAGGCCGTCGGCGACGAGGTGGCACATTTCGCGGTCGGCGACCGGGTCGCGTGGTGCGACGTGCCTGGCAGCTATGCCGAATTGGTAGCGGTCCCGGAGTCCAAAGCGGCGCGGGTCCCGGCCGAGGTATCCGACGAGGTCGCCGGAACACTTCTCTTGCAGGGGCTGACCGCTCACTATCTGCTCGAGGGAAGTGCATATCCCCAGGCCGGCGACACGATCCTGGTCCACGCGGGAGCCGGCGGCGTCGGGTTGATCCTGACGCAACTCGCACATGCGAAACATCTACACGTCATCACTACTGTCTCGACCGACGAGAAAGCCGAACTGTCGAAGGCTGCCGGCGCGACGCATGTGCTGCGCTACGCACCCGATCTCGGCGCACAGGTCCGCAAACTCACCGACGGCAAAGGCGTGCGGGTCACCTACGACGGCGTCGGGAAAGACACCTTCGACGCGAGCCTGTCGGCGACCGCGGTGCGCGGGACGGTCGTCGTCTTCGGCGCGGCGAGTGGCCCAGTGCCGCCGTTCGACCTACAGCGGCTCAACACGTCTGGCTCGTTGTCGTTGACGCGACCAACGCTCGCCCATTTCATCGCCGATCCAGACGAATTTCGTTGGCGCGCGGGCGAAATCCTCGAAGCGGTGCGCAAAGGCAAGCTCACACCGCGGGTTGGGCAAACCTATCCCCTTGCCGAAGCTGCGCAGGCACATACTGACCTGGAGTCGCGGTCGACGACCGGATCGATCGCGCTCATTCCGTAGGGCGTGGTCGTCGGCCTACGGACGAGCCGATGCGGATCCACCTCATTTACGCGGGTTCACCTCGCATGGCACGCAAGGTGGATCCGAGCAAACGGGGTGAATTCGTTTGCCACGCCGCAGCGCGTCAGAACAGACTGCTCACCGTCGGCAGATTCACGATGGCGTCGATGGCCAGGCCGCAGAACAGAATCGCCAGATACTCGTTCGACTGGAGGAACACCTTGAGCGGTGCGACCTCTTGGCCGCGCTTGGTATCGCTGTAGAGCTTGTGGACTCGGTTGAGGAACCAGAGTCCGGCCAGCAGTGCCACGGCGGCGTAAATCCAGCTCGCGCCCCACACCAGCACCAATGACGCCACGACGGTCGCCCAGGTGTAGAACACCATCTGACGAGTCACCTGAATCTCGGTGGCGACCACCGGCAGCATCGGAACTCCGGCTGCCTTGTAGTCCTCCTTGTAGCGCATCGCGAGCGCCCAGGTATGTGGCGGAGTCCAGAAGAAGATCACCGCGAAGAGCACTAGCGGCTGCCAGCTGATGTTGCCGGTGACCGCGGCCCAACCGACCAGCGTGGGCATGCAGCCCGCCGCACCGCCCCATACGACGTTCTGGGAGGTCCGGCGTTTGAGGATCAGTGTGTAGACGCCGACGTAGAACGCGATCGTCGCCATGACCAACAACGCCGACAGCAGGTTCGCGGCCCGCCACAACACCGCGAAGGAAGCTGCGGCGAGGATGATGCCGAAGATCAAGGCGCTGTGCGTACTCACCGCATGTCGCGCCAGCGGCCGACGTTGCGTTCGGCGCATCTTCTGATCGATGTCGGCGTCGGCGACCATGTTGAGCGTGTTGGCACTGCCCGCGCCCAGCCAACCGCCGACCAACGTCGCTGCGATCAGGCCGATGTGTACGTGTCCGCGATCGGCCTGCAGCATCACCGGAATGGTTGCTACCAAGAGCAATTCGATGACTCGCGGCTTGGTGAGGGCGATGTAGGCGAGGATGGTGCCGCGAATACGGGAGGACACAGAACTCGCGGAGGCCGGGTCGGCGTCCGCGGGGATCGAGGAATCCCCGCTGGTCACGCGTTCCCCAAGTCTCACTACTTCTCCTCATCAGACGAACTACTACGAAGCATGGTAGACCGTGGCCCGCGAACAACCGTAATCGCGTGGGCCCGCTCACTGGTACTCCGCCACAGTGCGGTCGAGTAGGTCCGACTAGGCTTGGACGTACCGCCAGGCCGACGACACTTCAGGAGAGAAGCACCATCGTGGTTGATTCCGCCGAGATCCGCACCCTCACCCAGTCTGCTCATCCGGCTGATTGGACTGATACTGACAGCCGCGCTGTCGACACGGCCCGCCTATTAGCCGCCGACGCCGTCCAGAAATGCGGCAGCGGACACCCCGGTACCGCGATGAGTCTCGCGCCACTGGCCTACACACTGTTCCAGCGAATCCTGCGTCACGACCCGGCTGACCCGCAGTGGGTTGGCCGCGACCGGTTCGTATTGTCCTGCGGCCACTCCAGTCTCACCCTCTACATTCAGCTTTACCTCGGCGGGTTCGGCCTCGAGCTCGACGACATCAAGGCGCTGCGCACGTGGAACTCCCTCACTCCCGGTCACCCGGAATTCCGCCACACCAAGGGCGTCGAAATCACCACCGGCCCACTCGGTCAGGGACTGGCCTCGTCCGTCGGAATGGCGATGGCCGCCCGCTATGAGCGCGGCCTCTTCGATCCCGACGCCGCGCCCGGTGCGAGCCCCTTCGATCACTTCATCTACGTCGTCGCCTCCGACGGTGACATCGAAGAAGGCGTGACCTCCGAAGCATCGTCACTCGCCGGTACTCAGCAGCTCGGCAACCTGATCGTCTTCTACGACGCCAACCAGATTTCGATCGAAGACAACACCGACATCGCGCTTTCCGAGGACGTCGGCAAGCGGTACGAGGCATATGGCTGGCACGTACAGCATGTCGATGGCGGCGAAAATGTCACCGGTATCGAAGACGCGGTCGAAGCGGCGAAGGCCGTCACCGATCGTCCGTCAATCATTGTGTTGCGCACCATCATTGGCTTCCCCGCGCCGAATAAAATGAACACCGGCGCCGCTCACGGTGCCGCGCTCGGCGATGACGAAGTAGCCGCGACCAAGCAGATCCTGGGCTTCGATCCCGAGCAAACCTTCGAGGTCGCCGACGACGTCATCTCCCATACCCGCGGACTTGTCGAACGCGGCGAGAAGGCCAAGGCAACCTGGCAAGGCGACTTCGACGCGTGGGCATCGACGAACCCTGAGCGCAAAGCACTGTTCGATCGCCTCCACGCCCACGAACTACCCGACGGTTGGGCCGATGTGCTGCCGTCCTGGGAGCCGGACGAGAAGGGCGTCGCGACCCGCGCCGCGTCGGGCAAAGTGCTCGCCGCACTCGGCCCGATCCTGCCCGAATTATGGGGCGGCTCAGCCGATCTCGCCGGGTCGAACAACACCACGATCCCGGGCGCGAAGTCCTTCGGCCCGACGTCGATCAGTACTTCGACCTGGTCGGCCGAACCGTACGGCCGCACTTTGCATTTCGGTGTCCGCGAACACGCGATGGGCTCAATTCTGTCCGGCATCGTCCTGCACGGACCGACCCGCGCTTACGGCGGTACCTTCCTGCAATTCGCCGACTACATGCGGCCGGCGGTCCGCCTGGCGTCGGTAATGGAAATCGACCCGATCTACGTGTGGACCCACGACTCAATCGGCCTCGGCGAAGACGGCCCGACGCACCAGCCCGTCGAACATCTCGCGGCCTTGCGCGCCATCCCGCATCTCGACGTGGTGCGTCCCGCCGATGCCAACGAGACCGCATACGCCTGGCAGACGCTGCTCGGCCGCCGACGCAATCCGGTTGGCCTCGCCCTGACTCGCCAGAATGTGCCCGTTCTGGAGGGCACATCACTCGAAGGCGTCGCGGCCGGCGGCTACGTCCTGTCCGATGCGAAGGGCAAGCCGGAGGTTGTGCTGATCGGCACCGGCTCCGAAGTGCAGCTCGCCGTCGAAGCTCAGAAAATCTTGGCGGACAAGGGAATTGCTGCCCGAGTTGTGTCGATGCCGTCGATCGAATGGTTCGACGAGCAGACCCAGGACTATCGCGATCAGGTGCTGCCGCCGTCGGTGCCGCGTGTCGCCGTCGAAGCCGGAATCGCCATGCCCTGGTATCGCATCGTCGCCGGCGGCGAGATCGTCTCCTTGGAACACTTCGGGGCATCGGCCGATTACAAAGTCCTCTACCAGGAATTCGGCATCACCGCCGACGCGGTCGTCGCGGCGGCCACGCGGGCACTCGGCAAATAGCTCTTACAACGCAATAACCCACACAGGCACCATCGAAAGCCGAAGGGACTCAAAATGACTCAGAATGAGAAGCTCGCCGAATTGTCACAGGCCGGCGTATCGGTCTGGCTAGACGATCTCTCGCGTGACCTTATCGCCACCGGGCGCCTCGAAGAACTGATCAAGACTCGATCGGTCGTCGGCGTCACCACCAACCCATCGATCTTCCAGGCCGCGCTCTCCAACGGCGCGACCTACGCCGGTCAGATCAGCGAACTCGCGCTGCGCGGTGCCGATGTCGACGCCGCAATCCGCGCGGTGACCACCGACGACGTCCGCGACGCGTGTGACGTTTTCACCCACGTCTTCGAAGAGACTGACGGCGTCGACGGTCGGGTGTCGATCGAGGTCGACCCACGCCTGGCCAATGACACCGACGGCACCGTCGAGCAAGCCATCGAACTGTGGAAAATCGTTGATCGACCCAACCTGTTCATCAAGATTCCGGCCACCAAGGCGGGCTTGCCCGCTATCACTCGCGTGCTGGCCGAAGGCATCAGCGTGAACGTCACGCTGATCTTCTCCGTTGAACGCTATATCGAGGTAATCGAGGCGTACCTGAACGGACTCGACGCCGCTTACCAAGCCGGACAAGATCTTTCGAAGCTACATTCGGTTGCGTCATTCTTCGTCAGTCGCGTCGACACCGAGATCGACAAACGCCTTGATGCCATCGGCACCCCGGCCGCGTTCGACCTCAAGGGCAAGGCCGGCTTGGCCAATGCGCGGTTGGCATATGCCGCCTATCAGAAGGCGTTCGAAGTGGAGACCCGCTTCCCCGACCTCGCAGCGCACGGCGCTCGCCCGCAGCGTCCCCTCTGGGCGTCGACGGGCACCAAGAACGCCGACTATCCGGACACGCTCTATGTCAGTGAATTGGTCGCACCCAACACCGTTAACACCATGCCCGGCAAGACAATGGAGGCCTTCGCCGATCATGGTTGGGTGAACAATCTGTCGATCATCGGCACTGAGGCCGCATCGCGAGCGGAGTTCGATGCCATCGCCGACGCCGGTGTCGACCTCGCTGACGTATTCACCGTCTTGGAGACCGAAGGCGTCGACAAGTTCGAGCAGGCGTGGAACGAGTTGATCGCCGCGACCGACGAGCAGCTGGCCGCGGCCCGCGCCTGACCGCATATGCCCGCGACCCGCAGCAGTACCCGTACCAACCCGCTGCGCGACCCGCGCGACAAACGGCTCCCGCGCATCGCCGGGCCGTGCAGCATGGTGATCTTCGGTGTGACCGGCGACCTGGCGCGCCGCAAGTTGATGCCGGCCATTTACGACCTGGCCAATCGTGGTCTGCTGCCACCGAGTTTCTCGCTGGTTGGCTTCGCCCGGCGTGACTGGGCGACCGAAGATTTCAGCCAGATCGTCCACGACGCGGTAAAAGCTCACTCGCGCACACCTTTTCGCGAAGAAGCATGGCGACAACTGTCCGAGGGGTTCCGCTTCGTCCAAGGCACCTTCGACGACGATGATGCCTTCGACCGGCTCGCCCAGACACTGGGCGAACTCGACGCCGAACGCGGTACCGACGGCAACCACGGTTTTTACCTATCGGTCCCCCCGGATGCGTTCCCGGTGGTCTGCGGGCAACTGAAACGGTCCGGACTCGCCGCGCCTGAGGACGGACGATGGCGACGAGTAGTCATCGAAAAACCATTCGGTCATGATTTGGAGTCGGCCCGAAAGCTCAACGCGGTCGTCAACAGCGTGTTCCCGGAGGAGTCGGTGTTCCGCATCGACCACTACCTCGGCAAAGAGACGGTGCAGAACATACTCGCGCTGCGGTTCGCCAACCAGCTCTTCGACCCGCTGTGGTCTGCCCACTACATCGACCACGTCCAGATCACGATGGCCGAAGACATCGGCTTGGGTGGCCGGGCCGGCTACTACGACGGTATCGGCGCCGCACGCGACGTCATCCAGAACCATCTGTTGCAGTTGCTCGCACTGGTAGCGATGGAAGAGCCCGTGTCCTTCGAGCCAAGTCAGTTGCAGGCCGAGAAGATCAAAGTGCTCTCGGCGACACGCAATATCCTTCCGCTGGAAGACAATTCGGCTCGCGGTCAGTACGGACCGGGCTGGCAAGGCAGCGAGAAAGTGTGCGGACTGCTCGACGAGGAAGGCTTCTCGTCGGGCTCAACCACCGAAACGTTCGCGGCCATCGCATTGGAGGTCGACACTCGGCGGTGGGCCGGTGTCCCGTTCTACCTTCGTACCGGAAAACGGCTGGGCCGTCGGGTCACGGAGATCGCGCTGGTGTTCAAGCGCGCGCCGCATCTCCCCTTCGACCAGACGATGACCGACGAACTCGGCCAAAACGCATTGGTGATCCGGGTACAGCCCGATGAAGGCGTGACTCTGCGTTTCGGTTCGAAGGTGCCCGGGTCGTCGATGGAGGTGCGCGACGTCAATATGGATTTCTCCTATGGCCAAGCGTTCACCGAGTCGTCGCCGGAAGCATACGAGCGTCTAATCCTCGATGTTCTCCTTGGTGAGCCGTCACTGTTCCCGGTCAACGACGAGGTCGAATTGTCTTGGGAGATACTAGATCCCGTTCTCAATGCCTGGGCGGCCGCCGGTCGCCCCGAAGAATACGAGTCGGGAACGTGGGGCCCGCACGGCGCTGACGCGATGATGGCCCGCACCGGCCGTGGTTGGCGGCGGCCATGATCAAGAAACTTCCCGATACCTCCACCACCGAGGTCTCCAAAACACTGGTCAAGATGCGTGACACCGGCGGTGCGGTGACTCTTGGTCGCGTGCTGACACTGATTGTGAAGACCGAGAAGGGGGACGACCTCGAGGCCGCGATCGCAGCGGCCAATGATGCCAGCCGCGAACACCCGTGTCGCGTCATCGTTGTCGCGGCCGAAGACCGCAAAGGCGAGACACGGCTCGACGGTGAGATTCGCGTCGGCGGCGATGCCGGCGCATCCGAGGTCGTTGTGCTGAATCTGTTCGGCGAGTTGGCAAATCACGCTCATGCGGTGGTGATTCCATTCCTACTGCCCGACACTCCGGTGGTTACCTGGTGGCCGGGTACTGCCCCGGCGAATCCGGCGAAGGACCGGCTCGGACGACTCAGTCAGCGTCGAATCTTGGACGGCACCAACCGATTTGACTCGGCCGCGTTGCTCAACAAGCGGATCAAGTCGTACTCCCCCGGCGATACCGACATCGCGTGGGCGCAGATCACGCCGTGGCGCGCGATCTTGGCCGCCGTGTTCGACCAGGAAGGGCTCACCGCGAAGAGTGCGCGCGTTAGTGCGCCCGGGCCTTCCGTTGGACTCGATCTGCTTGGCGGCTGGGTCCAAGCGAGTCTGAACGTGCCGGTCGAACGCGTCACCGGCGAATTGGTGATCTCGGTAGATTGCGAACAGGGACCGGTCGCGTTGACTTCGGTCGGCAAGGACACCATCGTGACCACCCCAGGTCGCCCGCCCGGTCGGGTGCCATGGCAGATCCGCACCGTCGGTGAATGTCTCGCCGAGGAATTGCGCCGACTCGACGCGGACGAAATCTACGAATTGGCCCTGCACGGGACAACCCGGCTGATCCGAAACCAGAGGTGATCTGACATGTCGACTCAACTTATCTACCCAACCAAATCCGAATTGGTCGACGCCGCGGCAGATCAGCTCATCGGTGCGATCAGCGATGCGATATCCGCTCGCGGGGTGGCGTTGATCGTGCTGACGGGCGGTAGCAATGGCATCGCGCTATTGGAAACGTTGCGCGCGCGAAGCAGCGAGGTGGACTGGTCGAGGGTCGAACTATTCTTCGGTGACGATCGGTTCGTGCCCGCCGACGACCCAGAACGCAACGTCGGGCAGGCGGCCGCGGCGCTGTTGAACCATATCGGCATAGATCCGGCACGGGTCCATGCAATGGCGCCGAGCAATGGAGAATTCGGTGACGACATCGACGCCGCGGCAGACGCCTACGCGGCCGACCTCGCTCGGGTAACACTTGGCGAAGCTGCGCCGCGATTCGACGTTCATCTGCTCGGAATGGGCGGCGAAGGACATATCAACTCCTTGTTCCCACACACCGCGGCAACCGCCGAGACGGCAAAAGCCGTTGTGGCGGTGAATGATTCACCTAAACCGCCGTCGCGTCGTATCACTCTGACGCTGCCCGCCGTCAACCGCTCGCGTCAGGTGTGGTTCCTCGTCGCCGGTGCGGATAAGGCCGACGCGGTAGCCGCCGGCATCAATGGTGCGGCTGCTGCGGACTGGCCGTGCGCTGGCGCTCACGGCACCGAGCAGACGGTGTGGTTCCTCGACGAGGACGCGGCGTCGAAGGTCGGGTCAGTCTGATTCGCGGGTGCCCACTTGAGCGAATCAGGTGTGCCGCACCCGAATCGGATTGAGGCTGACCACGACGCGATCCTCCGCCGCTTGACTAGCCATGGACTCCAATGTCCGGCCGTAGGTGGCGATCAGCCTGCTCATGAATGTTCGCTCGGGGTCGTCGTCGACGATGTCGACGTTGGCGCGGACCTCCAGGGTGTGAAACGGGTCGTCCGGCGCGATAGCGAAAAGTGTGGCGGTAGGTCGGGCGACGAGGTTGTTGTACTTGACTCTGCCTTTGGCAAGCGACGTGCGTAGAACGCCGTCGTCGTCGAGCAGCACCCAGACCGCCGTCGTCTGAATTGTGCCGTCGTCGTTGAGCGTGCTCAACGCGACCGTCGAAGATGTAACGAGGTCGTGATGGCTTTCCGGGATGATTGTTTCGGCCATGTTCCGCTTTCGTCTGGTGCCGTTAGGCAGCGATGAGGGGTCTCACACTGGAACGCCAGAGTCAACGGCGCTAATTCCGGACCGTCGGTCAGTCGGCCGACCCGCCATCGGACTGCTAGTTTCTGCACCCTCAGCACCAGCGAGGGCAAACCTCCCCCGCGGTCAGCTACGTGGCAGACTCCAGCCAACCCCTACCCGCTGTTGCGCAGGGCCGTCGCCAAGCCGTTCATAGTCAACAGAATTCCGCGTCGCACTTCTCGCGACTCGTCGCCATTGCGGTAACGCTTGAGCAGTTCTACCTGTAGCAAGTTCAGCGGCTCCAGGTAGGGGAAGCGGTTGTAGACCGAACGTTTGAGCGCGGCGTTGTCGGCGAGGAGGTCGTCACTGCCGGTAATGGCGGCGAGCATCCGCAGACAGCGCTCATGTTCTTCGACGATCTTCCCAAAGACCCTCTCGCGCAAGTCATCGTCAGCAACCAATTGTGAATACCGTTGCGCCACACCCAGATCCGACTTTGCCATCACCTGCGCCATGTTGGACAACACACTATTGAAGAACGGCCACGTGCGGTAGTACCGCTGTAGCGTCGCCAGGCGCTCGGCGTCGTCACCGATCCATGACTCAAACGCGGCACCAGTGCCGTACCAGCCGGGCAACATCACCCGCGACTGACTCCACGACAGCACCCAGGGGATCGCGCGGAGATCAGAGATCGCCTTAGTCTGTTTACGCGATGCCGGTCGGCTGCCGATATTCAGCTCACCGATCTCCGACAACGGCGTCGACGACGTGAAGTACTCGACGAAACCTGTTGTACGGTGCACCAATTCGCTGTAGGCGTCACGTGCGCTCGCGGCGAGATCGTCCAAAATCTTATACGCGTCATCGGATTCGTCGCCGAGCCCCTCGGTGTCGAGCAGTGACGACTCGATGGTGGCCGCGAGTAAGGTCTCTAGATTGCGATGTGCCGTAACAGGTTCGGCGTATTTGGCCGCGATGATTTCACCCTGCTCGGTAATCCGCAGTGACCCCTGCACGGCGCCCGGCGGTTGCGCCAGGATGGCGTCGTAACTGGGGCCACCACCGCGACCGACGGTGCCACCGCGACCGTGAAATAGCCGCAACCTGATCTGCGCCTTTCGCGCCGCTTCGACAAGATCCAGTTCGGCTCGGTACAGCGCCCAATTGGCGGCCAGGTATCCCCCGTCCTTGTTGGAATCGGAGTAGCCGAGCATGACCTCTTGCAATCCACCCTGAGCCTCGACGAGCGCGCGGTAGATAGGAACGTCGAGTACCGCGAGAAGGGTGTGGGAACCTTGCTGCAAATCTTCGATGGTCTCGAACAGCGGAACGACACGGACCGTGCTGCGCGGATTGCCGTCGTTCGGGTCGAATATGCCCGCTTCTTTCAACAGAATCAACGCTTCCAGCATATCGCTCACTGACGTGCACATGCTGATGATGTAGTTCGGGATCGTCTCGGCGCCAAAGGTTTTGATCGCACGTGCACCTGCGCGCACGATTGCCACCTCCTTGGCCGCCAACTCGGATAACTGCGCATCGGGACTGAGGAGCGGCCGCCGGGCCGACAACTCGGCGGACAAGATCGCCACTCGCTCGGACTCGTCGAGCGATGTGTAGTCGTCGTTTACGCCAGCCCAGGCCAGCAATTCGGCAACAACTTCCTCGT
The DNA here is from genome assembly GCF_000241305.1 of Gordonia effusa NBRC 100432. Lineage (GTDB taxonomy): Bacteria > Actinomycetota > Actinomycetes > Mycobacteriales > Mycobacteriaceae > Gordonia > Gordonia effusa. The sequence continues at coordinate 16,557 of NZ_BAEH01000049.1, forward strand.
GGACGTCGGAATTCTGTCGCATATCGAGCCCCGATAAGTTGAATCCGAAGGTACGCACGCCTTCTCGCAGACGCAGCAACCTGTCGTCAGCAATCGCGTCGTCGTTGTTGGCGCGCAAGGCGCGATCGATCACGTCAAGGTCGGCACGGAGTTCCGATGCCTCGACATACGCATCGGCTGCCGATGCCGGCGCATCATCGGTCGTGAGGAAGTCTTCGCCGAACATCACCTCGCCGGTGGCCGCCAATCGCGAGCGGATCTTCGTGATCGCGGCACGGAACGGTTCGTCGCCACCACCGCCGCCACCGGGCAGGGTCCACGACGAGAGGACGGCGAGGTCGTCGGTGACCGTTATGAGCCGGGCCGACATGCTCAATTCCTGTGCTAACGACGACAATTCATCCAGATGGTGTCGGATCGCCGCCCGGGCCGCACTCGTGGTCGCGAGCGTCACGATCTCTGCGGTGACATAGGGGTTACCGTCGCGGTCACCGCCGATCCACGAGCCCATCCGCACCATCGGGGCATCGGCGATACCCGACGTCGGGTACTGCGCCAGCAATGCCCGACGCACTTCGGTATTGATGGTGGGCACCACGTCGAAGAATGAAGCATCGTAGTAACGCAGCCCTGACGCCACCTCGTCGCTGATGGTCAAGCGTTCGAGCCGCACGAGGGCGGTCTGCCACAGCGTGAGGATCTGCCGGCCGATGGCTTCGATCGCAGTGCGTTCTTCGGCGGGCGTGAGCTCGGTGCGCCGACGTAGGCGCATCAGTTCTGTTATCCGATTCTGCGCCTCGAATACCGTACGACGTCGAGTTTCAGTGGGATGCGCCGTAATCACCGGTACCACTGTCGCCTGTGCCAACCCGGTACCCACCTGTTCGTCGGTCAGCCCGGCCGCCGCGAGTTTGGCGTACGTCGCCGCGAGACTGCTCGCTTGTGGAACATCGTTGCCGCGCTCGTGAATAGCCCGACGTCGCTCTCGATGCTGGTCTTCTCCCAGGTTTGCCAATAGCGCGAACAGACTGAACGCGCGGACTACGGGAAGTAACTCACTCGCCGGACGGTCATCGAACAGCGCGGCGAGATCGTCGCGATCGATCTCGGAACGTCGAATCGCGAACGCGGCTTTGCGCGCCGCTTCGATGAGATCGAAGATCTCGGTCCCGGAATGTTCGCGCACGACATCGCCGAGCATTCCGCCGAGCAATCGGATGTCGTCGCGTAACGGTTCGGTGAGTGCACGTCCGGCGTCGTCGACCGCGATGTGGTCGACGATCGACGTGGCAGGACGCCACTGGGACGATCCGGGTGTGGGAGCAAAGGTTCCGGGATCATTCATCCCACCATTATCGCGTGTATCGCTGGTATCAGCATCCTGGGGCGGCATCGCGCACAAGACCGGGAAAATCGTCCGACAAAGCAGTCGCCGAGGGCATATTGCCCTCGGCGAGTAACTATTCGGACGATTTTCCCAGCGGCGGGACCCAGATCGAGCCGGCGCCAGGTCAGCTCAGGCGGATATTCACGCCAACGGCCACGATGAGGATGAACCACACCAGGCCGACGAAGATGGTCAGCCGATCCAGGTTGCGTTCGACGACACTCGAACCGGACAGGCTGGACTGAACGCCGCCACCGAACAGTGACGACAGACCGCCGCCCTTACCGCGGTGGAGCAGCACCAGGACCACCAATATCACGCTGGATACGATGATTGCGATGTTGAGGGCGAGCGTCACGGGTTCTCAGATCCTTCGGGTGGGGTCGGTTCACAGTTGTGCGGCAGGACCGCACAACCTGTCTCAGTCTACGCGAGCGCGCTGGCGTTCAGGGCAACGGCCCGCCAGCGGCGATTGCCGACAGGGTCGCGAATTCGTCAGGTTTCAGCGAAGCGCCACCGACGAGCGCGCCGTCGACATCGCTCTGGCCGACGAGTTCGCCGACGTTCTTCGCGCTCACCGAGCCACCGTAGAGGACACGCACCGACGCCGCGGTCGCATCGTCGGCGATCTCGGCCAACGCCGCCCGAATCGCGGCACACACTTCCTGCGCATCCGCCGCGCTCGCGACACGTCCGGTGCCGATGGCCCAGACCGGCTCGTAGGCAATCACGGTCTTGGCGATTTCGTCAGCCGTTAACCCGGCCAGCGAGCCTTTGAGCTGCGCGACGTTGTAGGCCACATGATCGCCGGCCTCGCGGATGTCGAGCCCTTCGCCGATGCAAACGATCGGGGTGAGCTCATGTTTGAGTGCGGCTTTGGTCTTCGCAAGCACTAGTTCGTCGGTCTCGTTGTGGTACGTCCGCCGCTCCGAGTGTCCGACGACGACGAAAGTGACTCCCAGTTTCGCGAGGAAAGCACCGCTGATCTCACCAGTGTAGGCACCCGAATCGTGGGCGGACACATCCTGCGCACCGTAGGTGAGTAGCAACTTGTCGCCGTCGATAACGGTCTGGACACTACGAATATCAGTGAACGGCGGGATGACCGTGACGTCGACCTTGTCGAAGTACTTCGCGGGAAGCGACGCCGCCAGCTTCTGAACGAGCGCGATGGCCTCAAGATGATTCAGATTCATCTTCCAGTTGCCGGCGATGAGCGGCTTACGGCTCATTGATCAGCCCTCCAGCACTTTCAATCCGGGCAATTCCTTGCCCTCGAGGTATTCCAGGGATGCTCCACCGCCGGTAGAGATATGTGAAAAATCGGAGTCCGGCAAGCCGAGCGCCCGAACCGCTGCCGCCGAATCGCCACCGCCGACGACGGTGAACGCGCCGCGCCCGGTGGTCGCGGCAATTGCCTCGGCGATACCCTTTGTGCCAGCGGCGAACTGCTCGAACTCGAACACACCCGACGGACCATTCCAGAAGATCGTTTCGGCACCACCGAGCACCGCGGCGAACCGCTTGACCGTCTCGGGGCCGATATCCAACCCCATCCATCCGTCGGGAATAGCTTCGGCCGCAACGGTTTTCGCCTCCGCGTCAGCCGCGAACTTATCTGCGACGACCACGTCTACCGGGAGATGAATCACATCGGCGAACCGCTCCAGGAGGTCTTTGCAGACATCGATCTGATCCTCCTGAAGCAGCGAGGTGCCCACCGAATGCCCTTGTGCGGCAAGGAAAGTGAATGCCATGCCGCCACCAATGACCAGCGTGTCAACCTTAGGCGCAAGCGCCTCGATCACAGCGAGCTTGTCGGATACCTTGGAGCCGCCGAGAACGACGGCGTAGGGCCGCTTGACTTCGTCGGTCAGCTTGGACAGCACGTCGACTTCAGCCGCGACTAGCTCACCGGCGTAATGCGGCAGCAGCTTGGCGACGTCGTACACCGACGCCTGCTCCCGATGAACCACGCCGAAGCCGTCGGAAACGAATGCGCCGTCATCACCGACGAGTTCGACGAGTGCGGCGGCGAGCTTTGCCCGCTGCGCTTCGTCCTTCGACGTCTCACGCGGGTCGAAGCGGATATTCTCCAGCAGCAACACGTCGCCGTCAGTCAATCCTTCGGCGCGGGCTAGTGCGTCGGAGCCGACGACATCACCGGCCAGCTGCACGTTGCGGCCGAGCTCTTCGCTCAACCGCGCGGCAACCGGAGCCAGCGAGAACTGCGGATCGGGCTCACCCTTGGGTCGACCCAGGTGTGCGGTGATGATCACCTTGGCACCCGCATCGATCAACGCGTTGAGCGTCGGCAGCGATGCGAGGATACGACCGGGATCGGTGATGGTGCCATTGTCGAGCGGAACGTTAAAGTCCGACCGAACGAGCACTCCCCGACCCGAAACACCTTCGGCGAGAAGGTCTTTCAAAGTTGGTACAGCCATGTTTGCAGGTTCTCCTAGCGAGTCCGACCGTGCCGGCCGGCGATGTCAGTCTTCTCCGGACGAAAGGTGACGCTTCTACAGCGACTTGCCAACCAGACCGATGAGGTCGACGAGGCGGTTGGAGTAACCCCACTCGTTGTCGTACCAGGACACGACCTTGGCCTGATCGTCGATTACCTTGGTCAGACCGGCGTCGAACAGCGAGCTGTGCGGGTCGGTAACGATGTCGGAGGAAACGATCGGAGCGTCGTAGTACTTCAGGATGCCCTTGAGCGGTCCGTCAGCGGCAGCTTTCAGCGCGGCGTTGATCTCGTCGGCAGTGGCCTGCTTTGCCAGCTGCGCGGTGAGGTCGGTGACCGAACCGGTTGGAATCGGGACGCGCAGCGCGTAACCGTCGAGCTTGCCCTTCAGTTCCGGCAGGACCAGGCCGATGGCCTTAGCCGCACCGGTCGAGGTCGGCACGATGTTGATCGCGGCGGCGCGGGCGCGGCGCAGATCCTTATGCGGACCGTCCTGCAGATTCTGATCCTGGGTGTAGGCGTGAATGGTGGTCATCAGGCCCTTGACGATGCCGAACTCGTCGTTGAGGACCTTGGCCAACGGGCCGAGGCAGTTGGTGGTGCACGAGGCGTTGGAGATGATGTTCTGACTGCCGTCGTACTTGTCGTCGTTGACGCCCATCACGATGGTGATGTCCTCATCCGACGCGGGAGCCGAGATGATGACCTTCTTGGCACCGGCATCGAGGTGACCCTGAGCCTTCGCACGCGCCGTGAAGATACCGGTCGACTCGACGACAACGTCGACACCCAGATCGCCCCACGGAATCGCGGCGGGACCTTCCTTGACCTCGAGTGCCTTGATCTTCTGATCGCCGACGACGATGGTGTCTTCGCCTTCCAGCGAGACATCCTGCGGAAGGCGACCGAGGATCGAGTCGAACTTCAGCAGGTGTGCCAACGACGCGTTGTCGGTGAGGTCGTTAACGGCGACGATCTCAATGTCGGTGGTGCCCAACGCTTTTTGCGCTTCGACTGCGCGGAAGAAGTTGCGGCCGATCCGGCCGAATCCGTTTACGCCAACGCGAACTGTCACTGCATGTTCTCCTTGTGTGGTGCCCGCCGCTGGTGGTGGCGGATTTGACCGACGTAACCATCTGGCCCGCTCCTGCGCTCAGACGCCGGGTACGGTTAGCCCCCAGCTTAGTAGTAGGAGATTTCCGGCAAGTGACGGGGCTGATCGATGATCGGGCCCCAGGCGACACAGCCGCACTGGTGCACGCGTGTCGCGGATGCTGTTCGCTACGCCTCGTCGTCCATCAACTCCGCGGTCACCGCCGACTCCGTGTCGGGCAGTCCCTCGGTCCGCGCCTTCTTGTCTGCCATCGACAGGAGACGGCGAATCCGCCCCGCGACAGCATCTTTCGTCATCGGCGGATCGGCCAGTTGGCCCAACTCCTCCAAGGACGCTTGCCGATGCGTCACGCGCAGATGCCCCGCGGCCACCAGATGGTCGGGCACTTCGTCGCCAAGAATTTCCAGCGCCCGCTCCACCCGTGCGGCAGCGGCGACTGCCGCCCGCGCCGACCTACGCAAGTTCGCATCGTCGAAGTTGGCGAGCCGGTTCGCCGTGGCCCGGACCTCGCGCCGCATACGACGCTCCTCCCAAACCAGGCGAGTGTCCTGCGCGCCCATCCGGGTGAGCAACGCACCGATCGCATCGCCGTCGCGGATTACCACCCGATCGGCCCCGCGGACCTCACGCGCCTTTGCCGAAACGCCGAGGCGTCGGGCGGCACCAACGAGCGCCAGCGCCGCCTCGGGTCCGGGACAACTTACTTCCAACGCAGACGACCGGCCGGGCTCGGTCAACGAACCGTGAGCGAGAAACGCACCACGCCATGCGGCTTCGGAATCGACGACCGTTCCGCCGACGACGTGGGCGGGCAACCCGCGCACCGGCCGGCCTCGCATATCGAGTAGACCGGTCTGTCGCGCTAATGCTTCGCCATCTTTGGTGACCCGCACGATATAGCGCGCGGTCTTGCGCAACCCGCCGCTACGCAACACGTGTACATCGGAGTTGTAGCCGTAAAGATCGAGGATTTCCCGACGCAACCGTCGTGCGACATTGCCCAAGTCGACTTCGGCTTCGATCACAACGCGCCCGGCGACGATGTGCAAGCCGCCGGCAAATCGCAACAAAGCGGAGACTTCGGCCTTGCGGGCGCTCGTCGTCGTCACCGTCAGACGACTGAGTTCGTCTTTGGCCGCCGCTGTCATCGCCACTGGTGGCATACCTCCTGTTGCTCTTACCGCTGTAGTCACATGGCCTCCAGTACTGATTGGGCCCGCTCGCTGCGCTCCCGGCACCCGGGTATCGATTGGGGCCGCTCGCTGCGCTCACTCATCGCGACCTCTCTGCCAATCCATCGACCAACCGGGCGACCTTACGCGGATCATGCACATGCGCACCGGGAACCGCCAGGTCCCCGATCCGGAGTTGGGCACCGAACAATGCGGCCGCACGCTCGACATGTTCTCTTTCCCGACCCAACGGGACCGAACGCTCGTCAACGATGACGTCGTCGACACGCAGGGTGTCCGCGTGCGCATGCAGCACGTGAAGGTGCCGCTCCAGCGAGAACCCTGTGGTTTCGCCAAGTTCGGGCTCGAGATTAACAATCAACATACGACGCGCCTTCGACCGGGTGAGCGCGTTGACCTGTTCGGGCACAAGGACATGCGGGATCACACTGGAGAACCAGGAACCTGGTCCCAACGTAATGATGTCAGCGTCGGCGATCGCAGTCAGCGCATCGGCGCAAGCCGGGGGCTCGGCCGGAAGAAGCCGAACGCGGCGCACCTTCCCCGGTGTGGTCGCAACGGCGACCTGACCTTGGATGACCCGGCTCATACGAGGATCCGATTCCAGCCCCGACACATCGGCCTCAATCATCAATGGAACCCGGGCCATTGGCAGGACCCGGCCAGTGGCTCCGAACAACCGTAGTAACTCATCCAGCGCGGCAACCGGATCGCCAAGTACGTCGGCAAGTCCCGCGAGCAATAGATTTCCAACCGGATGTCCCGCCAGCGCGCCGTGACCACTGAACCTATGTTGCAAGGTCTGCGCCCAGGTCGTGACCCGCGAACTCTGTTCCTCGTCGAGTTCGGCGAGCGCCGCGGGTGCCGACACCAATGCGGCTAGCGCCATTCGCAGATCTCCGGGCGGAATCGCGCCCAGTTCTGCACGTATCCGACCTGACGAACCCCCGTCGTCGGCGACCGTCACCACCGCGGTTACCTGCGACGAGAGGTAACGCATCGCGGTCAATGTCGCGTAGAGGCCGTGTCCGCCGCCTAGCGAGACGATCTTGCGCGGTTGGGTCTGTGTCATTCGCGCCCCAGATCGCGGTGACTGACCTGAACGTCGACGTCGGCGATGCCGGCTTGCGCCAGCCGGTTGCCCAACTCGGTAGCCATGGCGACACTGCGATGCTTACCGCCCGTACAGCCGACGCTCACCGCCATATATCGCTTGCCCTCCCGCAGATACCCGCCGACGACCAGTGAGATCAAGTCAACATAAAGATCGATGAACTGCGACGCTCCGTCTTGCCCGAGAACGTAATCACGGACCGGTGTGTCGAGCCCATTGTCCGCCCGCAACTCCGGAATCCAATACGGATTGGGTAAGAATCTGACGTCGGCGACCAAGTCGGAGTCGATCGGCAATCCGTACTTGAAGCCGAACGACTTAATAGCGACCGACAGACCGGTGCGGCCGATCGAGGGGTAGGTGTCCTCGATGATCCCCCGAAATTTAGCCACCGGGAGCGTCGACGTATCGACCACCAGATCTGCCCGAAGTTTCACCCCGGCCAGAAAATCGCGTTCCCGATTGATGCCGTCGACCAGAGTCTCGTCGGCCTGCAGCGGATGCCGACGGCGAACCTGCTCGAACCGGCGGACCAGGACATCGTCGGTGGCGTCGAGAAAAATCATCGACGTCTGCACCCCGCTCGAGTCGAGGCGAGCACGCAGATTCACCAAGTCGTCGCTGACCCGAGCGTCGGTGCCCCGCACCACCATCGCCAGCCGAGATGTCTTCGGCTGACCCGCTCGAGCCAGATCGACCATCGTCCCGATCAGCCCGACCGGGACGTTATCGGCGACATACCACCCGGCGTCTTCGAAGATGTCCGCAGCGGTCGTCATACCCGCGCCCGACATACCCGCGATGAAGACCACCGACATTTCTTCGGTCATGCGCCCGTTACCTGACTCTCTTCGCTTTCCAATGCTGACTTCACCGCCTGTGCTGTCGCCTGACCGATGCCGGGTACCTCGGCGATCGCCTCGACCGACGCTTCGCGCAGTCTCGCGACCGATCCGAAATGTGTCACCAATGCCGACCGTCGGCTGGCACCCAAACCGCGCACTCCATCGAGTACTGATTCAGTCATGCGTTTACTGCGTTTGCTGCGATGGAAGGTAATCGCGAACCGGTGCGCCTCGTCGCGTACCCGCTGCAACAAGAACAGCCCCTCGCTACTCCTCGGTAAGATTACCGGTTCGTCGTCGTCGGGAACCCAGATCTCTTCGAGTCGCTTGGCCATCCCGATCACGGCGACGTCGGTGATTCCGAGTTCGTCCAGCACCGTCGCCGCGGCACGCACCTGCGGCTCACCGCCGTCGACCACGAAGAGGTTCGGCGGATAGGCAAATCGCCGCGGTCGGCCGGTCTTGGGATCGATCGCCGCTTCGGGCGCGAGGTCGCCGCCGTTGGAGACGTCGACCTCCCCGCCGTCTCCGGTGCCCACCTCGACAACATCGGCCCGATGACGCAGGAATCGTCGACGGGTGATCTCGGCGATCGACGCGACGTCATCGGAATGCCCGTCTCCCGCGGCCTCCCGGATCGAATAGTGCCGATAGTCGGATTTGCGCGGCAACCCGTCCTCGAACACGACGAGCGATGCCACCACGTCGGTGCCCTGCACGTGGGAAATGTCGACACATTCGATACGCAAGGGGGCCTGATCGAGGCCGAGGGCTTCCTGAATCTCGGTGAGTGCCGCCGACCGCGTGGTCAGGTCCCCGGCACGTTTGAGTTTGTGTTGCGCCAACGCCTCACCGGCATTGCGCTCTACTGTCTCCGCGAGTGCCTTCTTGTCACCGCGTTGCGGCACCCGCAGGTCTACTCGACTGCCGCGCAGATCCGACAACCACCGCGCCATATCGTCAGCTTCCGGCGGAAGCACGGGCACCAACACCTCACGCGGAATCGCTTGACTAGCAACATGTCCCGCGTCGACTTTCACCGTCGCGTCGAGGTCGACCTGAGAGCCATAGAACTGCGTGAGGAATTGCCCGACCTCCTCACTGCGTGAATTGTCGTCGGGACGTTCGACGACCCAGCCTCGCTGGCCGCGGACCCGGCCGGCGCGCACGTGGAAAATCTGCACGGAGGTTTCGAGTTGGTCGCCGGCAAAGGCGATCACATCGGCGTCGGTGCCATCGCCGAGAACCACCGCTTGTTTCTCCAGAGCACGTTGCAACGCGGTGACATCGTCGCGCAGGCGGGCGGCCCGCTCGAAGTCGAGTTCTTCTGCGGCTAACCGCATTTCGCGCTCCAGCTTGCGGATGAGCTGATCGGTCCGGCCGGCGAGGAAGTCGCAGAAGTCATCGACGATATCGCGATGCTCCTCTTCGGTTACCCGACCGACGCACGGCGCCGCGCATTTGTCGATATAGCCGAGCAAGCACGGGCGTCCGATCTGGTTGTGCCGCTTAAAGACTCCGGCCGAACAGGTCCGCGCCGGAAACACCCGGGTCAGCAGGTCCAGAGTTTCGCGGATCGCCCAGGCATGGGAGTACGGCCCGAAGTAGCGCACGCCGCGGCGTCGAGGCCCCCGGTAGACGAACAACCTGGGATACTTCTCATTGAGCGTCACCGCGAGCATCGGATAACTCTTGTCGTCGCGATAGCGGACGTTGAAGCGTGGATCGAACTCCTTGATCCAGTTGTATTCGAGTTGCAGCGCTTCGACTTCGGTGCCGACGACGGTCCATTCCACCGATGCCGCGGTGGTGACCATCTGCCTTGTGCGCGGGTGCAACGACACGACATCGGCGAAATAGGATGTCAGACGAGAACGAAGATTCTTTGCCTTGCCGACGTAGATGACTCGTGAATGCTGATCCCTGAACTTGTAGACACCCGGCTCAGTCGGGATAGTCCCGGGAGCGGGACGGTAAGTAGTCGGGTCAGCCACTTATATGACCCTACGCGAGACTACTGACACTCCCCGGCGTACTCGGTCTCCGAGTCCCGGAATCGTTCCATCGCGGCCACCGCGCGCTCACCGTCGCGGGCCTGCACCGCGAGCACCGGAATATGTTCGTCGGACGGGAGGAGCAGCCGGGCACAGAATTTGCCTTCCGGATAAACCAATCCCTCCACCGCATCCCATCGAAAGAATTGCTCCGACAGGATGTTCCGCACCCCGATCCCCTGCGGCCCGAGTCGCAGACGAGCCCGTGCCAGCAACATGATCGCGCATCCTTCGACGACGCCGACCAGACCGATACCGATCTGATCGGACAGTCCAACGTCGGGTCCGGTGTTCTCGATTGTCAGCAATGCGGCGAAGACCACGTGGATGACGACCACGACTACGGCCACCACTGCCGCCACGCGCGGCATCAGCCGTGGCCTGTACACATAGGTCCACTCCGACGACTGTTCGGTCGATTCGCTCTTCGCCATCACAGAACGCACGGTCACCGGCGCGCGAGCGAGCGGAGCGTTAACGCCGACGCCAGTGCGGCCGTAGTCGCTTGCGCGCCTTTGTCCTCGGAAGAGTCCGGTAGTCCCGCGCGGGCCAGAGCCTGCTCCTCGGTCAACGTCGTCAATACACCGTTACCAACGGGAGTCGACTCGTCAAGCGATACTCGGGTCAGCCCGGCGGTGACCGCGTCACACACATACTCGAAATGCGGTGTCTCGCCGCGGATTACGACGCCCAGCGCGACCACGGCGTCGTGGGTCCGGGCGAGCGCCTGCACGATGACCGGCAACTCGATCGCACCGGCCACGTGAACGATGGTCGGGTCAATGACTCCGTTAGCTTTCGCCGCCCGCACAGCACCGTCGAGCAACGCCTGGCAGATCGTGTCGTGCCACTGCGAGGCGACGATGGCCAGGCTGATCTCACCCGCATCGGCGAGGTCGAGTGTCGGTTCGCCACTGCCGCTCATGCGCCGGCCCCCTGGGTGTCGGTGGTCGGGGCGGCGTGCGCTGCCAAATGATCGTCCAGGCCGACGAGGTCATGCCCCATGCGATCGCGCTTAGTTTGCAGATAGCGAAGGTTCTCCGCATTGGCGCGCAACGGCATTGCGACGCGGTCAACGATATGCAGCCCGTAACCGTCGAGGCCAACTCGTTTGGCCGGATTGTTCGTCAGCAGGCGCATCGACTTGACGCCGAGATCCACCAGAATCTGCGCACCGAGCCCGTAGTCACGCGAGTCGGCCGGTAGACCGAGTTCGAGGTTGGCATCGACGGTGTCAGATCCCTTGTCCTGCAACTGATATGCCTGCAACTTGTGTAGCAGGCCGATCCCTCGTCCTTCGTGCCCGCGCATGTAGAGCACGATGCCGCGGCCTTCGGCGGCAACCATCTCCATCGCGGCGTCGAGCTGCGGACCGCAGTCGCAGCGCAACGATCCGAAGACGTCGCCGGTCAGACACTCGGAGTGGACACGCACCAGAACGTCGTTGCCCTTGCCGTCCTCACCGGCGATGTCACCCATTACCAACGCGACATGCTCGACGTCGTCGTAAATGCTGGAGTATCCGACGGCGCGGAAGGTGCCGTGACTGGTGGGAATGCGAGCATCGGCGACACGGACCACGTGCTTCTCGTGCCGGCGGCGCCACGCGATCAGGTCGGCGATGGATATCAGTGCGAGGTCGTGCTCGTCGGCGAAGATACGCAATTCGTCCGTCTGCGCCATCGCGCCCGGATCTTTCTGACTGACAATCTCGCAGATGACGCCGGCCGGGGTGAGATCGGCGAGACGAGCCAAGTCGACGGCAGCCTCCGTATGGCCGGGACGGCGCAGGACGCCACCCTCTTTTGCCCGCAGCGGCACCACATGGCCCGGACGCGTGAAATCGTTCGCCGTCGTGGTCGGGTCGGCCAGCAACTTCATCGTCGTGGCACGATCGGCGGCGGAGATGCCGGTACCGATACCCTCGCGCGCATCGACGGTGACCGTGTAGGCGGTGCCGTGTTTGTCTTGATTAGTCGAATACATCGGCGGCAATCCGAGGCGGTCGCAATCGGGTCCGGCAAGCGGTACGCAGAGGTAACCCGAGGTGTAGCGCACCATGAACGCGACGAGTTCCGGCGTTGCCTTCTCGGCGGCGAAAATCAGGTCGCCTTCGTTCTCCCGATCCTCGTCGTCGACCACGACGACCGCTTTACCCGCTGCGATATCGGCGATCGCGCGCTCAACGGTGTCCAATTGGACTGCGCCAGTATCGGTTTCACTGTTGGGATCACTCATCGTGTTCACTTACCTTCTGCGCTGTTGGTCGCATGCGGGCCGGTCAGGCGCTCCACATACTTGGCAATGACGTCGGTTTCCAGGTTGACGATGTCACCGACGCTGAGCGTACCCAGCGTGGTCTCAGACAGCGTCGTCGGGATGAGCGATATCTCGAACCACTCGCCCCCGCCGCCTGACCCATCCGGCCCGCTCGCTGCGCTCCCGGCGCCCACTGCCGACACGGTCAGCGATACGCCGTCGACGGTGATTGACCCCTTCTCCACGACGTATACCCGCAAAGCGTCGGGCAAACCGATTCGCACTACCGTCCAGTTCTCCGACGGGGAGATCGACACGATAGTTCCGACGCCGTCGACATGTCCTTGGACGATATGACCGCCGAAACGTCCGTTCGCCGGCATCGCCCGCTCGAGGTTGACGGCCACCCCGGACTGCGCGTCCGAGAGCGAACTGCGTCGCAACGTCTCGGCCATCACATCGACGGTGAACGCGTCGTCGGCGAGTTCGACGACGGTCAGACACACCCCGTTGACGGCGATCGAATCGCCGAATTTCGCGTCACTGGTCACCACCGGGCCGCGCACGGTGAATCGTGCGGCCTCGGCAAGATCTTCGCGCGCCACGATCGTGCCGCGTTCTTCGACTATCCCGGTAAACACCCTCATGCTCCTCTGTTGCCGGTCCCGTGGCGAAACGAGGGACAGGCACCTCAGGGAGAGGTGTACCGGTTCTCTCGTATCCGGACTATGACCGTCGGCTCCGGAATCACACCGGATCTGCTTGTCCCTGCCCAGTTGGGCAGGCGCTCGCGGGCTGTGTTGCCACTGAACTTCAGCTACAACAATCACCGCCGGTGGGGAATTTCACCCCGCCCCGAGAACTACATATCCGACGCTAGCACGATCATCGCGAGAGGCGGCAGACGCGCTCGGCGTCTGGCCGTCAGATGCACCATATCCAGCGCTTCACAATTCCACCCAGGGTGACCGAATCTCGTCGATGCACCTTCTTTCCTCGGATCCACCTCCGAAATTGGGTGGGTGGATCCGAGGAAAGAAGGTGAATTAGTCCAGCCGTTCCACGATCATCGCGTTGGCTTGACCGCCGGCTTCACACATGGCCTGCAACCCATACCGGCCGCCGGTCTGTTCGAGTACCGACAGCAGGGTCGTGGCGATGCGCGCTCCACTCGCGCCGAGCGGGTGTCCGATGGCGGTAGCGCCGCCGTTGATGTTGACCTTCGCCGGGTCCGCGCCGGTCTCGGCTAACCACGCCAGCACCACGCTCGTGAATGCCTCGTTTATTTCGAAGGCGTCGATGTCGGCGATCGAGAGTCCGGCCCGTTTGAGCACCTTCTCGGTCGCCGGGATCACGCCGGTCAACATGTAGATCGGATCATCCCCCGCGACGGCGAGAGAGTGGATACGAGCCCTCGGCCGCAGGCCCAGTCGCTGCGTGGTCTCCGACGACGTCACCAAAGTCGCCGCCGCACCGTCGTTGATCGGCGACGAGTTGCCGGCGGTAATGTGCCAGCCCAAGTCGGGAAACCGCTTCTCCCACAACGGAGACCGGAAAGCCGGCGGCAGCCCGGCCAGTACGTCGACGCTCGTTCCGGGTCGGACCGTCTCGTCAATGCGCAGCTCACCCAGTGGCGCGACCTCGGCATCGAATTTTCCGTCCTGCCACGCCTGCGCCGCACGACGATGGCTCTCCGCCGCGAACGCGTCGAGCTGCTGCCGGGAGAGGCCCCACTTCGCAGCGATAAGTTCTGCGCTAATCCCCTGCGGCACAAGCCCTTCCGGATAACGCTGCGCGATGATGGGCCCGAATGGATCCCGGCCGGCCACCTGACTGCCGATGGGCACGGTGCTCATCGACTCGACGCCGGATGCGATCACCACGTCGTTGATCCCGCTGATCACATTCGCCGCCGCGAACGCGATCGCCTGTTGGCTACTGCCACATTGACGGTCGACTGTTACGGCGGGCACCGACTCCGGCAAGCCCGCGGCGAGCGCGGCCCACCGGGTCGTGTCGGCGCTCTGCTCCCCTATTTGCCCGACGACGCCACCGATGATGTCGTCGATCCCGTCTGGCTCAATGCCGGTGCGATTCACCAGCTCCCGGATCGCGTGGGCGTGAAGGTCAACCGGATGAATCCCGGCCAGCCCTCCGCCAGCTTTGCCTTTGCCTACCGGTGTCCGTACCGCGTCGACGATAACCGCATCTCGCATGACTTCCTCCTTGAAGCGCGATCAGTAGGTTGGAATTACCAACTAACTCGACCATAGGCCCAGTCGGTTTGATTTGCCAACAGACTCCGGCATACTGGAATTGTGATATCGGTCCCACCCCCGCAAACGCCTCGTCCCTGCACAATCGCCGACGCCCTGGAGGTAGTTGGTGACCGCTGGAGCCTGCTGATCGTGCGTGAACTGTTCTACGAGCAACGAAGATTCACCGAGATCGCACGGAATACCGGCGCGCCTCGCGACATCTTGGCGACGCGCCTGCGGAAGCTGGAAGAGCACGGCCTGATCACCCGAACGCAGTATTCGGAGCGGCCCCCGCGCTATGAATACGGCCTGACTCAAGCCGGGCGAGCACTATCACCGGTACTGCTGACCCTCAAGGAATGGGGACAGCGGTTCCTCAACGACGGCCCCGATCCGGTCAAGTTCACCCACACCTGCGGACAGACCTTCAAGGCGCAAGTCTGCTGTGCGGCCTGTCAGGAACCGTTGCGGGGCGACGCGCTGCGCATCAACAACTGAAACTGTCCCCGTGAGCGGCGCAGGCGCTATATCGCCGTCCATGTCGCTCACGGGGACAGTTCCAGTCGCGGTCAACGACGCAAGGTCACCAACAAGTCCTCGCCCAGCATGCGCGGCTGGCCGAAGGTAAACCGTCGGAGGTCGGAAATGGTTGTCGCCGAACCGATTTCGACCGCGGAATAACCGGCGCCAAGGATCGCCGGCGCCAAATAGAGATCGACCTCGTCGACGATGTCGGCGGCCAGAAATGCGCCGATGACCCGCGGTCCCCCCTCCACCAGCACCCAGAGCGCATCGGGAACGGCCGCCAGCACATCGAGTGGATTGTGTGTCCGGACCCTCATCGTCTGAGCTGCCTCATCGAGAACCCGGGCATCGGACCCAATGTCGCTGTTACCCATGACAATCCGGATTGGTTGGTGCTCACGTAACTCGCCGCCAGGAAAGCGTGCGGTCAACGACGGATTGTCTACACGCACAGTTCCCGTGCCGACAATGATCGCGTCGACCCGGCCGCGTTGCTCGTGCGCGGCAGCACGCGCGCGTTCGCCGGTAATCCACCGACTGGTCCCATCTGGTGCCGCGATCCGGCCATCGACAGTCGCTGCGATCTTGGCCGTGACCAGTGGCAGTCCGGTGCGTTGGCGATGCAACCAGGCACGCAACGGTCCGGCCTCGACGAGTCTGGTCAGCTCGGTCGTGAGATCCGCTCCACCGATCACCCGGACCCCTTCGGCCGAAAGCGTGGCCGCCCCGCCCGCCGCCGCGGGGTTCGGGTCCGCCACGCCGTAGTAGACCGTACTCACGCCGGCCTCGAGCAGTGCCCGACTACATGGGCCGGTTCGCCCGGTGTGATTACACGGCTCCAGGGTGACAACCGCCGTGCCGCCACGCGCGCGTTCTCCCGCGGCCCGCAAGGCCATCACCTCGGCGTGCGCACTGCCGGCCGGTTGGGTGTGACCGATGCCAACGACGTTTCCGGCGGCGTCGAGGATCACGGCACCAACGGGCGGATTAGGCGAACTGATCCCCAGTGCTCCAACAGATTCCGCTATCGCGGCCGTCATGGCCGCATGCAGGCCGTCGACGGAGAGTTCAGTGGGCATGAGTCCGCGCCGATGCCGCTTGCGCCCGCAGCCCGGCTAATGCCTGTGCGGGGTCGGCCGCTCCGTACACCGCTGATCCCGCCACAAAACAGTCGACGCCGGCTTCCGCGGCCTGCTCAATGGTGTCGGCATTGATACCTCCGTCGATTTCGACGACGAGGTTGAGCGCGCCGGAATCGACGATCTTGCGAATGGTTCGCACCTTCTCGAGGACGCCGGAGATAAAAGACTGGCCGCCGAAACCCGGCTCCACACTCATCACGAGAAGTGTGTCGAAATCGCGGAGAATATCCAGATAGGGCTCGAGCGGGGTGTTCGGCTTGATACTCAAACCGGCTTTGGCGCCAGCCGCGCGGATATCGCGAGCCACGGCCGACGGATCGTCGGAGGCCTCGGCGTGGAAGGTCACGTTGTAGGCACCCGCCTCGGCGTATGGCGGTGCCCAGGTGCCTGGATCTTCAATCATCAAGTGACAGTCCAGCGGGATGTCGGTCGCTTTGAGGAGTGACTGCACCACTGGCAGACCGAGCGTCAGATTCGGCACGAAATGTGCGTCCATCACATCGACATGCAACCAGTCCGCGCCGCGGTCACCGGCGACGCGCCCCGGTCCGACCGCCGCCGATTCCGCCGCGAGATTCGCGAAATCGGCGGACAGGATGGACGGTGCGATCATCGGTGCGGCAGACATGCGGGTCAGTCTATTCCAGGTGCCGAGGCGTCAAAAACCACCTGACATCCCTTTCGGCACCGGTTAACCTCAGTTGTTGCCAAATAACTCGGAGAGGGAGTTCAGATGACTGCCGACGACGACGCGAAGCAAAAATTTCGAGAGGCCTTAGAGCGCAAGAACAAGCAGAACCATCGCGCCGAGGATCATTTGAGCGGCAAGTCAAAAGCGCGAGGACCGCACGGTTCAGCGAGCCATCAGCAACAGTTTCGGCGCAAAAGCGGTTAGGTCACCGATAGAAACTGCGACCTGACCGCTCCTAAGGGGGCTATCCCCTCGGCGTGCGCATCGCTGCAGATACCAGCCAGACAGACTCAGTTCTTGGTCAAGACCGCGAGGAACATCGCATCGGTGCCATGCACATGCGGCCACAATTGCACGTGCGGGCTGTCGCCCAATCCCGGCATCCGCCGACCGTCAACGCTCACCAGTTCGCGCGCATCAAGTTGTGCCGCACCGGTTTCGGCGATCACCGCTGCCACGACGTCGGTCGTCTCGGCCGGATGCGGCGAGCAGGTCGAGTACACAATCACTCCACCGGGTCGCACCAGACGCACCGCTGCGGTAAGCAGTTCACGTTGCAGCACAACAAGTTCCGCGACATCCGATGGCGTTCGACGCCACCGCGCCTCGGGCCGTCGACGTAACGAGCCCAGCCCGCTACACGGAGCGTCGAGCAGTACTCGGTCGTACCCGGGTTCCAATCCACTGTCCCGACCGTCGACGACATGCACCGTCACCGGCAAGTCGGCGGTGACCTTGCGGATCAATTCGGCGCGATGCGCGGATACCTCCACCGCGTCGAGGGTTGCCCCGGCGACGCCAGCCAGCGCACCGAGCAGCGCGGCTTTGCCGCCGGGCCCGGCACAGAGATCGAGCCAACGTCCGGCGTCGGTACCGTCGATAGGTGCGATATCCACCGCGCGGGCGACGAGTTGACTCCCCTCGTCTTGGACCCCGGCAAGACCTTCGCGTACCGGTTCCAGTTCACCCGGGTCGCCACCGGGTAGATAAACGCAGTACGGCGACCAACGGCCTTCATCGCCGCCACTGATCAGAGCGAGTTCCTCCGCCGAAATCATTCCGGGCCGAGCCACCAGATGTACCGGTGGCCGCGCATCGTCGGCTGCGAGCGCCGCCTGCAATTGCCCGGCCGACCCCCCCAACGCGTCGAAGAACACTTGCGCGATCCAGCGTGGATGCGCGTAGCGGAAAGCCATATTGCCGATGAGATCGTCGGCCATCGACGGAGCGAGCGATTCGATCCAGAGTTCTCCGTCACGCTGAGAGATCTTGCGCAGCACCGCATTACCGAAACCGGCCGAGCCTTGGCCAGCTTCGGATCGAATCAGATCGACCGACGTCGATACCGCGGCATGCGACCCGATCCGGGTCCGCAGCAACTGATAGGCACCTAATCTCAGTACGTCTAGAACGGGCCCATCGATATCAGCGATGTCGCGGCCCGCGGCCGAGGCGATGACCGCGTCGAGCAACCCCTGTGCACGCGCCGTTCCGTAAGTCAGTTCCGTTGCGAGCGCCGCGTCCCGGCCGGTGATCCGACGCTCACGTAACATCTTGGGCAACAACAGGTTTGCATATGCATCCCGTTCCCGGACAGCGCGCAGGACGTCACGCGCGGTCGCGCGCACCTCATCGACCGGCTTGTTCCGCACCATCCCGGTGGTGCTGCCGCGACGTTCGGCGCGGCCCTGTCGTGTCGGCCGGTCTCTCCGGTAGTCGCTCATACCAACACCTGTCCATCGCTCAATCGAGCACCACGCGCCCAGTCCGCGGCTGCCATCTGCTTTTTCCCGGGAGGCCCGACCCAACTCAACCGCACCGGATCGGTCGAGGTGCCGACGAAGACGGCCTTCTTGGTGACCCTCAGCGTTCCCGGCGCGATAGCCGCCTCGTCGGGCGCGGGTGTTACCGGTCCGATTTTGACCCGCGCATCGTCGAGTTCGGTCCAGGAACCCGGCGCCGGCGTATACGCGCGGATCCGGCGGTCGACGATATGCGCGGGCAGATCCCAGCGGATCCGTGCCTGCTCGACGGTGATCTTCGGTGCCAGCGAGACCCCCTCAACGGCCTGCGGAATCGCCGACAACCGTTGCGATGCAATCCCTTCGAGCGTTTGCACCAGCAGCTGCGCACCGGTCTGGGCCAGCCGATCCAGGAGGTCGCCGCTGGTGTCGGTGTCCTTGATCGTCTCGGTGACGTGACCATATACCGGTCCGGTGTCGAGACCTTCCTCGATGCGGAAGGTACTCGCACCGGTAGAGGTGTCGCCCGCGGCGATGGCCGCCTGAACCGGTGCGGCACCACGCCACGCGGGCAGCAGCGAGAAATGCAGATTGATCCACCCGTGGGTGGGCAAGTCCAGGAGTTCTCGCGGGACCAGGGCGCCGTAGGCAACCACCGCGACAACGTCGGGCGCCCAACGGTCAAGAACTTCGTTCACTCCGTTGTCGGTCAGCCGCCTCGGCGTGAAGACCTCGATGCCGTGTTCGTCGGCGAGCAGCGCGATCGGCGAACGCGTTACCTTCTTTCCGCGCCCCGATACCGAATCGGGACGCGACAGGACGCCAACAACGTCGTGATTCGGTGAATCGAGCAAGGCTCGCAGACTGGGGACCGCGGGGGTTGGGGTACCGGCAAAGATGACACGCATGATCATCCGATAGTAGGCGGGTCGATCTGTACGCGGATCGGCCCGGTGTCGTGATGCGCGTTGCGCAGAATCTGGGCGGCCGCTAGCGCCCTGGTGAGCTCTTTGCCCTGTCCCCGATCGACACGCAGCAGCACCCGCATCAGTGGGCCCGCGTCACGCGCCGCGTCAGACGAACCGGCGGGCGCGCGAACTCCTTGCGGGAGAGGAACTGGCCCCAAAGCTGTTCCCGACGACGGCAGTCTGACCGAATCGACGAATGCGGCGATAGTGCGCTCCCCGCCATCCACCGCCGCCATCGTGACCGCGGGTGGAAACCCCAGGGCGGCGCGCTGCTCGAGTTCGGTTGAGGCGAAACCAGCTGGGTCCCAACGGATTACGGCCTGCACCGCGGGAAGCCCGGCGTCGGCCACGATGATCAGGCTCCCGCCCGACGATCCGGCGCGTACCAACGCCGCAATGGCCAGCCAACGTCGGACCGCGGTCTCGTTGGCGCGCAGGTCTTCCCGGTCCAGGTATGCCCAGGTGTCGAGGATAACGGCGGCGCCGTATCCGTCGGGCACGGCGGGTTCAGCGCCCGGGGTCGCGACCACGACTCGCGCGCCGGGCCGAACCTCGTCGACGATGTTCGCACCACCCGAAGTAGTCACCGGCACGCCGGCGAAGGCGCGGCCGAGTTCTTCGGCGGTACGTCCCGCACCGGTGGACAGGGCGCGAATCCTCGTGCCACCACAAGCCACACAGTTGAAGTTGCGCTCGGCTCGGCCACACCAGCGGCAACTCAAGGAGCCATTGGCCTCCATCTGCAGCGGACCGTGGCACGCGCGACATCGGGCGTGCGTCCGGCATCGTTCGCATGCCACCGACGGGATGTAGCCACGACGCGGCACGCTGAATAACACTGGGCGGTCGTCGTCGAGGGCGGATCGCGCGGCTTTGAACGCGACGGCCGGTATCCGCGCCGACCGGGCCATCGGGTCATGCGCAACGCTCGCGTCTTCTCCCGATAGCGCGACGACCCGTGGAGCCCGGTCACGGATCACCGCGCGCGGCGCGAGGAGATCATGTGCCCAGCCGGCCTCTACGAGGACCTGCGCCTCGGCCGAGCGAGCGAATCCGCCGATGACCAACGCCGCCTGTTCTCCATGAGACCGCAACGCGGCCACCTCGCGCGGATGCGGATACGGGGACCGAGGCTCGTCGAGACTGTCGTCACCGTCATCCCATACAACCACGAGTCCCAAATTGCGTACCGGCGCGAAACTCGCACTGCGCGTGCCCAATACGACATCGGCGCGGCCGCGCGACGCCGCAAGCCAGCGGCGGTAGCGGGCGGTGGGCCCAAGGCCGGCGGCCAAGGTCACGGCCCGCTCGCCGAGTAATGGCGCGCACGCGGATTCCATTTTGTCGAGATCTCGTTGATCGGGCACGACGATCACGACACCTCGACCGGCTGCGACTGCTGTCGCAGCCAATTCCGCCAGTCGGGTCGGCCAGTCCTCACCCGGCAACGCCTGCCATACCGCGCGCGGCGCTGCTCCCGACGTCATCGCGCCACAGAAGCCGCCGAAGCCCGAATAGTGTTGCCAGGCAGAAAGATCCGGCTCAGGCACCGGGGGCAGCGGAACGATCGATACCGCCTCGGCCTCGGTCTTCGCGTGCCGCGGCGGCACAGCCAGCCGAATGACGTCGGACATCGTTCCCGCGTAGCGGTCGGCTACCGCCCGACATAATGCGGCGAGCGCGGGTGAGAGCACTTCTTCCGGCGAGACAACCCGGTCGAGCCAACCGAGCTTGCCCGGGTGCTCACTGGCCGAAATACGTTCCAGCACAAAGCCATCAATCAGCCGGCCGGCGAAACGCACCCGCACCCGCACGCCGGGTTGGGCATCGGCATCCTGCTCGACATCGACCAGATAGTCGAAGGGACGATCGAGATGGGTCAGTCCAAGCATTGGCAGAACGCGCGCGACCGGATTAACGGCGGCACGTTCACGCGCGCCCTTCACCATCGCGGCTCGTGATCAGTCGTCACAGGGCCTACCTTCGCAGACATAGCGGAAATCCACCCGCTCTGCTCGGATTCACCCTCGATCCTTCGTGGGGTGAATCCGAGCAAAGCGGGTGGATTTCTGATCGTACCTATGGCGCGTCAGACGCCGAGTGCCGCCTTCAGCTTTCCAGCGCGGTCGGTGTTTTCCCATGGCAACTCGATGTCGGTGCGGCCGAAGTGGCCGTACGCGGCAGTCGGGCCGTAGATCGGGCGCAGCAGATCCAGGTCGCGGATGATCGCCAGTGGCCGTAGGTCGAAGACCTCGCCGATCGCCTTTTGAATCGACGCCGGGTCGACCGACTCGGTACCGAAGGTCTCCACGAACAGACCAACCGGTGCGGCCTTACCGATCGCGTAGGCGACCTGAACCTCAACCCGCTTCGCGAGTCCGGCGGCGACGACATTCTTGGCGACCCAACGCATCGCGTATGCGGCAGAACGGTCGACCTTTGACGGGTCTTTGCCGGAGAAAGCGCCACCACCATGGCGAGCCATGCCGCCGTAGGTGTCGACGATGATCTTGCGGCCGGTCAGTCCGGCGTCGCCCATCGGTCCGCCGAGAATGAAGCTTCCACTGGGGTTCACCAGCAGGCGGAAATTGGACACGTCAAGCGGGTTGGGCAGGTTCAGATCCGCGAGGACCGCTTCGACGACATGCTTGCGCAGGTCAGGTTCGAGCTGAGTATTAAGATCGATTCCTTCGCCGTGCTGGGTCGAGATCACCACGGTGTCCAGGCGTACCGGCTGGTCGTCGGCGTATTCGATGGTGACCTGCGTCTTACCGTCGGGACGCAGGTACGCCAGAGTGCCGTCCTTGCGGACCTCGGTTAGGCGGCGGGACAGACGGTGCGCGAGTGCGATCGGCACCGGCATCAACTCGGGTGTCTCGGCGGTCGCGTAACCGAACATCAGACCTTGATCGCCCGCACCCTGTGCGTTGAGTTCGTCCTCGAGGTCGCCACTGCGCGCCTCGTGTGAGTTATCGACACCGCCGGCGATCTCCGGCGACTGCGCACCGATCGCCACATTGACGCCACAGGACGCACCGTCGAAGCCTTTGGTCGAGGAGTCGTAGCCGATCTCCAAAATCTTCTCCCGCACGATGGTCGGGATATCGGCGTAAGCGGTGGTGTTCACTTCGCCCGCGACGTGAACCTGACCGGTGGTGACCAACGTCTCCACCGCGACGCGAGCGCCCGGGTCCTTAGTAAGCAGTGCATCGAGGATCGCGTCGCTGATCGCGTCGCAGATCTTATCCGGGTGGCCTTCAGTTACTGATTCGCTGGTAAACAGGCGTGACGAGATGGTCATCGGGGTCCTCTCCGGGGGACTAACAACTCAGGAGTACGGGGTGTGCTGGTCAGCTCCCCCATGTCATGTCATCCAACCTACACACGCCTTTATCGAAGCGTGCGGCGGGCCGTATCAGACGTTGCGTGCATCCCAATCTGGTACCAACAACGCGATTTCGTCAAGGATTCGGCTCGCCATGAGTGTTTTCGATGCGAGCGGCAGAGCCGTCTCAGTGCCGGTCGAACTCAACAGCCAACCGGTGTTGTCAACGGTGCCAAAAGCTTTGCCCGCGCCGACCGCGTTCACGACGAGAAGGTCAGTTCCCTTGCGCCGCAACTTCTCTCGGCCATGATCAAGTACACCGCCGCGTTCATCCCCCGTTTCCGCGGCGAAGCCGACGATAACCGTCGACGCCGGGATATCGCCTGCCGCACGGCTTTCCACCAATCCGTGCAAAATATCCGGATTGGTGTCGAGTTCGATTGGTGCCGGTCCGTCGGCACCTTTCTTTATCTTGGCTTCCGATACCGCCAATGGACGGAAATCGGCAACAGCCGCGGCCATGATCACCACATCGGCGTCGACGGCGCGTTTGGTCATCTCAGTGGACAATTGAGCGGCCGTTTCAATTCGCACAATGTCGACGCCAGCCGGATCACCGGGTTCGTCGGTGGCACCAGCGACTAAGGTGACCTGTGCGCCTCGCTGGGCGGCGGCGCGGGCGAGCGCATACCCCTGTTTGCCCGACGATCGGTTACCGAGATAGCGGACCGGGTCGAGTGGTTCGCGAGTGCCGCCCGCGCTGACCAGGACACGAATCCCGTTCAGGTCGTAAGGCAGCGCGTCAGCGCGATCGAGTAATAATTCCCCGATAAGGGAGATTTCCTGCGGATCGGGTAGTCGGCCCGCGCCTGAGTCGGTTCCGGTGAGCCGCCCCGACGCCGGAGTCATGACGGTGGCGCCATGGGCACGCAATGTCGCGACATTGGCCTGCGTTGCCGGATGCTCCCACATCTCGGTATGCATCGCGGGCACATAAAGAACGGGAGCGCGGACGGTCAGAAGTGAGGCGGTGAGCAGATCATCAGCGCGACCACTGGCGGCGCGCGCCATCAGATCCGCGGTCGCTGGAGCGACGATAACCAAGTCGGCCTGTTGCCCCAACCGGACGTGAGCGACCTCGTCGACATCGTCGAAAACGGTCGTGCTGACCGGATTCCCGGATAGTGCCTCAAACGTGGCCGCGCCGACGAAATTCAACGCCGAATCGGTTGGGATGACGCGAACGTCGGCTCCGGCTTCCTTGAAATGCCGGATCACCGAACAGACCTTGTAAGCGGCGATGCCGCCGCCAACACCGATCAGGACCCGCGGTCTGCGGTCCCGCTCGGCGCGTCGATCGTCGCCGGCCTGCGAATTGCTCATCTCCAGGTGACTCCCTGCATGCGAATCCGGCGGAACACAGCGTCGGGACTACTCGCCTTCGGTGTGCTCGAGCAGGTCGGCGTGGATCTCGCGCATAGCGATCGACAACGGCTTTTCCTGCAAGCCGGGCTCGACCAGCGGACCGACGAATTCCAGGATGCCGTCGCCGAGTTGGTTGTAGTAGTCGTTAATCTGCCGCGCGCGCTTGGCCGCGTAGATGACCAGCGCGTACTTCGACGACGCGCGATCGAGTAGGTCGTCGATCGGCGGATTGGTGATACCCAATGGGGTGTCATACGCCGGCGCGTCGATCTCGGTCACGTCAAAGTCGGTCGGGTTGCTCACGGAGCTCCTCAGTTCTACTGCGTTGCGGTTCAAAATGTGGCGATGAAGATTTGCGGTGGTGGGGCGTCCGTCTGGCGTCAGTGCGCCACGCCGGCAGGTCCAACCAGCAAGGATACCAACTCATTGGCCGTCTGGTCGACTTCGCGGTTCACCAACACCTGGTCGAAGTTGTCCATCGATGCCATTTCGACTCGAGCGGTCTCCAGTCGGCGGGCCACTTTCTCGGGCGATTCGGTGCCGCGGCTGGTCAATCGCTCGACGAGATCTTCCCAGGTCGGCGGCGATAAGAAGACCGTACGAGCTTCCGGCAGTTGCGCTACGACGTTGGCCGAGCCTTCCAGGTCGACCTCGACCAATACCGGCTTTCCGGCTTCCAGCGCGTCGAGCACCGGCTGTCGCGGGGTTCCCGACCGCTGCAAACCACCGTGGATCTCGGCCCATTCGAGCAGCTTGCCGTCGGCGATCAACGTGTCGAAGTCGGCGTCGGAGACGAAATGGTAATCGCGGCCGTCGACCTCACCGGGACGCGGGTCGCGGGTGGTAACTGAAACGCTGAAGAACAGCTCGGGCAGCAACTCACGGACGCGATTGACGACAGTCGACTTGCCGACAGCCGAGGGGCCGACCAAAACGATCAGTCGGCCCCTCGGTGAACTGGCGGTCCGCGGACGGACCGTCGAATTCTGCTCGCTCAAATCAGGCGAGGTCGAACTTTTCCAGCAAAGCCTTGCGCTGACGGTCGCCCAGGCCGCGCA
Organism: Gordonia effusa NBRC 100432; assembly: GCF_000241305.1. Taxonomy (GTDB): domain Bacteria; phylum Actinomycetota; class Actinomycetes; order Mycobacteriales; family Mycobacteriaceae; genus Gordonia; species Gordonia effusa. The sequence goes on from NZ_BAEH01000049.1 coordinate 42,124, forward strand.
GACGGCGGGTAGGAGCGATCTCCAGCTCGGTCATGATCTCGCCGGCCTTGACCTTGCCAACCTTCGGCAGGGCTTCGAGCAGCGCCGAGACCTTCATCTTGCCGAGGATCTCGTCCGTCTCGGCATCCTTGAGGACCTGCTTGAGGTCGGTGCCGCCACGCTTCAGGCGCTCCTTGAGCTCCGCACGGACACGGCGAGCAGCAGCTGCCTTCTCCAACGCTGCGGCGCGCTGCTCTGGTGTCAACTGGGGAAGTGCCACGGGTTCCTCCGTAAATCGTGATCTTCGTCTTGGGGCGGCGCGCACGGGTAGTGCTCGCCTGGCCGCGATTGAATGCGGCGCGTGATCGACCGTACCCAACGTGAGCAGGCATTTCGAGGGCCACCCCACTAAAACGTCGAGATGACGGTGTTGTAGCGTCCAGGTCGTTTGCCCAAGACCGATTCCCTCTCGCGAGGTGGCTATAACCAACGTTGGCGCAGGTGAGAGTAGGAAAATGGTGCGGCGACCGACCGTCGATGCTGCGACCAGTGTGACCAGTGGTGTGTAACAACGCCGGTCAGCAGATAATTTGGACGAGTTCGGTCACATCAGCGTGTCGCGGCCATCGAACCGCATTCGACGCCGTTGTCCGACGTCGAATCGGGTTGCGTTCGAGTTCCGGCGCGAGCGCCGTCATTGCCGAGCGCGCATGCCGCCGCACCGAGCACGAGGCCGACGATCACACCGATGTCGGGCCGTTCGGCCAGGATCGCCCAGGTCAGTAGTGCGGCGATCGACGGGATGACCCCGAACAGTAGGGACACCGCGGACGCCCCAGCGCGCCTGATGGCGGCTAGGTAAAGACTGGCCGCGATCACCGAGTTCGCGATGACAAGGACGGCTATCGATCCGATCGCGGCGCCGGTGTTGGTGATGTGCTGCGTCGTCAGGGCCGCGAAGACGCCGGCGGGCACCACGGCCGCCGCGGCTCCGATCGCGTTAATCGCCATCGGATGGCCGTCGGTCATGAACCGTTGTTGATACACGCCGCCGAATGCGAGGCCGATCACCGCGACGATGACCCACACCACGGCCAGGTCGATATGCCCGACGTCGGCGACGCGGCCCGCGAAGGCCGCGCAGACCGCGGCGAACGCGATCACCACGGCGCAGATTCGTCGGGCGGACAAGCGTTCCCGCAACAGCAGGCTCGCTAAAGCGGCGGTGATCACCGGGTTCATCGCGATAACCAGCGCCACCAGAACCGGTGACACCCCGGCGTACATCGCCTCGTAGCAGCCGACGAATTGCATTCCCTGCGTTGTCAATCCGATGACCACCGCATGCCACGCCTGCCGACCTCGCGGCCAGTCGAGGCGGCGAATGCCGACTATGGCGGCGAGAATGAGCGCGCCAAGGACGAACCTGGCGATCAACACCACACCCGGCGTCGCGTATCGCACCGACAGTGCGCCGACCGGATAGCCCAGTGCGTAGAAGATCGCCGTAGAGGCCGCCAGCGTCGGAGAGAGTCTCATGCCTTCATCTGACCGCTAACCGTTCACATTGTCTAATCAAAAAATGGATCGTAATTGATAAGCAAACGTGAACTTACTAGCGCGCCGAGCACGGGGAACCTAGCCTGATGTGGTGGCACGCACCTTCGACATCACTCCCCTGCGCTCGCTAGCCGCCGTGGCATCGACCGGCGGCGTCCACCGCGCCGCACAGTCGCTAATGCTGACACAATCCGCGGTTAGCCAGCATCTTCGCAAACTTGAACGCGAGGCTGGCACCCCACTCGTTGTCCGCGACGGTCGTCGGCTCGCGTTCACTCCCGACGGCGAGGAACTACTCGGGCACGCCCGGGCGATCCTAATCGCCCATGACGCCGCCGTGCAGCGATTCGATAAGCATTCACATACGGTCATGTCGGTTGGTACCGCCCAGAACAGCGCCGGGGTGGTACTGCCCACGCTGATGTCGGAGCTGCGACTCTTGTTGCCGGACAACGAGATTCGCTTTCATCTGGACCGCAACGTGACCGTCCGGCAGATGCTCACCGACGACGATGTCAGCATCGCGGTGACCTCGCGTGTGGCACCGGAGCTGCGACCGCGCCCCGACGGGCTGCGCCTGCAATGGCTGTGGTCGTCGAACATACAACCACCTGGCGACGACGAGGAGATTCCGCTGACGGTCTTCACGCCGCCATGTACGTTGCGACAACCCAGCTTCGACTCCTGGAGCGGCACTGGACACACGTGGCGGGTGCACGCCGAGGTCAACGATTTGGCGACCGGCCTCGACGCGGTACGCGCCGGAGCCGGCGCGATGCTGGTGCCGGTGCTCGATCGGCTCCCCGACGGCTTGCGCCCATTGCCCGGCGCCCCGGCGGCCCCAGCCCTGCAGTTGGCGGTGGTCTACACCGATCGGACACCGTCGACGCTGCGCGACGCCGTGCAGAAGACGCTGATCAACCTCATCGGCGCCGATCGAGTCGAACTTCTGTCCAACGACACCTTCGCCATGCCCTGACCTTCCGTGCCCCTCCGCCGCCAGTGAAAATCGTCCGAATAGTTGCCCCGCTGGGGCAATATGCCCTCGGCGGGCAACTATTCGGACGATTTTCACGGCTCGGGGGCCTAGGCCAGCGCGGCCTCGACCTCGTCGCGGGTTCGCTCGTAAGCACTACGCAATGCCCCGACGTCGGGACCGGACGTCAACAATCCACGCGAACTCGCCGGCAGGACCCACGACGGGTCCGCTCCCGCGAATACTTCCGGCAGATCGGCCGGTGTCGCGCCCTGTGCACCTAGCCCCGGAGCGAGGATCGAGCCGCGCACCTTCGACAGATCCAGTCCGTGCGCACGAGTCGCGCCGACGACCAGACCAACCGTTCCCCGACCATCGGCGTTATGCGCAGCAGCATCGTCGACGATGCCCTGAGCGACCGTCGTACCGTCTGTGCGCGTTGCCAATTGAAGCTCGGCACCTTCTGGATTCGACGTCCGCGCTAGCACGTACACCCCGCGGCCAGTCGCGTCAGCCTGCTCTATGGCAGGCTTTAACGACCCGAAACCGAGATACGGCGACCCCGTGACGGCGTCGGCGCATAGCGGTGACGCGTCATCGAGCCATGCCGTGGTGTAGGCGGCCATCGTCGAGCCGATATCGCCGCGTTTGGCGTCGGCGATCACCAACGCGCCGGCCGCCCGACAGGCGGCGATCACCGACTCCAGTGCGGCGAGTCCCGCGGAACCGAATGCCTCGAAAAACGCCACCTGCGGTTTGATCACCGACGCGGTCGGGCCGAACGCCTCGGCACAGATTTCACCGAATTCGACGACGCCGGCCGCCGACACCGGCAAGCCCCACTGTTTCAGCAACGGCGGATGCGGATCGATACCGGCGCATAACCGGCCCCTCGCACCGACCACCGCGCAATATCGCTGCGCGTACCCGCCCTCGGTCATCGACCTTGCACCAAAGCCGCGTGCCGACTTTGCAGCGACCGGACACCCACGTCGCCACTCAACGCCGCCTCGATACCCTGCACGGCAGCGCCTGCGCCCTGCACCGTCGTGATGCACGGGATATTCACCGAGACTGCGGCAGAACGGATTTCGTAACCGTCGACGCGCGGGCCGGACTGCCCGAATGGCGTGTTGATCACCATCGCTACGTCACCGGCGCGGATGGTATCGACAATCGTCTGCTCCCCCGTCGCGAGGTTGGTATCGGAGTGCTTATGCACACGCGTGCACTGAATACCGTTGCGCTCCAACATATCCGCGGTGCCTTCGGTGGCCAGGATGGAGAAGCCGAGATCTGCCAGACGCTTCACCGGGAACAGCAGCGCTCGCTTATCCTTATTGGCCACCGATACGAAGATCGCACCGCTGAGCGGTAGCGACCCATAGGCGGCGGTCTGCGACTTGGCGAACGCGCGGCCGAAGTCGGCGTCGATGCCCATCACTTCGCCGGTCGACTTCATCTCCGGGCTAAGCAGTGAGTCGACCCCGGTCCCGTCGTGACGGCGGAATCGGTTGAATGGCAACACCGCTTCCTTGACCGAGATCGGTGTCTGCACCGGAGCTTGCCCACCGTCGCCGTGCGCTGGCAAGATGCCCTGCCCGCGCAATTCGGCGATCGACGTACCCAGCATCACTCGCGCGCATGCCTTGGCCAGCGGCACGGCAGTCGCCTTCGATACGAACGGGACGGTCCGGCTGGCGCGCGGATTCGCTTCCAGCACATAGAGAATGTCGTCCTTGAGCGCGTATTGCACGTTGAGCAAACCGCGCACACCGATCCCCTTCGCGAGAGCTTCGGTCGATTTACGGACCGCCTCAAGGTCGGCTCGACCGAGGGTTACCGGTGGCAGAGCACATGCCGAGTCACCGGAGTGGATTCCCGCTTCTTCGATATGTTCCATCACGCCGCCGATGTAGACGTCGGTGCCGTCGCATAGCGCGTCGACGTCGATCTCCACCGCGTCTTCGAGGAAGCGGTCGACCAGCACTGGGTGGTCCGGCGTCAATTCCGTTGCGCGCGAGATGTAATCGCTCAGTGACGCTTCGTCGTACACGATTTCCATGCCACGTCCGCCGAGCACATACGACGGCCGGACCAGCACCGGATAACCGATCCGATCGGCGGTCTCGCGTGCTTCGTCGAAAGTCGTCGCGGTGCCGAACGCCGGTGCCGGTAACCCGGCATCGGTGAGCACCTTGCCGAATTCCCCGCGATCCTCGGCGAGATCGATGGCCTCCGGACTGGTGCCGACGATCGGTACCCCCGCTTCGGCCAAGCGATGGGCCAGCCCAAGCGGCGTTTGCCCGCCGAGCTGGACAATCACGCCGGCCACCGTCCCCGACGTCGACTCGGAGTGGTAGACCTCAAGCACATCTTCGAAGGTCAACGGCTCGAAGTAGAGACGATCGGCGGTGTCGTAGTCGGTCGACACCGTCTCCGGGTTGCAGTTGACCATGACCGTCTCGTAGCCGGCCTCGGTCAGCGTCATCGCCGCGTGCACACACGAATAGTCGAATTCGATTCCCTGCCCGATCCGGTTGGGACCGGACCCGAGAATCAGGACCTTTGGCCGATCCCGTTGCGGCGCAACCTCACTCGTGGCCGCCGGGTCGAGTTCATAGGTGCTGTAGTGGTATGGCGTGCGTGCTTCGAACTCTGCGGCGCACGTATCGACGGTCTTGTACACCGGCCGAACATCGAGTTTCACACGGTGCGCGCGTACCGCGGCCTCGTCGGCGAAATCGCTTCGCAGAGCAGCGATCTGGCGGTCGGAGAAGCCACTCGACTTCGCCAACCGCAGCAGCGGCTCGTCGAGGGTGGCGGCGTCGCGGATGTCATTGCCCAGCGCACCGATCGCGGCGATCTCGGCCAGGAACCACGGATCAATCTTGGTTGCCTCGTAGAGGTCCTCAATGCTGGCACCGGCGTCGAATGCCAGCATCAGCCCGTACAGCCGACCGTCCTTGGGCACCGACAGTTCTTTCAATAGCGCGGGCAGGTCGACGCTGGCCGGATCGGGCCGGTCGGCATCGGTCCAGAATCCGGCGGCTTTGGTCTCCAGCGACCGCATCACCTTGCCGAGTGCCTCGGCGAAACTGCGGCCCAGGCTCATCGCCTCGCCGACCGACTTCATGGTGGTGGTCAATGTGTCGTCGGCACCCGGGAACTTCTCGAAAGCGAAGCGCGGCGCCTTCACGACGACGTAATCCAGCGTCGGCTCGAAACAGGCCGGCGTTTCCTTGGTGATGTCGTTGACGATCTCGTTGAGGCTATAGCCGATGGCCAGTTTCGCGGCGATCTTCGCGATCGGGAAACCGGTCGCCTTCGACGCCAAGGCCGACGACCGTGACACGCGCGGATTCATCTCGATGACGACCAGCCGTCCGTCGGTCGGGTCCTGAGCGAATTGGATATTGCAGCCGCCGGTATCGACGCCGACCTCACGCAGAATGTCGATGGAGAGGTCGCGCATCTTCTGATACTCACGGTCGGTCAACGTCATCGCGGGCGCGACGGTCACCGAGTCGCCGGTGTGCACACCGACCGGATCGACGTTCTCGATGGAACATACGACCACGACGTTGTCGCGGTTATCCCGCATCAATTCGAGTTCGTATTCTTTCCAGCCCAATATCGACTCTTCGATAAGGACATTCGCAGTCGGCGATGCGGCGAGACCGCCGCCGGCGATTCGCTCGAGATCGGCATCGTTATATGCCATACCCGAGCCGAGCCCACCCATCGTGAACGACGGGCGGACCACCACGGGAAACCCGAGCTCGTCTACCGTCGCACGAACTTCGTCCATCGTGTGGCACACGGCCGACCGGGCCGATTCGCCCCCGACCTTCTCCACGATGTCCTTGAACATCTGCCGGTCCTCGCCGCGCTGGATGGCATCGAAGTCGGCGCCGATCAACTCGATGCCGTACTTCTCCAGCGAGCCACGATCATGCAGTGCGACAGCGGTATTCAACGCCGTCT
>NZ_BAEH01000048.1 GCF_000241305.1 Gordonia effusa NBRC 100432
AAAACCGTTGTCGGCGCTGTCGAGGGAATACATCTGCTCGGGAACGTCGTCGCCACTGTCGTGAACTGGGTGTCCTGTGGTGAGATCGCCTAGCCGGTTGGCGAATTCGATATGCTCGGCGTCCTCGAGTTGCTGTCCTCGAAAGACCAGAACCTTGAATTCCACCAACGCGGCACGGATCGCGCGGACCTGATCGTCAGTGGCCGACGCGATGTCGACACCGGAGATCTGCGCGCCGAAGTGCGGCCCGAACCGGTCGATATCGAGCTCGACGCCACTGCGCACCGTCGTAACTGAGTGGGTGGTAATGCTCATGCTGCTGCCGCCTCCTTCACCGCGTAGCCGACTTCGGCCCGCAGAGTTGCGTATTCCGGCGAGCCGCGCAGCTCGTCGGGAGTTGCCCCGTCACGTGGCAGGCTCGACGAAATATCAAGTGCCACACGGCCGGGACGTTTGGTTAGTACGACGATGCGCGAGCCCAGAAAGGCCGCCTCGTCCGCACTATGGGTGACGAACACGCTGGTCCGCCCAGATTCGACGCTCACCTGCCGCAGATCCTCCTGCAGCCGCTCACGAGTAAGCGCATCGAGAGCGGCGAATGGTTCATCGAGTAGCAGCAACGATGTCTCGGCCGCCAATGCCCGTGCTATCGCCACGCGTTGCTGCTGACCACCCGAGATCTCCCAGATACGACGGTCTCCGGTGTCGGCCAAACCAACTCGATCGAGAAGTTCGTTACGTCGTTCTGCGCGTTGAGCTTTCGGAACCTTCGCATACTTCAGTGCCAGATCGATGTTGCCGCCGACGGTTTGCCACGGAAACAGGCGCGGTTGCTGGAAGACAACACCGGAGGTAACACCCGGCACCGGACTGCCACCGGAAACCGCGACGTCACCGATGGTCGCCTGCTCAAAGCCCGCGATCAACCGCAACAACGTCGACTTACCGCACCCCGAAGCGCCGACTAGCACCAGAAACTCACCGGGCGGAACATCGAGATCAACTGGACCGACCGCGGTCACTGCGTCGGATCCGTTGCCATAAGTCTGAGATACGTTGCGAATACTGATGGATCCGCGATCAGCTCGCGGCTCCGAGAGTTCACCGACGATCTCTTTACTGAGTGAAGACACCGGGCAACCCTTTCGTGTAAACCGCCTTGTGGAAGGTCTCCAGGTTTGGCGCTGATGGAATCTGTTGTTGTGCCGCAAGAAACTGAGCAGCGGACTGTAGATTGACGGCGAGGTTGCCCGGCTTTCCGTCGGTGCCCAGCCATGTCGGGCTGGTGAGCTCGGCCACCGTGAGATATGTCCCTTGACCCAGTTGGTTTTTCGCGTCATCGACCGTAGTGCCCATCTCGGCGGCTATCGCGTCCGCCGCCGACTGCGGATCGTTCTTGATCGTGGTCAGCGCGCGCGCCTGAATCTGCCGCCAGGTGTCGACGACGTCGGGATGAGAAGTCGCGAAAGCCGTTGACACCACGCCTAAGTCGAGCGTCGGCTTACCGGCGGTCGCTAGCTGCCTGCTGGCGATGAGTGTCTTGCCACTGGCGCGTAACTTGTCCAACGTGGGGAGCCAGGTGTATACGGCATCAATATCGCCCCGGTCCCACGCGGCCAACGAAGCCTGCGGCTGAAGGTCGATGAGGTCGACGTCGGAGGCAGCGATACCAGCCTGATCGAGCGCCGCCAGCAAACTGTAGTGCGCCGTCGACGCGAATGCTGTCGCCACACGTTTGCCGCGCAGATCGGCAATCGTGTTGATACCAGCACCATTTCGGGCGACGAGTGCTTCATTGTCGCCAGCGACGTCGAGTACGAATGCCACCTGGTAGGCGATATTCAGCGACGCCGACAATCCGCGCGCCACCGGCGCCGAACCGATTGCGCCGAAGTCGATTTGGCGCGCGACGAATGCGGTGTTGACGTCGGCGCCCGAGTCGAATTTCGTCCACTTGATGTTGTACTTAGGCAGCGCCTGTTCGAGCCAGCGTTTGTTTTTGACGATGAGATCGCCACTCGGAAATGACTGGTAGGCTATACGAATCGTCGGCTTGGAACTGTCTTGGCCGGAGTGATCGATTGCGCAGCCGGCGAAAGTTACGGTGATAGCGAGAAATGCGAACAGGCTCTTGATCAGTGATTTCATTGCGGGACTAGACCTTTCCGCGCCACGGAACAGCGCGCACCTCGGCTGCGCGCAGCACACCGTCGATGATCAGCCCGGAAATGCCGATGGCGAAAATGCCGACCAATACAACGGGTGTGTTGTTGTAGTTGCTGGCGTCCTTCACGACGCCGCCGATCCCGGGGATACCGTTGAAGAGTTCGGCGGCCACCACCGATGAGTAGGCCATGCCGACCGAAAGCCTTATGCCGGTGAATGTTTCGGGAAGCGCCGACGGAATGACGACGTCGCGCACAACTTGCCGCGGCGATGCGCCGAGCGCACGCGCGGCCTCGACCAGGCCGACCGGTGCGGCGACTACAGCAGCGGTGGTCGCGACTGCGGCGGGCGGAAGCGCTGCGAGTGCGAGCAACGTGATCTTCGGAGCTTCATCGATGCCCAGCCAGATAACCAGCAGGAAGAAATACGCTAGCGGCGGTAGCGCGCGCAGGAATGTCAGCCATGGTTCCAGCAGCCGTCGAACCCAGGTGAAGGTGCCCATTGCCAGGCCGAGAAGTACGCCGAAGACGACACCGATAATCACACCGGCGAACACCCTGCGCAGGGTCATGTAGAGGTGTTCCCACAACAGGTACCCCTGGTAGCCCCGCACGCCGTCGTGCGTAGTCGACAAGTCGACGAATGCGCGCCACACGGTGCTGGGGTACGGCACAAAGGTTTCACTCCACGTGCCGCTCAGAGCAGCAAGTTCCCACACCGCCACGAATACGATCACCGACACGACCGGTAGGCCGAATTTGGCGAGCCAGCCGCGTTTGGCCTGCCTTTTTCGGGCCTTGCCGGGTCGCCCAACGTCGGGCGGCACCTGCTCGGCGATGTCGACAAATACACTCACCAGCTATTCGTACCGGCTGATCCGCGCCGTCAACATACTTTGAATCGTGGCGAGGGAAAGTCGGAGCGGCGCGGTCGCTGAATTCTGATGTCGAGGCGCTGGCGAGGGAGTATCTCCCTCGCCCAGACTGAGGAGGCAGATAGCGGCTGACTGAAACCTGCGACGTCGAGGGCGGTGAGGGACAGGTTCCCTCGCCCGGCGTGACGTCGCAGATTGCGGCCGGGCCGAAATCTGCAACATAACTGTCGCCGAGGGAACTATGCCCTCAGCCGGCCTGACGCCGCAGACTGCAGTATGACGAAACCAGATCGGCTTCCGGCGCGTCTAAAGGCGTATGGCACAAGACACTGGAGTCTATTCAACCGCCGAACTTCACTCACTCGGTGCGACCGCGGCAGACATCAGGCGCGCGGCAAAGGATCGCATCATCTTCGACTGCAGGCGAGGATGGTGGCATGTCGCGAATGCCGCGCCGCTAGCCGTCGACATCGTGAAAGCCGGCGGCGTCCTGAGTTGCCTCTCAGCCATACAGTTCTACAAGGAGACCCTCCACCCCAATCTTTATCTGCCATCCGAACCCGCAGTACCTCATGGCAGACTCAGCCGCTACGGCAAGTCCGTTGTCGATGCACCGAATATCACCTGGTGCCAAGGCCACGGTCAGCCGATGCCTCTGCGCGGCGCGGTGGATTCGCTGCCCGTCGCGCTGGGATGCGCGGTCCGCTGCCTGTCTCCGGAAAATTGGATCGCGGTATGCGACTCGATACTCCACTACACCTCGGTAACGAAGAACGATCTTCGTACACAGATGGGCCACATCTCGGCAACCGTCCAGGAGATGCTGGCCAAAAGCGATGGTCGTGCGATGTCGGGTCCCGAGTCGATTGTCCGAATCAGATTGCGCGCGTTGGGATTCGACGTCCGAGTCCAGCCGCCCATCAGCGGAGACGAACATGCCGACCTACGCATCGGCTCGCTCATCATCGAGTGCGACAGCAACACTCACCACCTCGCCGAGCGGCAAAAGCTAAGCGATTGCAGGCGCGATCGTATGACTCTCAAGAAGGGAATGATGACCATCCGCATCATGGCCTCCGAGCTCACCGACAACTGGCCTGCTGTCGTCGACGATATTCGGGCCATCACCGACCGGGACCGACACCGTCGGCCCTACCGACCCTATGCCGTCGTGCAGACGAACCGAGGCTAGCGCTGGACGCAACCTGCAACACCAGCGCATCCGAGGGAACTACTCCCCCGACCGACCTGACGACGCAGACTTCAGCCCAACTCAAACCTGCAACACCAGCGCACCCAGGGGAACTACTCCCCCAGCAGCCGCCACGACGCAGACTTCAGCCGCCTACCAACTAGTGCGCGAAATGCCTTGCGCCGGTCAGATACAACGTAATACCGGCTTCGGCAGCCGCTTCGATGACCTCGTTGTCGCGGATCGATCCACCGGGCTGCACAATCGCCTTCACGCCACCGGCGGTCAACACTTGTAGACCATCGGGGAACGGGAAGAACGCATCCGACGCCGCCACACTGCCTACCGCGCGCTCACCGGCGCGCTGCACCGCCAGATGTGCGGAGTCGACGCGATTGACCTGGCCCATGCCAACACCTACCGAAGCACCGTCACTCGCCAGCAAGATCGCATTCGACTTCACCGAACGGCATGCGCGCCAAGCGAATTCGAGGTCGGCCAACGTCGCGGCATCGACCGCTTCGCCGGTCGCCAACGTCCAATTGGCGGGATTGTCACCCTCGGCGTCGAGGATGTCGCGCTGCTGCAACAACAGTCCGCCCGACACCGGCCGCATCTCGGCACCAGCGCGCTGCGGCGGCTGCGCCCGCAATACCCGGATGTTCTTCTTGCGCGTTAACACCGACAGCGCACCATCCGCATACGACGGCGCGATGATCACCTCGGTGAAGATCTCGGCGACCTGCTCGGCCATCTCGACGCTGACCTCGGTATTGGCCGCGATCACGCCGCCGTAAGCACTAACCGGGTCGCACTCGTGGGCCTTGCGGTGCGCTTGCGCGATGTCGTCAGCGACAGCGATGCCACATGGGTTGGCGTGCTTGATGATTGCTACCGCCGGACCGTCAAAGTCGTAGGCGCTGCGCCACGCGGCGTCGGAGTCAGTGAAGTTGTTGAAACTCATCTCTTTACCGTGCAGCTGTTCGGCCGACGCTAGGCCACCGCCCGCAGCGCCGACATACAGCGCGGCACCCTGATGCGGATTCTCGCCGTAGCGCAGGACCGCGGACCGCTCCCAGGTGCCACCGATCCACGACGGGAACGGCGATGACGGTCCATCTGCCGAAACCTCGGGTGCGACAACCGAACCCATCCACGATGCCACCGCGACGTCGTAGTCAGCGGTGTGGCGGAAAGCCTTGGCCGCCAACTGCTGTCGCTGCGCCAGGGTGAACCCGCCTGCGGCGACCGCCTCGGTTACCTCGCCGTACGCGGACGGATCGACCACGACAGCGACCGACGGATGATTCTTGGCAGCGCCACGAACCATCGACGGACCGCCGATGTCGATCTGCTCGATGCACTCATCTGGAGTCGCACCCGAAGCAACCGTCGCGGTAAAGGGGTACAGATTCACCACCACCAGTTCAAATGCGGCGATTCCCAACTCGCCCAATTGATTTAGGTGGTCGTCCTTGCGAGTATCGGCCAGGATGCCAGCGTGGACGTTGGGATGCAGGGTCTTGACACGACCTTCCAGGCATTCCGGGAAACCGGTGATCTCTGACACCTCGGTTACCGGAATAGATTGGGCGGCAATGGTTTTGGCGGTCGAACCGGTCGAAACCAATTCGACTCCGGCAGCATGCAACGCGGCCGCCAGGTCGGTCAGGCCAGACTTGTCATACACGCTGATCAACGCGCGGCGCACCGGTCGCCGGGTGGGATCTGCAGCGGTAGGAGCATTCACGGAATATGGGCCTTTCGTCCGTCGGTAACAACGCCGCGCGCAGCGATTGCCGCCACCACGTCGGTAAGCAAAACGCGCTCAACAGCTTTGATGCGCTCATGCAGGGTCGCCTCGGTGTCATCTGGGCTGATGATGACCGGGGCCTGCGCCAAGATGGGGCCGGTGTCGACCCCGGCGTCGACGAGGTGCACCGTGGTTCCGGTGACCTTTGCGCCGTACGCCAGCGCGTCGGCCACCCCGCGCGCACCAGGAAATGCCGGCAGCAACGCGGGATGGGAGTTGATGATTCGCGCGGTGAAACGCGAAAGGAATTCCGCACCAAGAATTTTCATGAATCCGGCAGTCACGACGTAGTCGGGCTCATAAGCCGCGACACATTCGGTCAGTGCGCGATCCCACTCGGTTCGATCCGCGTAGTCGCCGAGGCGGACGGTTTTCACGTCGATGCCGCGCGCGGCGGCATGTTCTGCCGCATGACATTCGCGGTCGACTACCACCGCGGCCACGCGATAGGGAGAATCGTCGCCGCCCGCGACGTCGAGCAGAGCCGACATCAACGATCCAGCACCCGAAGCCAGCACGACGATAGGTGTGCGCGGACCCGTCGGCAAGGCATGGGTCAGCGCATCGGTCACCCGACTAGCTTAGAGCTTGCGCTACGAGCGTTTACCCGTGACCTCGGTTTCGTCGTCAAAGTAGTCAACGTCCTCATAATCTGCGCGGCTCAGCCCGCGTCCACGCACGCTTCGACTCGCCGACGACGTCGAATCATCGAAGATCTGCGCTGTGACCTCTTCGTCGGTCTCGTCAGCAGCTTTGGGGGTGTAGGAGTGCGGATCGAAGTCGTCCGCATCGAAATCATCGACGTAGTACTCGTTGTATTCGTCGGAGTCGTCCGACTCGTCCTCGTATTCGGCGTCCTCGTATTCGTCATACTCGTCGCCGTCATACTGAGCGTATTCAGCGCCCTCATCCTCGACGTCGTATTCGTCGTCGACGCCAACCGCGCGCGCCGCCTTCGACGCCGGCATCAGCGCGTTGACAAGCGCAACCAGTACTCCAGGCACACCGACCGCGATGAAGGTGAACACTCCCGCGACGGGCACACTCGCACCGAACGTGCCCAGCTCGCCGAGGTCACCGCTGCTCGCCCAGGTCGCCAAGACCATGATGAGGGCGGCAACGGCACCGGCAATCGCGACCAGCCGGAGGTTGCGGACCAAATCCCGGTCCCGGCAACGCCATCCGACGTAACCGCCGACCAGCGCGGTCACGACAAACCCGACCGCGGCGACCTTGCCTAGCTCTCCGTCGGGCAGCACGGCCATCAACGGCAGGGGCGGGACCGCACCCCCGTGCGCGTCGAGCAGGGTAAGCGACGCCAGCCCGACGTTGACGTCGGCACCGACAAACGCAGCCGCGCCGGCCACCGCGAGATTGGGCAGATACAGCACCGACAGGATGATCAACCCGAGATAGCCGTCGACCCCGTTCGTTTGATCAATAAGCGTGGCCACCGCGGAATGCCGCACCACCAGCATCACCGCGATGATCAAGCAGACGACGCTGATCAGGGCGAGTACCGCGATGGCGCCGAGTCGACAAGCGCGGGCGAAATCGTCGGCGCGCCCAGCGGTAAACCCGCGCGCGTGTGCCCACTCCCGCCAGCGGACACCGACGACCGCGATGGCCGTTGCCAATCCGTGGATCAGCACCGTACAACCGAATGCCGCCAACGGTGTTGGACTCTGCACCGGAAGTGTCGACTGTCCATCCATGACGACGGCCATCGCAAGGGCAGTAATCATCAGCGGGCCACCGATAGCGGCGGCGAACAACGCGCCGAGTTCGTAAATCGTCCGACGCTCGCCGATCGCGGGTTTCACCGCCTTGGCGGCGAGGACCACCAGAACGAGCGTCGGGAGCAGCGGCAGAGCGCCGAGCGTGACACCCGCGATCGTCAGCGGTACCTGATGAATGACCAGCCATGCGGACCCGATCGACGCGCCGATCCCGCCGAATCCGCCCCCGGCCGCTGCGACGGTGATCCCCACGATCACCGTTAGTCCAAGCACTACCGCGATCGGCAGACCAAAGGCGACCAGCACGAGTTCGCGCGCGGAACTCTCCGAGCCGACCACCTGCGCACGACGAACTTGCCGCAACTCACGCAGCCGCGTCGCGAGGCTCTCGGATTTTGTTTCGGCAGGTTTCGGACTCATCACCATCGAGAGTGGCATGTCGGTCCGACGACTCGAAGGGGGCGCGCCGCGCGGAACCAAGTTGTGACAGGCCGAACGCGGACAAAACAAAAGTGCCGCACGGCTATATCAACCGTGCGGCACCCTTAAGACGAGTGTCAGTCCCTATTGAAGACTGTCGTCGCGTTACCCGAATTGTCGGCGGGCGGGTCCGTCGGCGACTGACCGGCCCCCTGCTCCGACGCGGTCGGTGCGGCCGGATCGGACGCACCGAAAGCCGTCGTCGGCGCGGCAGGTTGTGGAGCTGATGTGGTGGCCGGCGCGTAGGACGTCTGCGCATACGGCGCCTGCTGCGGGTCGACCGCCGATGGCTGGCCGTAGCCCTGTGCGGGCGCTTGAGGCTGACCGTAGGTCTGCGCGGGCGCGGCGGCCCCCTGGGACTGACCGTAACCCTGAGCCTGACCGTAGCTCTGCGCCTGACCGTAGCTCTGCGCCTGACCGTAACCCTGCGCGCCCGAGTCGGTAGACGGCGTCTGCGCGGCGGGAGTTGCCGACGTCGCGGTTGCCGGAACCGCCGATGCGCCAGTGGTACTTACCGTCGAAGTACCGGCGGCAGGCGCGACCTTGACCTTCTCCAGAGCGACCAGGAGCCAGAGAATCGCGACGGCAGCAAGGAGAAGCGTGAGGAAGAGGTAGATGTAGTCCCAGAAAGTGTTGCCCGGCAAGGAAATGCCGTATGCGTCATCGCTGGACTTCACTGCTGTATGGATGACGTCATACACCTTCTGGATGAACGCCGCGACGGAGAACGCGCCCACGATCGTCGCGATAACCTTCGAGTCGATCTTGTCGCTTACCAGCGTAACCAGGGCAAGAACCGCGAGGAAGACACCTTCAGAGACGAAGAAGCCGTAGTGGAATAGACCAAGCAAGACCGTCAACCCGCTGATACCCGCCACCGCGATCGCGAGAATCTGTCCGATGTTGGCCGGCAACCCCTGGCTCGGCGGCTTCGGCGGGGCGTACCCCTGGCCGTACTGACCTTGCTGACCGTAGCCCTGCTGACCGTACTGACCCGGCTGCTGACCATAACCCTGCTGCGGCTGCTGGCCGTACTGGCCCGGCTGCTGACCACCTGGCTGCTGGCCATATTGACCGGGCTGCTGGCCGTAACCTTGCTGCCCGTATTGCTGCTGGCCGTAGCCCGACCCACCTTGCTGGTAACTCATGTTTCAGACATCTCCTGCTAGACAGTTGTGTACGGCGCACGCGCATTGCCCGGTCGCTCGACTTCGGTGACCACGCTAATACATCACCGCCGATATACGACGAATCGACGTTGTCATCCACTCAAACGACCGACCCAAAAGTACTAGATCGCTACCACTTATGTGCTGCGCCTACCTGGGCAAACCACTCAACAAGAGGGTAGTCGTCGACGGCCCGCGGGTCGATACTCACATTGTCGCGACCGGCCAGAATCGCGGTGACCGGAACTTCGAGTTTCTTCCCAGTCTTGGTGTGCGGGATACCGGGTGCCACCAACACCTCATCTGGGACGTGCCGGCGCGACAATCTGGCAGCGATGGTCGATGCAATCTTCGACGTCAACGAATCGTCGAGTCTCGCGCCGGGAACCAGCGTGACGAATAGCGGCATCCAGTACTTGCTGTCCGGGCCATCCACCCCAAGTACAAAAGCCTCGGCGATCTCATCGAGCCCCTCGACCACCTCGTAGATATCCGCCGACCCCATCCGAATCCCGTGCCGGTTCAACGTCGCATCGCTGCGGCCGTGAATGATCAGCGAACCGCGTTCGGTCACCGTCACCCAATCACCATGACGCCACACGGAATTCGACGGCGCGCTCGCTCCGCTCCCGGCGCCGCTCACATTCGGCCCGCTCGCTCCGCTCCCGGCGCTCGCAACATTCGGCCCGCTCGCTCCGCTCCCGGCGCCGGGCCACTCGTGGGCGAAATACGCATCCCGATAACGAGTGCCGTCGTCGTCATTCCAGAAGTAGATCGGCATCGACGGCATCGGCTCGGTGATGACCATTTCGCCCACCTCGCCGCGCAAACTGGAGGTGTCGGGTGCCCAACTATCCAGTGCGACACCCAGATAGCGCACCGACAGTTCGCCCGCCACCACCGGTATACCGGTTGATCCACCGGCGAAGGCCGACACCACATCGGTCCCGCCGCTGATCGACGACACCGGCAGCCCCGACTTGACGTTCTCGTCAACCCACCCGAAAAGGTCTGCGGCCAAGGTAGATCCGGTACTGCCGAGGCACCGCAGTGCCGACAGGTCGTGGTCGGTCCCAGGGCGCAACCCCGCCTTCCGCGACGCCTGCAACTGTCCCGGACTCGTACCGAAATACGTGACGCCTTCATCCGCGACGAGCGACCACATCCGGTCGGCATCCGGATAGAGCGGCGAGCCGCTATACGTGACTATCCTTGCGCCGCAAAGTAACCCGGCGACTTGGAAATTCCACATCATCCAGCTGAGCGCGGTCTGCCAGAAGAACACGTCACCAGACGTCAGGTCACCGTGCAGCCCAGCAGCTTTGAGGTGTTCGACGACAACACCACCATGACCGTGCACGATCCCCTTCGGTTTGCCGGTCGTCCCCGAACTGAACAACACCCACAGCGGGTGCGCGAACTCAACCTTCTCCGTCACCAGCGATGCTCCGCGGTGTGTTTGCGCCAATGCGGCATAGGACACCACCGGCACGCGCCAATCACCGTATTCCGCACCGACATTCACTACCAAGGTCACGGTGCCGAGAAGATCGGCGAGAGCCGCGTTGTCGGCACTCTTCTCGATCTGCTTGCCGTTATAGCGGTAACCGTCCGCGGTGAAGAGCACCTTGGGTGACAGTTGTGCCATCCGTCCGGCGGCTCCCTCGGGCGCGTAATCGGCACCGCATCCAGAGAAGATCGCACCGATCGATGCCGTAGCGAAAAAGGCGACAACGGCTTCGGGGATATCGGGCAGATAGGCGCAAACCACGTCGCCAACGCCGACACCCGCCCGACGCAACTCCTGTGCCACCTCAGCGATTCGATTCGGCAGCTCCGCCCAACCGATTTCGGTTCGTGCGCCGCTCTCGTCGAGTCCGACGATCGCCGCACCGGCCAGCCCAGCATGCGCGACCACCTGATCGACGTAGTTCAGTCGGATCTTCGGAAACCATTGGGCACCAGGCATAGTCGAGTCGGCAAGCACATCCGACGCCGCCGGTCCCAGCGGAACAGTGGCGTGATCATCAAGGCCGTAGAAATCCCAAACCGCCCGCCAGAAGCCGGCCAAGTCTTCGATCGACCAACGCCACAGGGCGTCGTAACCATCCAATCGACGACCGGTCCGCTCCGACGCCAGTTCGGCGAACCTCTCCATCTGGGTCGTCATCACTCCAGCCCAAGCAATTCGACTGCCTCGGTACGCATTTGCACTTTCCGAACCTTGCCGGTGACGGTCATTGGAAATTCGTCGACCACCCGGACATATCTCGGAATCTTGTGTCGCGCGATCTGGCCGTCGGCGAACGTTCGCAGATCCTCGACGGTGAAGTCGGCGACACCATCCCGCAGCCGCACCCACGCCATCAATTCCTCGCCGTACTTGGCATCGGGTACACCGATCACCTGCGCATCGAGAATATCTGGATGAGTGTAGAGAAATTCTTCGATCTCACGGGGATAGATATTCTCGCCACCACGGATCACCATATCTTTGATTCGTCCGGTGATTTGTACATAGCCGTTGTCGGCCAGCACCGCGATATCTCCGGTGTGCATCCAACCTTCGGCATCGAGGACCTCGGCGGTCTTCTCCGGCTGATTCCAATACCCTTGCATCACACTGTATCCGCGGGTGCAGAATTCGCCGGGAGTACCCCGTGGCACCGTCTCACCGGTGACCGGATCGACGACTTTGATTTCCAAATGCGGGCCAACGCGCCCAACCGTGGTAACTCTCAATTCCAACTCGTCATCGGCTCGGGTCTGGGTGGAGACCGGCGAGGTCTCCGTCATCCCGTAGCAGATCGACACCTCGCTCATATGCATACGCTCGACGACTTGGCGCATAACCTGCTCGGGACACGGCGATCCGGCCATGATTCCGGTGCGCAGGGTGGTCAGGTCGTAGTCGTCGAAGTTGGGTAGCGATAGCTCCGCGATGAACATCGTGGGCACACCGTAGAGGCTGGTGCACTGATACTTCTCTACCGCAGAAAGTGTGGCCGCCGGATCGAAGGCCGGCGCCGGAATGACCATCGCCGCACCGTGACTCGTCGCAGCAAGGTTGCCCATCACCATCCCGAAACAGTGATAGAACGGCACCGGCAGACAGACTCGATCAGCGTCGGTGTAGTTGATCAGTTCTCCGACGAAGTATCCGTTGTTCAAGATATTTCGATGGGTCAGCGTGGCCCCCTTGGGCGCGCCGGTAGTTCCGGAGGTGTACTGGATGTTGATCGGGTCATCCGGATGTAACGACGCTGCGCGCGCCGCGACCGCACCACGTTCATCGGCTGACGGATCAGTAAGCAGCGCTTGCCATTCCGCTGACTCGAAGATGACAACAGAAGTAAGATTCGGCACCGATGTCCGTGCGCGCTCGAGCATTCCGGGGTAATCGGAATCTTTGAACCTGGGGGCTGCGAACACCGTCGTGATTCCCGATTGGCCCAGAGCGAAATCCACCTCCGTCTGCCGGTAGGAGGGGTTGATATTGACCAAGATCGCGCCGATGGCCGCCGTCGCGTACTGCACCATCGTCCACTCCGATCGGTTAGGCGACCACACGCCCACCCGGTCTCCCTTGGCGATGCCGGAACGCAGCAGCCCCGCGGCCAATGCCTCTACCTCCCGGTGTAATTCGCGATAGGTCCACGTCCGGCCACTCGCGGCCTCGGCCAACGCCAGGTTGTCCCCGAATTTCGCGGCGGTCGCAGAGAAGTTGTCATAGATGGTGTCATCTAGCAGTGCCGGTCCAGCTGCGGCCTGTGCGTACGATGGCTCCGGAGTGGTGGGGGTCTGCGCGATCATATTCCAAGCCCTATCCGATCAGAGTGGTGAGTGGCGAGTTAGGTCACCGTGTTGTTGATGCGGGCGAGTACGCTCTCGGCCTGCCGAAGCACCGGACCGTCAATCATCTGACCGTTCAGACTAAACACACCGGGCGCGTCTTTCGCAGCGGCCAATATTTCACGCGCCCAAGAGATTTCATCGTCGTCGGGACGATATCCGGAGCGGATGATCTCGACTTGTGAAGGATGTATCACCGCGGTCGCGGTATATCCGAGCGCTACCGCGTCGCGAACTTCGGCGCTCAGGCCGTCGACGTCATCGATGTCCAGATGTACCGCGTCGATGGCAAATCGCCCATATGCGGCCGCGGCAAGACGGACCGATGCCCGGACGTGCCGCGCAACGTCGCGATATGTTCCCGGCCGTTGTTCTCCCGCCCCGAACCGACTCGACTTTCCACCCAGCCCGGCGATGAGATCCTCTGCGCCCCACATCAATCCGATACAGTTGGCAGCGTCGGCGATCTCGTTCACACGCACCGCGCCAAGCGGAGTCTCGATGAGCGCTATCGACTGGAGGCCGGTTGCGATAACCGACTCGGGCGTCTCGGCCTTGGCCACCATGACCACTCGGTAGTCGGTGTCGGCAATAGCCGCGAGGTCGCGGCGATGGTCACCGGTGGCCGGTGGATTGATTCGGACGATAACCCGATCCGGATCAAGGGGGTTGGCCACCAGTGCTTCACGGGCAGCCTGCCGATTCTCGGGCGCCACAGCATCTTCGAGGTCGAGGATGACCGCGTCGGCACGTTCGAGTGCCTTGTTATAGCGATCCGGACGATCCGCGGGGCAGAACAGAAGAGCCGGGCCCGGCGGTAACCAAGCGTTGGCTCCGGTGGGCGTTCCTGCGATGGACACCGATCAATTCCCTTCGACGGTGGAGGTGGGACGTTTACGCACCAGGGTGGCACGCGCCGCACGGGCGACGACGACGCCATCCTGATTGCGACCGATGTGCACCAGGTTGACCACGCCCTCTCCGGGGCGTGACTTCGACTCCCGTTTGCTCACGCATTCGGTTTCCGCGTATAACGTATCCCCGGCGAAAAGCGGTGCGGGAAAGGCGACTTCGGAGAAGCCCAGGTTTGCGACCAAGGTGCCCTGGGTCAATTGCGACACCGACAGTCCGACGATGGTAGACAACGTGAACATCGAATTGATCAGACGCTGTCCGTCAAAGCCGGACTGTTGTGCCGACCAGGCCGCGTCGAGATGTAAGGCCTGGGTGTTCATCGTCAAAGTAGTGAATAGGACGTTGTCAGCCTCGGTGACGGTGCGGCCGGGACGATGCTCATAGATCGAGCCCTCGTCGAATTCCTCGAACCACAAGCCACGCTGTGTGATTCGTTTCGATCGTCCGCCGGCACCGGGCGCACTCACGCGAAACCCAATTCTCGTGCGATAAGCATGAGTTGCACCTCGGTGGTGCCCTCACCGATTTCGAGTATCTTCGAGTCGCGGTAGTGCCGGGCTACCGGATACTCATTCATGAAGCCGTAGCCGCCATGAATCTGGGTCGCCATGCGCGCATTGTCCATCGCGGCCTCGGACGAGATCATCTTGGCGATCGACGCTTCCTTTTTGAACGGCTTGCCCGCCAACATCTTTGCCGCGGCGTCGTAGTAGGCGGTCCGCGCGACGTGGGCGCGAGCCTCCATCCGCGCGATGGCAAAAGAAATCGACTGGTAGTCGCCGATCGCCTTGCCGAAGGACTGACGTTCCTTGGCGTACTTCACCGATTCGTCGACACAGCCTTGAGCTACGCCCGTGGCGAGCGCGGCAATCGCGATTCGCCCCTCGTCAAGGATGTTGAGGAAGTTAGCGTATCCACGCCCGCGCTCACCCAGCAGATTCCCCTTGGGAACGCGGACATCGGAGAACGACAGCGGGTGCGTGTCCGAGGCGTTCCAGCCAACTTTGTTGTAGGCCGGTTCAGCGACGAATCCGGCTGTACCACTGGGCACAATGATCGTCGAGATCTCTTTGCGACCGCCCGATGCTGGCGCCCCGGTTACCGCGGTAGCCGTCACCAACGAGGTGATGTCGGTGCCGGAGTTGGTGATGAATTGCTTGGCGCCATTGATGACCCACGAGTCACCGTCGTCGCTGGCGGTGGTCGCCGTGGCGCCGGCGTCGGATCCGGCACCCGGCTCGGTGAGCCCGAAGCCCGCCAACGCCTTACCAGCCACGAGGTCGGGAAGATAGGTGTCCTTCTGCTCTTGGTCGCCGAACTTATAGATCGGCATAATGCCAAGGCCCACACCGGCTTCGAGCGTAATCGCCACCGATTGATCAACCTTGCCCAACTCTTCGAGAGCGAGGGCAAGACCGAAGTAGTCACCACCCTGACCGCCGATTTCCTCGGGGAAAGGCAGTCCGAACAGACCCATCTGGCCCATTTGCGCGACCACCTCATACGGAAAGCTGTGCTCCGCATCGTGTTTGGCGGAGACCGGCGCGACCACCTGCTGTGCGAAATCGCGGACGCTGTCTCGGAGGTCGGCGTATTCCTGGCTCAATTCCATTGCGTTGCTATGCCTTCTCTTCCTGGGTTTCCGATTCACTCGGGACAGTTGCCTGCACGTGCGCTACTAGCTGATTGGCCTTGACCTTGTCGCCGACGGCAACTTTGACCGCGACGAACCCGGCAGTCGGCGCCGTCAACGCGTGTTCCATCTTCATCGCCTCAACGACGACGACGACTTCCCCAACGCCCACGTCGGCGCCATCGACCGCGGGCACCGCGACAACCGTGCCCGGCATCGGCGAGGTTATGTCGCCGGCGTGCTCAGCGTCGGCGTCATCAGCGAGCACATGTACTGGTCGCAGTATCCAGGTGCCGGTCGGCCCGGCGACCCAGGTCGCGGCGTCGTCGTCAACGGCGAGCGACCACTGCGCCGTGAGACCGTCGACGGTAAGTTGCGCGTCGGTCGCCGATACCGTTGCCGACCAAGATGATTCGTCGCCGGCAGTGATCGTGGCGGACGCTCCAGTGGCCTCGGGGACGAGTTCAGAGACGAATGTGCGCGCGCCGTCGGTGACGGTATGGCGCAGGGTGGCGGTGTCCCCGATGCGCCAACCGATGGCGGTATGCCACAGGCCGTGGTCTCGATACACCGGCTCGGCTAGCGCCTCGCCGGCACTCGACCAACGGCGAGAAGACGTCCCGGCGGACACGGTCTCCCCGGCACTCGTCCAACAGGTTAACCCTGTCTGGTGCAGCGCGACCAGCGCCACCGCAGCCGGATCCGTTGCGGGAGCCGCGTAGTCAACGACCAGCCGATCGAGCAACTCGGTATCAAGCTCAGCTTCCGCTACCTCTGGACGAGCGAGCACAAACCTGCAAAAGTCGATATTCGTCCCGACCCCGAGCACGTGGGTCTTCGACAACGCGGCGTCGAGACGGGCCAACGCGGTCGCCCGATCATCGCCGTAGGCAACGATTTTCGCGAGCATCGGGTCATAGTCGGAGCCGACGACCAATCCGTCACGCATCGCTGAATCGGCTCGTACCGACGACCCCGTCGGTATGTTCGGTGTCACCGGATGACGCACGGTGACGATGGTGCCGCCGGTCGGCAAGAACCCGGCGGCCGGGTCCTCGGCGTACACCCGAGCCTCGACCGCATGGCCGGTCAGTCGAATATCGCTCTGCGACAACGACAACCGCTCACCGGACGCGACCCGCAACTGCTGTTCCACCAGATCGACACCGGTAACCATCTCGGTTACCGGATGTTCCACCTGCAGACGCGTATTCATCTCCATGAAGAAGAACTCGTCGGGCCGGTGCGCGGACACGATGAATTCGACTGTGCCAGCACCAACGTAAGAGACACTGCGAGCGGCGTCGCATGCGGCCTCCCCGATGCGCTCGCGCGTCGCAGCGTCTAACAGCGCCGACGGCGCTTCTTCGATCACCTTCTGATGACGACGTTGCAACGAGCATTCACGCTCGCCGAGATGGATGACAGAGCCGTACTTGTCGGCGAGGATCTGCACCTCGATATGTCGTGGCGTGTCAACGAAATGCTCGAGGAATAGGGTGTCGTCGCCGAAGGCGGCAGCCGCTTCACGGCGTGCCGTGGCGAGCGCGCGCGGCAGCGCATCGGCCGTTTCGACGCGATGCATACCTTTCCCACCGCCGCCCGCGGACGGTTTGATGAGAACCGGGAAGCCGATCTCCGGTGCGGCGGTGATCAATTCATCATCGGTCAGTCCCGGCCGGGAAAGCCCCGGCACCACCGGGACACCGCGTTCGACGACGGCCGCACGAGCGGAGATCTTGTCCCCCATCGTCGCGATCGCTGACGCGGGTGGCCCCAAGAAGATGATCCCGGCATCATCGAGTGCGGCCGCGAATTGCTGGTTCTCGGAGAGGAATCCGTAACCCGGATGCACCGCGTCCGCACCGGAGCGCCGTGCGGCGTCGACGACGGCGTCGATACTGAGATAGCTCTCGACAGCGGGCGGCGGCCCGATACGAACCGAAATGTCGGCATCGTGCACGTGCTGAGCGTTCGCATCGGCGTCTGAGTAGACGGCGACGGACTCGATACCGAGGCGGCGCAATGTGGCGATTACCCGGCAGGCGATCTCACCACGATTGGCGATAAGGACGCGGCGAATAGATTTCGTAGAAGTCGAAGTAGAAGTCGAAGTCATGTCATCACATCCGGAATACGCCGTAGCCGGCATCGGCTAGTGGCGCGTATCGGGTTGCCTCCAAAGCTAATCCAAGAATCGTGCGGGTATCGGCCGGGTCGATGATGCCGTCATCCCACAGTCGAGCGGTGGAATAGTAAGCATCCGACTGCTTCTCGAACTGTTCGCGAATCGGCGCCTTGAACGCCTCTTCGTCGGAGGCCGACCATTCGTCCCCGGAGCGCTCAATCTGGTTGCGGCGCACTGTTCCCAGCGTATCGGCGGCCTGTGGGCCGCCCATCACCGAAATCCGCGCGTTGGGCCACATCCACAGAAAGCGGGGCGAGTACGCGCGACCGCACATCGAATAGTTGCCTGCCCCGAATGACCCGCCGATCATCACGGTGAGTTTTGGAACGCGTGCACACGCAACGGCGTTGACCATCTTGGCGCCGTTCTTGGCGATGCCGCCTTCTTCGTATTCGCGGCCAACCATGAACCCGGTGATGTTCTGCAGGAACACCAGCGGGATACGGCGTTGGTCGCAGAGTTCGATGAAATGGGCACCCTTGAGCGCGGATTCGGAAAACAACACCCCGTTGTTGGCGACGAAACCAACCGGGTGGCCGTCGATCTTGGCGAAAGCGGTCACCAGCGACGTACCGTAATTCGCCTTGAATTCCGTGTATTGCCCACCGTCGCTGAGGATTTCGATGACTTCCCGGACATCGTAGGGTGTGCGCGAATCGGTTGGCACGACGTCGTAGAGATCGCTCTGCGGACGCGACGGCTGCGCCGGTGGCGACACTTCCCATTGCGCTGGTTCACGCGGGCCGAGAGTTGCGACGATCTCGCGCACCTTCGCCAACGCCTGCTCGTCATTGTCGACGAGATGATCGGTGACGCCCGAGACCGACGAGTGCATCGCACCGCCACCCAGATCCTCCGCGCTCACGTCCTCACCGGTGGCCGCCTTCACCAGCGGCGGACCGGCCAGGAAGATCGTTCCCTGATTGCGGACGATCACGGTCTCGTCGCTCATCGCGGGAACATAGGCACCGCCGGCAGTCGACGAACCCAGCACCGCGGCGATCTGCGGAATACCGTTGCGGCTCAAATTGGCCTGGTTGAAGAAGATCCGCCCGAAATGATCCCGGTCCGGAAACACCTCGTCCTGCTGCAGCAACATCGCACCGCCTGAGTCGACCAGGTAGATACAGGGCAGTCGGTTGGCGGCGGCGATCTCCTGCGCGCGCAGGTGCTTCTTGACAGTCACCGGGTAATAGGTGCCTCCGGATACGGTGGCGTCGTTGGCGACGATCATGCACTCACGTCCACTGACCCGACCGACGCCCGCGATGACTCCCGCGGACGGCGCCTTGCCGCCGTACATCTCGAAGGCGGCCAGCGGGGCGACTTCCAGAAAGGGCGAGCCCGTGTCAAGGAGTAGATCCACCCGGTCGCGCGGTAGCAGTTTGCCGCGAGAGGTATGACGCTCGCGGGCCTTGGCGCCACCACCGGCCGCCGCTTCGCGTAGCCGCTCGCGCAAGGTGCCCACGTTGGCGAGGTGCGTCGACCTGTGTCCCGACGCCGACGCCGACGCCGGGAGCGGAGCGAGCGGGTCGTCATGTCCCGGGAGCGGGTCGTCGAATGTGCTGGCCACCGAAAACCTTTCAGTTACTAGTGATTAACTGAATGCAGTGTAGGTGACTGCCACCACACTTGTCACCTAGAACGATAATTCTTCCATCCGGCGTGACGCTGCTCACGTTCTTTTACTAGTCTGGTGGATGGATCGCATACCCCGCGGTCCACCACAGCCCGCTCCGCGACGCGCCCACCACCCTCTGGGTCGCCGACGTCGGGGCCATAACGAAGGCCAGGTAATCCCATGACCCTCGCTGATGATCGCGCACGCCGCGCCCACGCGACCGCCCCCATCGACGCCGCGTCAGGCGGCTCCTTTTCCCTTGATGATCGCTATACACGCGAGTCGGGAACCATCTATCTCACCGGTATCCAAGCCCTGGTCCGCATGGTCCGCGACCGTGCCATCGTCGACCGCGCGTCGGGGCTGCGAACCGCGTCGTTCATCTCCGGGTACGAGGGTTCGCCCCTCGCCGGCTACGACCTCGAAATCGCGCGACGCCGCAAATACCTCGACCCCTACGACATCACACACCGCCCCGGACTCAACGAAGAACTCGCGGCGACGTCGGTGATGGGTTCGCAGGTCGCCGCCCGCGTCGGCCATCTGGCCGCCGACGCTTCTGGGGCGCATCGCGATGGTGTCGTCGGGTATTGGTACGGCAAGGCGCCCGGCCTCGACCGCGCAACAGACGCGCTGCGGCACGCCAATATCATCGGCACCCATCCCAACGGGGGCGCGGTGGCCCTCGTGGGCGATGATCCCGGTGCCAAATCGTCGACCGTGCCGTGCGCATCGGAGATGGCGCTCGCCGACCTGTATATGCCGATCCTCTATCCCGCCGACAGCGCCGACATCCTGGATTTCGGGGTACACGCCGCTTTGATGAGCCGCGTGTCGGGATTGTGGACATCACTCAAGATCTCCGCGCACGTAGCCGACGGCGCATCGACTGCCGCAGTCGACCCCGACGGCATCGTCGCCGAGTACGGCAGTCTCGGTACCAGTCCGCATATCCCGAGCGGACGACTACTCGGCGCGAATCTTATGGAGCTGGAACAGAATCAGCTGACCATCCGGCTCCCGCGCGCCCTCGAATACGCGAGGCTAAACGGCCTGAATCAGATCGTCGCGCATACCGCCGACGACCGAATCGGCATAGTAGCGGCCGGAAAAACCTACCTCGACATGCGAGAAGCATTGCGGCTCATAGGAATATCCGATTCCGACCTGGCCCGCCTCGGCATCCGCATCCTCAAACTCGGCATGGTTTATCCGATCGAACGTGGCATTCTCGATCGGTTCATCGCTGGACTCGACGAGGTGATCGTCGTGGAGGAGAAGCGCGATTTCATCGAAACCATGATGCGCGACATACTCTTTCGACGTCCTGACGCCCCCGCCATCGTCGGTAAGAATCACGAGGACGGCTCGACGCTGTTCTCCCGATTCGGCGAACTGGACGTCGATGCCGTCACGCGCGGGATGGCGTCGCGACTCGGCGGCCACCACCACATCGAATCGGCACAGCGCTGGCTGGATGACCATATGAACCGCCGGGAGCGGATCAATCTGCCGTTGGCGGTACGCACACCGTATTTCTGCTCGGGATGTCCGCATAACAGCTCCACCAAAGTTACCGACGACACACTCGTCGGCGCTGGAATCGGTTGTCACGCAATGGTTCTACTGATGGACCCGCAGCAGGTCGGTGATGTAGCGGGCGTCACCCAGATGGGCGGCGAAGGTGCGCAGTGGCTAGGCATGGCGCCATTCGTGGACGAGAAACACTTCGTGCAGAACGTCGGCGATGGCACATTCATGCATTCTGGATCCCTCGCCCTGCGCGCGGCGGTGGCATCCGGCGAGAACATCACCTACAAACTCCTGTTCAACGGGACGGTGGCGATGACCGGCGGACAAGACCCGGTCGGAGAGATGGATCTGCCGCAGATAGTGAATCTGCTTCTGGCAGAACGAGTTGCCAAGGTAGTTGTGACGTCGGACGATCCCGGCCGCACGCGTGCGCTGGGCCTGCCCGGCAGTGTTGAAGTACGCCACCGCGACGACATGCTCGACATCCAGACCGAGTTGGCGTCGATACCTGGTGTCTCGGTACTCGTCCACGATCAACACTGTGCCGCGGAGAACCGTCGCAAGCGCAAGCGCGGGACCGTCGCGACTCCCACGCAGCGCGTGATGATCAACGAACGCATCTGCGAGGGATGTGGCGATTGCGGCGAGAAGTCGAATTGCCTTTCGGTGCATCCGGTTTCGACTGAGTTCGGCCGAAAGACGCATATCGACCAGAGTTCATGCAACTTCGACTTCTCCTGCCTGAAAGGTGACTGTCCGGCTTTCGTGACCGTCACGCCCGGCTCGCAGCGAGCCAGGGACCGGGTCCCCGCGTTGGCGGCAGCGCTGCCCGAACCAGACCGATCCCCCATCGCGACAGGGAATTTCACCATCCGGGTCACCGGGATCGGCGGCACCGGAGTCGTGACGGTGTCGCAGGTCCTCGCCACCGCCGCGGTTCTCGACGGACACTGTGCGCGCACCGTTGATATGACCGGCCTCGCACAGAAGGGCGGCGCGGTGGTCAGCGACCTAAAAGTGTCCGCGGAGCCGATCGAGCAGGCTGCCAAGATCGCCAGCGATGACTGCGACGTATACCTTGCGTGCGACCAACTCGTTGGCGCCGATCCGGCGAATCTAAAGGTGGCATCGGCGTCGAAGACGGTTGCGGTGGTATCGACGGCCAAGGTGCCGACGGGTTCGATGGTGGTCGACACTCGCGTCGGCTTTCCGGCTGCGACACAGGTGCATTCGTCGATCGACGCCCGTGTCGCGCGGGCCGTGTACCTGAACGCTGCCGCACTCTCGGAGGAGCTGTTCGACGACGAGCAATACGCGAACATGATGATGGTCGGAGCGGCGTATCAGACCGGGGCACTGCTGATCTCAGCGGAGTCGATCGAGCGGGCCATCGAACTCAACGGCGTCGCCGTCGAGGCGAATGTCCAGGCGTTCCGGCGAGGGCGCCAAGCCGTCATCGACCCGGACGGGGTTGCGGCAGCGGCCGATTCGGTCCGGGTCAGCGTCCCGGAGTACACGCCGTCGGCTGCGGCGACACGTGCTTCCGCGGAGTTCGACGGCGAGCTGGCGGCGACGGTGACGCGCCGCTACGACGAGCTGATCGCGTACCAGAACGAGGAATACGCGCGGACCTATCTAGCCGATGTCACTCGGGTACATCTAGCCGGCCTGGGCGAAGAGTTCACGATTGCGTTGGCACGCAACCTGTTCAAGTTGATGGCGTACAAAGATGAGTACGAGGTGGCCCGACTTACCGGCGATGCGGCCTTCGCGGCCGAGGTGGCCGATACCTTCGGAGCCGATGCCAAGGTGGCGGTCCGGTTACATCCACCAACACTGCGCGCGATGGGTATGCGCGAGAAGATGTCGCTGGGTCGCTGGGCTAAACCCGGACTGACCGGCCTCGCGAAGATGAAGCGACTGCGCGGGACAGCACTCGATCCGTTCGGGCACACCGAGATTCGGCGCACCGAGCGAGCGCTCGTCGTCGAATATCGCGCGGCGATCGACCAGCTCCTGGCGCGATTGGGAACGTCGCCGAGTCCGCAACAGGTGGCCGCGGCGACGGCGATCGCCGAACTGCCTGACATGGTCCGTGGCTACGAGGGCGTGAAGATGGCCAACGTCGAGCGATACCGGGCCGAACTCGACCGTCAACTCACGGCACTCGGCTAGAACTACTGGAACTGTCCCCGTGGCGCTCGCAGACGGCGATATAGCGTCTGCTCGCGTCACGGGGACAGTTCCAGTTGTCAGTAGCCCCGGTTTGTCAGTAGCTCCGATTGCCTAGTGCCCCATCGCTACCGCGCCTTCGGGGGTATCGGGCAACTTGCCGCTGCGCATCACCACTCCAGCCACCACGCCGCCGATCGCGAAGATCGCCGCGGCCCACCAGAACGCGGTGGTGTAACTGGCCACCGCCGCCTGTGCGGCGAGCGCGGGTGCGGCCAGTGTCGCGTGGCTTGTCGTGAATGACGTTGCGGCACTTGCCGCGATGGTGGACAGCAGCGCAGTTCCTACCGAGCCGCCAACTTGCTGCATCGTGTTGACAGTTGCCGAGGCGACGCCGGCGTCGTCCGAGGAGACACCGGAGATCGCGCCCTGCATGGCCGGCGCCATCGACAGGCCCAGACCGAAACCGATCACGAGCAGACCCGGCAAGACATCGGTGGAGTACGCCGACGTCGCCGTGAGCTGTGCCAGCCAGACCATGCCCGCCGCGGCGATGAACATGCCCGACGCCGCCATCCACCGAGGTCCGAACCGCGGCAACAGAAGTGCGGTGGCCAGCGTCGACATCACGATGATCACACCGATCATCGGCAGGAAGGCCAGGCCGGTCGAGATCGGCGTGAAGCCCAGGTTTTGCTGCAGGTAGTAAGTGAGGAACAGGAAGATACCG
>NZ_BAEH01000047.1 GCF_000241305.1 Gordonia effusa NBRC 100432
GCCGAGCTCGCACGCTCGCACGACGGCACTCGACCAGCGGGGGAGCTCGAGTGCGGCAGCCCAGGGCCGTGGTCGCGGCCGAAGGTCATCTCACCGAGTCTCGATACACCGGCGGGCTCGCACGCTCGCACGACGGCACTCGACCAGCGGGGGAGCTCGAGTGCGGCAGCCCAAGGGCCGTGGTCGCGGCCGAAGGTCATCTCACCGAGTCTCGATACACCGCCGAGCTCGCACGCTCGCACGACGGCACTCGACCAGCGGGGGTGTCAGACGCGACGGCACTCGACCAGCCGGGGGCGATGGATCAGACTGCGGCAGAAGCTGATTCGATTACTCGGCCGGCGTTGACCTGGACGAATCGGTGGGCGATGTCGTGTGCCACCGTCAGGTTGTGGGTGATGAATACATAGGAGATGCCATGCACTGCCTGCAGCCGCTCCAGGATGTCGAGGACGCGGGCCTGCGATACGACGTCGAGTGCCGAGACCGCTTCATCGAGCACCACGGCGGCAGGATGCGAGGCCAACGCGCGCGCGATCGCAACGCGCTGACTCTGCCCACCGGACAATTCACTCGGCCGGCGGCTCAGGAACGTCGAACCAAGCCCCACCTCGTCGAGTGCCTGACCTACTCGCTCGCGCCGGTCAGATGCGCTCAGTCCGAGCGACGGATGGAGCGATTCGGCGACGATTCGCTCGACGGTCCACCTGGGATCGAGGGCGGAGAACGGATTCTGCGACACCAACTGAACGCGGCCGTCTCGCCACACCGTGCCCGCTGTCGGAGCGGTGAGACCGGTCAGAACTCGCGCCAAGGTCGACTTGCCCGAACCCGACGGTCCGACGACAGCCAGCGTCTCACCGCGGTGAACCGACACATCGACTTCGTCGAGAATCGTGGTTCCACCGAGCCGAACAGACACGTTCGACGCCGACAACACAACCTCGTGTGGCTCTGGAATCGGTTGCGGCACACGCCGTCCCGGCATCGCCGCCTTAAGTGCCTTGGCCGCCGAACTCGACGGCGAACTCAGGAGACTCAGCGCCGGAGCCTCCTCGACCACCCGTCCCTGATCGAATACGACGACCCGATCGGCGCGCCCGCCGACCAACGTCAGATCGTGGGTGATCAGCAAAAGACCGGTCCCCGAACTCGTCAGGACATCGAGCACCTGGTTAGCGACATCAGCATCGAGCGCGCTCGTCGGCTCGTCGGCGACCACGAGTCCCGGCCGGCCCGCGAGTGCGATGGCGATGAGTACCCGTTGCCGTTGACCACCGGACAGCTCATGCGGGTAGCGCGACGAGATCGTCGGATCCGACAGGCCGGCCTCCGCGAGGCGAAGTGCGACCTCCCGGTCGGAGTATGGCTGCCCGGTCAGCTGAAGTGCTTCGCGCACTTGGCTTTTGATGCGTCGCACCGGGTTGAGCGAGCTGCCCGGATCTTGCGGGACGTAGCCAACCCGCCGACCTCGCACCGAACGCCAGGCACGCGAGCGAGGGGCGGGTAGGTCGCTTCCGTCGATACGCAATGCCTTGGCGTCGAGCCGAACCCGACCATTGGGCAGGCCGAGAATCGTGCGCGCCAACGTCGACTTGCCGCTGCCCGATGCCCCGACAACGACGACCTTCTCCCCCGCCCCAACCGACAAGCTGACGTCATGCAGGATCGCGCTATCGCCGATCGACACGTTGAGTGCTTCGATCTCAAGCACGATGGTTCTCTCCGATCATCCGAGACAGTCGGTACGCCGCCAATACGACGACGGTGATGACGAGGGCAGGCGCGGCGGTCAGCCACCACGCACCCGCGACGAACGCGCGGCCGTCGGCCACCATCGCGCCCCACTCCGGAGCCGGTGGACGCGGACCGAACCCGAGAAAGCCGAGCGCGGCGACCGCCAATACGGCCTGACCGAATTCCACCGACGCCACCGCCGCGGTAGTCGGCCATAGATGCGGCAGTACGTGCCTGCGCACCACAGTCGGGCGGCTCCATCCGCTCACCAGGGCAGCCTCGACGAACGGAGTCGATCGCAATTGCAATGTGCGAGAACGGATTACACGTGAAGCCCCGGCTATTCCGGCCACGCCTACGGCCACCCCCAGTTCGATGGTTCCGCCGCCGGTCGCGGCGATCACCGTCATCGACAGCAATAACGCGGGAACCGCCAGCAGGACGTCGACCAATCGCATGCCGATGCGATCGGTCCACCCGCCGAGATAGCCGGCGCCGACTCCGATCAGCGCGCCGCCGACGACCGCGATTGCCACCGCCACCAGCGCGGCCGTCAACGACGCCCCGGTTCCGTAAATGACGCGAGTGAGGACATCGCGTCCCAGTTGGTCGGTCCCGAACGGGTGCGCCAGACTTGGCGCGCGCAGGCGATAGCGAGGAGCGACGTCGAGTGGGTCGCCGTGCGAAAGCACACCGGGCGCCACCGCGGCGATGACCACCAGAGCCAACACGACGACGGCGACCACCGTTCCGACGTTCTTCGGTCGACCGACCTGCCACAGTCGGCGCGCCCCCGACAACTGCCCCACTGCGATTCCGGTCATGTCGTCACCCGTGCGCGCGGATCGATGAGCGGGCTGACCAAGTCGACGGCGAGCGTCAGGACGACGAATACCGCCGCCGAGACGACGACGGTCGCCAGCATGACCGGACCGTCGTGCGCGGCGACCGCCTGCTGAGTGAGCCGTCCCAATCCCGCACGCGAGAACACCGTCTCGACAACGACCGCTCCGGCTAGCGCCGATCCGACGAGGACTCCCAACGCGGACAGCGTGGGTATCACCGCGGCGGGGGCGACGTGACGCAGATGCACCGCCACGTCCGACGCGCCTTTGGCCCGCGCCACATCGACGAACGGCTCGGCCGCCGCTTCCCGCATCCCCGACATCATGATCTGCGCCAAATAGCCCGCAACCGGCACAGCCAACGTGATTGCGGGCAACACCAACGAGGCCGCGCCGTCGTCGCCGAAAGCGGGCAGGAGATGCAGTCCAAAAGCGAAGACCTGAATCAGGACGAGTCCGACGGCGAACGTCGGCAACGACACCAGCGTCGATGGAATCTGACCGACGACGCGGGCGACAATCCCGTCGGGTCGATAGGTCGCGACGAACGCGAGGACAAATGCGGTGACCGCACCGATCACCAGCGCCGACAACGCGAGTTCAGCCGTCGACGGCAAGGCGTCGAGCAGCGTGGTGGTCACCGGTTGCCCCGTCACCACCGAAGTTCCCCAGTCGCCGCGAACAAAGTCGCCGAGCGCTGTTAGGTACTGCTGCCATAGCGGGCGATCTAGCCCGTATTGCGCACGCAGCGCGGCGATCGTCGCCTGCGACGGGGCACCACCGGCAGCATCAGCGTTCGCGGCGAGGGAGACCGGATCGCCCGGCAACACCCTCAATACCGCGAAGACCAGCGTGAACACCGCACCCACCACCCCGACACCGGCTGCCAGTCGAAGCAGTATCGCGCGGGTCATGACTGCTCGTCGGGATACTGCAACCGCAGGACACCCGACGCGTCGAAGCCGATTCCGCCGAAGCCGGACGCGATAGCCGCCACTTGCGACAGTTCCACCACCGGGATGACATATCCGGCGTCTGCGATGCGTGTCTGCACGGTGTCGACGACGCGCAGTCGCTGTGCCCGGTCGCCGATGCCGGCTTGCTGGGTGAGCAATGGATCGACGTTGGCGTCGAAGGCCCGGTGTGAATAGTTCGGACCCTCGACGCCTACGCGCGAACGCAGGATGTCCGGGTCGGCACGCGTGACGTTGTAGTAGACGGCATCGAAATCCCCCGCCGATCGGCGCGAGAGGAAGTCGTCGTTGGCCAACGCGGTAATCGTCAGGTCGATTCCCACCTTCGCCAGCTGCCGCTGAATCAGCTCCAGGATCGGCTTGTTGCCGTAGAACTCCGGCGAATAGATCACGTCGAACGACAGTTTTGTACCGTTCTTGCTCCGCGTGCCGCCGTCCGGCCCCCGCCAACCCGCGGCGTCGAGCACCTTCTTCGCGGCGTCGGGATCGTGTTTGACCAGCGGGTCCGCGCGATACCCCGGCGTCGTCGACGCCAACACGCTGGTCGCCGGTTTGAACGAATCACCGAGCACCGTCGAGACAAGTTCGGGCCGATCAAGTGCCCACGTAACCGCGGTGCGGATCGTACGGTCAGCGAGTACGCCGCGAGACACATTCGACTGGAACACAAATGGAAGGCCCGGGTTGGATCGGGCGACGATCGATGCACCCGCGGCTGCCAGGCCGTCGCGATCCTGTGGCTGGGCATCGGCGACGGCATCGAGCTGACCCGAGCCGACACTGCCCGCCCGAACCCCGGATTCGGGGACGACGCTGAATTCGACGGTGCGGTACCGCGCCTTGGGCGCGAACCCAACGTCGGGGGCCCACGCGTAGTTGTCTCGCCGGGTCAGACTTGCCGACCGATTCTGCTCCCATCCGGTGTAGGTATACGGCCCGCTCCCGACGACGTTGGCTGCGGTGCAGCGCTCATCGAAGGTCCGCGCGACGGTTGCCGGCGCGAGGATGCCGAGTTGGGTGGTAGCCGTGGCCTGCAGAAACTGAACGTTGGGTTCGGCGAACCGAACGATCGCGGTGTGCTTGTCGGGGGTTTCGGTCCGCTGATATCCGAGTAAGAACGCCGATGCCTGCAGGGTGCGGGTCGAGGTCTTCTTGTCGGAGGTGAGCGCGTCGAAATTCTTCTTCACGACGTCGGCGGTCAGCGGCGTCCCGTCGCTGAACGTGACGTCGTCGCGCAGGGTAAAGGTGAAGCTACGACCGTCGGGCGAGACCTGAAACTTCCTCGCGAGCCACCCTTTCAGTTCTCCGGTCTTTCGATCCTGGTCGAGCAACGAGTCCACAACCTGCCGCACGACGTTGACCGTCTGATTGGTGCTCGACTGGGCGGGATCGGCGCACGTCGGCGCCGACGACAAGCCGTAGCGAAGAACGTCGGGGGCGCTGGCATCGCCACCGCATGCCGCGAGCGGAATAACCGCGGAAACGACGAGCGCGGCGGCGGCCACTCGAGTGATGGTCTTCATCGGATTTCTGCTTTCGGGGTGAGGCCACGCCAGGCTTCGGAGATCAGGCGATGGGAGCGGACACGGTCGTCGTGCCGGTGGGTGAGAGTGGTCAAAATCAGCTCGTCGGCGTCGGTCAGGGCGGCGAGCGCGGCAAGCCGACCCACCACCTCGTCGGGGTTTCCGACGAACCGAGTCGCGACGCGCGCCGAGTGTCGTGCGGTCAACCGCTCGACGTCGGAGGCCGAGACACTGTCGGGGTGAGGTACCTCGATCGCGCCCGCGCCACGGGCCACCGAGTCCAGCCACGGCAGGAACGAGCGGGCCTGATGCTGTGCGTCGTCGCTGCTCTGCGCGGCTAGGACGTCGGCCGACACCGCGAGGCGGGGAGCGTCGAGGACCCCGGGCACGAATGCGTCGCGATAGGCCCGCGCGGTCTGCACGGTCTGGCCCGGCGCGAGGTGATAGTTCGCGACGAACGGCAGTCCGAGGCGACCGGCGACCTGGGCGCTGGCCCCAGGCGAGTTGCCGAGGATCCACGGCAGCAGATCGGTACCTTCGCCCGGTGTCAGGTGCAGCGGCGAATCCAGCCCTTCGGGCGTGAACTCGCCCGCGAGCAACGCCAGAATCTCCTGCACCTGTGTCGCGTAATCCGGCACCGGTCCGGATGGCGTGATCAGCGCGAGTCCCGTCGCCGCACGCGACGAGTCGACCAGTTCCCGCAGGTCACGCGGCTCCGGAAGAACCACGCCGTCGACGATCGGGTGGTCGGTGACCGGGACCGACGTCGGCGCGGGCGGTCGGGTCAACGCATCGCGATACTGGTCGGCGCGGCCGGCGCTGCGGCCCAGGCCGAGGTCCACCCGGCCCGGGTACAGCGTGGCGAGCGTCCCCCACTCTTCGGCGACGCGGGCCGCCACGCGCTGACTCAGTTGAACCGCGCCGGGCCCGACCCGAATCGTCGACGTCGCCGCAAGGACGTATGCCGCGACGACTGCCGGCGCCGACGATGCGAGCGAGGCGAAGTGATGCTCGGCCAGCCAATATCGTCGGTAACCGAAATCCTCCGCGGCTTTCGCGAGGTCCGCCGCGTTCTGCAATGCCTCCCGAGCGGTGCCGCCTTCGCGGATCGGCACCAGGTCGAGAATGCCGAGTTCGGTCATTCGACGGCCTCGACGTCGTCGGAGATCAAGAGGTTTGCCGCTAGCGCCACGAGTGCGGCGGCTAGCAGGAATAGTCCGACGTAGAGCAGTCCGTCGTCGGCGTTGGATGACGCGTAAAGAGCGGCGGCGACCGCTGCTCCCAATGCGCCGCCGAAGTTGTGCGCGGTCCACGACGCTCCGATCGCGAAACCCGACTCCGACGATGGCACCGCTGACAGCGCGGCCAGTGTCGCGGGCGCCAGGATTAACGCCCACCCGACGCCGAAGAATACGAATCCAACGAGCAGCGCCGCGAGTGAGTCGGTGAGCGCGCCGATCAGAATGGTTCCCGCGGTCACCGCGAACGCGGCGAACCCGTACCGCAGCGGAATGTTCGGCCCGCCGCGATCGACCCATCGTCCGACGCGCGGCGAGGTGATCGCCATTGTCCCGCTGACCAGTAGCAATGACACGCCGATCACACGTTCGGACAGGTGATGCCATTCAGACAGGTACTGCGGGAGGATCAGCAACGCCGACGCGTAGAAGGCGGCCAGGAAGAAATCCGACGACAACGCCGCCCGGAACCGAGGATGGCTGAACAATTCGACGCGCAGCAGCGGATCTTTCGCCCGACGTTCCACCGCGACCAAAGCCACCGCCGACGCGACCGCGATAACCGCGGCTACGACAACCGGTGCACTAGCCCAGCCGGTGCTCGGCGGAAGAGACAACACCGCGACTGTCGCGGCCACGGTAGTCGCCAAGAAGACCTGACCGGGCAGGTCGAGACCCACCCGCGGACTGGGTGCGGGCGACGGGACGGCCACGACGATCAGCACCAGTGCGACCAGACCGAACGGCACATTGATCCAGAAGACCGCCGGCCAACCGAAGGTCGGGACCAACAGACCGCCCAACACCGGACCGATTGCCAGACCGACACCGTTGACGGCATACAGCCAACCGACCGCCCGACCGCGCTCCCCTTCCGGGAATAGCTGCTCGACCAGCGTCGACGTTCCCGTGTAGAGGACGGCGCACGCCGCGCCCTGTACGAATCGCGCTGCGATCAGCCAACCGATCGTCGGGGCCAGAGCCGCGCCGATCGACGCCACGACGAAAAGGCCGAGCCCGGCGAGTAGCACCGGACGCCGCCCCTTCTGATCGCCGAGCCGACCGGCGGTGACCATGAACATGGCGAGCGCGGTCAAGAATCCACTGAGCACCAACTGCGAGACGCCGATCGAGGTGTTCAGGTCGCGTGTGATGGACGGCAGTGCGGTCGAGACGATCGTCAGGTCGATACAGCCGAGGAAGGATGCGGTCGCCAGGCCGATGAACCCGGCGGTCCGACGATTCGTCGGGGCCACTGTGGTGCTCATTTCGCCGACTTCCGCTTCTTGAAACGCAGGGGCAGCCACGCAGCACCGTCGGTGACGAATAGGTCGCGGGTGGCCTGCATCGCCGTCGAAATCTGTTGCGGGTAAACGACAAAGTCGTAGCCCTGCCGTGCCCACAGCGGCTGGATAATCGGCACTTCCTCCAGGAGGTAGGTCCGGCAGCCGTTCCGGATTCGGTCCTCGTCGGGAAGCCCTTCACCGCGCCGCGCGACGAACCGATCGATCGTGGATTCGATCGCCACCGCATAGTCGCGGTTCGTTTGGTAGACCGAGCGAACCTCGTCGAGCGCACGCGGGTAGTTCGGGTCGCTGAGCGCGTCGTCCCATCGCAGTACATCGACGTCGGCGGTCAGCAGATCCAGCAGCGGCTGATTGCGCGCCAGCCATTGGTCACCCCGACGTCGAGTCTGGTGATATGCCTGCGCGGGCGATGCGTCGACGTTGTGGCGTTGCAATGTGTCGGCGACAGCGACGGTCACGCGGGCAAACCCGCTGCGGTTCAGCAGATCGACAGTCGCTCCGAGCTTTTCGCCCTCGTGATAGTCGGCACCAACGCTGACCAGCAGAATCGTCGAGCGACCGGCGTAGTCGTACTGCAATCCTTTGAGGTCGAAGGCCGCCTTATGCGACACCGACCCAACAGGTGCGGCAAGGGTGAGAGTCATCAGCTCCACACCGCCAGAGCCTGGTCCTGGTTGCGGACACCGATGAACAGACCGACAGTCACGCGCGGACGGTCGTGCGATGGCGCGACCGCGTGTACGCGGCGCGGATCGATGAAGATCGCCTCCCCGACCTCTGGCCGAATCGTGACCGCGGGCTCGCCGACCACGTCACGGTTCACACCCCATACCCGTTCGCCCGACAGTTCTTGGTACTCATCCTCGGTCGGATAGGCGTCCCATATCTCTAGTTCTCCCCCGCCGTCGGGAACGTCGAGGTAGACGTTCACCGACAGTTGCCGGCGAATCCCGAGGTCGTCGTCGGGGAGGTTCCGCCGGACGTTGTCGGTGTGGGGTTCGAGGTCGACGCCGGCCTGCTGATATCGCACGACGCCGGCGAAGAACTTCCGGCTCTCCGACGTCAGCAAGGTCGCGCCGGTGGGCCAGGCTTCGTCGAGCAGGATGCGCAGGGTATCGGCCGGGTACTGGTACGGGGCGGCGAGTTCACGCAGTCGGCCGCGATGGTGCGCGGCCTCGTCGAAGTAGCTGTCCTGACCATCGACTCCGACCTCGGAGAAGGCGTGACCGATGCGACGGAACTGCGGATCGGTGGCCAGCGGCCCATGATCCTCGCGCCCGACGAACCGTTCCCTCAGCCCCGCTAGCGTCTCGCCGGCAACCGCTCCGGCGACGCGTACCGCGAAGACATCGCCTTTTAGCAGCTGAAGCAGGTGATCCGCCGAGAATTCGTCGACACTGGTTCGGACGAATAATTCGTTCCGGTCTCTTGCCGCCGAGGAATCACCGGGTGATTCGGTGAACGTGGTCTCGGTCAAAGTGGTCGTCATCGTCTTCCTCCCACGGCCGGGCTGGGCCGTTTCCACTGGCACTGGACACCGCGCGGTAGCGCGGGTCGCACAGGAAACGATCACGAGCTGTCGGCAGACACGACAAGTCGACATGTCGAGCCGCGGATCTCCCCCAACGTGGTCGAGTCGCGATTCGTCATCGGTCTGGCATTAGCACCTTGTGGACACGTCCACGGTTGCTGCGGCGTCAAAGAGCCAGTCTCTCGGCCGCTCGTGATGATCTGTACGAAACGAAAGGTAAACCGATCCAACAACGTTGACAATGTGCGGCGGGCACCAGAAGCCGCAAAGCCGCCGGTCAGAAATAAAACTCTTAGCGCCCAAAATTATCGAGAGTTGCGGCGCGTTCCCCGTCGCCGGTTGAGTGCCAGATCAAACTGCGCGACGTCACCCCGTCGCCGGTTGAG
This sequence comes from Gordonia effusa NBRC 100432, assembly GCF_000241305.1. Lineage (GTDB taxonomy): Bacteria > Actinomycetota > Actinomycetes > Mycobacteriales > Mycobacteriaceae > Gordonia > Gordonia effusa. Next base: position 9,542 of record NZ_BAEH01000047.1, read on the forward strand.
TGCCAGATCCAACTGCGCGACGTCACCCCGTCGCCGGTTGAGTGCCAGACCAAACTGCGCGACCTAGTGCCCCCCGTCGCCGGTTGAGTGCCAGATCCGAGCTTGCGAGGATCTGGTGTATCGAACCCCGGTGAGACGACGACGCGACTCGGCCCCGACGACCGCGCCTACCCCAGCCGCTCGATAATCGTCACATTCGCGGTGCCGCCACCCTCGCACATCGTTTGCAAGCCATAGCGGCCGTCAACACGCTCCAACTCGTTGAGCAGCGTCGCGAAGAGTTTCGCACCGGTGGCACCGAGCGGATGGCCAAGGGCGATGCCGCCGCCATTCGGGTTGACCGTTGCCGGGTTGGCGCCAGTTTCCTTGAGCCACGCGAGAACTACCGGCGCGAAGGCTTCGTTGATCTCGACGACGTCGATGTCGTCGATGCTCAGACCGGTCTTCTCCAACGCGTACTTGGTCGCCGGAATCGGAGCCGACAGCATCATCACCGGATCATCGCCGCGTACCGACAGATGATGGATGCGCGCACGTGGAGTCAGCCCGTATTCCTTGAGTGCCCGTTCGGAGACGACCAGCGCCGCCGACGCCCCATCGCAGATCTGCGATGCGACCGCGGCGGTCAGTGACGACCCCTCGGCCAACACGTCGAGTGACGCCATCTTTTCCAGCGAGGTCTCGCGCGGGCATTCATCGACGACGCAATCACCAAGCGGCACATACTCATTGTCGAACCGACCCGCGGCGATGGCCGCCTTCGCCCGCTGATGCGACTGTAACGCCCACGCCTCCATATCCCCGCGCGAGATATCCCAGCGCTTGGCCATCATGTCCGCTCCGACGAACTGCGAGATCTCGGTGTCACCGAAACGCGCGCGCCACCCCGGGGATTCCGCTGTGGGAGTGGTGAATCCAAGTTCTTGGCCGGCAATCATGGCCTGCGAGATGGGGATTGCGCTCATATTCTGCACACCGCCGGCGAGAACTACGTCCTGAGTTCCGCTCATCACACCCTGTGCGGCGAAATGTATTGCCTGTTGCGATGATCCACACTGACGATCAACCGTGGTGCCCGGCACGCCGAGTGGCTGGCCCGCGGTGAGCCATGCGGTGCGCGCGATGTTGCCCGCCTGCGGTCCAACGGTGTCGACACAACCGAACACCACGTCGTCGACAACATTCGGGTCGATACCGGTGCGATTGAGTATGGCGTTGACGACATGGGCGCCAAGGTCGGCTGGATGGACTTTCGCCAACGAGCCGTTGCGCTTGCCGACGGGTGTGCGCACCGCGTCGACGATATAAGCCTGTGGGGTGGACATATGTTGACTCCCTTGATGATTCGGCGGTCAGGCGCGCTGAGAAGAGATCGAGACGATCTCGCCGGTGAGGTAGGTGGTGTAATCGCTGGCCAGCATCGCGATGGTGGCCGCGATCTCCCAGACTTCGGCCGCACGACCGTACGCCTCCCGAGATGCGAGTTCATCCAGCAGCTCGTCACTGGTGACCTTGGCCAAGAACGGATGCCGGGCGATGGACGGGGCTACGGCGTTGATTCGTACGCCGTACTCGGCGGCTTCGATCGCCGAGCACCGGGTCAGTGCCATCACACCGGCTTTCGCTGCAGCGTAATGGGATTGGCTGTGCTGTGCGCGCCAGCCAAGTACCGAGGCATTGTTGACCAGGACCCCGCCATGACCGGCATCGCGGAAGTAACGCAACGCGGCGCGAGTGGCACGGAAGGTGCTGTTGAGCGTGATGTCGATGACGCGATCCCATTGCTCGTCGGTCATCTCGACGACGGGCGTCTCCCCGCCGAGTCCCGCGTTGTTGATCAGAACATCGATTCGACCGAGTTCGCTTGCGGCACCGTCGATCAGCGCATCCACCTGCGACGTGCTCGATACATCGCACACGATGGCGGACACCTTCTGCTCCGGGAACTCCGCTGTCAATTTCTCGACGGTCTCGTTCAGGCGCCGCTCATGGAAATCGGAGACCACCACGTCGCCGCCTTCCAACAGCACCCGCCGAGCCGAGGCGAATCCAATACCGGTTCCGGCCGCCGCGGTGACCACGACCTTCTTGCCCGCGAGCAAGTCATGTCCGGCGATTTCGTCGGGAATCCGCGCGAGCGGCGAAACGGGGGTCATGCACGTGCCTCTCTCGGAAGGCCGAGCACTCGCTCGGCAATAATGTTGCGCTGCACCTCATTTGAGCCGCCATAAATCGTATCGGCGCGGGTGAACAGCAGAAGTCGTTGCCATTCGTCGAGCTCGACGGTCGACGGTGCGTAGATATCGTTCGGCTGCCCCTCGGTGGTTTCCGCGGGCCCGATCAACGACGGCGAACCGACCACGTCGACCGCCAACTGGCCCAGGTCGCGATGCCAGTTGGCCCACAACAACTTTGCCACCGACGCCGCCCCAGCCTCGTTCACGATCTCACCCGCCAGAGTCCGCTGGGCATGCGCGCGCATCACTCGCAGGCCGATCCGCGCGCGCGTCAGCCGGGTGGCGATCTCCGGATTATCCACTGCGCCATTGGCTTTCGCGACCGAGATGACATTGTCGAGTTCGCGGGCAAAGCCAACCTGCTGACCGAGTGTCGACACCCCGCGCTCGAACTGCAGCAGCCCCATCGCGACCTTCCAGCCATCGCCCGGCGACCCGACGATGAGGTCGGCGTCGGTGACCGCGTCATCGAAGAAGACCTCGTTGAATTCCGAAGTGCCGGTGAGTTGTTGGATAGGTCGTACGGTAACGCCCGGTTGGTCGATCGGCACCAGCAGGAAGCTGAGGCCCGCGTGGCGCGACGACCCTTTCTCGCTGCGCGCCACCACGAATACCCACTGCGCGACGTGAGCGAGTGAAGTCCACACCTTCTGTCCGTTGATGGTCCACTTATCGCCGTCGAGGCTGGCCGTCGTCGCGACGGCAGCGAGGTCAGATCCGGCGCCGGGCTCCGAATAGCCTTGTGCCCAAAGCTCGCTCACGTTGACGATCCCCGGCAGGAATCGCGCCTTCTGTTCCGGCGTCCCGTATTCGATGAGTGTGGGTCCGAGGAGTTCCTCGCCCAGGTGGTTGACCCGCGCCGGCGCGTTGGCCCGGGCGTATTCCTCGTGAAAGATGATGCGCTGTTCCAACGTCGCGCCGCGCCCGCCGTATTTCGCGGGCCAGCCAAGGCAGGTCCAGCCCGACGACGCGAGATGCCGGTCCCACGCCAGGCGTTGTTCGAAAAACTCGTGTTCACTGCCCGGTCCGCCTCGACCTTTGAGAGTGGCGAAGTCACCGGCGAGGTGCTCCACGAGCCAGGCCCGCACCGCGTCGGCGAAGAGGCCGGACGCGTTCGGGGTCTGGGCGGCCCATTCGCCAAGATCGACGTCACGATCGGCGAGATTGATCAGGGTCATGTCAGCTAGCATAAACTACCAAGCGCTTGCTAGGTTAGAGCGATGGAGGAGTTCCCGACCACGACGCCTGCCGCACTCATTCGCGCGGCAACCCGCTGGCCCGACCAGGAGGCGATCGTTGACGGACAATGGGCCCAACCGGTCACGCTGACCTGGGCAGAACTGCATGATCAGGTCCGCCACTTTGCCGCCGCGCTGATCTCCCACGGCATCGAACACGGTGACCGAGTCGCCATCTGGGCACCGAATAGCTACCACTGGCCGATTGCCGCGCTCGGCGTGCACTACGCCGGAGCGGTGCTCGTTCCGCTCAATTCGCGGTACACCATTACCGAGGCCACCGACATCCTCGACCGCTCCGACGCGCGGACAGTCGTCGTATCCGGCGCATTCCTCGGCGGTAATCATCTGGCCGACCTCCTCACCGCCGATACCGGCCGCACGCTGATTCACGTGCCACTCGTCGATGCAGTGGACGGATCGTCGGCGATCGACTGGTCGGCGTTCGTCGATTCGGCAACGCCAGCTACGCTCACCCGTGCCGACGAACGCGCGCGTGCCGTCGCACCCGACGATCTATCCGACATTCTGTTCACCTCGGGCACCACCGGTCGCGCGAAAGGCGTTCTCGCCGAACACCGTCAGACGATGGCCGGTTCACTCGGCTGGGCGTCGAACGGCGAAATGACCCACACCGACCGCTATCTGATGGTCAATCCGTATTTCCATACCTTTGGCTACAAAGCGGGCATCCTGCCGTGTGTACTCTTCGGCTCGACAATGCTTCCGCTGGCCGTCTACTCACCGACCGAAGCGATGAAACTCGTTGCGGCACAACGAGCAACCATCTTCCCCGGCGCACCGACCATCTTCCAGACCATTCTCGATGACCCCGCACGCACGGAATGCGATCTGTCGTCGTTGCGTCTCATCGTTACCGGAGCGACCATCGTGCCGGTGGTGCTGGTGGAACGCCTGCAGAGCGATCTCGGCGTCGAGACCGTGGTGACTGCCTATGGCCAGACCGAGACGAGCGGCTTCATCACCACCTGCCGCCCCGACGATGATGACCAGACGGTCGCCACGACCTGCGGACGCGCGTATCCGGGGATGGAGGTTCGAATCGGCGAGCAGGGCGAGGTGCTGGCTCGCGGCGCCATGGTCATGCGCGGCTACCTTGATGACCCCGACGCGACCGCCGCCACCATCGACCCCGACGGCTGGCTACACACCGGCGATGTCGGGGCGCTGGACGAGCGCGGCAATCTCACCATCACCGACCGCCTCAAAGACATGTATATCTGCGGCGGATTCAACGTCTATCCCGCCGAGGTGGAACAGGCGCTCAGCCGCATCCCGGGGGTCACCGAAGTCGCGGTGATCGGCGTCGAAGACGCACGGCTCGGCGAGGTCGGGCGGGCGTATCTGACCGTGCTCGACGACGCCGACGTAACTGAGGAGACGGTAATCGCCTACGCCAAACAGCACTTGGCGAATTTCAAGGTCCCGCGGTCGGTCGTCATCGTCGACGCGTTGCCACGTAACGCTTCGGGCAAGATTCTCAAACGCGACCTCGCGTAAACCTCCAGACTCCGCTCGGTACCGTAGAAGTCATGAGCGATCCGTCCCGTCCCAATTTCTGGCAGTACATCACCTACTGCTACGGCCGCACTCTGCCGGCGTCGATGCACGACTGGGTTCGGAACGATTTGGCCGGGCCGGGCGCGGCCCGTCGCACGGTGATCCGCGTGACGATCCCGGTGCTGCTCATCCTCGCCCCGCTGCTCCTCTTTCCCGCCGACGCCCTGGTCCGGGCAAGTATGACCCTGCCGATCCTGCTGCCATTCATATACTTCGCGGTGGTGCTCAACAAGTTCTATCGCAAGGCACGACTCAAGAAGCACGGCCTCGACACCGAGCTGGTTCACGAAATCGAGCGAGCAAAGACGGCCGACGTGCGGGCGGAATACGAGGCCCGGCACGGTCGGCGGTTGAGTAAGTAGTCGACGCTTAGGCCGCTCAAACTTGGAGAATCCCCCGTCGCGACGGGGGATTCTCCAAGTTTGAGGAGATTGACGGAATCAGAGCACCTTTGGCAATTTGTCGAGTTGCGCGGACAACATCGGCACAAGGACGTTTCCGGGGCGCAAGTCGTCGAACACCCATCGCAGCACCTTGATCCCGGATGCCGTCAGTGCGTCCTCGCGGAGCTTCTCGCGGATGACGACGTCGGAGGATTCTTCGCCTTCACGCAGTAGTTTGGTGTACTTCTTGATCCCATCGAATTCCCCGACGAGACGACCATTCCAGTCGAAGTCAACTCGCCACCGATTGCCACGGATGTCGTAGGAGCGTTGCAGTTCAGGCAGCCGCAGGCCCGCGGTGATCATCTGGGACCGGCTCCAGGATTCGCCGACGCTCTCGGCCAACGGACTCCCGGATTCAATCGCGCGCCGTGCAGTGCGAATGCCGTTGCGCCTCACCTGCGCGAGAGTAGAACGCATCACTTCGCGATCAGCGCCCCGACGCAACGCGGCGTCGACGACAGCCAACGCTGCCGGGAATTTCGACACACAGGCGATATCGACGGCGGTTCGTTCAAGGTTCGTCACCATGATCCCGTCAACGAATGTCACCTCGTCGGCACGTAGTAGCGCACTATGCGTATGCCGGTTCGCGCGAATATTGCCCGAACTATTCGGCTTGGTGAAGTGCACCCGACCGAGCGTCGGATTAAGCGTGTCTAGTCCGAGAACCACCGCAGCAGAGATATGGCTGAGCACGCCACCTGGATCACCGTTGCCCGCCCTAACATCCCCGAGCCATGCGGCGATCGCTTTCATACGGTGGAGTTCGTCAGGATAGCGATCCTTTGCGGCGGCGTACGCACCCGTGCCGACGCGGATTAGTTCCTGTTCGCGTACTGCCCGCGCTATCGCCGCGTCGTCGTAGTCATGAGCGAGGATGTCTTCGCGGAAGTACACGCCGTGGCGGGTTTGCGGAATCTCGATCACGAGTCTTAGACGCACGGGAAGGCCGATCGGATCCCTCTGGGCCTAAAATCCCCTGAAACTGGGAGAATCCCCCGTCGCGACGGGGGATTCTCCCAGTTTGGGGGGATTGTTGGCGAAACTAGCCCAGCGGCTTCACCAGCGGGAACAAGATTGTCTCCCGGATGCCCAGACCGGTCAGCGCCATCAGGAGCCGATCGATGCCCATGCCGGTACCCGCGGTGGGCGGCATACCGTATTCCATCGCGGCCAGGAATTCCTCGTCCAGCGCCATCGCCTCATCATCGCCGGCAGCGGCCAGACGCGCCTGATCGACGAAGCGTTCGCGCTGGATCACCGGATCTACCAATTCTGAATAGCCGGTTGCCAATTCGAAGCCACGCACGTAGAGGTCCCACTTCTCGACGACGCCGGGCACCGACCGATGCGACCGCACCAGCGGCGACGTCTCGACCGGGAAGTCCCGTACGAATACCGGCTGGGTCAGCCCGTGTCCGACGGTGTGTTCCCACAGTTCTTCGACGAGCTTGCCGTGCCCGTAGCCTTTGCCCGTGGGCACTTCGAGGTCGACCTTCGCGGCCAAAGCGAGCAGCTCCTCGACACTGGTCCGCGGCGTGATCTCCTCGCCGACAGCCTCCGACAGTGACGGGTACATCGAGACCGACAGCCATTCACCGGACAGGTCGTAGGTACTGCCGTCGGGCATCGTCGGGGTCAGCGTATCGAGCGCACCCTGCGAAACCTCTTGTACCAGTTCACGAATCATCACCGCGGCGTCGTCGTAGGTGCCGTAGGCCTGGTAGGTCTCCAGCATCGCGAACTCCGGCGAATGCGTGGAATCGGCGCCCTCGTTACGGAAATTGCGGTTGACCTCGAAGACCTTGTCGATACCACCGACGACGGCACGCTTGAGGAACAATTCCGGCGCGATGCGCAGGTACAGGTCAATATCGAATGCATTGGAGTGTGTAACGAACGGCCGAGCGGCGGCACCACCGTGCAAGGTCTGCAGCATCGGCGTCTCGATTTCCAGGAAGCCTCTGTCCGACAACGACTTTCGCAGCTCACTCATGACCGCGATACGCGTCCGGGCGATCGATCGCGCCTCCGGACGCACGATCAGATCCACGTAGCGCTGCCGGACGCGCGACTCCTCGTTCATCTCCTTGTGTGCAACCGGCAAGGGACGCAACGCCTTCGACGCCATTTCCCAACGATCGGCCATCACCGACAGTTCGCCGGTACGCGAACTGATCACCTGTCCGTGAACGAAGACGATGTCACCGAGGTCGACGTCGGCTTTCCACTGCGCCAACGCGTCTTCACCGACGCCGTTGAAACTGACCATCGCCTGCAACTGTGTTCCGTCGCCGTCTTGCAGCGTCGCGAAACATAGTTTTCCCTTGTTGCGCAAGAAGATGATGCGGCCCGCCACTCCGACCTCGACGCCGGTCTCGGTGCCGGCTTCCAGGTCCGGATACTCGGCACGGATCTGGGCGAGACTGTGCGTCCGCTCGATCGCTACCGGGTACGCCTGCCGCCCCTCGGCCAGGATCCGTTCCCGCTTCTCGCGGCGAATACGAAGCTGTTCGGGGGTGTCATCCGCGGCGTCACGAGTCGAGTCAGTCTGGTTACTCACGACTTGCCACCATACCGGTGGCGTATCGGCTCGCGCGCGCGAGCGTCACGACATCAGTGTGCGGAGATCATTGCCAGCTCGGCAGCCGACACCGGCCCGTTGATTCCTGCGCTGCGCATCCGCTGGTAGCCACCAACCACGAACCGCGCGCCGATGACGCCGCGGGCCTGCAGATGCCAGGCGAGCCACTCGGCATCGTGGCCGTCGTCGCTGATCAGTAGCCAGCGGCGGTCGAGTCCCGCGATGCGCAGCGCTTCGGCGCCGCCCGGGGTCAGCCGGTCGAGCACGACGTCCGCAGAAATCGCGATCGCCCCGAGTAGGACGCCGTCGCGGTCACGGGTCTGTTGATCACGAATATCGACGGCGATGACGCCCGCCGCGAGATGACGGTGGTAGTCACGAACGAGAACGGACAGTGGCGCGACGTCGCTGGACAGGGGCGCCGAAAGAATGGCGGTCATGAGAGATACCTCGGGAAGAATCGAAGAAACTGGGGCGTCGAAGAGGGCCACCGCGTTATGCGGTCTAGCCCTGACAACACTCCTGACAGCTCTTGATCACGACGAGCAGTTTGCCATACCAATTCTCATCGCGCCACAGTTAAACCCAGCCGTGCGCATTACCCGGCGGTCAGCGCTTGCGTTCTTTAACGCGCTCATGCACTCGCCGCAGGCCGTCGAGGGTCAACTCGGGCACGTGATCGGTAAGCGTTTCGCATTCGTCGTACATCAGCGGCGCCAAGAATCCGGTGGCGACGACGTGCACGTCGTCACCGTCGAAGCCGGGAATTTCGTCGCGCACTCGATCCACCAGTGCGTCGACCTGCCCGGCGAAACCGTAGATAATGCCCGACTGCAGTGCCTCGATGGTGTTCTTGCCGACGACGCTGCGCGGTGCCCGCAACTCGGTGCGACGTAACGTCACCGTCCGTTCGGCCAGTGCGTCGACAGCAAGGTTGACACCCGGAGCGATTGCGCCGCCGAGGAATTCACCTTTCGCCGACACCACGTCGACCAAGGTCGCGGTACCGAACGCCACGATGACACACGGCCCGCCGAATCTCCCATATGCCGCAAGGGCATTCGCGACCCGATCGCCACCGACTTCTTTCGGATTGTCGACCAGCAGCGGCACGCCGGTCCGTACGCCCGGTTCCAACAGCGCGTGCGGACCGGACCCGAAGTATTTGCCGACCATCACCCGCATTTCGAGCATCAGCGATGGCACTGTCGACAGGCCGGCAACCGCCGTCACCTGCTCGACGTCGTCGCCGAGCAATCCACGCAACGTCAAGGCCAACTCATCGGCGGTGTAATGCGGGTCGGTGTGAATCCGCCAGTCTCGCACCAACTTCGCGTGATCGCCCACACCGGCGAACACTCCGAGATGAATGTTGGTGTTGCCGATGTCGACGGTGAGTAGCATGACGCGACCTAGACGCTGACCGGCGAGCGCGGGTCAAGGAGCCCGGAGCCTTCGGGAACGTCGGCTGGATCGGTGCCCTCGGTGAGCACCTTGTTGTCAGCGTCGACGAACACGACGTGCGGCGCGTAGTCGCGGACTTCCTCCTCGTCCATGATGCCGTAGGCGATGATGATGACGAGATCGCCCGGGTGGACGAGATGTGCTGCGGCACCATTGATTCCGATGACACCGGTGCCGCGTTCGCCGGTGATCGCGTAGGTTTCCAGGCGGGCTCCGTTGTCGATGTCGACGATGGTTACCTGTTCACCCTCGCGAAGGTCGGCGGCGTCGAGAAGGTCGGCGTCGATGGTTACCGAACCCACGTAGTGCAGGTCGGCCTGAGTGACCGTCGCGCGATGAATCTTTGACGTCATCATGGTGCGAAACATCTATTGTCCCTTTCGTATTGGTCAGCTGATCCGCAAGAACAGCGCTACTGCGCGCCGTGTTCGTCGCGAAGTGAAATCCCGATTGCGACGCCGACATTGTCGAGCAATCGGGTGGCACCGAACCGTGCCGCGATCAGCAGGCGTCCATCGCCCTGCTTGGGTGGATCTTCTAGTTGACGGCCGCGAACAACGAGGTATTCGACCTCGACCTGCGGATGAGTGTTCAGAACCTGTTGTGCGGCAGCGATAATCGCATCCTCGCCACCCTGCGCGGCATATGCGCCGGCAACGAGGGCAGCGGACAGGACTGTCGCCAGTTCTCGTTCTTCAGGAGACAGATAGCGATTACGCGAGGACATCGCGAGCCCGTCGGATTCGCGAACCGTCGGTACACCGACGATGTCGACGTTGAGGTCGAGGTCGGTCACCATCTGCCGGACCAACACCAGTTGTTGGTAGTCCTTCTCGCCGAAGTACGCGGCGTCGGGTGCGGCGATGTTGAGCAGCTTGAGGACCACGGTCAGCATTCCCGCGAAATGCGTTGGGCGGGAGCCTGCCTCGAGAATCTCCCCGGTTGGTCCGGGATGCACCGAGGTACGCGGGCCGTTGGGATACATCGCCGAAGCGGTCGGCGCGAAGACTAGCTCGACCCCCAGTGGGCGCAACAGATCCAGGTCGGCGTCGAAGGTGCGCGGGTACGCGTCCAGGTCCTCGTCGGCGCCAAATTGCAAGGGGTTCACGAAGATCGACACGATCACTACCGTGTTACCGTGCGCCTTGGCGGCCCGAACCAGTTCGAGATGCCCGTTGTGCAGCGCGCCCATCGTCGGGACCAACACGACGCGTTTGCCCGTTGAGCGCAACGCCCGGCTGACCTTGCTCAACTGAGCGGGGTCGCGGTGGACGGTGAGCTGTCCCGGGGTGAAGGCGCGTTCGGTATTCGTCATGGCTTCTCCGTCAACAGGTTTCGCAGTTCCGCCGGCGCATCCGCATAGACCGCGGCGCGCTTGGCCAATGCCACGTACGCGGCCGGGATACCCGCGGTAACTCCGTCAGCGGGCAAGGTACGCAGGGCGTCAAGGTGTGCGGCAACGGCGGCGGTGTCTCCGCGGGCGACCGGGCCGGTCAGCGCGGCCGGCCCAAGGTCGAGGACATTGTTCAACGCCGCGGTGACGAGCGGTCCGAGGATGCTCTGCGCGACGCGAATCGGCGGATCGTCACCGTCGGCCGCACCGCGTTGCACGGCGACGTCGAGTGTGGCGATGGCATCGCTGATAAGTGCCACAAGATGATTCGACCCGTGTGCGAGTGCGGCGTGGTACAAAGTTCGATCGGCTTCGACGACGCGAACCGGCTGACCGCCGATCTCGTAGACCAGCGATTGTGCGATGGTGTACCCCACCTCGTCGGCCGCGGTAATGCCGAAACAGGCCGACGCGAGCCGATTGGTGTCGTCGGCTCCTCCGACGAAGGTCATCGCGGGGTGAACCGCCAGGCTCAACGCACCGAGGTCGGTTAGTGGGGCCATGATTCCCACCCCGTGCGCGCCGGCGGTATGCAGGACAACGGTTCCGCGACGCAACTGGCCGGTCGCAGCGATGTCGCCGATAACCGTCGAGAGCTCGGCGTCGGGCACAGCGATGATCAGCAGTTCCGAGCGAGCGACGACTTGATTCAGTGGCAGGATCTGCGATTCGGGTAGCCGCTGCTGCGCTCGTCGGCGCGAGGCGGTCGACCCCGCGACTACCGAACCGACGACGTGGCCAGCTCGCTCAAGTGCCTCGGCGATGGCGGTGCCGACCCGACCAGCGGATACAACGCCGACGGCCAGGCGCGCGGGCGCCAGCCCTTCGGCACGCATTCCAGCAGAAAAATGGTCCGGCGAACTCACCGTGATCCCTTCGTATCGCGTTCCAGTCCCGCTCCGCGGGTACCAGACGTCCACGACGAGGATAGGCGGTCCGGCCGGTCCCTGGCGAGCGGCTGTGACGGGCTTCACGACGTCGGCTCGCGGGGTCTCGATACACCAGACACCTCGCAAGCTCGGCGCCTGGCACTCGACCAGCAGCATCAGGCACCACCCACCTCCGATGGTCGAGTGCCGTTCGGCGAGCTCGCGAGCCACCTCCGACGGTCGAGTGCCGTTCGGCGAGCTTGCAAGCCACCTCCGATGGTCGAGTGCCGTTCGGCGAGCTCGCGAGACGAACGGTGTATCGAGACCACGCACGACGAAATGCCAACTCAACCAGCGACAGCGGTCACCCAGGTACGTCGACTCACCCAGTCTCGATACACCGGCGGGCTCGCAAGCTCGCACGACGGCACTCGACCAGCAGCGGGTGAAGCGGGCTCGCAAGCTCGCACGACGGCACTCGACCAGCAGCGGGTGAGCCGGGCTCGCAAGCTCGGCGCCT